>DATAZG010000173.1:0-66135 GCA_036272155.1 Pseudonocardia sp.
CCCCCCCCCCCCCCCCCCACTCCACAGGGGTACGGGCCGGCAAATTACCCGGGCGATGCCGAGCGACCGTCGAGGCGGGCGGTCCGGAACGGCGACAGCGCGAGGGTGGCCGAGACGACGAGGAAACCGGCCGCCCCGATCCAGAGCATCGCCCGGAAGCCGACCGAGTCACCGAGCAGGCCGCCGAGCGGTGCGCCCACGACGATCATCGCCCGGTTGATCGAGCGCATGGTGGCGTTCATCCGGCCCTGCAGCGCGTCGGGCGTGACCGCCTGCCGGTAGCCGAGCTCGTGGGCATTCTCCGCGCCCATGGACAGGCCCACCAGCAGCTGCGCGGCCCCGAACACCAACCAGCCCGACCAGTGCGGGGCGCTCAGCGCCGCCAGCGCCCAGGCGACGGCGGTCAGCGCGCGACAGGAGATGATCACCCGGCCGGCGCCGAAGCGGACCCCGAGCCGGGTGGCGACCAGCGCGCCGGCCAGACCACCGACGCCGGCCGCCGCCATCGCCAGGCCGAAGCCGAACGCGCTCAGCCGCAGCGTGTGCAGCGCGAACGGCGCCACCACCGCGCCGACGGCGGCGTTGCAGAGGAACCAGCCGTGCGTGTTCAGGGCGATCGACCGCAGCATGGGGTGCCGGTAGATCCAGCGCAGCCCCTCGGCGGCCTCCGCGCGGATCCCCCGCACCGAAAGGGCCCGGCGCGACGGGGGTTCGACCACAGGTACGCGCAGCAGCAACAGGCCGGACACGAGGTAGCTCGCGGCGTCGACCAGCACCGCCACCGGCGCGCTGAACAGGGAGACGAGCAGACCCGCCAGCGCGGGCCCGCAGGTCTGCGCGGCGGCGTCGCTCTGCCCCAGCCGGGCGTTGGCCTCGGTCAGCAGCCGGGCGGGCACCAGCCGAGGCAGGAAGGACTGCGCGGCGGCGTCACCGAGCAGCGACAGCAGCCCGAAGACCCCCATCAACGCCATCAGCACGGGCAGCGACAGCCGGTGCAGCCCTGCCAGCACCGGCACCGCGACCAGCAACAGACCGAGGCCGAGCTCGGTAACGACCAGCACGGGCCGCCGCCGGGCCCGCTCCACCAGCACCCCGCCGACCAGGCCGAACAGCAGGTAGGGCAGCCACCGGGCGGCGCTGACCAGCCCGACGCCGGCGGCGCCCTCGTGCAGGGTCACCACGACCAGCACCTGGATCGCCAGCGTCGTGACGTAGCTGCCGAAGCCGGACACCGTCGCCGCCGCCCACACCCGGCCGAACCCGGGGCAGTCCCGCAGCCGAGGTGCCGGGTCGCCGGTCACGCCGTCCACCAAGGCGTCGACCTAAGCGCCGACCGCCCCGACCGAGGCGGCCCTGCGGTGCGTCTCGGCGTCCTCGTCGCCGAACCGGTCCTCCAGCTCCATCGGCGAGTAGTCCTCGTCGATCTCGCGGGGGTCGCGGCCCCGGGCGCCCTGGATCGACTCCAGCCGCCGGTGCAGCTTCTCGTTGCCGTAGGCGACCATCTCGTCGCGGTCGATGCCGAACGGGATCGCCTTGCCCTGCGCCTGGAACTCGTCGTACAGCCCCGAGATGAGCTCCAGCGCCGGCTCCATGAGCTCGCCCATCCGCTGCTCGACCACCGCCCAGTTGGCGTCGTCGGCGGCGACGTGGCGGCGGCAGGTGAACGTGCCCCAGGCCATGTGCCGGCGCTCGTCGTCGCCGATGCGCTTGATCAGCTGCTGCATGCCCGGCAGGATGCCCCGGCTGGCGCACACCTTGGCCCAGGCGAAGTAGCCGGTCAGCGCCAGGCAGCCCTCGACGATGTGGTTGTAGGTCACCGAGGCGCGCACCTGCGCCGCCGGCGACGGGTCGGCCAGCAGCGCGTACATCGCCTTCGGCTGCTCCACCTTGAAGATCGTGTCGTAGGCGGGCGCCTCGGTGAACTGGTGCAGGTCCGCGGTCAGGCCGACCGAGTCGAACCACAGCCGGAAGCCCTGCATGTGCTTGGCCTCCTCGAACGCGAACTGCGCCAGGTAGGCCTCATCGGCCAGCCGGCCCTCGGCGGCCATCGCGTGCATGAACGGCTGGATGTCCTGCGTGACCGACTCCTCGCCGGCCATGAACTGCGCCGCGAGCACACAGGTGATCAGCCGCTCGTCCTCGGTCATCGCCGCCAGGTCCTCGGCGTCCCGGGTGAAGTCGATGTCCTCGGGGTTCCAGAACTTCTTGTTGCCCTTGCGGAACAGCCGCATCGGGAACGAGTCCATCCGCAGCCCGCCCTGACACAGGCTGCCGAAGCCGGTCCGGTGGTTGTGCTCGATGATCCGGTCGATCGCCATCGGCGGTGTCTCCTCGCGGGGTGCGGTGGTGGGCGCGCTCAGATCATCACACGGCGCCGGCGCGCCCGCGGTTCGCCGAATGGCCGTGGTGGGCCCATTCGGGGCACCATTCGCGGGATGAGCGCCCCGAAGCGGCCGCCGCTGGACTTCAACAACCTCGGCGACCCCCGTGAGCAGCTGGTCGTCGTGTTCGTGCGGGCCGGCGTGGTGCTGTCCTGGGGCCTGCTGTTGCTGTTGGACCCTCAGTTCGCCGCCGCGCACCGGATCGCCGCCTGGACCCTGCTGGCGATCTCCCTGGCCTACTCCGCGGTGCTGCTGTGCTGGCGGCTGCGCGATCTCTGGCTCCCGCCGACCTGGGCGGTCTCCCTCGTCGACTCGGCGCTCACCCTCGTCGGCTGCGCCCTGACCGGCGGCGCGAACAGCCCACTGGTCGCGGTGCTGCCGCTGATCGTGATCGCGGCGGGGCTCGGCGGGCGGCGCGGTTACGTGGTGGCGGTGGGGCTCGGCGCCGGCTACACCCTGGCCATCACGGTCGGCGAGCTCGGCCCGGCGCGACCGGCCGGCTGGCAGTACGGCGCGTGGTGGACCGGGTACCTGCTGGCCGTCGCGGTGCTGGTGGAGGTGTTCAGCCGGATGCTGGAGCGCCAGTTCGACGCGGCCGCCCAGTCCCGGGCGGCCGCGATGGCGGAGCACGAGGCCCTGCTGGAGGAGCGTGACCTGCGGGAACGGCTGCTCGAGTCGCAGCATGCCCGGCAGGACGGGCTGCGGGTCATCCTGCACGAGTTCCGCACCCCGGTTGCCTCGATGACGGCGCTCAGCCGCGATCTGGCCGCCGGCTCACTGGCCCCGCCGGCCGCGGCCACCGCGCTGTCACTGATCTCCGCGCACAGCGAGCACCTGCGCGACATGCTGGACAACCTCGCCGACCTGGCCATCGCCGACGGCAGCCCGGTCGGGCGCCCTCGGGAGTGCCGGGTGGCGCTGGCCGAGCTGGCCGACGCGGTGCTGGACGCCGCCGGCATCCCGCCGGAGCGCCGCGAGGCCACGGTGGAGCCGCCCGGCGCGGCGGTGTGGAGCGACCCGCAGCGGCTGCGCCGGATCCTCACCAACCTCGCCGAGAACGCCGCCCGGCACAGCAGCACCGGCCCCGTCGAGCTGCACCTGACCGGCCACCCGGACCGGCTGGTTGCCCAGGTGTGCGACCGCGGTCCCGGCCTGCCGCCCGACCAGCTCGGCGAGGTGTCCCGCAAGTACGTCAGCCTCGGCGACCGGCGCGGCACCGCCGGGCTCGGCCTGTGGATCGTGGCGCAGCTGGTCAGCGGTATGAAGGGCCAGCTCACACTGTCCGCGCGCGAGGGCGGCGGGCTGACCGCGCACCTGGAGATCCCGGTCGTCGAGCCCTAGCCCGGCTCCGCCGGCATAACCCCAGCTCAAGACCCGTGAGTGGCGAGTTGGGTTATAGCCCAACTCGCCACTCACGGGGTTTGACGTGCGCTTCTGTGGTCAGGCGAGGCCGAGGGCCAGTGCGGCGGCGGAGAGCAGGCCGAACGCGGCGACCGGGCCGAGGGCGTAGTCCCGCGCCCGCAGGTGCACGAACAGCGCGGCGGCGAAGAACAGCACCACGCCCACCGAGGCGGCGACGCCGATCGGCGCCAGCCACAGCCCGACCAGCAGGCCGACCGCACCGACGACCTTGACCAGCCCGAGCCCGGTCAGCCAGGACTCCGGCACACCCGCGTTGGCCATGCCGACCAGGATGCGCTCGTACCGGACGAAGTCGGCGACCGCCGAGCCGCACAGCGCGACGGCGAGCACCACGTTGACCACAAGATGGGCGACGGCCATGGCGAGCCTTTCCCTGGGCGGGCGCCGGGACCGGCTACCCTTCGCATGAGGTTCGTACTATATGGAGAACATATCATATGAGTTTCAAATCAAATGAAGGATCGCCCCGGCAGCGACGGCGGCTGGTCACCGAGGTCAAGGCGGCGCTGCGCGGGCTGAACGGGCAGCTGACCCAGCTGAACCACCGGGTCGGCACACGACTGGGACTCAAGGACGCCGACCTGGACTGCCTGGACGTGATCCAGCGGCACGGCCCGCTCGGCCCGAGCACATTGGCCCGGCTCGCCGGGGTGCACCCGGCCACCCTGACCGGCGTGCTGGACCGGCTGCAGCGCGCCCGTTGGATCACCAGGGACCGGGACCCCGAGGCGGCCGACCGGCGCGCGGTCACCGTCCGCGCGCTGCCCGCGCGCAACCCGGAGATGTTCCGCCTCTACGCGGGCATGAACCACGCGATGGACGGGGTCTGCGCCGCCTACACCGAGGCCGAGCTCACCCTGCTCGCCGACTTCCTACGCCGCACCGCCGAAGTCGGCCGCACCGCCACCCACGACCTCTCAGCCCACAAAACCCCAGCTCAAGACCCGTGAGTGGCAATGGTCGCTATAGCGACCATTGCCACTCACGGGGTCTGACCCGCGGATTCAGGCCCGGGTCAGCTCGAAGCCCTGGTAGCCCTCGGCGGCGACCTTGTCGCAGGCTTCCCGGTAGGCCGGGACACCGCCGATGTAAGGCATGAACACCCTGGCCTTGCCGGGCACGTTGGTGCCGGTGTACCAGGAGGCGCCGCGGGGGAAGACCGTCGGCTCGGCGACCTCGGCGGCGTGGGCCACCCAGGACTCCTGGGCACCCTCCGTGGCCTCGATGGCGGCGATCCCGTTTTCGGCCAGGTAGGCGAGGCAGTCGGTGATCCAGTCGACGTGTTGCTCGATGGACAGCCGCATGTTGCTCAGCACCGAGGGGCTGCCCGGCCCAGTCACGGTGAACAGGTTCGGGAAGCCGGCGACGGCCAGCCCGAGCAGGCTGCGCGGGCCGTCGGCCCAGCTGCGTGACAGCGGCACGCCGCCCCGGCCTCGGATGTCGATGGCGGTCAGCGCGCCGGTCATCGCGTCGAAGCCGGTGGCCAGCACGAGCGCGTCCAGCGGCACCTCTCCCGCGCCGGTCAGCACGCCGGCGGGGGTGACCCGGTCGATCGGGGTGGCGGTCAGGTCGACCAGGCTGACGTTGTCCCGGTTGAACGTCTCGTAGTAGCTGGTGTCCACGCACAGCCGCTTCGAGCCGACCGGGTAGCCCTTCGGCGTCAGGATCTCCGCGATCGAGGGGTCGTGCACCTTCGCCCTGATCTTGGACTTGAGGAAGTCGGCGGCCGCCCGGTTGGCCTCGCCCTCCACCAGCAGGTCCGGGAAGGCCAGCATCATGACCAGTCCGCCGCGCTCCCAGAGCCGCTCGAACTCGGCCTCCCGCTCCTCGGCCGACAGCTCCATGGCCGGCACCGCGTTGACCTCGGTGGGCTCGAAGGCCACGCCGAGCGGGCAGCCCAGGCCACTGCGCCGGCGGGTGGCCAGCTTCTCGGCCCCCTGGTCGTGCTCGGACAGCTCGTGGTTGTGGGCCGGCACGATGTAGTTCGCGGTGCGCTGGAACACGTGCAGGTGGGCGGCCTGCTCGGCGATCAGTGGGATGGCCTGCACACCGGACGAGCCGGTGCCGATCACGCCGACGCGCTGCCCGGTGAAGTCGACGCCCCGGTGCGGCCAGCTGGAGGTGGAGTAGCTCGGGCCGGCGAACGAGTCCAGACCGGCGATGTCGGGCACCTTCGGCTTGGACAGGCACCCCGTGGCCATCACACAGAACTGGGCGGTCAGCTCTTCGCCCCCGCCGGCGCCCCCGCCGTCGGTGTCCCCGCTGGGGCGCGTGCGCAGCCGCCAGCGGTGCGCCGACTCGTCGTAGGCGGCCGAGGTCACCGTGGTGTTCAGCTGGATGTCGGGGCGCAGATCGAACGTGTCCGCCACGGTGTTCAGGTAGGCCAGGATGTCCGGCTGCGCGGAGTACCGCTCACTCCAGCGCCACCGCTCGTCCAGCTCGGCGGAGAAGGAGAACCCGTACTCCACGCTCTCCACGTCGCAGCGCGCGCCCGGGTAGCGGTTCCAGTACCAGGTGCCGCCGACACCGTCCCCCGCCTCGAGCACGCGGACCCGCCGGCCCTGGGCCCGCAGCCGGTGCAGCAGGTAGAGGCCGGAGTAGCCCGCCCCGACGACGATCACGTCGAAGTCGGAGCTCGCCGGCTGGCCGGTCGTCATGGCTACCTCCACGTCACTGTGGCTCGCAGTGCTGTCGGGCGCTGCACTGTCGCACTGTCGCGCCCCAGCCTCGTTGCGCCCGCGCGGTGAGGACAATGCCTCGAACGGTGGAGGCGAGGGTGCCACCCACCGCGTCGGCGGGCCCAGCGCCGAGGCTAGCGGCCGGTGAACCGGGGCGGGCGCCGGTCGGCGAACGCGGCGAGGCCCTCCCGGGCATCCTCGGTGCGGGCGCAGTCCACGATCGCCGCGCGCTCGGCGGCAAGCTGCTCGGCGTAGCTGTTGCCCGAGCTCTCCAGCAGCAGCCGCTTCATCCGGCCCAGCGCGTAGGTCGGTCCGGCGGCGAGCGCGCGGGCCTGCGCCAACGCCTGTTCGGCGAGCTCGGCGGCCGGCACCACCCGGCTGACTAGGCCCCACTCCAGCGCCTCGGCGGCGTCCAGCACCCGGCCGCCCATGATCAGCTCCTGGGCCCGGCGCAGCCCGACCAGCCGGGGCAGGTGCCAGCTGCTGCCACCGTCGCCGGACAGCGCCAGGTGGATGAACCCGGTGGCGATCCGCAGGTCGTCGGCGGCGATCACCACGTCGGCGCACCACAGCAGGCCGAGCCCACCGCCGGCCGCCGCGCCGTGCGCCGCCACCAGCACGGGGATCGGCAGCTGGGCCAGCTGGCCCAGCGTGCGGTGGTAGCGCGAGATCATCTCGTGCAGCTCGGTGGGCAGCCGGTCGGCCTGGCCGCCGAGATGGCGCAGGTCGCCGCCGACCGTGAACGCCGGCCCTTCGGCGTCGATCAGCAGCGCCCGCACACCGGGGTCGGCGGCCACCGTGTCGAGCGCACCGGCCAGCGCCAGCACCATGGCCATGTCGATCCCGTTGCGGCCGCCCGGGCGGGCCAGCCGCAGCCGCGCCAGCCCGTCGGCCGTCTCGTCCCTGACCAGGGTGACCCGGTCGGCGAGGGCGGGTTCGGTCATCTCGGTACCTCCTGGAGCGCGGCCAGCCAGAGCGCGGTGTCGGTGTACTGGTGCAGGGAGCGCAACCGGTCGCCGTCGCCGGCCCAGAGGTGCGCGAACGGTGCCACCAGCGGCCGCCCGGTGCGCCGCGCGCTGCCCTCGTAGGTACCGGTCACGAGCAGCTCGCGCGGCCCGCAGTCCAGCCACCGCTCGGGCCGGGCGCGAACCGCGTAGGCCGCGCCGATGGCCCACCAACCGCGGTCGATGCACGCCGTGGCCCCGCTGTGCCGGCCGCCGATGGGCGCGGGCAGGCCGGGGCTGAAGTGGCCCTCGAACTCGGGGTGCAGCACGGCGGCCAGCTCCGTCCGGTGCCCACCGGCCAGCGCGAGGTAGACCCGCTCGACCAGCTCGCGCGTGCCGCCGCCGGTCATCGGCCCGCCCCGGACCCGGTAGCGCGCATGACGTCCTCCCCGCACAACGACGCACAACTACGTCGAGCATAGCGTCTGGACAGTGTGTCCGAACACCGTCGGACCACTCTCGCGGGCCGCCGCCGACCCCGTCAAGCCGAACTTCTGGCGTGGCGGGGGTGGTGGCTCGCACACCGCGACCGGCCGGACACTAAATTCGCGGTATGGACTACGAGGCCGCGGTCGCCACCTTCTTCACCCGCGCACCGGAGGGCACCACCGCTCCCCCGGCCGTCGCCACTGGTGGACCGGCCCGCCAGTTGCGGGACGCACTGGAGCCGCTCGCCATGCACGCGGTGTGGGCCCAGGAGGTCTACGACGCGCTCGCCGCGCACGGGCTGAACTTCCTGTCCGGCTACGTCTGCGGGCGGGGCGCCGCGCTCGGCGACGTACCGTCCTCGGTGGTGGCCGCCGCCTTCGCGGTGTTCCCGCCCGACATGATCGACCAGCTGTGGACCGACGGCCTCGGCAAGCTGGACCGCACCGAGCTGATCGCGCTGCGGGACGAGGGCGTCGCGGTGAGCCTGCGCAAGGTGCTCGGCGACGTGACCACCGAGGCCGAGGTGCTCGAGGTGGCCGAGTCGCTGGAGGGGGCCGCGGCGGTCGCCGACGGCGCCGGCCGGCCGCTGTTCTCCGCGCTGCGCTCCGCGCCCCGACTGGCCGACCCGTACGCCCGGCTGTGGCGGGCCGCCGACCTGGTCCGCGAGCACCGGGGCGACGGCCACGTGGCGACCTGCATCGCGGCCGGCCTCGGCGGGTGCGAGATGAACATCGTGACCGAGCTCTGGCTGGGCTACTCGCTCGGCGAGTACAGCCACACCCGGGGCTGGTCGCGGGAGGCGCACGAGCAGGCGGTGGCCAGCCTGACCGTGTCCGGCCTGGTCGCCCACTGGGAGCTCACCGACGCCGGCCGCGCCTTCCGGACCAAGATCGAGGACCGCACCGACGCCAGCCAGCGCACCCTGGTCCGGGCGCTGGGCCACCAGCTGGCGCCGACGCTGGAGAAGGTGACCGCCTGGTCGGACCGGTGCATCGCGGCCGGCGTCTTCCCGTCCGACCCGCGCAAGCGCGCGGCCGGCTGAGCCGCGCGGTGGCCCGGGTCCACGCGTTCGGCAACCCGCCGAAAAAGTAACCCGCCGCTGGCGGCCCTACTTGCCGGTGGCCAGGCCCGCCACCGGGCCGATCACGATGATCGCCGGCGGGCGGAACCCCTCGCGCGCCATCTCGTCGGCCACCTTGGCCAGCGTGCTGCGCAGCTCGCGCTGGCCGCGCAGCGTGCCGTCCTGGATCACCGCGACCGGGGTGTCGGCGGGGCGGCCGTGCTCGATCAGCACCTCGGCGAACGCGGCCACCTTCTGCACGCCCATCAGCAGCACCAGCGTGCCGCGCAGCCGGCCCAGCGCCGGCCAGTCGATCAGCGAGGCCGGGTCGTCCGGGGCGGCGTGCCCGGAGATGACCACGATCTCGTGCGCGACCCCCCGGTGGCTGACCGGCACATCGGCGGCGGCCGGCGCGGCGAACGCGCTGGTCACCCCGGGTACGACGGTGACCGGCACACCGGCCTCGACACAGGCGAGCAGCTCCTCGAAGCCCCGGCCGAAGACGAACGGGTCGCCGCCCTTGAGCCGGACGACGAACTTGCCGGCCTTCGCCGCGTCGATCAGCGCGGTGTTGATCGCCTCCTGCTGCATGGCCCGGCCGTACGGGATCTTGGACGCGTCGATCACCTGGACGTGCGACGGCAGCTCCTCGAGCAGCCGCTGCGGGGCCAGCCGGTCGGCGACCACCACGTCGGCCCGCGACAGCAGCCGACGGCCCCGCACGGTGATCAGCCCGGGGTCGCCGGGGCCGCCGCCGACCAGCGCGACACCCGGCGCGGCCGGCTCCGCCGAGTCGTCGATCAGCCCGGTCTGCAGCGCCTCGACCAGCGCCGTGCGGACCGCCGCCGACCGCCTCGGCTCGCCACCGGACAGCACGCCCAGGGTGAGCCCCTCGTGCTCGCCGACCGCCGGGGTGACCGCCGACCCCAGCTCACCGGCGTCCGCCCGCACACAGAACACCCGGAGGCGCTGCGCCTCGGCCACCACCGCCGCGTTGGCCGCCGGGTCGGACGCGCAGGCCAGCGCGTACCAGGCGCCCTCCAGGTCACCGTCGGTGTAGCGGCGGCGCACCCACTCCACGTCACCCGAGCCGACCAGGCCCTCCACCACCGCGGTCACCGACGGCGACACCACCCGGACCCGGGCGCCGGCGGCCAGCAACCGAGGTACCCGGCGCTGCACCACCGAGCCGCCGCCGATCACAACGACCAGCCGGTCCCGCAGGTCCAGCCCGACCAGATAGTGCTGGTCAGCCATGCTCTACTCCACGCCGGGGGGCGGACCGGGCGGGCGCCGAAGTCTGGTTACGCACGGTGCATCCTCCCCACCGGTCCCCTGCCCGGTCAACGTGATGCGAGCCGGGCAGGGCGTGTCTAGTGCTCGCGGTGGCGGCGGGGCGCGTGCTCACGGTGGCGACGGGCCGCCCGGCGCAGTTGCAGGATCCGCAGGTAGCCGGGGATGGCCACCAGCAGCACCCCGAGCACCGCCGAGAACAGCAACGCCACCCCCACCGGCAGGGTGCCCTCGATACCGAGGAAGCGGATCGGCGTCGGCACGTTGTTCTGCAGAATGAAGATCAGCAGAAAGAGCAGCACGACGGCGGACAGCGTGACGCCGATCCACAGCCCGCTGACCCGGGTCCGCTTGAGCTGCTCGACGACCGGTTTCGCCGGGTCCGGGGTGACCAGCGCGCCGCCCGGCTTCGCCCCGGGCGCCGAGCCGGTCAGGCCGTTCGCCCCGTTGCCGCCGTTGCCGGGCGAGCCGGCCCTCGGCGGCTCGGCCCCGGGGGTCACCGGGCCACCGTTGCCCTCGTCGGCCGGCCCGTGGCGCCGCTCTTCGGCCATCTCCCGGGTTCCCTTCCGCCACGGCCGCGCCCCCGCCGGCGCCGCCTCGCGCCGGAGTATCCCGCGGCGGGGCCGGTTCGGCGCCATTCATGGCCCACCCGGGGTGTCCGTCGACCCCGTCGGCGGCGGAATTGTGCCCAGCCGGCTCAAGCCGGCCCCGATCGGGGCGAGCTTATTCGGGCGGCGGCCGCGGTGACCCCGGCGCCGGCGAGCTTCGGCGCGACCAGTGCCACCTCGGCGCCCGGCGGCGCGAGCTCACCGGCCGCGTGCAGCGCGGCGGCCTCGGCCACCGAGGCGGTGCCGACGGCGGCGACCACCCGGGCACTCGGGTTCGGCACGTCGACCAGCGCCAGCAGCCGGGCCGGGTAGGCCAGCAGCGCGGGGACGGTCAGTGCCGGGTCTGCCCGCCCGGAGTCGGCCGATGCGGGGGCGGCCAGTGCCCGCAGCCCCGGCTCGGCGGCCCGCTCGTCCAGCGTGGCGTAGGCGCGCACGGCGGTCGGGTCGAGGCCGTGCCGCGCCAGCAGGGCCGCGACGGTGGCCAGTACGTCGACGGCGGCCACGCCGGGCCGGCAGCCGAGGCCGACCACCAGGTCACCGGTCACCGGCCGGGCACGGCCACCGAGTCGGACTCGGCCACACCGACCGGGTCGGTCCCGCCGGCGGCGAAGGCGGCGAAGGCGGCACAGTGGGCCACGAACCGCGCCACCGCGCTGGGTTGGCCGGCCGGGTGGGTGTGCAGGTAGGACGCGTGCACCCCGCCCCGGACGAACCCCTCCGGGCCGGCCGGTGTGCCCTGCACCGCCCACTGCCAGGCCGGCCCACCCCCGGCCTCGCCGGCCTCGCCCGATCCCACGGACCCGGAGCCGGCAACCCCAGAGCCGGCGGCCGGAGTCACCTCGGTGCGGTGGAACTCGTGCCCGGTGACCCGCTGCCCCGGCTCGAACAGCGACGAGGCACTGAGCGCCACCGCATCCCGGTAGCCGAGCCGCAGCTGCCGCGTCATCCGGCCGACACCGGGCAGCACGCCACACATCGGGTGCCCGTCCAGCTCCCTGACCAGGTACAGCAGCCCACCGCACTCGGCGTGCACCGGCGCCCCGGCGCGGGCCAGCGCGGCCACCTCCGCGCGCAGGCCGGCGTTGGCGGCCAGCCCAGCGCCGTGCTCCTCGGGAAAGCCGCCGGGCAGCACCAGCCCCGCCGCGCCGGCCGGCAGGTGCTCGGCGCGCAGCGGGTCGAACACGGCGACCTCGGCGCCGGCGGCGGCCAGCAGCTCGGCGTGCTCGGCGTACCCGAAGCTGAACGCCGTACCCCCGGCGATCGCCACCAGCGGGCGCCCAGCCCCGCCGCCAAATCCCGCGACCTCGGCCGCCGCGTCCCAGGCCGGACCACCGGCGGGCGCCACGGACGCAGCGGCCAGCACGGCGTCCAGCTCGACATGCCTGGCGACC
Source organism: Pseudonocardia sp. (assembly GCA_036272155.1). GTDB lineage: Bacteria > Actinomycetota > Actinomycetes > Mycobacteriales > Pseudonocardiaceae > Pseudonocardia. The sequence continues at coordinate 12,267 of DATAZG010000173.1, forward strand.
AGCTCGGCCATCGCGTCGACCGCCGAGGTCGCGGCCGGGCCGTGCTCGGCGGCGGTGACCAGGCCGAGGTGGCGCGACGGCACGGCCAGCTCGTCGCGACGGGGCAGCGCCCCGAGCACCGGCAGCCCGACCTCGGCGCAGGCGTCGCGCAGCACCTGCTCGTGCCGGGGGCTGCCGACCTGGTTGAGCACCACACCGGCGAGCCGCGTACCGGGCCGGTAGGTGGCGAACCCGTGCAGCAGCGCGGCCAGGCTGCGGCTCTGCCCCCGGCAGTCCACCACCAGCAGCACGGGGGCGCCGATCAGCCGGGCCACGTGCGCGGTGGACCCGTCGGCGACCAGCCCGCCGGCCGGCTCGCCAGCAGGCCCGATCCGGCCGTCGAACAGCCCCATCACGCCCTCGACGACCGCTACCTCGGCGCCGGCCAGCCCGTGCCGGAACAGCGCCGGCACGCGGTGCTCACCGACCAGTACCGGGTCCAGGTTGCGGCCGGGGCGCCCGGTGGCCAGCGCGTGGTAGCCGGGGTCGATGTAATCCGGCCCGACCTTGAACGGGGCCACCGAGGTACCCCGCCGGCACAGCGCGGCCATCAGGCCGGTGGCCACCGTGGTCTTGCCGGTACCGGAGGCCACGCCGGCGATCACGATTGCCCTGCTCATGACCGGCACGCTACGCGGGCCGCCCCGGAGGCGGGCAGAGCCGGGCACCTCGACATGCATGTCGGGCCTGGACCGTCAATGACCCTTCCGTGAACGGTTCACCCGATTTGATGGATTACTCGCGCCTGACAGTCACCGCACCACGCCGACCGGACGCCGGAATTCCCCCACGAGAAGGACACCAATGAGATCATCTCCGTGCGACAGTGAGATTCGACGGAGCCCCGACCGTCGCGCTCCCCCGTAGAAACAGCTTTCTAGGAGTTACCGTGCGGGTACGTGCCCTGGTCATCGCGCTGGCCGCCGTCGCGACCTCCGTGGTCGCCGGCGCCACGGCCGTCGCGCCGGTCGCCCAGGCCGCGTCCTCCAGGGAGTGCGGCCGCCCGCACGGCCCGCTCGTCGCCTACGGGCACAGCTACCTGGCCTCCCCCCAGATTGGCGGGGCGCCGGCCAGCTACGTGACGCTGGCGGCCGTCGCGATGCGGGTCAAGCCCGTCATCCGGGCGGTGAACGGCGGCACCACGCTGAACGTCGACAGCCTGGTGCACAGCGGCAAGACCCGCTGGGTGCCCGGCACGTCCGACCTCGTGGTGATCGACTCCGGGATCAACGACATCAAGAACAAGCTGCCGACCGCGCAGTGGACCGGGGCGCTCCAGCGGGTGCTGGCCACGTTCGCCGTGCCGCCGGTGCCGACGATCCTGCTGGTCCGCCCGCTGCAGGTCCAGGCGCCCAACCACCCGGGGCACGACCCCAAGGTCATTGCCGCCTACGCCGCCGCGCAGCGCAAGGTGGCCTCCAAGTTCGACGCCGTGCGGATCGTGGACGCGAGCAGCGGCTGGAACCCCCGGCTGGACCTGTCCGTCGACGGGATCCACCCCACCGCGGTCGGCGAGGTGCACCTGGCCAAGGCCGTGGAGAACGCCGCCCAGCGCGCCCTCTGCGCCCCCTGACGCGGGAGCCCCTGGACCCGGCCGGGGTCACCACTCGATGCCGCGCTGCCCCTTCTGGCCGGCGTCCATCGGGTGCTTCACCTTGGTTGTGTTCAGCACCAGGTCGGCGGCCTCGATCAGGGCGGCCGGCGCGTCCCGCCCGGTGATCACGACGTGCTGCCGGCCGGTCCGCGCGGTGAGCACCTCGACGACCTCGGCGACGTCGACCCACCCCCATTTGAGCGGGTAGGTGAACTCGTCCAGCACGTACATCTCGTGTGTCCCCGCCTCGATCCGGCGCCGGATCTCCCGCCACCCCTCGACGGCGGCGGCCGCGTGGTCCTCCTCGGTGCCCTGTTTGCGGGCCCAGGACCAGCCCTCGCCCATCTTGTGCCACTCCACCGCGCCGCCCTCGCCGGTCTCCTCGTGCAGCCGGCCCAGTGCCCGGAACGCGGCCTCCTCGCCCACCTTCCACTTGGCCGACTTGACGAACTGGAAGACGCCGATCGACCAGCCCTGGTTCCAGGCCCGCAGAGCCATGCCGAACGCGGCGGTCGACTTCCCCTTCATCTCGCCGGTGTGCACCATCAGCAGCGGCCGGTTGCGCCGCTGCCGGGTACTCAGCCCGTCCTGGGGAACCTCAACGACCTGGCCCTGTGGCACACCGTCTCCCTTCGACCCCGGCCGCTACGGTCCGGCGACCGTCAACCAGCCGAGATGCATCCTCGTCGCGTCGATTCTGACGCTGCGCGCGGTCTGGAACCCGGCCGCCGCGAACAGGCCGCGCACCTGCGAGTCGACCTCGTAGAGCAGGTGCCCCTCCCTCGGGAAGTCGCGCCGGGCCGGCGGCGGCATGTCGGGGCGGCACCGGTAGCCGAGCGCGACCAGCCCGTCCTCGGTCACCGCGCGGCGCAGCCAGCCGAGCACCTCGACCGGCTGGTGCCAGAAGTAGAGCACGTGCACGGCGACGATCAGGTCCACCGGGGTGCCCAGCTGCTCGACGCCGCCCTGGCGCAGAGTCAACCGGCCGGACCGGACGGCCTCGGCGTTGCGCGCTCTGCTCTGGGCCAGCATCTCCGGGGACAGGTCGATACCCAGCACCTGAGCGTCCGGGAACTGCCGGAGCAGCGCGGCCAGCCCGACTCCGGGGCCGCAGCCGACCTCGGCGATCCGCTCCGCTCCACCGGCCAGCCGGCCCAGCCGGGTCGCCACCTCGACGTTGAACGCCCGGTTGCCGCGCGCCATCAGCCCACCCACCAGGCGGCCGGGCAGACCGGACGGACGGCCGAACTGCCGACCGGTGAACCCCATAGCCGCACAGCATGCTGGCCGGTCGGTCCGCCCGGAAGCCCGATTTGATACCGACTGCGCCAAGACTTCGGCCCAAAGGTCGGGTCACACTTCGGGACAGCCCTCCGGCCGGACTTCGGTTCACGGGGAACGCCGAGCTCAGGCCGCCCTGGCGGCGCGCACGACACCGGTGACCCGCTCGGCGGACAGCTCCCCCACCGCGAACACCGGACCGCCGGCGGCCGCCGCCAACTGGCCGGCCAGGCCCAACCGCACCGGGCCGGACTCGCAGTCCACCACCACCGTCGCCACGCCGTCCCCCGCCAGCAGCGCGGCCGCGCGCAGGGCATCGGCCAGCGGGTCGCCGCCGGCCCGGACCGGTACCGTGGCGCGGCCGTCGGTGCACAGCACCAGCAGCGCGCGCCGGCGCGGGTCGCGCAGCCGCTCGGCGGCCAGCACCCGCCGGGCCCGCAGCAACCCGTCGGCCAGCGGCGTCCGCCCGCCGGTGCGCAGCCGGTTGAGCCGGGTGACCGCGGCGGGCACCGACGAGGTCGGCGGCAGCAGCAGCTCGGCGCCGCCGGCCCGGAAGGTGACCAGGCCGACCTTGTCCCGGCGCTGGTAGGCGTCGCGCAGCAGGGACAGCACGGCACCACTCACCGCCGCCATCCGGCGCCGCGCGGCCATCGACCCGGACGCGTCCACCACGAACAGCACCAGGTTGCCCTCGCGGCCCTCGCGCACGGCGTGCCGCAGGTCGTCGCGCTTCAGCCGCAGGCCGGGGCCGGTGCGGCCGCGGGCGTGCTGGTGGGGCGCGGCGGCGGCCACGGTGGCCGGCAGGTGCAGGTCGGCGGCCCGGTGCGGGTTGTCCGCCGCGGCGCGCACCACGCGGCCCTGGTCGGTGCGGGCCCGGGACCGGCGGCCGGGGGCGCCCTCGCCGACCCCGGGCACGGTCAGCAGCCGGGCCCGGAACGGCGCCGAGGGGGTCGGCGCCGGCTGGCTCCGGCCGTCCCCGCCGGCCGCACCCCGGCCCGGCGGCGGCTCGGCGGCGGGCGGGGGCACGCCTCCGCCACTGGGGCCGTCCCCGTTCGGGCCGCCGCCGTCGTCCGGGGGGCCACCGTCGTCAGGGCTGTCAGGGTCGCCGCCGCCGCTCGGGTCGGAGTCCGGCGGGCGCGGCGGTTCGGCCTGCTCGGCGGCGCGGTCCAGGGCGTCGTCCAGCGCGCCGTCGTCCAGGCCGGGCTCGTCGAAGGGGTCACGGCGGCGGCGGTGCGGCAGGGCCAGCCGGGCGGCCACCCGGACGTCCTCCTCGGTGACCTCGGCCGCACCGCGCCAGGCGGCGTGCGCGACCGCGGTGCGCGCGGTCACCAGGTCGGCCCGCATGCCGTCCACCTCGAAGGCGGCGCACAGCGCGGCGATCCGGCGCAGCTCGGTGTCGGGCAGCAGCACGTCGGCCAACCGGGCCCTGGCGGCCACGATCTGGGCGGCCAGCTCGGCCTCGGCGTCCCGCCAGCCGGTGGCGAAGCCGGCCGGGTCCGCCTCGAACGCGAGCCGGCGCCGGATCACCTCGACCCGCTGCTCGACGTCCCGGGCGGCGGTCACCTCGACGGTCAGCCCGAACCGGTCCAGCAGCTGTGGCCGGAGCTCGCCCTCCTCGGGGTTCATCGTGCCGACAAGCAGGAAAGACGAGGCGTGGGACAGCGAGACGCCGTCGCGCTCCACGTGTGCCCTGCCCATCGCGGCGGCGTCCAGCAGCAGGTCGACCAGGTGGTCGTGCAGCAGGTTGACCTCGTCCACGTAGAGCACGCCCCGGTGGGCGGCGGCGAGCAGCCCCGGCTGGTAGGCGCGCACGCCCTCGGACAGCGCGCGCTCGAGGTCCAGCGAGCCGGTCAGCCGGTCCTCGGTGGCGCCGACCGGCAGCTCCACCAGCCGCGAGGCGCGGGGCCGGGACGGCGAGCCGGTCGCGTGCGGGCCGTCCGGGCAGCCCGGGTCGGGGTCGGCGGGGTCGCAGCCGAAGCGGCAGTCGACCACGGTGTCCCGGGCCGGCAGCAGCGCCGCCAGCGCCCGCACCACGGTGGACTTGGCGGTGCCCTTCTCGCCGCGCACCAGCACGCCCCCGATCACCGGGTGCACCGCGGTGAGCAGCAGCGCCAGGCGCATGTCGGGATGGCCGACAACGGCCGAGAAGGGGAACAGCGGGCGAGCCGGACCACCGAGCTCGAGACTCACGGGCGTACCTCAGTTGACGCTCGGGTCAACGGGGGTACTCGCGCTTGACCCGGCGCATCGGCACGTGCTGCACGCCGCCCCACTCGAACTGCTCGCCGTCCACGACGAACCCGTAGCGCTCGTAGAAGCTGACGTGCGGCAGCTGGGACTGGGTGATGCACTCGCCCTCGCCCACCTCGGCGAGCACCGCGTCCATCAGCCGGCGGCTCAGCCGGTGCCCCCGGACGTCCCGCCGCACGCAGAGCCGCCCGATGCGGTAGCCGCCGTCGGGTTCCTTGACCAGCCGCACACAGCCGAGCACCGGCTCCGGATTGCCCTGGCCACCCAGCCAGTAGTGCCGGGCCCTCGGCTCCAGATCGCGCCCGTCCAGCTCGGGGAAGGCGGTCTGCTGCTCGACGACGAATACGTCGACGCGCAGCCGCAGCAGCGCGTAGAGGGTGACGGGGTCCAGGTCCGCTGCCCAGGCCCGGTGCACCGTTGCGGAGTACGGTTCGCTGCTCACAGGGCTCTGCCTACCAGACGGTGCGCCACCTCGGCGACGTGAGGGCGGCGGACCGGACGGATCTCACGTCTGGGTGGACTCGGCGGGCTGATTCACCGCCGGAAACACGGAGTGACCGGCTGGGTGGGATCCCGGAGCGGCGGGGTCCCACCCAGCCGGACAGAGCCTGGGTACGGCTCCACCCTTGGCGAGAGCGATCTGACCACCCCCCACGGAGGTCAGCCGCAACGCATCTGGGAAGTCGTGGGCCACGCAACGCCTGTTACCGGTTTCAGAAAATCGTCCGCGTTCGACCGACCAGTTCACCCATTCGGCCTAATCCTGCTCGATCCGAGGTTCCGGGCCGCGTCAGGCTAATCTCGGTCAGGTGCGCCACTTCGACCTTGTGATCATTGGTTCCGGCTCCGGGAACACGCTGCCTGACGAGCGGTTCGCCGCACTGGACATCGCCATCGTCGAGGAGGGCGTGTTCGGGGGTACCTGCCTGAACGTCGGCTGCATCCCGACGAAGATGTACGTCTACGCGGCCGACATCGCCCGCAAGATCACCAATGCGGGCCAGTTCGGCGTCGACGCGACCGTGGACAAGGTCCGCTGGGCCGACATCCGGGACCGCATCTTCAACCGGATCGACCCGATCTCCGAGGGCGGCCGGAGCTACCGGCAGAGCGGCTCGTCCAACATCACGCTCTACTCGGGGCACGCCGAGTTCACGGCGCCGAAGCAGCTGGTCGTGACCTTCCCGGACGGCCGGAGGGAAGAGATCACCGCCGACCGGTTCGTGCTCGCCGCCGGCTCCCGGCCGATCATCCCGGCCGCCATCGCCGAGTCCGGCGCGCCGTACTGCACCTCCGAGACGGTGCTGCGGATGGACGAGCTGCCCGGCCGGATGGTGATCGTCGGCGGTGGCTACATCAGCGCCGAGTTCGCGCACGTGTTCTCCGCGCTGGGTGTCGACGTGACGATCGTGACCCGAGGGCCGGCGCTGCTGCGGCACCTGGACGAGACGCTGTCCGAGCGGTTCACCGAGCTGGCCGTGCAGCGCTGGGACGTCCGGACGAACGTGGAGCCGGTGGGCTGTCTGGAGCGCACCGACACCGGGATCCAGCTGGCGCTTTCCGACGGCAGCACCGCCGAGGGCGACGTGCTGCTGGTGGCCGCCGGCCGGATGCCGAACAGCGACCGACTGGGCCTGGCGGCGGCCGGGGTGGCGGTGGAGCCGGACGGCCGGGTCGCCGTCGACGAGTACCAGCGCACGTCCGTCGAGGGCATCTACGCGCTCGGCGACCTGAGCTCGCCGTACCTGCTCAAGCACGTGGCCAACCACGAGGCGAAGGTCGTCGCGCACAACCTGCTGCACCCGGACGCGCCCAGGCGCACCGATCACCGGTTCGTGCCGTCCGCCGTGTTCACGTCCCCGACGCTGGCCTCGGTGGGGCTGACCGAGGCGGAGTGCCGGGAGCGGGGCATCCGCTACGTGCGGGCCATCCAGGACTACGCCTCGGTGGCCTTCGGCTGGGCGATGGAGGACACCACCGGGTTCTGCAAGCTGCTCGCCGACCCGGCGACCGGGCAGCTGCTCGGGGCGCACCTGCTCGGGCCCGAGGCGTCCACGGTCATCCAGCCGTTGATCCAGGCGATGTCGTTCGGCCTGCCGGCCAGGGAGATGGCGCACGGGCAGTACTGGATCCACCCGGCGCTGCCCGAACTGATCGAGAACGCCCTGCTCAGCCTGCCGCTGGACTAGAGCTAGGAGGCAGCGTCGAGGATTGGGACGTCGTAGGCCACGAGCTTGCGGTCCGACGTGACCAGGGTCAGCCCCTCGCTCCGGGCCTGCGCGACCAGCAGCCGGTCGAACGGGTCTCGGTGGTGCAGCGGGAGCTCGCCGGCGCCGATCGCGTGGCCCAGCGTCACCGGCAGCTCGTCGAAGCCATGCTTGTCGATCTGTTCGGAGAAGTCGTCGGGGACCACGAGCTTGCCGATCGTGCGCTTGAAGGCGACCTCGTAGCCGCTCACCGCCGACGCGAACACCTGGTCCGCTCCCGCTATTGCACCTTCGGCGGCGTCACCGAAGCGCGGGATCCCGGCCAACCACCAGATCAGCACATTCGTATCCAGCAACAGCCTCATTCGACATCCGAGGCGATCTCGCGGGGACCCGCCTCATCCGGGTCGATCCCCCGTTTCCGGTAGAACTCGTCGATGATCTCGCCATGTTCGCCGCCGGCATCATCGAAGTCGTCGGCCATCCAGACTTTGCCCTTCCAGCCACCCGGCACCCGGGGGGAGGTCCGGCGCCGCGCGGGGACGAGGCGGGCAACCGGCTTGCCATTGCGGGCGATGATGATCTCGTCGCCGGCCTCGACCTGTTCGAGCAGCTTGGACAGCTGAGTCTTGGCCTCGTACACATTGACCTGTCTCTCCACAGCTCGAGGCTACTTGGTCAGGTCTAGTCAGACTAGATCTGGTCAGGCCAACGAGCCCGGCGGGACGAACGGTAGGCCGGGCGGGGCGCCTTCGGAGATCAGCCGCCAGAGGGCGTCGGTGTCCAGGTGCTGTTCGACCAGGTCGCCGAGCAGGTCGAGCTGCGCGGCACGGACGTCCGCGAAGCAGGTGTCGGCGGCGGGGGTGAAGCCGGCGGGGACCAACCCCGTCACCCGGTCCAGCAGCGCGCGGCGGAAGCCGTCGTTCTCCAGCAGGCCGTGCCAGTGGGTGCCGAGCACGCCGCCGCCATCGGCCCCCTCCCCGAGCGAACCGAGCGACCCGTCCGCCCCGGTGACCAGCGGCGACTCACCGGACCGGACCACCCGGCCGTGGTGGATCTCGTACCCGTGCACGGGATGCCCGAACGCCCGCCCGGTGGGCCGGCCCAGGTGCTTCGCCACGTCGAACTCGATCTCCACGTCGAGCAGCCCGAGGCCGGCCACCGCCCCCCGCCCCGACTCGACGTCGTCCACCAGCCGCCGCGCCAGCATCTGGTAGCCACCGCAGATGCCGAGCACGGGACGCCCGGCGGCGGCGTGCGCGAGCACCGCGTCGGCCAGGCCGGTGGCGCGCAGCCAGTCGAGGTCGGCCACGGTGGACTTGGAACCGGGCAGGACCACCAGGTCCGCGTCGGCCAGCCGGGAGGGCTCGGTCACGTACCGCACCGCCACCCCGGGCTCACAGGCCAGCGCCTCGACGTCGGTCGCGTTGGAGATCCGGGGCAGCCGGGGTACCGCCACCCGCAGCCACCGCGACCCGCGAGGCGGAGCCGGCCGGCCGACCACCCCGTCGGCCACGTAGGACAGCGAGTCCTCGGCGTCCAGCCACAGCCGGTCGTCGAACGGCAGTACCCCGAGGATCGGCCGCCCGGTGAGCGCGCGCAGTTGGTCGAGCCCGGGGGCCAGCAGCGCCGGGTCGCCCCGGAACTTGTTGATCACGAATCCGGCGATGAGTGCCTGGTCGGCGGCGGAGAGCAGGGCGAGCGTGCCGAACAGGTGGGCCAGTACGCCGCCCCGGTCGATGTCGCCGACCACCAGCACGGGCAGCTCCGCCGCGCGGGCCAGCCCCATGTTGGCGATGTCGGTGGCCCGCAGGTTGATCTCGGCCGGCGAGCCGGCACCTTCGCAGACCACCACGTCGTAGTCGGCGCGCAGCTCGGCCAGGGTCTCGGTGACCACGCCCAGCAGGGCCGGCTTGCGCTCCCGGTAGGACAGCGCGCTGACCGTGCCGTCCACCCGGCCGAGCACGACGACCTGCGAGGACCGGTCGCTGCCCGGTTTGAGCAGCACCGGGTTGAACCGCACCGACGGCTCCAGCCCGCACGCCGCCGCCTGCATCGCCTGCGCCCGGCCGATCTCCCCGCCGTCCGGGGTGACCACCGAGTTGTTCGACATGTTCTGCGCCTTGAACGGCGCCACCTTCACCCCGCGCCGGGCCAGCCACCGACACAGCCCGGTGACCAGCACGCTCTTGCCGGCGTCCGACGTCGTGCCGGCCACCAGCAGGGCTCCCCGGCTCACTGGGAGGTGCTCACGGCAGGGTGAGGATCTCCGCGCCGCTGTCGGTGACCAGGATGGTGTGCTCGAACTGGGCGGTGCGCTTGCGGTCCTTGGTGACTACGGTCCAGCCGTCGTCCCAGATGTCGTAGTCGATGGTGCCCAGGTTGATCATCGGCTCGATGGTGAACGTCATGCCGGTCTCCATGACCGTGTCCACCTCGGGGGCGTCGTAGTGCAGCACGACCAGCCCGGAGTGGAAGCTGCGCCCGATGCCGTGGCCGGTGAAGTCGCGCACCACGCCGTACCCGAACCGCTTGGCGTAGGACTCGATCACCCGGCCGACCACGTTCAGCGGCCGGCCCGGGCGGACGGCCTTGATCGCCCGGCTGAGCGCCTCGTGGGTGCGCTCGACCAGCAGCCGGTCCTCCTCGGCCACGTCGCCGGCCAGGAAGGTGGCGTTGGTGTCGCCGTGCACGCCGCCGATGTACGCGGTCACGTCGATGTTCACGATGTCCCCGTCGGCGATCACCGTGGTGTCCGGGATGCCGTGGCAGATCACCTCGTTCAGGCTGGTGCAGCAGCTCTTCGGGAAGCTCCGGTAGCCCAGCGTGGACGGGTAGGCGGCGTGTTCGACGAGGTACTCGTGCACCACGCGGTCGACCTCGTCGGTGGTGACCCCGGGCCGGACGGACTCTCCGCCGGCGGCGAGCGCCCTCGCGGCGATCTTCGAGGCCACGCGCATCGCGTCGATCACCTCGGGCGTCTGCACCCAGGGATCGGTACTCGGCGTCGGCGCCGGCTTGCCGACGTACTCCGGGCGGACGATCTCCGCCGGGACCGGGCGCATCGGTGAGACGCGCCCCGGGGTCAGGGCTTCACGGACGGGCATGCGACCACTTTAAGCGCTGCGCCGCCGGCTGCGTGTCAGGTGTGTGACAACGAGCGCCAGGGCCCGCCAGCCGAGCAGGAACACCGCCAGGCTCAACATCGCCACCAGCACGAACGACGCCGGCAGCCGATGGGTGAACGCGGCGCGCACGGCCAGCCCGATGATCACGGTGCCGGCCCAGGCGGCCACGCCGAGCCGGAGCCCCGTCGGCGCCCGCCAGACCCGGCCGGCCAGCCACCCGGCGAGCAGGCCGAGCAGGAACGGGGCGGCGGTGTCCAGCACGCCGAGCACGGTCAGCCCCTCGGCGTGCGAGCGGCGCCCGATCGTGGCGAAGGCCAGCACGGCTACCAGGTCGGCCGCCGCGGCCAGCGCGACGGTGCGGGACAGGGTGCGGGTATCGGCCACAGCCCGAGTCTAGGAGTGCCCCACACACCGCTCGTACGCCCACGGCACACAGCGCCGTGGCGCCGCACACATGGCTAGACGTGTGTGCGGCGGTACGACGGTGTGTGCGGTGCCGCCAGGTCGGCCGCCGGCACGCGGGGCCAGCGGCCGGGCAGCCAGGCGGCGGCCGCGAGCAGGGCGAGGGTCAGCCAGACGTAGGCGTTCTGGTACCCGGCCCGCACGACGGCGCCGAGCGGACCGACCGGGCCCCCGACACCCGGCGCGAAGCCGGCGAACCAGGCGAAGAACCAGTGGCAGCCGACCACCGAGGTCACGCCGCAGACCGCCCACGCCACCCACGCCGGGCGGCCGTGCCGGGGCAGTGCCCGGTCCAGCAGCACGATCAGCAGCGGCACGAACCACACCCAGTGGTGCACCCAGCTGAACGGGGAGATCAGCACCGCCGTCAGGCCGCACAGCACCGCCGCGGTGAGCTCGCGGCCGCTGGCGGTGAACCGGGCGGCCAGCCAGAGCCCGGCAGCGGCCAGCGCGGCCGCCGAGACCAACCAGAGCAGCTGCGCCCCCGAGCCCAGGCCGAGCACCCGGGCCACCAGGCCACGCAGCGACTGGTTGCCGGGGTGGTCCGGCACCCCGACCCGCGCGGGGTCGGCGAACGCGCCCGCCCAGAACACTCGCGAGTCGCCGGGCAGCGTCACCGCGCCGACCAGCACCGTCACCACGAACGCCCCCGCCGCGGCCGCCGCCGCCCGGAACTGCCGGGTGACCAGCAGGTACACCACGAAGAACGCGGGCGTGAGCTTGATCCCGGCCGCGATGCCGATCAGCGCGCCCCGGCCCCGCGCGCCCCGGGGCCGCCCCAGATCGGCCAGCACCAGCACCGCCAGCAGCAGGTTGATCTGGCCGAACGTGATCGTCTCCCAGACCGGCTCGCACCAGAGCAGCAGGCCGGTCAGCCCGAGGCAGAGCACCAGCAGCCGGGCGCTCGGCCGCTGGCCCAGCCCGACCAGGCTCAGCCACACCAGGCCGGCGAGCAGCCCGACGCCGAGGACGAGCGCGACCGGCAGCAGGGCCGAGCCGGGCAGCCCGGCCAGCGGGGCGAACAGCAGCGCCGCGAACGGGGTGTAGACGAACTCGAACACGCCCCGGGTCGTGCCGACCAGCGGGCTGCCGTACAGCGACCCGGCGCCCAGCACGCGTTGCCCGGCGACCCGGTACGCGCCGAGGTCGAACAGCGGCATCATGGCGTGCGCACCCCGGACCAGCCAGCTGGCGAGGACGAGCGCGCCCACCGCCCCGAGCACGCCGATCACCCGGACCACCGAGGCCGACTCGAGACCCCGGCCACCCGCCCGAGGTGGCCCGCCCGGCCGAGGCACGATCACGCGAACACCCTAGAGCGCCGGGCACCCGGCCCGAGATCGGGGCAACGCCCAGCGGCGGCTCAGAACAGGACGGTGGCGAAGCTGGCGATCTGGCTGAAGCCGACACGGGCGTAGGCGGCGCGCGCCGGTGAGTTGTAGCCGTTCACGTACAGGCTGGCCACGCGGCCCATGGTGACCAGCCGGTCGACCACGGCGGCGGTGCCGGCGGCGCCGAGGCCCTGGCCGCGCCGGTCCGGCCGCACCCAGACGCCCTGGATCTGGCCGACCCGGGAGGACAGCGCGCCGATCTCCGCCTTGAACACGACCTCGCCGTCCTCGAACCGGGCGAACGCGCGGCCGCTGGCGATCTGCTCGGCGACCCGCGCCCGGTAGCCGACGCCGCCGTCGCCGAGCCGGGGGTCGATGCCGACCTCCTCGGTGAACATGGCGACCGCCGCCGGCAGGTACCGGTCCAGCTCCCCGGGCCGCACCGAGCGGACCAACGGGTCCGGCGCCTGGGCGGGGCGGGTGGTGAGCACCATCAGCGGCTGGTCGGCGCGCACCTCGCGGGCCGGCGACCAGTGCCCGGACAGGTCGTCCCACAGCGGGAGCACCAGCTCAGCGCGGCCGACCATCGACGAGCAGGACCGCCCGACCCGCCGCGCCCGCTCCGCGAAGGCTCGCAGCGCCTGCCGCTCGCCGCGCAGCGGCACCAGGTTCGCCCCGGCGAAGCAGAGCCCCTCCAGCTTGGAGCCGACGCCCCACAGCTCGCCGCCGAGCCGCCACGAGTCGACCCCGGCCAGCTCGACCCGGGAGGCGACCATGCACGCGGCCACCGGATCGGCGTCAAGGGCCAGCTGCACGCCAGTTCGATCCCGCTCGTCGAGCAGGCGCGGACCGGCGACTCTCAGCACGGTATCTAGATTGCCAGACGGCGGCGGCCCGTTCACCTGCGAGTCGCCCGCCGATCAGGTGACGGTGACTTGCGGGGCGCCGGACGGTACCCCGGATTCCTCGAGCTGCTCGGCCAACCGCATGGCCTCCTCGATCAAGGTTTCGACGATCTGGTGCTCCGGCACCGTCTTGATCACCTCGCCCCTGACGAAGATCTGGCCCTTGCCGTTGCCCGAGGCGACGCCGAGGTCGGCCTCTCGCGCCTCGCCGGGCCCGTTCACCACACAGCCCATCACCGCGACCCGCAGCGGCACCTCCATGCCGGTGAGCCCCGCGGTGACCTCGTCGGCCAGCTTGTAGACGTCCACCTGGGCGCGTCCGCAGGACGGGCAGGACACGATCTCCAGTTTCCTCGGCCGCAGGTTCAGCGACTCCAGGATCTGGTTGCCGACCTTGACCTCCTCCACCGGCGGCGCGGACAGCGAGACCCGGATGGTGTCCCCGATGCCCCGGGACAGCAGCGCGCCGAACGCCAGCGCCGACTTGATGGTGCCCTGGAAGGCCGGGCCGGCCTCGGTGACACCCAGGTGCAGCGGGTAGTCACAGGCCTCGGCGAGCAGCTCGTAGGCCCGCACCATGACGACCGGGTCGTTGTGCTTGACCGAGATCTTGACGTCGTGGAAGTCGTGCTCGGCGAACAGGCTCGCCTCCCACAGCGCAGACTCGACCAGCGCCTCCGGGGTGGCCTTGCCGTACTTCTCCAGCAGCCGCTTGTCCAGCGAGCCCGCGTTGACCCCGATCCGGATCGGGGTGCCGTGGTCCTTCGCGGCCTTCGCGATCTCCTTGACCTGGTCGTCGAACTTGCGGATGTTGCCCGGGTTGACCCGGACGGCGGCGCAGCCGGCCTCGATCGCGGCGAACACGTACCGGGGCTGGAAGTGGATGTCGGCGATCACCGGGATCTTGGACTTCCTGGCGATCGCGGGCAGCGCGTCGGCGTCGTCCTGCGAAGGGCAGGCCACCCGCACGATGTCGCAGCCGGCGGCGGTGAGCTCCGCGATCTGCTGCAGCGTGGCGTTCACGTCAGAGGTCAGGGTCGTGGTCATGGACTGGACCGAGACGGGGTACTCGCTGCCGACCCCGACCGTGCCGACGTGCAACTGGCGAGTGGACCGCCGAGGGGCGAGCGTCGGTGGCGGAGGGGCGGGCATGCCGAGGCTGACGCTGGTACTCACGTGAGCCAGTATCGCGCACCGCCGGGCTGGACGCCCGTGCTCGTGTCCAGACCCACGGTGGGTCTCAGTACGCGGGGCCACAGTCCAGTGCTGGAGCCTCAGTGCTGGAGCCTCAGTGCTGGAGCGGCTCAGTGCACCAGCCGGATGGTCAGCGGGTAGCGGTACGGCTCGCCGTTGCTCACCTTGACCGTGGCGATCACCGTGAAGAGCAGCCAGAACACGAAGAGCGCGCCCAGCAGCACGAACCCGACCAGCACCACGACCAGCGCCCAGGCCACGATCGAGTAGATCAGCACGCTGATGTTGAAGTTCAGCGCCTCCACCGCCTGCGCACGGACGTACTGGGAACGCTGGCCCTGCGCGAGCAGCACCACGAGCGGGCCCAGCGCCCCGAGGAACGCCAGCCAGATGCCGAGCACCGAGGACAGGTGCGCGGCCATCGCCCAGGTGCGCTCCTCGGCCGGCGTCAGCGGCGCCTGGCCGCTCGGGTAGGGCTGTCCGGGGGGCGGGTAACCGGCGTAGGGCTGGCCGCCGGGCGCGGCGTAGCCACCCTGAGGCGCGGCGTAGCCACCCTGAGGCGCCGTGTAGCCGCCCTGAGGCGCCGTGTGGCCACCCTGCGCGGCGTAGCCGCCCTGAGGCGCCGTGTGGCCGCCTTCCGGCGCCCCGTAGCCACCCTCGGGCGGCGGGTAACCGCCCGGGGGCGGGTAACCGGCACCGGGCGGTGGTGCGTAGCCCCCACCGGTCGGGGTGGACTGACCCGGCTCCGGCGCGGCCGGCTCACCTGTGCTCATGGCGGGCAAGCGTAGCCATCCCCGGCCGGGACGACCTGGATTTATTCGGTGACCCGCGCCCGGCGTGGCTACTGCGGCAGCCGGATCGGGTTGATGATGTCGGCGGTGATGGTGAGCAGGCTGATCGCGCCGAGCACCAGGATGAACGCGTAGGTCACCGGCAGCAGCCGGGTGTAGTCCACCGGAGGCATCTTGGCCTTGCCCAGCCGCTGGCGCACCGCGTCCCTGACCCGCTCGTACAGGTTCACCGCGATGTGGCCGCCGTCCAGCGGCAGCAGCGGGACCAGGTTGAACACACCGACGAAGAAGTTCAGCGCGGCGAGCAGCAGCAGGAAGAACGACCACTGGCCCTGCTCGGCCGCGTCGCCGCCGATGATGCTGGCGCCGACCACGCTGACCGGCCGGTTCAGGTCCGGCGGGGCGCCGCCGATGGCCTTCAGCACGGCCGGCACCTTCTCCGGGAACATCAGCAGGCCCTGCCACGTGGCGGCGAACATCTGGCCGGTGAAGTCGAACGTCGCCGGCACGGCCGTGACCGGGTTCAGGGCCTGGTAGAAGGGGAAGCTGACGCCGATCCGGCCGGTGGTGGTGCTGACCTTGGTGGTCGGGTCGACGGCGGTCATCGGGACGACGTCGATGGTCAGCGTCACCGGCCGGCCGTCGCGCTCGACCACGATGTCGACGGGGCCGCGCTTGGCCTGGATGATCGTCTGGGCCTCGTTGGTGGTGCTCACCGGCGTGCCGCCGACGGAGGTGATCACGTCGCCGGCGCGGACACCCGCCGCCTTGGCCGGCGCCGGCTCGCCCGCCTGGCAGGCCGGCAGCGCCCCGGTCGGCGCGGTCGCCGGCGGTACGCAGTCGGCCACCTGCGCGACCACCGGGGTGCTGTTGGGCAGCGAGCCCGCCACCGCGAGCACGTAGAGCAGCACGATGCCGATCAGGAAGTGCATGGCCGAGCCGGCGGACAGCACGACGACCCGCTGCCACGTCTTGCGCCGGAAGAACGCCCTCGGCGCCTCTTCGGTGGTGACCGGGTCCAGCCCCGTCATGCCCGCGATGTCGCAGAAGCCACCGGCCGGGATCCACTTGAGCCCGTACTCGGTCTCACCCCGCTGGAACGAGAAGACCTTCGGGCCGAAGCCGATGTAGTACCGGCGCACCTTCATCCCGAACGCCTTGGCCGACCACATGTGGCCCGCCTCGTGCAGTGCGATCGAGAGGCCGATGCCGACCGCGAACAGCACCACACCCAGTACGAAGCTCACGCAATCGTTCCTCTCGCCAGCACGGCGTCCACGAGCTCACCGGCGCGGGCCCGCGCCCACTGCTCGGCCACCAACACGTCATCCACGGTAACCGGATCGGTGTTACATCCGTGCGCGGTTGCGAGGACCTCACCCACCACGTCGGTGATATCGGTGAAGCGGAGCTTGCCGGCCACGAACGCGGCCACCGCCTCCTCGTTCGCCGCGTTGAACACCGCGGGCAGGCAGCCGCCGCCGGTGCCGGCCGCCCTGGCCAGGGCCACACCCCGGAAGGCGTCCTCGTCGAGCGGCTCGAAGGTCCAGCTCGTCGGCTCGGCGAAGTCGCAGGCCAGGGTCGCGCCGGGCACCCGTTCCGGCCAGCCCAGCGCCAGCGCGATGGGCAGCCGCATGTCGGGCGGGCTGGCCTGGGCGATCGTCGCGCCGTCGGTGAAGGTGACCATCGAGTGGATCACCGACTGCGGGTGAACCACGACGTCGATCCGGTCGTAGGGCACGCCGAACAGCAGGTGTGCCTCGATCAGCTCCAGCCCCTTGTTCACCAGGGTGGCCGAGTTGATGGTGACCACCGGCCCCATCTCCCAGGTCGGGTGCTTGAGCGCGTCGTCCAGCCCGACGTGGGCCAGGTCCTCGCGCCGCCGCCCCCGGAACGGCCCGCCGGAGGCGGTGAGCACCAGCCGGGCCACCTCCTCGGCGCGGCCGCCGCGCAGGCACTGGGCCAGCGCGGAGTGCTCGGAGTCGACCGGCACGATCTGCCCCGGCGCGGCCGCCCTGGTCACCAGCGGGCCGCCGGCCACCAGGGACTCCTTGTTGGCCAGCGCCAGGGTGGCCCCGGTGGCCAGCGCGGCCAGGGTCGGGCGCAGGCCGCGCGAGCCGGTGATGCCGTTGAGCACCACGTCGGACGGGGTGGCCTCGACCAGGTTCGTGGCCGCATCGGCGCCGGCCAGCACCTCGGCGGCCACCGACCGGGCCCGCAGCGCCGCGCGCAGCTCGCCGGCCGCCGACTCGCTGGCCACCGCCACCCGGTGTACCGCGAACTCGGCCACCTGTTCGGCCAGCAGCGCGACGCCCGCCGGTGTGGAGCCGCCGGCGGCGAGCCCGGTCACCCGGAACCGCCCCGGGTTGGCCCGCACCACGTCGAGCGCCTGGGTCCCGATCGAGCCGGTGGACCCCAGCAGCAACACCCCGCGAGTCGTCATCGCCACACATTGTCCCGGACACGCCGGCGCGGCGCCCGTGTGCCACCATGGTCATTGCTGGTGGAATCTCTCAGGGTCTCCTCGCGCCTCGGCCGAGGCGGCCCATGCGGCGGCACAACGAGCAGCTGGAGGCGTGGTGGCAGGCACCGGGCAGGAGCTGGCCAAGTCGAACGGGCGGGTCCCGGCGACGGTCGACCCCGAGGACGAGCCCTCGGTGGCCTGGGGCTGGCACGGCGGGTTCCCGCGCGGCACTGTGATCGCCGGCTGGTTCAGTGTGGTCGCACTGCTGCTGATGATCATCGGCAACCACGAGGGCCACATCGAGGACATCTACCTGGTGGGTACCGCGATCGTGGTGGCCTTCGGCATAATCCGGCAGACCAAGAAGCAGCGGAACTCCTGGCGGCGCTGAGGCAGCGCTGAGGCAGGGCTAAGTCGATGCCGGGCTCGGGCTCGGCCGCGGTGGAGCTGGAGATCGGCGACCGCACGGTCCGGATCAGCAACCCCGACCGGGTGTACTTCCCCGCACGCGGGGAGACCAAGCTCGACCTGGCCAACTACTACCTCGCGGTCGGCGAGGGAGTGGTCCGCGCGCTGCGCGAGCGCCCCTGCATGTTGCACCGCTTCCCCACCGGCGTGACCGGCGAGAAGGTGCACCAGAAGCGGCTGCCCCGGGGTGCTCCCGACTGGGTGCAGACCGTCCGGGTCGAGTTCCCCCGGTACCAGCGGCACGCGTACGAGCTGTGCGTGACACACCCGGCCGACGTGGTCTGGGCGGTGCAGATGTCCACCGTGGAGTTCCACCCGTGGAACTCGCGGAGGGCGGACGTCGAGAAGCCGGACGAGTGGCGGATCGACCTGGACCCGATGCCCGAGGCGACCTTTGCCGACGTGCGCCGGGTGGCCGGGGTGACCCACGAGGTGCTCGACGAGCTGGGCGCGGTCGGCTGGCCGAAGACCTCCGGCGGCAGCGGTCTGCACATCTACGTGCGGATCGAGCCGAACCGGGGCTTCGCCGACGTGCGCCGCGCGGCCCACGCGTTCGCCCGCGAGGTGGAGCGCCGCGCCGGCGAGCTGGTCGACCTGACCTGGTGGCGCAAGGACCGCGACCCCGCCTCGGTTTTTGTCGACTACAACCAGAACGCCCGCGACCACACCATCGCCTGTGCCTACTCGGTGCGCGGGGTGCCCGAGGCGGTCGTGTCGGCGCCGGTCCGCTGGGACGAGATCCCGGACGCCGAGCCGGGCGACTTCACCGTCGCGACCATGCCGGCCCGGTTCGCCGAGCTGGGCGACCTGCACGCCGGCATCGACGACGCGGTGTACTCGCTGGACGAGCTGCTGGACTGGGCCGAGCGGGACGAGCGCGACGGCGCCGAGGCCCCGCCGCCGCCCGACGAGGACTCCTGACCCCCTTATTTGGTCTGACTCTCCTCGCTTGACATTGACGCTTGACATTGACGCTTGACATTGACGCGGCGCCAACTTCTACCGTGGTTCGGGTGACTGAGAACGCGGCCGGCCGCACCCGGGGGTGGTCCATCCAGGACATCGCCCGCTCGACCGGCACCACCAGGGGCACCCCGCGGCACTACGGCGCCGTCGGGCTGCTGCCGCCGGCCCGGGTCGGCGGCGGGTACCGCACAACCTGTGGACACCGGCGGGATCCGGGTGGCCGGGGCGCTCGGGGTGGCCGGGGCCACTTCGCATACCGGGCACCCAATTCGCACAGTGTGCGGGGTATGCGAACCGCGGGCACGCCGTGCGACGTGGCGGTATCGGCCTCGACCGGCGGCGGGCACCCGGGCAGGATGGCGCGATGCAGCTGCCCGTGATGCCGCCGATCAAGCCGATGCTGGCCAAGCCGGTCGGCGCGATCCCCGCCGGCCAGCATTACGAACCCAAGTGGGACGGCTTCCGGTCGATCATCTTCCGGGACGGGGACGACGTCGAGATCGGCAGCCGCAACGAGCGGCCGATGACCCGGTACTTCCCGGAGGTCGTCGAGGCGGTCAAGGCCAACTTCCCGGACCGGGCGGTGGTCGACGGCGAGATCGTGATCGCCGACCACGACGCCAACCGGCTGGACTTCGAGGCCCTGCAGCAGCGCATCCACCCCGCCGCCAGCCGCGTGAAGCTGCTGGCCGGGCAGACGCCGGCCAGCTTCATCGCCTTCGACCTGCTCGCCCTGGGCGACCGGGACCTGACGCGCGAACCGCTGTCCGACCGGCGCGCCGCGCTGGAGGAGGCCCTGGCCAAGGCCGAGCCGCCGGTGTACGTCACGCCGGCCACCCAGGACCGCGAACTGGCCAGCCGGTGGTTCGAGCAGTTCGAGGGCGCCGGGCTGGACGGCCTGATCGCGAAGCCGCTGACCCTCACCTACCAGCCGGACAAGCGCGTGATGTCCAAGATCAAGCACGAGCGCACGGCCGACTGCGTGCTGGCCGGCTACCGGGTGCACAAGTCGGGGCCGGACGCGATCGGCTCGCTGCTGCTCGGGCTCTACGACGAGCACGGCAAGCTGGCGTCGGTCGGGGTGGTCGGCGCGTTCCCGATGACCCGCCGGCGTGAGCTGTTCACCGAGCTGCAGCCGCTGGTCACCACGTTCGACGACCATCCGTGGGCGTGGGCCCGCCAGGAGGAGGGCGACCGCACCCCGCGCAAGAGCGAGACCAGCCGATGGAACGCCGGCAAGGACCTCTCGTTCGTCCCGCTGCGGCCGGAGCGCGTGGTCGAGGTGCGCTACGACTACATGGAGGGCGTCCGGTTCCGGCACACCACGCAGTTCGTCCGTTGGCGCCCGGACCGGGACCCCGAGTCGTGCACCTACGCCCAGCTGGAGCGCCCGGTCAGCTTCGACCTGGCCGACGTGCTGTCCAGCGGCTGACCGACGCCACCTGACCGACGCCACCTGACCGACACTGCCTGGCCGACGCCACCGGGCCGGCACCGCGTGGCCGACGGCGACCGGCACCAGCGCGGTAGTCACACACCTTGTAGCACCGCGCGCCGCCGCGGCACGCCCCATGCACGGCACGCCCGGAGCACCGCGCACCCCACACCCAACCCACGGCCGACGGGCGACGCACGGCGGCGCAGCCACGGCGGATTCGGCGCCTTGGCGGCGGGGGGTGGCGTTTGCGCTGGTCAGGCGATAGGCCAGCGCGCTGAACTCGGCGTAACCCGGCGCAACGGGTGCCGTTACGCGTCGGCAACACCCGGTTCCTAGCGTCCGCCGAACTACCCCGGACTACCCCGGGCCACCCCGGACGGCGAAGGGACGCGCGATGGCGCTGGCCGACAACCCCCAGTTGGAGGACTACTCGCTGCGCTACACGCCCAGCGAGTTCCGCACCTGGTCACCCTGGATGATCTTCCTGAGCTGCCTGGTGGGGCTGTCCGCGATGGCCGGCTACGCGCTGGACGCGGCGTTCGTGAACGAGTTCGGCTTCGGCAGCTCCGTGCTGGGCTTCGCGATCGCCGCCGTGGCCACCCTGCCGCTGACCGTGGTGATCGCCTTCGCCATCGCCCGCAAGCACATCGACATCGACCTACTCACCCGGGGCAGCGGCTTCGGCTACCTGGGTTCCACGCTGACCTCGCTGGTCTACGCCACCTACACGCTGATCTTCCTCGCCTACGAGGGCGCGATCATGGCGCAGGCGCTCACCGCGCTGACCGGTCTGGAGATCCACCTGAGCTACGTCGCGGTGTCGGTCGTGATGATCCCGCTGACGCTGTACGGGATGACCTTCAGCTCGAAGTTCCAGGCCTGGACCTGGCCGCTGTGGGTCGTGCTGATCGGGCTGGCGGTGGTGACGGCGGCGACCGCCCCGCACGCGGTCGAGCACATGATCCATCCGACCCCGCTGGGCGCCACCTCGGTCGCCGGGGCGGCCGGGCTGAGCCTGGTCGCGGTGTTCACGGTGGCCGCCGCGAACCTCTCGCTGGCTGCGCAGGTCGGCGAGCAGGGCGACTATCTGCGGCTGATGCCCGACCCGAAGCCCGGCCGGGAGCGCGGCTGGCGGCTGGCGGTGCTGTTCGGCGGGCCGGGGTTCGCGCTGTTCGCGATCGTGGTGTTCTTCGCGTCGACGCTGCTGGTCGGTTACGCGGACACCCAGGCCGGCGCGGGGCAGGTTGCCATCCCGGTGGACCTGTTCACGATCATCTACCAGCGCCTGACCGGCAACCACACCGCCGCGCTGGTGCTCGCCGGCGTGCTCGTGCTGCTGTCCCAAATCAAGATCAACATAATGAACACGTACTCCGGGTCGCTGTCCTGGTCGAACTTCTTCTCCCGGCTGCTGCACCGCCACCCCGGCCGGGCCGTCTGGGTGATCTTCCAGACCGCGCTCGCGCTGGTGCTGATGGAGCTGGACATCTTCGACCACATCGTCACCGTGCTAGCGCTGTACGCCAACGTGGGCATCGCCTGGGTCGCCGCGATGGTGTCCGACCTGGTGATCAACCGCCGGGTACTCAAGATCGCGCCGGCGCACGTGGAGTTCCGCAGGGCGCACCTGTTCAACGTGAACCCCGTCGGCTTCGGCTCGATGGTGATCGCGTCGGCGTTCTCGATCATGGCCTACTTCGGGCTGTTCGGCGCCGTCCTGGCCGCGCTCGCGCCGTTCGTCTCGCTGGCGCTGGCCGTGGCACTCCCGCCGGCACTCGCGCTGACCACCCGGGGGCGCTGGTACCTGGCCCGGACCAGCGAGTTCCCGGCCGGCGCCGAGCGAGTCACCTGCGGGGTGTGCGGCGGGCACTACGACGTGGTGGACATGGCCACCTGCCCATTCCACGGCGGCGCGATCTGCTCGCTGTGCTGCTCGACCGACGGGGCCTGCAAGGACGCCTGCAAGCCCAACCCGTGGCGGCCCGTCGGCGCCGTCATCGCGCTCGGTTTGCCCGCGATGTCCCCCGCACTGGCCGGCGTACCGGCCCCCGCCGCCCGCCCGACCCTGTCCGCCCAGCACCCGGAGGTGTCCCAGTGACCGCATCGACCGCCCTGCTCGTTGTAGACATGCAGAACGGCTTCTGCCACCCGGACGGCTCGCTGCCCAGCCTCGGCATGGCGCTGGCCGACGCCGACCGCTCGGTGCGCCAGAGCGCGCTCGCCGTCGAGCAGGCCCGCCGGGCCGGCCTGCCGGTCGTGTTCACCCGGCACGTCTACCGACCCGGCCGGGCGGACGAGGGCCAGAACCTGTCCGCGCTGTCCGGCCAGCTGGCGGACATCAACGGCCTGGCAACGGGCAGCTGGGACGGCGGCGTCGTCGACGAGCTGGGCTGGACGCCCGCCGACCTGACCGTCGACAAGGTCCGGTTCGACGCGTTCCTGTGGACCTCGCTGGACCCGCTGCTGCGCGGCCTCGGCGTGACGCACCTGCAGGTGTGCGGCGTGGTGACCAACATCTGTGTGGAGTCGACCGTGCGGGCGGCCTTCATGCGCGACTACCGGGTCACCCTGCTCGGCGACGCGTGCGCGGCCCAGACTCCCCGACTGCACGAGCTCGGGCTCGAGGTGATGGGCTCGGTCGGGCTGGCCACCGTCGTCTCGCTCGCCGACGGCTACCAGCTGACCGACCCGATCGGGGCCCCCCGCGAGGTCACTGTGGCCGTCGCATGACCGCTGCCGGCGCGATCGGGTGCACGACAGTGACGCCGTGGACACGTTGGGGTAACAGACCCTTTCTACCGTCACCCACAGTGAGGGAGTCGATCCGACGGCGGGGGCCGATGCGCGAACGCGAGGCCCACGGGCGTGGGCCGGGTCGCGCGCACGAGGTCCGCCGGCTGCGCGACCTGCTCCGGTCGGCGGTCCTGTCCGGGGCCTACCGGGGCGGCCAGCTGCCCAGCGAGGCCGAGCTGATGACCGGGCACCGCGCGACCCGGGCGGCCGTCCGGGCGGCGCTGGCCATGCTGCACACCGAAGGGCTGATCGAGCGCGCCCAGGGCATCGGCACGCACGCCGTGGTCGCGCCGGCCAACGCGCTGATCGAGGAGGCGCTGGGGGTGCTCCGGCCGCCCAACAGCGCCCTGTTCGACGGCCGCACCCGCCCCCGGCTGCTGGACAGCGCCACGATCGCCACGCCGCACACGCTCGCCCCCTGGCTGAAGGTCGAGCCGGGCACGCCGTGCCTGCGGCTGGAGTACATCGCCGAGGTCGGTGACGAGCCGGCGGTGCTCGCCACCAACTACGTGCTCTACCCGGAGGCCGGCCGGCTGCTGGACGTACCGTTCCGGGGCGACTGGTACACGCTGTTGGCCGAGGCCGGCGTGGTGCTCGGCGAGTCCGAGTTCGTACTGGACAGCGTGCTCGCCGACCCACTCACCGCTGCCCTGCTCGGCGTCGCCGAGGGCACCGCGTTGCTGGCCATGGACCAGACCATCGCCGACCCCGCCGGCCGCGTGTTCAACGTGGCGTTCATCCGGATGCGGACCGGCCGGTACCGGTTCGTCACGCACGCCCGCGCGCCCCGCTGACCCCTCTCCCGCCTGCCCCGTATCGAGGAGCCCCCGCATGTCCGAGCTACCCCCGACCCTGACCGAAGCCGCCGCCGCGCTGCGGGCCGGCACGGTGACCAGCCGCCAGCTCACCGAGCACGCGATCGCCACGGCGGACACCGCGGACCCGGTGCTCGGCTGCTACCTGCACCGGTTCGACGACCTCGCACTGGCCTCGGCGGACACCGCGGACGCCGAGCTGGCCGCCGGCGTCGACCGGGGGCCGCTGCAGGGCATCCCGTTCGGCGTGAAGGACATCCTGGCCATGGCCGAGGGCCCGACCACCGCGCAGAGCGACGTGCTCGACCCCGCCTGGGGCGCCGGCCGGGACGCCCCGGTGGTGGCCCGGCTCAAGGCGGCCGGCGCGGTGCTCACCGGCAAGACCTCCACCATGGAGTTCGCCATCGGCATGCCGGACGAGAGCAAGTCGTTCCCGGTACCGCGCAACCCGTGGGACCCGGCGACCTGGCCGGGCGGGTCCAGCTCGGGCACCGGAGCCGGGGTGGCCGCCGGCCTGTTCTACGCCGGCCTCGGCACCGACACCGGGGGCAGCATCCGCATCCCGGCGGCGTTCTGCGGCATCACCGGGCTGATGCCGACCTTCGGCCGCGTGCCCAAGTCGGGCTGCGTGCCGCTGGGCTACAGCCTCGACCACATCGGCCCGATGGCCCGCAGCGCGGAGGACTGCGCCGCCATCCTCGCCGTACTCGCCGGGCCACACGCGAGCGACCCGGACTGCGTGGACGCCCCGTTCACCGCGCCGAGCTGCCCCGACAACCTGGCCGGCCTGCGGATCGGCGTGGTGCGCGACGGGCACTTCCCGCCGGACAGCGACCCGGCGCTGCTCGACGCGTTCGACGACATGGCCACCGAGCTGGCCGACGCCGGCGCCACCCTCACCCCGGTCACGCTGCCCTACCGGGCGGAGATGGTCACCGCGAACATGCTCACGCTGGCCTGCGAGGCGCTGGCCTACCACCGCACCGACGCCCGGGCGCGGTGGGCGGACTACTACCCGGCGACCCGGGCGATGCTGGCCAGGGGCGCGCTGGTGTCCGGCGCGGACTACGTGCAGGCGCAGCGGATGCGCCGGGTGGCCCAGGACGCGCTGCGCCGGACCCTGACCGACGTCGACGTGCTGCTCTGCCCGACCACGTCGGTGGCCGCGCCCCGGCTGGACGCGTTCCTCAGCGGCGACAGCTCGATCATGACGCTGCTCGGGCACATCCACACCGGGTACTGGGACAGCGTCGGCAACCCGGTGCTGGCACTGCCGATGGGCGCCAACGCGGCGGGCCTGCCGCTGTCCGTGCAGCTCGCCGGGCGGCCGTTCGACGAGGCCGGCCTGCTGCGGGTCGGCCAGCTGCTGCAGCGGCGGACGAGCTGGCACCTGCGCCGGCCCGCGCCCGTCGGTGCCGGCGCCGAAGTGGCCGCCTGACCCCTGCTCACCCCACCGACCGGAGGACCCCATGCCCGAACCGAGCACCGAGGTGCGTCTGCTGCTGGCCGCCGCCGGGCTGCCCGCGTCCGACGACGAGGTAGCCGCGCTCGCCGCGCACTACCCCGCGCTGCGCGAGGCCACCGACGCGCTGTACGCCCCGCCGGAGGTGCGCTACGCCGACCCGGCCCTGCGCTTCCGCGCCGAGGCGGAGATAGTCGACTGGGCCTGACCCGCCGCGGGGTCAGGCGAGGAGGGTGGCTACCTGGTCCACCGTGTCGGCCAGGGCGGCGCGGTAGCTGATCAGCTGGTCGCGCGGCGTGGTGTAGGTCAGCGTGGAGATCGAGATGCCGCCGCCGGGTGCCCCGTCGCGCGGCAGCGCAATGCCGAGGCAGCGGATGCCCTGCTCGTTCTCCTCGTCGTCCACCGCGTGGCCGAGGGCGCGTACCTCGGCCAGCGCGCCGGCCAGGGCGTCGACGTCGCCGATGGTGTTCGGGGTACGCACCGGCAGCCCTGCCTCGGCGACCACCGCGCGCACCGCGGCGTCGTCCAGCGCGGCCAGCATCGCCTTGCCGATCGCCGTGCAGTGCAGCGAGATGCGCATGCCGACCGAGGACGCCATCCGCACCGGTCCCGGCGCGTCGATCTTATGCACGTACACCGCGTGCGACCCGCTGCGCAGCGCCAGGTGCACCGTCGCGCCGACCTTCTCGCCCAGCTCACGCAGCGCCCGCTCGACGCCGCCCGGCGCGGCCAGCCCGAGCGCCGCCCCCAGCGCGGCCGACCTCGGTGCCAACCGGTACGACCCACCACCCAGCGGCTGCACGTAGCCGGCATCGGTGAGCACGCCGAGGATGCGGTGCGCGTTGGTCCGCGTGACACCGGCCGCTTCCGCGATCTCGGCCAGCTTGCGCGCGCCGGGCGAGAGAGCCTCCAGCACCCGCAGCGCCCGCGTCACCGCGCCGTCCGACCGCGACCCGTCGGAGGACCCCTGCCCGGCAGAGTGCGCTCCCTCGGATCCCGGCCCGCCAGACGCCGGCCCGTCAGAATGCTCGCGGGCTGCCACGCAAAGTCCTCCGTGTCGGGACTAGTTCTGGTTGACGACGGTCGGCGGCCATCGTACCGTCACATTCATCCCAAGTGAACGGTGTTGCTTGAGAATGAATGTTGCTTGAGAATGAATGCGCTCTATGACGTCGTGGTCCTCGGTGAGCCGATGGTCGAATGGCACCGGACCTCCGACGGCACCCCCACGGCCGAGGACTCGGTGTCCGGCGACGCGTTCAACGCGGCCTGCGCCGCCGCACTGGCCGGCGCCCGGGTCGCCCTGCTCACCGTGCTCGGCACCGACCCGGCCGGCGACCTGGTGCTCGACGAGCTGGCCCGGCGCGGGGTGGACCCGTCGCTGGTCCGCCGCACCGGTGAGCCGACCGGCGCCTACACCGTCACCCCGGACGAGCACGGCCAGCCGAGGTTCAGCTACCAGCGGGCGGGCTCGGCGGCCAGCACCCTCGCGCCGGCGCTGCTCGAGCACTGGGGCCCGGCGCTGGACGCCACACCCGTGCTCGTCACCAGCGGGATCACCGCCGCCCTGTCCCCCACGGCGGCGGAGCTGGTGCACGCGGCGGTCACCCGGGTCGCCGCCGCCGGCGGGGCGGCCTGCTACGACGCGAACTTCCGGCCCAACCTGACCACCCCGGCCCTGGCCCGCCGGACCCTGCTGACCGTCGCACCGGCGTGCCGGCTGGTCAAGGTGGCCAGCCCCGGTGACTCGGAACCGCTGCTCGGCCTGACCGACCCGGCCGCCATCTGCGCGGCACTGAGCCAGCACACCCGCCAGCACACCGGGACCGCCGTCGCGGTGACCCGGGGCGCCCAGCCGCTGCTGGTCAGCGACGGTGCCACGACGATCCGGTACCCGGCGATCCCACTGCCCACCCCGGTGGACAGCACCGGCGCCGGCGACACCCTGCTCGGCACCCTGGCCGCCGCGCTGGCCAGGGGCGAGAGCCTCGCCGACGCGGCACCGCTGGCGGTGGTCGCCGCCGGGCTGTCCACCCAGCACCGGGGAGGGGCGCCGCGCGCCACCCTGGCCGAGGTCCGCGCCGCCCTGTCGGCCACTCGAGCCACCGCGCGAGCGCACCAGCACGCCGAACCACCGCAGGCACTCAAGGAGGAGGCCCGGCCATGAGCACCACCCGTCCAGCCCAGGGGGAACCACCGACACAGCCACCGACACAGCCACCGACACTGCCGGTCCGCCCGCGCGGGCGCGGCCACAACACCCGCTGGGGCATCGTCGTGCTGTGCTTCTTCGGGATCACGATCAACTACGTGGACCGCGCCAACCTGAGCGTCGCGCTGCCCCGGATGTCGCAGGACCTGCACATCCCGCCGGCGGTGCAGGGCTTCGTGCTGTCCTCGTTCTTCGTCACGTACGCGCTGGGCCAGCTGCCGGCCGGCGGGCTGACCGACAAGTACGGCGTGCGGCCCATGTTCGCCATCGGGGCCTCCATCTGGGGCCTGTTCACCATGCTCGGGGCGGCCGTGCAGAACATCGGCTGGCTGATCACCACCCGGCTCGGCCTCGGGGTCGGGGAGGCCGCCGGCTACCTCGGCTCGGCGAAGGCGGTGTCGAGGTGGTTCCCCCGGCACGAGCGGGCGCTGGCCAACTCGATCTGGGACAACGGGGCGCGGGCCGGCACGGCGGTCGCGCTGCCGGTGGTCACCGCGATCATCGCGCTGCTCAGCTGGCGCTGGTCGTTCCTGATCACCGGCGCGCTGGCGTTCGTCTGGGTGGCCGCCTGGCTGCGCGGCTACCGGGAGCCGGCCGAGCACCCGAAGCTCTCCCGCGAGGAGTTCGAGTACCTCAAGGCCGGCGGCGCGCGGCTGGACGACGCTCACGACGAGGCGAGCGGACCGAAGGTGCGCTGGCGCCAGCTGTTCGGCTACCGCACGGTGTGGGCGATGATGGTCGGCTTCTTCTGCCTGAACTACGCGATCTACTTCTTCATCACCTGGTTCCCGACCTACCTGGTCAAGGAGCGCGGCTTCGACCTGCTCAAGCTGGGTATCTTCGGCGCGCTGCCGGGCATCATCGCGATCGGCGGCTCGCTGCTCGGCGGCTTCACCTCGGACCGGCTGGTGCGCCTGGGCTGGTCGCTCAACCGGGCCCGCAAGACGTGCCTGGCCTCCGGCATGGTGGTCAGCTCGGTGATCGCGCTGGCGGTGCTGGTGCCACAGGCGTGGCAGGCGCTGGCGCTGCTCTCGGTCAGCTACGCCGCGCTGGCGTTCTCCGCCGCCTCGGTGGCCACGCTGCCCTCGGACGTGGCCCCGCAGGCCGACCAGGTGTCCTCGCTGGCCGGGATCCAGAACTTCGCGTCCAACGTGGCCGGCGTGCTCGGCCCGATCGTGACCGGCTTCCTGATCGCCGCCACCGGCTCGTTCGTGCTGGCCCTGCTGCTGTCCGGCGCGCTGTGCCTGCTCGGCGCGGCGACCTACCTGTTCGGCATCAAGCACGTCGCCCCGCTGTCGGCCAGGACACCGCGCACCGACGGGGCGATCGCGTGACCGGCCCGCACGAGCCCCGCACCGAGCTCGCGGCGGTGCTGCACGGCCCGAAGGACATCCGCGTGGAGCAGCTGGCGCGCGCCGAGCTGCCGGCCGGGCGGGTCCGGGTGGCGCTGGAGGCCACCGGGCTGTGCGGCAGCGACCTGCACTACTACGCGGACGGCCGCAACGGCCCGAACGTGGTCAGGGCGCCGCTGGTGCTCGGCCACGAAGGATCGGGCCGGGTCGTCGAGGTCGGCGCCGGGGTGGAGCCGGAGCTGGTCGGGCGCCGGGTGGCGATCGAGCCGGCCATGGTCTGCGGTGACTGCCAGCTGTGCCGGGCCGGCCGGTACAACCTGTGCCTGCACGGGACCTGCCTCGGCTCGCCGCCGACCCACGGCACACTGCGCGAGAGCGTGGTGATGCCGAGGGCCAACGTGCACCCGGTACAGACGCTCGGCGCGGGCACGGCGGCCATGGTGGAGCCGCTCGCGGTGGGCACCTGGGCGGTGCGCCGCGCCGCGGTCGGCCTCGGGGACCGGGTACTGATCACCGGCGCCGGCCCGATCGGGCAGCTCGCGGCGATCGCGGCCCGGCTGGCCGGCGCGAGCTGGATCGGGCTGGTGGACACCGCCCCGGCCAGGCTGAGCAGCGCCGACGGGCTCGCCGACGACTACTACGAGACGGTGCCGACCTCTCCGGCCGGGAGCGCCGGGGGTGCGGGCGCCGACGTGCTGCTGGAGTGCTCCGGCGCGCCCGAGGTGCTGGCCGACCTCGGCGCGCTGCGCCCCGGCGCGCGGATCGCGCTGGTCGGCATCCCGGCGCGGCGCCCCGTTGCCGAGGACTTCCTGATCATGGCGCAGCGCTACGAGTACGACGTGCTGGGCTGCTTCCGGTACGGGCCGGGTGCGTTCGCCGCCGCGGCCGCGCTGGCCGACGGCGGGCGCATCGACCTGCGGCGGCTGATCACGGCGAGCTACCCGCTGGCGGACACGGCCGCCGCGCTGCACTCGGCACTCACCGACCGGGGCCAGCTCAAGACCCTCGTGACCAGCCCCGGAGTCCAGCTGTGAAGATCACCGCGGCGGACGTCATCGTGACCTGCCCCGGCCGCAACTACGTCACGCTGAAGATCACCACCGAGGACGGCGTGGTCGGCTGGGGCGACGCCACGCTGAACGGGCGGGAGCTCGCGGTGGCGTCCTATCTGCGCGACCACGTCTGCCCGCTGCTGGTCGACCGGGACGCCACCCGGATCACCGACACCTGGCAGTACCTGTACCGGGGCGCCTACTGGCGGCGCGGACCCGTCACCATGACCGCTATCGCGGCGGTGGACGTGGCGCTGTGGGACATCCTCGGCAAGCTCGCCGGGGTGCCCGTGTACCGGCTGCTCGGCGGGGCCGCACGCGCCGGGGTGACGGTGTACGGCCACGCCAACGGCGCGACCGTCGACGAGCTGCTCACCGACGTGGCCCGCTACCGGGACGAGGGCTACCGGGCGATCCGCGTACAGGCCGCCGTACCGGGGCTGGACTCCACCTACGGCATCGGCGGCAAGGGCACCGGGCACACCTACGAGCCGGCCGATGCCGACCACCCCACCGAGAACGTCTGGGACACCGCCGCCTACCTGGACTTCGTGCCGAAGATGGTGGCCGCCGTGCGCGAGGAGTTCGGCCCGGGGGTGCGGCTGCTGCACGACGTGCACCACCGGCTCTCGCCCATCGAGGCCGGCCGGCTGGGCCGCTCGCTGGAGCCGTACGGGATGTTCTGGATCGAGGACAGCACGCCGGCCGAGGACCAGTCCGCGTTCCGGGTCATCCGCCAGCACACGACCACCCCGCTGGCCGTCGGCGAGGTGTTCAACAGCATCTACGACTGCCACCAGCTGATCACCGAGCGGCTGATCGACTACATCCGGACCTCGGTCTCCCACACCGGCGGCATCACGCACCTGCGCGACGTGTTCGCGCTGGCCAACGTGTACGGGGTGCGGTCCGGCTCGCACGGCGCCGGGGACCTCTCGCCGGTGTCCTTCGCCGCCGCGCTGCACCTCGACCTGGCCATCCCGAACTTCGGCATCCAGGAGTACATGGGCCACCTGGACCCGTGGCGCGAGGTGTTCCGCGTCGGCTACTCGATGACCGACGGCCTGATGCACCCCGGCGACGCCCCCGGCCTCGGCGTGGAGCTCGACGAGGAGGCCGCCGCCCGCTACCCCTACCGCCCCCAGTACCTCCCGGTGAACCGCCTCACGGACGGCTCCATGTGGGACTGGTGACCCCGCCGCCGCACACCCTCTCCGGTCGCCGCACACCCACCGCGGCGGGTGTGCGGCGACGGAAGAGGGTGTGCGGCTAACCCGGTCAGCCACGGACGGCGGCGTAGGCGGCCCGGACCGTCGCCGCGCTCTCGGCCGCTCCGTCGGCGAGGGCCACGCTGGCCTCCTCGGGGCGCGGCCAGGTCGGCGCCGTCCCGGTGAGCGCCCAGGCCGCCTGGCGCGCCGCGCCGAGGGCCACGTACTCGGCCGGCGCCAGCACGGTCACCGGCACGCCGAACACCCACGGGGCCAGCGCCTGCACCGCCGCCGACCGGCTGCCCCCGCCCAGCAGCAGCACCCTGCGCACCGGCACCCCTTGCGCGACGAGCCCGTCCAGCCCGTCGGCCAGGCCGCACAGCATGCCCTCCACGACCGCCCTGGCCAGGTTCGCCGGCGTGGCGTTCGACCCGGTCAGGCCGGCCAGGGCACCCCGGGCGTCCGGCCGGTTCGGGGTGCGCTCGCCTTCCAGGTACGGCAGCAGCACCAGCCCGCCGGCACCCGGGTCGGTGGACAGCGCAAGCCGGTCCAGCTCGGCCAGCTCCACGCCGAGCAGATCGGCGCCGGCCCGCAGCACCCGCGCCGCGTTCAGCGTGGCGACCAGCGGCAGGTAGCCCCCGGCGGCGTCGGCGAAGCCGGCCACCACGCCGGTGGCGTCCGCGCTCGGCCGGTCGTGGGTGGCGAACACCGTGCCGCTGGTGCCGATGGACACCAGCACGTCACCGGGCTCGGCCCCCGCGCCCAGCGCCGCGCCCATGTTGTCGCCGGTGCCGGCCGCCAGCAGCAGCCCGCCGCCCGGCAGCGCGCCGCTGGCCAGCTCCGTCGCCGTGCCGGCCCGCTCCCCCGGCTCGCAGACCCGGGGCACCTCGAGGTCCCGGCCGAACGCCAGCCGGAGCAGGTCGGGCCGGTACTGGCCGCTGACCGTGGACCAGTACCCCGTGCCCGACGCCTCACCCCGGTCGGTGACCGCCTCGGCCGGGCGGCCGGCCAGCCGCCAGGTCAGCCAGTCGTGCGGCAGCATGACGCGCCGCGCCCGCTCGGCCACCTCGGGCTCGGCGCGGGCGGTCCAGCGCAGTTTGGTCGCGGTGATGCTGGCGACGGGTACGGTGCCGACCTCGGTGGCCCACTTCTCCGGGCCGCCCAGCTCGTCGATCAGGTCGGCGGCCGCGGCGGCCGAGCGGGTGTCGTTCCACAGCAGCGCGTCGCGCACCGGCTCGCCGGCGGCGTCCAGCAGCACCATGCCGTGCTGCTGGCCGGCCACGGAGATCGCCTCGACGCCGTCCAGCACACCGCCGGTCGCGGCCTCGCCCAGGGCGGTCCACCACGCCGCCGGGTCGATCTCGGTGCCGACGGGGTGCGCGCTGCGCCCCTCCCGCACGGTGTCGCCGGTCTCCAGGTCGACCACCACGATCTTGGTCGCCTGGGTCGAGGAGTCCACTCCGGCCACGAGCCGCGCGTTCGTCATGCGGGCAGTATCCGATCCGACCGGGTCCGGAACAACGCCAGCGGCGCGCCCCGGACAAACCGATCGCCCAGCCGCCCGCTCAGCCGGCCGAGCGCGGCCAGAGCCGGTCCGGGCAGCCGCACGAGTCGCGGTGCACGAACGTCGGGGGCAGCCGGACGGTGACCGGCGGCGCGGTCGGGTCGGCCATCCGGGCCAGCAGCAGCTCAACGGCCCGGCGACCCATCTCGACGAAGGGCTGGGCGATCGCGGTCAGCCCCGGCTGGAACAGCTCGGCCCAGGGAAAGTCGTCGAACCCGGCGAGCGCCATGCCGGTGGGCACCGGGATCGCCGCGTCGCGCAGCGCGGCCAGCGCGCCGATGGTCATCGAGTTGTTGCCGGCGATGATCGCGGTGGGTGGCCGGGGCAGCCGGACCAGCCGGTGCACGGCCGCGCGCGCCGCCTCCGTCTCGGAGTTGCCGTCCACGATCAGCTCGGGGTCGATGAGGAGCCCGGAGCGGCGCAGCCCGAGCAGGTAGCCGTCCCGGCGCTCGACCGTGGTGGCCAGCCCCCGGTGCCCGGCGACGAGCGCGATCCGCCGGTGGCCGCGCTCGGCGAAGTGCTCCACCAGCTCGGCCACCGGGCGGGTGTTCTCCGAGCCGACCTGGTCCAGCCCGGCGTCGATCACCCGGTCCACCAGCACGGTCGGCAGCCGGTGCTCGGCGAGGTAGTCCAGCGCGGCGGTCGGCTCGCCGGACGGCGCCAGTACGAGCCCGTCCACCCGGCGCCGCTGCAGCCGCCGCACGACGGTCAGCTCGTAGTCGGGCTCCTCGCGGGGGTCGGCCAGGAGCAGCGTGTAGCCGGCGGCCGCCGCCGTGGTCTCGATGGCGCGCAGCAGGTCCCCGAAGTACGGGTTGGAGATCGCGGACAGCGCCAGCCCGATCGTCGTGGTGCGCGCGGTGGCCAGCGAGCGGGCGACCGTGTTGGGCGTGTAGTTGGCCTGCCGGACGGCGGCCATGACCTGGTCACGGGTGTCCGGCCGGACCGGCCTGGTGCCGTTGAGCACATGCGACACGGTGGCCACCGAAACCCCGGCGAGGCGCGCCACGTCCGCCATCGTCGCGATGGGCCACCTCCAGCCGTCCGCGCCGCGATCGGCGACTAGGCCGACCGTGGTGTATGTCACAAACACTACTCCGTAAGCGGTTGCGCAAGCGCTTACGAAGTACGTATCTTACGGCCAGCTGTGACTCAGGACACGACTCGTTTTTTTATACGTCGTCGGTCGCCGTTTGACCATCTGGAGGGCACCGTGGCCCAAGCACAAAAGCTGCTCCCTCAACCGGATCGAGCGCGTGGACCGCGCCGGTGGCGTGCCTTCCTGGTGGCGCTGCTCGTACTGCCCGCCCTCGCGCTGACCGCCTGCGCCGGCGCGGGTGCGCTGGGCGGAGGTGGTGCGGGCGCCCGCACGGTCACCGTGGCGATCGTGTCCAACTCGCAGATGCAGGACGCGATCAAGCTGGTGCCCGAGTTCGAGAAGACCCACCCCGGCATCAACGTGAAGTTCGTCAGCCTCTCCGAGAACCAGGCCCGGGCCAAGATCACCGCCTCGGTGGCGACCGGTGGCAACGAGTTCGACGTCGTGATGATCAGCAACTACGAGACGCCGCAGTGGGCGGCCGACGGCTGGCTGGTCAACCTGCAGCCCTACGCCGACAAGACCCCCGGCTACGACCCGGGCGACTTCCTGCCCAAGGTCCGCGACGCGCTGTCCTACCAGGGCAACCTGTACTCCGTGCCGTTCTACGGCGAGTCCTCCTTCCTGGCCTACCGCAAGGACCTGTTCCAGCAGGCCGGGCTCACCATGCCCGACCACCCGACCTGGATGCAGGTCCGCGACTTCGCGGCCAAGCTGGACAACAAGAAGACCGGCATGGCCGGCATCTGCCTGCGCGGCCTGCCCGGCTGGGGTGAGGTGATGGCCCCGCTCGACACGGTGATCAACACCTTCGGGGGCAGCTGGTACAACGCCAACTGGGACGCCCAGCTCAACTCCCCGGCCACGACCCAGGCGGTCGACTTCTACGTCAACCTGGTGCGCGACTACGGCGAGCCCGGTCCGGCGGTCTCCAGCTTCGGCGAGTGCGCGACGCTGATGGGCCAGGGCAACGTGGCCATGTGGTACGACGCGACCTCGGTGGTCACCGCGCTGGAGGACCCGAGCTCGAGCAAGGTCGTCGGCAAGATCGGCTACGTGCCTGCCCCGGTGGAGAAGACCCAGCACTCCGGCTGGCTCTACACCTGGTCGCTGGCCATCCCGAAGACGTCCGAGAACAAGGACGCGGCGTGGGACTTCATGGCCTGGATGACCTCGAAGGACTACATGCACCTGGTCGGCAGCAAGCTCGGCTGGGGGCACGTGCCGCCGGGCTCGCGGAACTCCACCTACCAGATCCCGGAGTACCAGCAGGCGGCCGCGGCGTACCTGCAGCCCACGCTGGACGCGATGAACAACGCCGATGAGGAGCACCCGACCGCGATGCCGGTGCCCTACACCGGGATCCAGTTCGTCTCCATCCCGGAGTTCCAGGACATGGGCACCCGGGTGAGCCAGCAGATCAGCGCGGCGATCGCCGGCCAGACCAGCGTGGCGGACGCGCTGGCGGAGTCCCAGAAGTACGCCCAGACCGTCGGCGACACCTACAAGGGGGCGGCGAAGTGACAACCACCATCGAAGCGGCAACCGCTCCGAAACGGGCGGCCAAGCGGCCCGAGCACGGGCCCGGGTCCAAGGCCGACGGCTGGTCCCGGCGGTTCCCGCTGCTGCCCGCCCTGGTGTTCACGTTCATCGTCACCCAGCTGCCGTTCGTGGTGACGATCTACTACTCGCTTGAGTCGTGGAACCTGGTCCGCCCCGGCTCCCGGCACTTCGTCGGGCTGTCGAACTACGCGCAGGTGTTCACCGACAGCCAGTTCCGCCAGGTCACCCTGAACACCGTGGTGCTCACCGTGGGCTCGGTGCTGGTCGCGGTATTCCTCGGGCTGCTACTGGCGCTGATGCTGAACCGGGCCTTCCCCGGCCGGGGTGTGGTCCGCACCCTGCTGATCACGCCGTTCCTGATCACTCCGGTGGCGGCCGCCCTGCTGTGGAAGACGACGCTGCTGGACCCGACCTACGGTCTGGTGAACTTCGTACTGCGGCCGTTCGGGGCCGGGCACACCGACTGGATCTCCTCGTTCCCGCTCACCGCGGTGATGATGGCGATCGTCTGGCAGTGGACCCCGTTCATGATGCTGCTGATCCTGGCCGGGCTGCAGAGCCAGCCGGACGACGTGCTGGAGGCGGCCGGGGTGGACGGGGCGAGCAACTTCGCCATCTTCCGCGAGATCACCATCCCGCACCTGCGCCGGTTCATCGAGCTGGGCATCGTGCTCGGCACCATCTACCTGATCAACGTGTTCGACCAGATCTACATGATGACCCAGGGTGGACCGGGTATCGCCAGCTCGAACCTGCCCTTCTACATCTACCAGCGGGCCTTCCTGGGCTTCGATGTCGGCCAGTCGGCCGCAATGGGCGTGGTGGTGGCGATCCTCACCACCATCGTCTCCACGTTCGCGCTCCGGTTGATCTTCCGGACCTTCAGCGGAAACGAGGCGTCAGCCTGATGAGCACCTCGACAACGGCCCCAGCCGGTCCGAGCGCGACCGCCGCGGACTCCGAGCCCCGGCCGAAGAAGAGCTCCGCCGGCCACGTGATCTTGGCCGCGGTGTCCTGGGTGGTCGGCATCGCGTTCTTCTTCCCCGTACTGTGGATGGTGCTGACCGCGTTCAAGCAGGAGGCGGACGCCTACACCGACCCGCCGAAGCTGTTCTTCTCGCCGACCCTGGAGCAGTTCAAGGAGGTGCTCTCCGCCGGCGCCGGGCCCGCCCTGCTGAACTCCCTGTTCGCCACCGTGGTGTCCACCGTCCTGGTGCTGCTGCTGGCCATCCCGGCCGCGTTCGCGGTGTCCCTGCGACCGGTCGCCAAGACCCGCGACGTGCTGTTCTTCTTCATCAGCACCAAGATGCTGCCGGTGGTCGCCGCCATCGTGCCGATCTACGTCGTGGTCAACGAGATCCACGCGGTGGACAACATCTGGACGCTCGTGGTGCTCTACACGGCGATGAACCTGCCCATCGCGGTCTGGATGATGCGGTCGTTCTTCCTGGAGGTGCCGGGCGCGCTGCTCGAGGCGGCCAGCATCGACGGGGCCTCGGTCAGCCGCACCATGCGTGAGGTCGTGCTGCCGGTGGTCTCCCCCGGTATCGCCGCCACCGCGCTGATCTGCGTGATCTTCGCCTGGAACGAGTTCTTCATCGCGGTGAACCTCACCGCCGCCCGGGCCGGCACCGTGCCGGTGTTCCTGGTCGGCTTCATCACCAGCGAGGGCCTCTACTTCGCCAAGCTGTGCGCGGCCGCGACCCTGGCCGCCCTGCCGGTGGTCATCGCCGGCTGGGTCGCCCAGAACAAGCTGGTCCAGGGCCTGTCCTTCGGTGCTGTCAAGTGAGCCCGCGCCCGATCAGCCGCCAACCGAGTCCAGCAGCAAGCACACGAGAGATGGGGTGTCACCGTGGCTGAGGTCGTCTACGACAACGCGTCGCGCATCTACACGCCGGGCGCCAAGCCCGCTGTCAACCAGCTCAGCCTGGACATCGAGGACGGCGAGTTCGTGGTGTTCGTCGGGCCGTCCGGCTGCGGCAAGTCCACCGCGCTGCGCATGCTCGCCGGCCTCGAGGAGATCGACGCCGGCGCCATCCGGATCGGCGGCAAGAACATGGTCGGCGTGCCGTCGCGGGACCGGGACATCGCCATGGTGTTCCAGAACTACGCGCTGTACCCGAACAAGACCGTCGGCGAGAACATGGACTTCCCGCTGAAGATGCGCGGCATGCCCAAGGAGGAACGGGACAAGAAGGTGCGCGCGGCCGGCGAGGTGCTCGGGCTCACCGAGTTCCTGGACCGCAAGCCGCGCGCCCTGTCCGGTGGCCAGCGGCAGCGGGTCGCCATGGGTCGGGCCATCGTGCGCGAGCCGCAGGTGTTCCTGATGGACGAGCCGCTGTCCAACCTGGACGCCAAGATGCGGGTCGGCACGCGGGCCGAGATCGCCGCGCTGCAGACCCGGCTCGGGGTCACCACCATCTACGTGACCCACGACCAGGTCGAGGCGATGACCATGGGCAACCGGGTGGCGGTGCTCAAGCTCGGTGAGCTGCAGCAGTTCGCCACCCCCGCCCAGCTCTACGACAGCCCGAAGAACGCCTTCGTGGCCGGCTTCATCGGCTCACCGGCGATGAACCTCTACACCGTGCCGGTCGCGGACGAAGGCGCCCGGGTCGGCGGCCAGGTGGTCAAGCTGACGGGCGCGCAACGCTCCGCGATCAGCGCCGCCGGGATCTCCACGGTGACCATCGGGATCCGTCCCGAGCAGTGGAGCGCCAACAGCGTCAACGGGTCCGAGCAGGGCATTGCCGCCGAGATCACCGTCGTCGAGGAACTGGGCAGCGACGCGTTCATCTACGGCAAGCTGGTCGACGACCCCAACGAGTCGATCGTGGTGCGCACCAGCGGCCGGTCGGGCGCCCGGATCGGCGACAAGATCAGCCTGCACACCACGAGCGACGAGCTGCACCTGTTCCACCCGGACAGCGGAGAACGTCTGTAGCGCCTGACCCCGTGAGTGGCGAGTTGGGTCATAGCCCAACTCGCCACTCACGGGTCTCTACGTGTCTACGGCTCTACGGCTCTGCGGCTCTGCGGCTCTACGACTCGGCGGCGAGCTGGCCGCAGGCGGCGGCGATCTCCCGGCCGCGGGTGTCGCGCACCGTGCAGGCGACGCCGGCCG
Organism: Pseudonocardia sp.; assembly: GCA_036272155.1. Lineage (GTDB taxonomy): Bacteria > Actinomycetota > Actinomycetes > Mycobacteriales > Pseudonocardiaceae > Pseudonocardia. The sequence goes on from DATAZG010000173.1 coordinate 51,026, forward strand.
CCCGCACCCGGTCCACGAACTCCTCCTGCACCGGCAGCGGGCTGGCGTCCCACTCGCTGCCCGGCGTCGGGTTCAGCGGGATCAGGTTGACGTGCACCAGCCGGGTGGTCAGCCGCTCGCGCAGCAGCTTGCCCAGCAGGTCGGCGCGCCACGGCTGGTCGTTCACGTCCCGGATCAGCGCGTACTCGATGGACACCCGGCGGCCGGTGGCGTCGGCGTAGCGGCGGGCGGCGGCCAGCACCTCCGTCACCTTCCACCGGTTGTTCACCGGCACCAGCGTGTCCCGCAGCTCGTCGTCCGGGGTGTGCAGGGACACCGCCAGCGTGACCGGGATGCCCTCGGCGGTCAGCTTGTCGATCGCGGGCACCAGGCCGACGGTGGACACCGTGACCCCGCGCGCCGAGATGCCCAGCCCGGCCGGGGCCGGCTCGGTGATCCGGCGCACCGCGTCGACCACCCGCTTGTAGTTGGCCAGCGGCTCGCCCATGCCCATGAACACCACGTTGGACAGCCGGGTGGGCTCGCCGAGTGCGCCGTCCCGCGCCGAGACCGCGGCCTGGCGGACCTGCTCGACGATCTCACCGGTGGACAGGTTGCGACGCAGCCCGCCCTGCCCGGTGGCGCAGAACGGGCAGGCCATGCCACAGCCGGCCTGGCTGGACACGCACACGGTGGCCCGGTCCGGGTAGCCCATCAGCACGCTCTCCGCACGGATGCCGTCGTGCGCCTTCCACAGCGTCTTGCGGGTGGCGCCGTCGTCACATTCCAGCTCGGTGACCGGGGTGACCAGCGGCGGCAGCAGCGCCTCGCCGAGCCGGGCGCGCAGCTCGGCCGGCAGGTCGGTCATCGCCGCCGGGTCGGCCTCCAGGCGCGCGAAGTAGTGCCGGGACAGCTGGTCGGCCCGGAAGGCGGGCACACCCAACTTGGCCACCGCCGCCCGCCGCTGCTCAGGGCTCAGGTCGGCCAGGTGACTGGGCGGCAGGCCGCGCCGGGGCGCGTCGAACACCAGGGGCAGGCCCACCCGGCCGGTGCCCTGCTCCGGAGCCCCGGTGGGGCTCGCGGTCTTGGACGTACTCATCTACTCCCGATCTTCGTTCGCAGCTCGAGGTGCAGGCCGAGCTCGATGGCCACCGCCGCCCACAAGAGCGCGCCGGCACCCAGCCCGACCAGGCCCCTCGGATAGAGCTCACCGACCGAGCGCAGCGCGAGCAACGCACCGCAGGCGCCCAGCACCATCAGCGCGGCACCCAGCGGCAGGCAGCCCCGGCGATCCAGCAACGCGGCCGCCGGCACCAGGCAACCGCCCACGATCATGCACACGACAGGGGTGGCCAGCTCCCCATACCGTAGCGCGCCGAGGGCCAGTACCGCGCCCACCACCAGCACCGCACCGAACCCGACCAGCCGCCGCAGCTGCCCCCGGGCCTCCGCTGGCACCGGGCGGCGGGCATCCGGCCGGCGTCGCACCGCCGAGACCAGCCCCGCCAGCACCAGCAGCCCGAACGCCAACACCAGTGTACCGAGGCCGGCCGGGAAGGCGTGCGAACCGACCGCCCACCACACCGCGCCACCCACCAGCGCCAACCCCAACGGGGTCACCAGGGGTCGCCGAATCCGGTTGGTCATACACACACGGTAACTCCAGTCCTCCGAAGAAATTCACCCGAGGCGGTGAACCGCTGGTCGACCTGGCCCGTGTTGTGGGCTGTCCGTAGCTCTCCCCGTAGCTCTCTGTGCCCCACCTGATGACCAACTTGGAGACCGATCACGATGAGGACCCGAGGCCCCATCCTCACGCTGCTGGCCGTCGTCGGCGTGGCGTTCGTACTGCTGGCGGTCAACATGACCACCGGCCGTGAGGAGGCCACCGACGCGAACGTTCGCGCCGCCGGGACCACGACCGCTCCCCCCGCCGTTCCCCCCGCTCCCGAGCCTCCGGTACCCCCGGTGGCCGCCCCTCCCCAGGCGGCCCCGGACATTCCCGAGCAAGCCAGCTATGCCGGCCGCACCTCCGGCCGCAAAGCGGGCGAGGCCACCGTGGAGATCGCAGTACGGGACGGCGCCGTGACGGCGTACCTGTGCGACGGCAAGAAACTCGAATCCTGGCTGAAAGGAAATGTCACCGGGTCCACCCTGGACCTGCACGGCAAGGGCACCGACGAGCTGACCGGCACGCTCCGCTCCGGCGAGCTGACCGGCACCGTCTCCCTCAGCGGCGTGCAGTGGCAGTTCAGTGCCAAGCCCGGCAAGGCCCCCGCCGCCGAGAAGCGGGCCGCCAAGGCCGCCGCGGCAGCCCGCGCGCCGGCAGCCCCCGCGCCGGCCTACCCCGACCCGACCGGGTCCGGCTCCACCTCGGCCGACCCGGCCCCTACCTACTCAGCCCCCACCTACTCGGCCCCGACCGGGTACCCGACGAGCTACACAGGGACGGCCGACAGCGCCGCTGGCACCCGGGGAGCTGGTCGATGACCAGCGGAGGAGTTGCCACCATGAACACCGAGCCCGACCCACCGACCACCCCGATCTCGCTCCCCACGTCGCTCCCCGACTCGTACCCCGACTCCCGGCCCCTGCCGGGGTCACCGACCCGGCCCGGCCACCACCCCGGCCCGGCCGGCTCCCCCAGCCCGGGCCCCCGGCCCGGCTCAGCCTCGGCCGGCGCCCCGACGCCGGCCGAGCCCCCGCTCGAGTCCGATCCCGCGCACGCATCCGATCCAGTGCACGCATCCGATCCAGTGCCGCCTCGTCCCGCACCGTCGCGTCCCGCACCGTCGCGTCCCGCACCGTCGTACGAGCTCATGGACTCGTACGACTCCCCGATGCCGTACGACGCCAAGGTGTCGTACGGCATCGGGGACGAGGCGTCCGCCGAGGCCCCGACCAGCGCGATCCCCACCCAACCGGCCGGGGCGGACCAGGCCCGTGCCGAGCGGGCCGGCCCGAACCGCCGGCCCGCCGCCGCCCGGTCCGCGACGCAGACGATCGACCGGGCCGCGGAGGCGACCCGAACCGACCGCCCGGCCGACAGCCGCCCCACCGGCAGCCGAGCCGGCGCGCCGCGGACCCGCGCCCCACGGACAGGCACCGCACGGACAGGCACCGCACGGGTAGGCGAAGGCCGGGCCGGGCCGCCGCCGGCCGAGCCGAGGGCCCGCGCGCTGCTGGTGCCGGTGCTGGTCGGCGCGGTCGTCGCCATCGCGCTCGGAGCCTACGGGCGGCTGCACGAGCCAGCCTCGTTCGCGGTGAGTGTGGCCGGGTTCTCCAGCCTCGGCTACGTGAAGGCCTGGCTGGCCACCGCGACGGTGGTATTCGGGCTCGTCCAGCTGGCCAGCTCGATGATCATGTACGGCCGCGTGCTGGTCCGGCCGCCGAGCTGGGTCGCGGGCCTGCACCGGTGGTCCGGACGGATCGCGGTGCTGGTCAGCGTGCCGGTCGCGGTGCAGTGCCTGTACGCGCTCGGCTTCGAGTCGGGCAGCACGCGGGTCTGGGTGCACTCGATCCTGGGCTGCCTGTTCTACGGCGCGTTCACCACCAAGATGCTCTCGCTGAGCCGCCCCGGCACGCCGCGCTGGGCGATGCCGCTAATCGGTGGACTCGTGTTCGCCGGCCTGATCGGGTTATGGCTGACCTCGGCGCTGTGGCTGTTCAGCACCCGGGGAGTACACCTGTGATCACCTGAGGCGCGACCCGAACGACCACCACCACCCACCACAGAAACGAGGGACCCAGTGAACGACGACAGCGTGAAACCGGTGCGCGGGCCGCTGAACCGCCGCACGGTGCTCACCGCGGGCGGCGTGGCCACGGCGTCGGCCGCCGTGCTCGCGGTCGCCGGCTGTGCCACCTACGACTCCAACTCCAGCCCCGCGCCGGCGAGCACGGGCACGGCCGGCTCGGGGGCGGCCGCCGCCACCGGGTCGGCCGGCGCCGCCAGCACACCGACCGAGGCGGCCGACGACACCGCGCAGGCCCCGGGCGCGGCGGCAGCGGTGGCCGGCACCGTGGTCGGGCCGGCCAGCGCGGTACCGGTGGGCGGCGGCAAGATCTTCGCCGAGCAGTCGGTGGTGGTCACCCAGCCCAGCGCCGGCAACTTCAAGGCGTTCTCGGCGATCTGCACCCACCAGGGCTGCACCGTCAGCTCGGTGTCCGGCGGCACGATCAACTGCCCGTGCCACGGCAGCAAGTTCAACATCGCGGACGGCTCGGTGGCCAATGGGCCGGCCAAGCGCCCGCTGCCGGGCAAGCAGGTCAGCGCCAGCGGCGGCCAGCTGTCGGTCAGCTAGCCGCCTCTCGGCCGAGCCGGCCCGTGAGCGGGGTCGGCCCGGCGGGCGGGGGCGCAGCCGGCCCCGCGGGCGTGCCGGAGTGGAACGTGGTGCCGCACGTTCGAGCCCACTCCGGTGCGCCCGGCGGGCCGGGTGCGCCGCAACCTGCCCCGCCCTGCCCTGCCACGCCGTGCCTGCCCTGCCGTGCCTGCCCAGAAGTCGGTCAGCGTGGGCCGTCCGGCAGGAGCAGGCCGCCGGGTTTGCGCAGGGTGTGCACCCGGTAGCCGACCGGCAGGCTCAGACCCTCTGTGGCCGCGACCGCACGGGCCGCCACCGGCGCGGAGAACTCGATGCCCAGCACGGCGGCCAGGCTGGCGCGGTCCGGGAACCGCCACTCGGTGTCCACCCGGCGCAGCGTGAACCCCCACCGCTCGAAGAACCGCTCCACCGAGGCCGGGTCGTAGCGCGGGAGATCGGCGCGCATCCAGTCGCCGTAGGGCGGCCGGCTGGCATCCAGATCGACGATCGCGAGCAGCCCACCCGGCCGGAGCACCCGCGTCGCCTCGGCCAGCCCCGGCTCGCAGCCCGGCCCGAAGAAGTACGCGGTGCGCGCGTGCACCACGTCGACGCTCGCGTCCGGCAGCGGCACCAGCTCCGCGCCCGCCCGCACGATCCGCACGTTCGGCAGCGCGGCCACCCGGTCCTCGGCGCGACGCACCAGCGGCGGGTGCGGCTCCACGCCGACCACGTCGCGGGCCGTCTCGGCGAAGATCGGCAGGTGGAAGCCGTCGCCACAGCCGATGTCGACCACGTCGAGACCGGCCCAGTCCCCCGCCGCGCGCAGGGCAGCCCAGATCGCGCCGGTCGCGTCCTGCGCCCGGTTCTCCTGCTCGTAGATTTCGGGCCAGTGCCAGATGTTCGGGCTGGGCACGGCCGTCACCTGCCCGGAGCCGTGCACGGCCGCCTCGGCCCGGGTCAGCCGACCGGCACGAACACGCTGAGCAGCAACCACGACACCATCGCGGTCGGCAGCAGCGAGTCGAGCCGGTCCATCAGGCCACCGTGTCCCGGCAGCAGGGAACCCATGTCCTTGATGCCGAGGTCACGCTTGATCAGCGACTCGATCAGGTCACCGCAGGTGGCCACGGCCACCAGCAGCGCGCCCACCAGCACGCCCAGCCACCAGCGGCCGTGCAGCAGCTCGCTCAGGCAGAGCGCGCCGGCGATCATGCCGCCGAGCATCGAGCCGGCGAAGCCCTCCCAGGACTTCTTGGGGCTGATCGTGGGCGCCATCGGGTGCTTGCCGGCGACCACCCCGGCGGCGAACCCACCCACGTCGGAAGCCACCACACAGAGCATCCAGGTGAGCACCCGGCCGGCGCCGTCGGCCGGTACCACCAGCAGCGCCGCGAAAGCCGCGAAGAACGGCACGTAGACCACGGTGAACAGGGAGGCGCTGATGTCGCGCAGGTAGCCGTCCGGCCCCTCGCGCATCCGCCACAGCAGGCAGACCAGCACCGTCACCGCGGCGGCCGAGAGCAGCCCGGTGGTGCCGTACGGCCAGGCCAGCCAGATCGTGGCCTGACCGCCGACGCACGCCGGGATCAGCGCGACCTTGATGCCCCCGCCCCGGCGCAGCGCACCGGCCAGCTCGTAGGTGGCCACCAGGATGGAGATCGCGACCACCGCGATGAACGCCTGGCGCACCAGGAACAGGCTGGCCAGGATGACCGCACCCAGTCCGACGCCGACGAGTATTGCCGCCCGCAGGTCCCGACCCACCCGGGAAGGTGGTCGCCCCGCCGCGGCCGCCACGTTACTCACACCTCGAGCAGCTCGGCTTCCTTGTGCTTCATGAGCTCCTCGACCTGCAGGACGTACCGGTCGACCGCGCCCTGCAGCTCCTTCTCGGCGCGGGCCACCTCGTCCTCGCCGGCCTCGCCCTCCTTGGAGATGCGGTGCAGCTCCTCCATCGCCTTGCGGCGGATGCTGCGGATGGAGACCTTGCCGTCCTCGCCCTTGGTCCGGGCGACCTTCACCAGGTCGCGGCGGCGCTCCTCGGACAGCTGCGGGATCAGCACGCGGATGATCGAACCGTCGTTGGTCGGGTTGACGCCGAGGTCGGAGTCGCGGATCGCCTTCTCCATCGCCTTCAGCTGGCTGGCGTCGTACGGCTTGACCACCGCCATCCGCGCCTCCGGCACGCTCACCGAGGCGAGCTGGTTCAGCGGCGTGGGCGAGCCGTAGTAGTCGACCACGATGCGGGAGAACATCGAAGGGTTCGCCCGCCCGGTGCGCACCGTATTGAGGTCCTCCCGAGTGACCGCGACGGCCTTCTCCATCTTCTCTTCGGCTTCGAAGAGGGTCTCGTCGATCACGGCTGCTCCAGTGCTGCTCGATGCTCAGGCTGTCTTAGCCCTCGGGGGTGCTGACCAATGTGCCGATCCTCTCACCCCGTACCGCGCGACCGATGTTGCCCTCGGTCAACAGGTTGAACACGATGATCGGCATATTGTTGTCCATGCACAGGCTGAATGCCGTCGCGTCCGCCACCTTGAGGCCGCGTTCCAGCACCTCGCGGTGGGTGATCTCGGAGAACATCTCGGCGGCCGGGTCGGTCTTGGGGTCGGCGGTGTACACCCCGTCGACGCCCTTGGCCAGCAGCACCACTTCGCAGTCGATCTCCAACGCGCGCTGCGCGCCGGCCGTGTCGGTCGAGAAGTAGGGCATCCCGACGCCCGCGCCGAAGATCACTACGCGGCCCTTCTCCAGGTGCCGCATGGCGCGCCGGGGGATGTAGGGCTCGGCGACCTGACCCATGGTGATCGCGGTCTGCACCCGGGTGTCGATGCCGTGCTCGCGCTCGAGGAAGTCCTGCAGCGCCAGGCAGTTCATCACGGTGGCGAGCATGCCCATGTAGTCCGCCCGGGAGCGCTCCATGCCGCCCTCGGTCAGCTGGGCGCCCCGGAAGAAGTTGCCGCCGCCGATGACCACGGCGACCTGCACCCCGCTGGCGACCACGTCGGCGATCTGCCGGGCGACGCCCTGCACGACCGTCGGGTCGACCCCGACGGACCCGCCGCCGAACATCTCGCCGCCCAGTTTGAGCAGGACGCGGCGATAGCCGCCGGTGGACCCGGACCGGCTACCGCCGTCGACCTCGGTCAGTGGCAAAACCACGCCTAGGCCTGGCCTACCTCGAAGCGGGCAAACTTGGTCACGGTGACACCGGCCTCCGCGAGGGCGGCCTTCACCGTCTTCTTGCTGTCGTGCACCGAGGCCTGCTCGAGCAGCACGACGTCCTTGTAGAAGCCGTTCACCCGGCCCTCGATGATGCGGGGCAGCGCCTGCTCCGGCTTGCCCTCCTCGCGCGCGGTCGCCTCGGCGATGCGGCGCTCAGCGGCCACCAGGTCCTCCGGGATCTCGTCACGGGTGACGTAACGCGGCCGGGAGGCGGCAATGTGCATGGCCACGCCACGGGCGACCTCGGCCGCGTCGGCGGAGTCACCGGTGTAGGAGACCAGGATGCCGATCGCCGGCGGCAGGTCGGTGGCGCGGCGGTGCAGGTACACCGCCACCGGGCCGTCGAAGTGCACGTAGCGCGACACCTGCAGCTTCTCGCCGATGCGGGCCGACAGGGCGGCAACCGCGTCCTCGACGGTGCCACCGTCGGCGGCGGCCGAGCGCAGCTCGTCCACATCCGCCGGCTTGGCCGCGACGGCCGCCGCGAGCACCTTGGCGGCCAGTGCGAGGAAGTCATCGCTCTTGGCCACGAAGTCGGTCTCGCAGAGCAGCTCGACCATGGTGCCGGCGTCCGCGACGACGAGACCGGCGGAGGTGGCCCGCTCGGCCCGCTTGCCGACATCCTTGGCGCCCTTGATGCGGAGCAGCTCGACGGCCTTCTCGAGCTCGCCGTCGGACTCCTCCAGGGCCCTCTTGCAGTCCATCATCCCGGAGCCCGTCAGCTCACGGAGCCGCTTCACGTCCGCGGCTGTGTAATTCGCCATGGTGGTGCAACCCGTCCTTGCTGTGTGAAAGTTCTTGACCTGCGGTGAAACGGCGCCCGCCGCCAGTACAGGCGGCGGACGCCGGGGCACCAGAGACCTATTCGGCGGTCTGCGGGGTGCCGTTGCTCGTGCTGGCCGGAGCGACACCGGCGGAGACCGGCTCGCCCTGCTCCGGGGCGACCACCGGGGCGGGGGCGGCCAGCTCGGCGCCGTCCGAACCGCCGGTCAGCAGCTCCTTCTCCCACTCGGCGAGCGGCTCGTCGGTGGCCGGGCCGGCCTCCGGCTTGTCGCTACCGTCGCCGCCACGACCACGGGCGGACCGCTCCATCAGGCCGTCGGCCGCCGCGCGCGCGATCACCTTGGTGAGCAGCGCGGCGGAACGGATCGCGTCGTCGTTGCCCGGGATCGGGAAGTCGACCTCGTCCGGATCGCAGTTGGTGTCCAGGATCGCCACCACCGGGATGCCCAGCTTGCGGGCCTCGCCGACGGCGATGTGCTCCTTCTTGGTGTCGACGATCCACACCGCGCTGGGCACCTTAGCCATGTCGCGGATACCGCCGAGGGTGCGCTCGAGCTTGTCCTTCTCGCGGGTCAGCATCAAGATTTCCTTCTTGGTGCGACCCTCGAACCCGCCACCCTGCTCCATCGACTCCAGCTCCTTGAGGCGCTGCAGCCGCTTGTGCACGGTCTGGAAGTTGGTGAGCATGCCGCCCAGCCAGCGCTGGTTGACGTACGGCATGTTGACGCGCTGCGCCTCGTCCGCAATGGCTTCCTGGGCCTGCTTCTTGGTGCCGATAAACAGCACCGAGCCGCCGTGGGCCACGGTCTCGCGGACGAACTCGTAGGCGCGGTCGATGTAGGACAGCGTCTGCTGGAGGTCGATGATGTAGATGCCGTTGCGCTCGGTGAAGATGTAGCGCTTCATCTTCGGGTTCCAGCGCCGGGTCTGATGCCCGAAGTGCACGCCGGAGTCGAGCAGTTGTTTCATCGTGACGACGGCCATGGCCTGTGTCACACCTCTTTCGTCGAGCGCCGCCGCAATCCCCGCGGCAGCGCGGGCGGTTTTCTGCGCGGCACCGGGTGGCGCCGCCCTAGCGCCCACACCGCCGCCCGGACCCGTCAGCCGTTGTACCGCTGGCCAGCGGGACCGCCCGGACGCCGTTCCCGTGTCGACCCGCCCGAAGGTGGACCGAACCCGAGCTGCGCGGACGCGCGAAGTCACCCCGTGGCACACGAGGCGCAGGTCCAGTGTACGCCGACGCGGAGGCCGGGCCGACCCGGGTGGCGCCTGACCGGCCAGGTTGTCCAACCGCGGCCGAGCTGTCCACAGGTCCGCCGCTCGGGGCGGCATCCGGGCCCCGGCGCCGGCACGCTCGAAGTATGGACGAACCGAAGCGCCCGAGCCGGCCGGCGCCGGCTCCGGCACTGATCAGGGCCCTGGGTCGGGGGCTGGCTCAGTGCCTGCTCGTGATGGCGTTTGTCGTGCCGGTCGTGCCGGTCGTGCCGGTCGTGCCGGTCGTGCCGGTCGTGCCGGTCGTGCCGGTCGTGGCTGCGGGGTCGACGGCCGCTGTGGCGGCAGGGGCGACGGTGGCCGCACCAGCCGTTGCGGCGGAACCCGCCGTCCGGGCAGTCCGGGCGGAGGTGGCGGGCGAGGCCAACTCGGGCATCGCGGTAGGACCGGGCACAGCGGCGGAACCGGGCGCCGGCGGGCCGGGCAGCGGCGACCCCGGGGCGCGGCAGCTGGACAGCACCCAACTTCACCCTGAGCGCCACCGACAGCGCCAACCGGCGGCGGCCGGGCCTCGGACCCGCGCCGAGCCGACATCGCCGTTCAGCTGGCCGCTGGCGCCGGCACCGACGGTCAGCCGGGCCTTTCAACCGCCGTCCAAGCCCTATGGCCCGGGCCATAGGGGCGTCGACCTGATCGGGGCGCCCGGGCAGCCGGTGCTCGCGGCCGGCGCCGGCACGGTCGTCTACGCCGGACCGCTGGCCGACCGGGGTGTGGTGTCGGTCGACCACGCCGACGGCCTGCGTACCACCTACGAACCGGTGACGGCGGTGGTGCACCCCGGCCAGGTGCTGCACCGGGGCGAACCGGTTGGTGCGCTCGCGCCGGGGCATCTCGGCTGCTCGGCCTCGGCCTGCCTGCACTGGGGACTGCGCCGCGGCGGCCAGTACCTCGACCCGCTGATGTTGGTCCGCCCGGCCCGGGTGCGACTGCTGCCCTGGCCGGTGGACCCGGAGCCCGAGGCGGTCGGCTGAACGACGCGCGACAGCGGAACAGTGCGGCAGCGGGACGGCGCGCCGGTGGGGCCGGTGGGGCTGTCGGCGGCTGAACGAGGCGCGGCGGCGGGGCTCAGCTCAGGGCGGCGGACGTACCGGCCAGTTCGGCGAACTTCTCCCGGAGCCTGGAGACGGCTCGACCCCGCAGCTGGCACACCCTGGACTCGGTGACCCCGAGCCGCCTGCCGATCTCGGCCAGAGTCAGGTTCTCCACATAGTAGAACCACAGCACGCGGTGATCCCGCTCGGGTAGCCGGGAGAAGCTCAACGCGAGCAACCTGCTCGTCTCCCTGGCCTCCAGCACGACGACCGGGTCGGAATCCTCCTGGGCCAGCGTCTCGGCGAGGGTCACCGTGGACCCGCGCGCGACGGCCCACTCGTCCAACGCCTCCATGCTGATCATGCGAATCTGGCTGAGGATGCCGCGGATCTCGGTCGGCCCGACGCCCAGCTCCCCGGCGAGCTCGGCCGGGGTGGCCGACCGCTGTAACCGGGCTTCCATGCTCTCCCGCACCTTGGCCAGTTCGCGGGCCCGGTTGCGGATGATCCGAGGCACCCAGTCCTGGGCGCGCAGCTCGTCGAGGATCGCCCCCCGGATGCGCTGGGCGGCGTAGGTCTCGAAGCGGATGCCGAGCGACGGTTCGAACCGCTCGATCGCGTCGATCAGGCCGAACACACCCGCCTGGATCAGATCGGCGATCTCGACGTGCGCCGGTAACCGGGTGCCGACCCGGCCGGCGACCTGACGGACCAGCGGCTCGTAGTGCAGCACCAGACGATCGCGGTGGTCCCGGGCCCCGCCCCGCTCATATTCACCCCACAACGCGCCGGGTTCGGTCGCGGGGTCCGCTAACTCGTTCCGCGGCGCACGCCGCCCACCTATGGCGCTCTCACGCTCGAGGGTGAGCTTGGTCATGTATCGCCTTCAGACGCTCGACTGTGACGTGTGTATAGAGCTGTGTCGTTGAGAGCGTAGCGTGACCAAGCAACTCCTGGACGCTACGGAGGTCCGCCCCGCCGACAAGAAGGTGCGTAGCGGCACTGTGACGCAGTCCGTGCGGCGACAGTCCGGGGTGTCCGGGCACCGTCGAAGCCGCCCCGTTGACCACCGTTCGGGCCACCCGTTGGTCCAGCCGACCGCCCCGCACCCCGAGCAGCAGAGCGGGCGGTGAGGTGGGCCCGGCCAGGTCCGACCGCGCCCCGCCGAGCCAGCGCCGCAGCGCCCGCTCGGCCGGCACGCCGTACACCACGGTCCGTTCCCGGTTGCCCTTGCCGACCACCCGCAGGGTCCGCCGCCGCTGGTCGACATCGGAGAGGTCAAGGCCGCACAGCTCGGCGACCCGCACTCCGGTGGCGTAGAGCAGCTCGAGCAGGAGCAGGTCGCGCACGGCGACCGGATCGCCCTCGGCGGCACCGGACGTGGCGGCTGTGAGCATCGTGCTCGCCTGCTCCACGCTGAGCACGGCGGGCAGCGTGCGGTGCGGCCTCGGCGCCACCAACCGCAGGCCGGGATCCTCCTCGAGTCGGCCGGTGCGGGCGGCCCACGCGGTGAACACCCGTGCGGCCGAACCCCGGCGGGCCAACGTGCTCCGGCTGGCCCCGCCGGCGCGCTGCTCGGCCAGCCATCGCCGCAGGGCCGCCAGGTCCAGCCCGGCCAGTGCACCGCTGTCGCGGGCGACCGTGTGCAGCAGGCCGTCCACATCGCCCAGGTAGGCCCGGACGGTGTGCGGGGACAGCGCCCGTTCCAGTGCGAGGTAGCGCTGGTACGCCTGTCGCGCCTCGGCCAGGTCACCGGGTAGCGGCGACTCCACCGGATCGCCAGCACCCCCGTCCCCAGCCTCGCCATTGCCTCCAGAGTGCGCGTCCCCAGCCTCGCCACGGTCCCCAGCGCGCGCCGCGGTGACGTCGGAGGGGGTACCACCAGCGGCATCCGCCCGGGGGTGCTCGCGGTGAGGGCTCATGGTCGGCACGGTGCGCCCGGTGACCGACCACGTCAAGCACCGCCACGCCGCTGCTCCGGAACTGGCCGCCGCCAGCCGCCATCGACCCGCTCGACCAGCCCCTCCCTCGCCAGAGCCGGCAGGGCGGCGCGCACCATCTCCACCGGCAGGCCGGACTCGACGGACAGCCGGTTCGCGTCGCGCACCACGCGGTCCGACAGTGCCTCGTGCACCCGCAGCACGGGCCCCGGCAAGCCGTCGGTGGCGCGTGCCGGCACCGCCGGCCGGACGGCCGGGGCGAGGTCCAACCCGATCCGACCCACCTCCTCCAACACCTCCTCGGCCCTGGTCACCGCGATCGTGCCCGGCTCGCGGAGCAGACGGTGGCACCCGACCGAGAGCGCCGAGGTGACCGGGCCGGGTACCGCCATCACCGGCCGACCCAGCAGTGCCGCATCCGAGGCGGTGCGCCGTGCACCGCTGCGCCAGCCCGCCTCCACCACCACTGTGCCCGCCGCCAACCCCGCGATGATCCGGTTGCGGACCAGGAAACGGTGCCGCGCCGGCACCGCGCCCGGCGGGTACTCGCTGACCACCAGGCCGGCGCGGGCGATGTCGCCGAGCAGCCGGGCGTGCGCGGCCGGATAGAACCGGTCGACCCCACAGGCCAGCACCGCAACCGTCAGGCCCTCGGCTGCCAGAGCGCCCCGGTGGGCGGCGCCGTCGATCCCGAAGGCCGCTCCCGAGATGACGCTGCAGCCCAGCTCGGCCACGCCGTAGCCCAGCGAGTTCGCCACATGGTTTCCGTAGTTGGTGGAGGCGCGCGACCCCACGATGGCCACCGACCGCTCGGCCACCTCACCGAGCTGCGCCGGCCCCCGCACCCACAGCGCGAGCGGGGCGGGCAGGTGGCGCAGTCCGCACTGGTCGAACGCGAGAAAGGGCACGGTGGGCCAGTCCTCATCCTCGGGCACCAGCAGACGCGCCCCGATCGCCTCGGCGGCCCGCAGGTGCTGTTCGGCCCGATCCCGATCGCGCCGTGCCTTGGTCTCCAGCTCGACCGGAGCGGGTACCTCGCCCGTGCGCACGCGCGCCGCCGCTTCGACCGGACCGAGCGCGGCGACGAACGCACCCAGTGCCGGCGCGGGCGGCTCGGCGACGTCGGAGAGGTAGGCCCTGGCCCGCCGAACGGCTTCGGAATCCGTCATGCCGCTCGCTGCTCCTTGAACCGGATGGCCTCGCTGACCATCAAATCGTCCGGCCGGTCGCGGCCCGACAGATCGGCCAGCGTCCAGGCGACCCGCAACGCCCGGTCGGCGCCCCGCGCGGTGAGCTCACCTCGACGCAGGCCGTCGTCGAGCGGCCGGATCACCGGCCGGGGCAGCCGGAACCTGGTGCGCAACACCGGGCCCGGGACCTCGGCGTTGGACCGCCAGCCGAAGTTCGCCCAGCGCGCCGCGGCCGCCGCACGGGCGGTCAACACCCTGGCGCGCACGGTCGCCGTGCTCTCCCCCGGCTCGACATCGGTCGCGGACAGCGCCACGACCGGCTCCAGCGCGGCACGCAGATCAACCCGGTCGAGCAACGGGCCGGACAACCGGCCGAGGTAGCGCCGCCGCACCTGCGACGAACAGATGCAGTCGCGGTCATGGGCCGGCGCGCACGGACACGGGTTCGCGGCCAGGACCAGCTGGAACCGCGCCGGATACCGCACCGAACCGTCGGCCCGGGCCAGCCGTACCTCGCCCTCTTCGAGCGGCGTGCGCAGCGACTCCAACAGATGCGGACCGAACTCGGGTGCCTCGTCCATGAACAGCACGCCCCGGTGGGCGAGCGACACTGCGCCGGGCTTGGCCAGCCCGCTGCCGCCGCCGACCAGCGCCGCGACCGAGCTGGAGTGGTGCGGGGCGACGAAGGGCGGCGCCATGGACAGCGGCCCGGTGGTCGGCAACCGCCCGGCGACCGATCGGATGGCGGCGAGCTGCAGCGCCTCATCGGGCCGTAGGGCGGGCAGCAGCCCGATCAGCCGCTGCGCCAGCATCGTCTTGCCGGTGCCGGGCGGGCCGATCAACAGCAGGTGGTGGCCACCCGCCGCCGCCACCTCCAGCGCGAGTCGCCCGTCGGACTGGCCGACGACGTCCGCCAGCTCGGGCGGCCGAGGCTCGGACTCGACCTCGACCGGACCCGGTTTGACCAGGGCTCCCTCGCCGGCGAGCCAGGACAGCACGTCGTTCAGGCAGCCGGCACCGAGCACGTCCAGCCCCTCGACGACCGAGGCCTCGGCCAGCGTGTCGGCCGGCACCACCACCGTGCGCGAGCCCGACTGTCGTGCCGCCAGCAGGGACGGCAGTACCCCACGAACCGGCCGGATCCGACCGTCCAGGGCCAACTCGCCGATCAGCACGGTGCCCTCGAGCCTCGCCTGCGGCACCGCGCCGGCAGCCGCGAGCACGGCGCAGGCGAGGGCCAGGTCGAATCCACTACCGGCCTTGCGCAGCGTGGCCGGGGAGAGAGCCAGGGTGATCCGCCGGTTTGGCCAGTCCCAACCGGAGTTGACCACCGCCGCGCGCACCCGGTCCTTCGACTCGTGCAGCGCCGCGTCGGGCAGCCCGACCAGG
>DATAZG010000174.1:0-20778 GCA_036272155.1 Pseudonocardia sp.
GCGTATTCGCACTGACCAGTCGGAGTCGTGGACGACGTTGTGGTGGGCGCGGCAGAGCATCACCAGGTTGTTGATATCGGTTCGTCCGCCGTGAATCCAGTGAATGATGTGGTGCACCTGGCACCAGTTGGGGGTTTTGTCGCAGCCCGGGTGGGCGCAGCCTCGGTCGCGGGCGGCGATCGCTTTGCGTTGGGCGGGGGTGGCACACCGCTTCTCGCGGCCGACGTCGATCGGTTGGCCGTCGCCGCCCAGGACGACTGGGGTGATCTTCGCGTCGCACAGCAGCCGGCGCAGTTGGGTGGCGGTGGTCATCCCGCCGAACTCCAGTTGCACGCCCCGGGCCTGGGTGCGCTGGGCTTCGAAGTCGATGATCGCGCTGATGTGCGGGCGTTCGCCGCCTTCGGTGGGGAGGTAGCCGTCGTCGAGGGCGTGTTCGCAGATCGCGCCGAGTGCTTCGGCTTGGCGTTCGCCCAGTGACTTGTCGCGCCCGAGTGGGTCGGGTTCGACGGGCGGCAGGCTGGCCCGGATCGCCCGTTTGACCGCGTCGAAGGTGGCGGCGTCGAGCTGGCCCTTGATCCGACCACCGCCGCTGGTGCGGGATGTGGTCAGGTGTAGCTCGTTGACCAGCTGATCCGCATCATCAGGAGGTGGCCCGTCCTGATCGAGCAGCTCGATCAGGGTGGCACCGTGGTGGGCCAGCTCATTCGGCCGGTACTGCCGCGCGGCGTCCGCCAGCTGTGCTTCGACACCGGTCCAGGTTTCGGGGTCCAGCCGCTGCGCGGCATCCGATGACAGCAGCCGTTCGATGACTTCGGCATGCGTGTGGTCGATCTCCCACCCGCCCAGCGCGGTCGCGGTCGCCGGCAGTCGGGGCTCCAAGGGTTCCCCGGCCAGCGAGGTCGGGAACACACTCGCCGCCGTCGCGACCAGCCGCCTCGCCTCCGCCGAGGTGCACCGCAGCAGGTCCGCCACCGCCGTCGTCGTGCGCATGCCGCGCTCGAGGAACACACCGTCGCTGTCGAGCTGGGCGATGGTGCGCAGCGCATCGTGCTCGATCTGGCGGCTCAGGGACTTCAGGAACAGCAAGTGGTCGATCAAGTCCTGATCGGAGGCGGAACTGGTCGCCACCCGACACTGAGCCAGGACCGCATTTACGGCCTGGTGCTCGGTGGCGATCCAACTTTCCGACATGCCCACATTGTGCCAACCGGGTCTGACACTTTCCGGCGCTCGAGCCGCCCCCAGCAACGAGAAAAAATCGATTATGTGGGCGCGTCGCCAGCCGTACCCGACTGTCACCTCAAGTCCCGAAAAAGGTGAACGTTCAAGCCTGGGCTGGCTGGCTGTGGTCCCGTTCAAAGCTTCTTATAGAAATGACCGGCCGCCTCAAGGTGACCAGGTTATTCGAGCCGTCGGGACGCCGCAGGCTCCCGGCGGAGCAAAACACGCCAACGCCAGCCACCCACGCCAGCCCGGGTGCCACTTGCGCCAGCCCTGAAGCGAGCAGCACCGCCGCTCGGGCAGCAGCGGGCCGATTCACCGAATTGCCGCTGACGTCCGGAGTTACTCTCGGGTAGCGTGTCGGGACCCGGCTTCGGAGGCAGCATGACCTTGGTGGTGCTCGCGCTCGCCCTGGTGCTGTTCCTCCTGGAGCGCAATCTCATCACGGGCGACGCGGTGCTGTTCCTCGTGGTGCTGCTGGTCCCGTCGCTGGTTGTCGACCTGTTGATCCTGTTCGGTCCGAAGCCGGACATGCACAGCGACCCGCTCGGCCAGTACCGCACGCCCCAGTCGGCGCGCCGCCGCTCCCGGTAGGTTCTCGCGCCCCTGCTGGAGCTCCCCTGCTGGAGCGCCCGATCGGAGCGCCCCGGCTTCGAGCGCCCCGATCCCACACTGGCACTCAGAACCCAACGGTGTTTAAAATCGGGAGGTTATTTGTCGCTCGCGTAAATTAAGGTGCGGGAGGTCGGCCATGGACGATCGGATGCGCTCGGCGGACGTGGTGGTGGTCGGCGCCGGCCACAACGGGCTCGTCGCGGCGGCCTACCTGGCCAAAGCCGGGCTCGACGTGCTCGTCGTCGAGGCCTACCGCACCGCGGGCGGCATGACCTCGACCAACCCGATGGCCCCCGAGGCGCCCGAGTACCGGATCAACGAGGCGTCCCTGCAGGCGTCGCTGTTCCGCACCACGACCATCGACCGCGACCTGCGCCTCGGCTCCCGCTACGGGCTGCGTCAGCGCGTGATCGACCCGGCGCACGTGCAGCTGAACTACGACGGCTCCTCACTCGCACTGTGGCGCGACCCTCGGCGTACCGCCGACGAGCTCAGGCACTTCTCGCCGAGGGACGCCGGTGCGCTCCTGGATCTGTACCGGGTGATCGACGCCGCCGTGGCCGTCGGGCTGCCGCTCATGCAGACCCACCCCACCCGGCCGGCGCTGCGCGCGGTGCTGAAGACCGCGACGGCCGCGTTGAAGGGGCGGCGCGAGCTGTCCGCGATGGGGCGCTGGGCCACGTCGTCGCACGCGGAGGCGCTGGACGAGTACTTCGAGAGCGACCCGATCAAGGCCGCGTTGCTCATCTCGCTGCCGTTCATGCCGTTCACGGTCGACCTCGGTGGCTGGGCGCTGATCTACCTCGGGGTGCTGTCGCGGTACGGCGTGGCGATGTTCGAGGGCGGTACCGGGGCGCTGCCGGCCGCCCTCATCCAGTGCCTCACCGAGCACGGGGGCCGGGTGCGTACCGGCGCCCCGGTGGAGGAGTTGATCGTCACCGGTGGACGGGTGACCGGGGTGCGGGTCAAGGGTGGCGAGGAGATCGTGGCCAGGCGGGGTGTGCTGACCGCGTTCAGCCCGGCGTCGGTGCTGCGGTACCTGCTGCCGAAGGGGGTGCTCCCGGAGCGTCTGCGCAACCGCGTCGAGCACATCCCGACCAAGGGCCGGGGGATCAGCGACTACAAGCTGAACCTCGCGCTGCGCGGCCGGATCAGCATGGCCAGGCACGAGAAGTGGCGCGGCGACGGGCTGGACCTGCGGCTGCCGTGCAACTGCTACCACGACTACCAGCAGACCCTGGCCGCCGCGCGGGACTGCGCACGCGGGGACGTGCCGGAGCACATCCCGGGGCTGGCGCTGGCCCCGACCGCGTTCGAGCCGTCGATGGCGCCGGCGGGCTGCGACACGTTCTGGTTCTGGTCGGGGCTGACCCCGGCTGACCCGAGGATCGGCTGGGAGCAGGCGCGCGCGCGGATCACCGAGACGGTGATCCGGGACAGCGCGCACTACTACGAGGGCATCGAGGAACTGGAGGTGGCCCGCCGGCCGCTGGCCCAGCCAGACATCGCGGAGCGGTTCAGCGCGATCGACGGCAACGTCTACCACGTGGACCCGGTGATCACGCGGCTCGGCCCGCGCCGCCCGGCGCCCGGGTTCGCCGGCTACCGGACGCCGGTGCCCGGGCTGTTCCTGTCCGGCTCCGGGACCCACCCGATCGCCGGTATCAACGGCCTGCCCGGCAAGCTCGCCGCCGAGACAATGATCAAGTACCTGCGGACCGAGGACCGCCATGGAAAGGCACGCAGCGCACTCCGGGAGGCCAGGGCCCGCGCGGGACTGGCGGAGCGGCCGGAGCCGACCGAGCGAGACGCCTGAGCGGGCGGCTCGGGACGGCGGCGTGCGCACGGCGGCGAGCGCTCGGCGGGTCGGGCCGGCGGGTCAGGCAGGCGGGTCAGGCCGGCGGGTCGGCCAGGTGCTTGCGGAGGTCGTCGGTGAACTCGGTGTAGAGGCTGACGAAGGTGGCGCGCAACTGCTCGGTCAGGGCGGGCTCGCAGTCGAACTCGCCGTACCACTCGAGGAACGTGTGGCCGGTGTCGGTCACCGGTCGCAGCCGGACGGTGCCCCGATAACTGGTGGCCGGGAACGGGATCGGCTCGACGAACTCGTAGGAGAAGCTGTGGTCCGGCTCGTCGTAGCGGACCAGGCGCTCGGTCACGCGCCGGCCGTCCGGCTCCAGCGTGACGTGCCGGACGGACCCCACGGCCCCGGGCCCGTCGCCGCCCTCGGCCACCGTCTCGCGGATCCGCCCCACCCACCGCGCCCACCCGTGAAAGTCCCGCAGCACCGCCCAGGTGCGCGCCTCGGTGTGCTCGAAGATCGTGCTGGTGTACGCCAGGGCCACGGTTGTCGACTTTAACTCAACAATGTTCGGTTCACGAGCCGGTCACCACAGCGAGCCGTCGAGCAGCCGGCTGAACTGGTCGATCACCGACTCCAGCTGGTCGTGGGTGCCGACAAAACCCGCGTACAGCCCCATTCCCCACATCACGGCCACCAGCATCTCGCTGACCGCCGTCACGTCGAGGTCCGCGCGCACCTCGCCCGCCTCGACGGCCCCGCGCAGCGACCCGGCCACGAACTCGCGCACCTCGTCCAGCTGGGCGTGCGCGCGGTCCCTCAGCTCGGGGTGGCGGAACGCGTCGAGCAGCGCCGACGTGATGAACCGGGCGTAGGAGCGGTCCTCGGAGTCGACCTGCGAGGCCGCGCGCAGGAAGGCGGTCAGCTGGCCCGGCAGGTCCGGCTGGGCCGCCGCGCTCGCCATCCCGGTCGTGACGACGTTGTCCTCGGTGGACTCGAAGACCGCGTCGTAGAGGTCCTTCTTACTGTGGAAGTAGTGGTTGATCGCGGGGCGGGTCAGCCCGGCGCGCTCGGCGATCTCGCTGAACGTGCACTTCTCGTAGCCCAGCTCGCTGAACAGCTCACGCGCGGTGCGCAGGATCCGCTGCTCCGTGCTCGGGCCACCGGAGGCCGGCGGTCTGCCGCGCCGCCGCCGGCTGCCGCTCATCGCCGCGGGCACAGGCTGTTCGTCCTCCGTCTGTTCCGGGGCTGGAAGGGCCCACGCTACCCGGGTCGGCGCCGAGGGCTCAGCCGTACGCGGGGGCGCGCAGCACGGCGGCCGGGTACCGGGCGCGGATCTGGTCGGTGACCAGCAGCGCGGACTCCACACAGCCGCTCTGGCCGGCCCCGGTCCACGCCCGCACGCCGTCGCCGACGTTCCACAGGTTCGGCAGCGGGGTGGTGTTCGGCAGGTCGTGGCCGGCGATCGCGCGCTGTGCGGGCCACCGCTGGCCGGCGCAGATCTCCACGGAGAGCACCCGCGCGGCGTCGTACTCCGGGAACTGCTCCCGCAGGTCCCGCTCCAGGAGCGCGACCTCGGCGGCCTCGTCGAACTCGCCGGTCGCCGGCGACGGTGTGCTGGCGGCGGCGTAGAGGTACCAGCCCGGGGGTGCCAGCCGGGGCGACAGCGCGGTCAGGTTGGCGGCGTAGGCCAGCCGGCGGGTGGAGCCGAAGAAGACCAGGCCGGCGAGGTCCCGCAGCGGCCGCCGGCTGGCGAAGTTGACCGTGATCAGCGTGCTCGGCCGGGACCAGTCGCGCACCTGCTCGGCGTACCCGGCCGGGAAGGCGCCGCCGCCGCACAGCTCCACGGTGGCCAGCGGCCCGGCGTTGCTCACCGCCAGCCGCGTGGCCACCCGGACGAGCTCGCCGCCCCGGCGCACCCGGGCCCCGTCGACCAGCCCGGAGCCGTCCACGGTCAGCGCCGTGACCTCGCTGTCGCACCACAGCGCGCCGCCCGCGCGCCGGTAGTGCTCGGCCAGCGCGCGCCACGGGCCGACGGATCCGTCCGGGTGCGCGCCGTAGTCGCGCAGCGCACCGGGCTTGGTGAGGTAGTCGAAGAACAGCGTGGCCGGTATGTCGGCGGGCTCGGCGGCGAACAGCGCGCTGGTCAGGTTGCGGACCAGCCGATGGGTGCGCGGCCCGGCGCGCAGCGAGTCCAGCCAGGCCGCGGTGTGCGTGGCCCGGGGTGGGCGCAGGCCGGGGAAGCGACGGGCCATGGCGCGGAGGCCGGCCAGTCCGTGCCTGGTCAGGGCCCCGGTCACCCCGCTGGCCAGCGGCAGGTCCCGGCGGCCGACCCGCAGCACCGGCGGGTGGCTCAGTACCGGGGCACCGGGGTCCACCCCGAGCTCGTCGAACAGCCGGCCGTTCGCCCCGCCGAGCTCGAGCACCAGCGCGCCGGTGTTCACCGTGAACCCGTCGACCTCCGTGGTGGAGGCCCGCCCGCCGATCCGGTCCCGGCTCTCCACCAGCAGCGTGCGGTAGCCGTAGTGGTTGAGCCGGGCGGCGGCCGCCACGCCACCCGCGCCGGCGCCGATCACCAGGGCGTCGTAGCTGCTGTGTACCGGCTCGGCCTCGGTCATCGGTGGCTCACTGATCGGCTGCTCACTGATCGGCGCACCCGGTTCAGTCGGTGGCGTGGATCGTGCCGGTGGCGGCCAGCTCGGCCACCTCGGCCGGGCTGAAGCCGGCCTCGGCGAGCACCGCGCGGGTGTCCGCGCCGCGCCGCGCCGGCGGCCCGGAGCGCCCGGGGCTGCGGGACAGCCGGGGGGCCGGCGCCGCGGCCAGCTGGTCGCCCTCGAGCCGGATGGTGCCGCGCTCGCGCAGGTGTGGGTCGTCGGCCAGCTCGTCCAGCCCGAGCGCGGGAGCGCCGCAGCCCTCGAGGTCGGAGAACGCCTCGACCCAGTGCGACCTCGGCTTGTTGACGAAGATCTCGGCGGCCCGCTCGCGCAGCTCGGGCCAGTGCACCGGGTCGAGCTGGTCCAGCGGGGCCACGTCGTCGAGGCCGAGGGCCTCCAGGAACCGCACGTAGAACTTCGGCTCGATGGCGCCGACGGTGAAGTAGCCGCCGTCCGCGCACTCGTAGGCGCCGTAGAACGGGGCCGTGCCGGACAGCAGGTGCTGCCCGCGCCCCGTCCACCGCCCCGCGTTCAGCTCGGCCAGCTGCGGGGTGTTCAGCAGCGCGGCGCCGTCCACGATGGCCGAGTCGATCACCTGGCCGAGGCCGGTGCGGGTGCGCTCCAGCACCGCCATGGCGATGCCGAACGCGGCGAACAGCGACCCGCCCGCCATGTCCCCGAGCATGGCCAGCGGCGGCACCGGAGCCGTGTCGCCGCTGGTGCCGATGACGCCGAGGGCGCCGGCCACCCCGAGGTAGTTGATGTCGTGGCCGGCCCGGTCGCGGTAGGCGCCGTGCTGGCCCCACCCGGTCAGCCGCGTGTAGATCAGCCGGGGGTTGCGGGCGCAGAGCACGTCGGGGCCGAGGCCCCTGCGCTCCATCGTGCCCGGGCGGTTGCTCTCCAGCAGCACATCGGCGTGGTCGGCGAGCCGGGCGATCACGTCCGGACCTCCCGGCGCCCGCAGGTCGACGATCGCCGAGCGCTTGCCCCTGCCGAACCAGGGGGACGGGTCGAACGGCGGTGGGTCGGGCCGCTCGACGGAGATCACCTCGGCGCCGAAGTCGGCCAGCAGCATCGAGCAGAAGGGCCCCGGCCCGAGGGCGCTCATGTCCAGCACTCGGATGCCGCACAGCGGGCCAGCCGCTTCGATGCCCGGCTCCGGAGAGGTGATGGTCATGTGCCCCCTGTCGAACTGATTCCGCCGGCGAAGATACCAAGCGTGGTTTGGTTTGAGGTACGCGCACCTCGGCCTCGGGCGGCGGTGCACGGGCTTGACCGCAGATTCTAACGTCGTTAGTTTTTGAGTGCCAGGTGAATCGCCGGAGGTCGCATGGAAGCCAGGCTGGACGGGCGGGTCGCGCTGGTCACCGGTGCCGGTTCGGGGATCGGTGCGGCCAGCGCGGCGGCACTGGCCGAGGCCGGCGCGGCCGTCGCGGTGACCGACATCGACCTCGCCGCCGCCGAGAAGGTGGCCACCGGCATCACCGAGCGGGGCCGGCGGGCGCTGGCGCTGCGGCTGGACGTGGCCAGCGAGCCCCAGTGGCGGGACGCCGTCGCCGCCGTGACCGACCAGCTCGGGCCGGTCACCGTGCTGCACAGCAACGCCGCGCTGACCTCGCGGGCCGACTACGCCGCCGACCTGGGCGTCATGGACCTCGAGCTGGCCGTGTTCGACCGGGTGATCGCCGTGAACCTGCGCGGCGGCGTGCTCGGCTGCAAGCACGTGCTGCCGGGGATGATCACCGCCGGCGGTGGCTCGATCGTGCTCACCTCGTCGGTCAAGGGCAGCACCGGCAGCGCGCACCGCACCGCGTACTCCGTGTCCAAGGGCGGGCTGGACGCGTTGGTCAGGATGGTGGCGACCGGGTACGGCAAGGCCGGCGTGCGGTGCAACGCCATCGCGCCGGGCATCGTGGCCACCGAGGCGATCGACGCCGTGCCCGCCGCCCAGCGCGCCGAGCTGGCGGACGCCCACCTGACCCCGGAGCTGGGCACCCCCGCCGACATCGCGAACGCGGTGGTCTTCCTGGCCTCCGACCTCGCCGCGTTCATCACCGGCCAGGTGCTCCGGGTGGACGGCGGGCTCGCCGCGCACACCGCCGCGCTCTCCCCGCCCGGCACGCGGGTGGCGGCACCGGTTGCGGCACCGGTTGCGGCACCGAACCGAGGGGATCGCGGATGAACGTCGTGCTGCTCGGCGCCACCGGCAAGGTCGGCGGCCCGGTCCTGGCCGAGCTGCTGGACCGGGGACACCGGGTGACGGCTGTGGTCCGCGACGCGTCCCGGCTGCCCGCCGAGTCCGCCGCGCTGGCGCACCGGGTGGGGGACGTGTTCGACCCGGCCCTGCTGGACGGCGTGCTGCCCAGGGCGGACGCGGTGATCTGCTCGGTGGCGCTGCGCGACCCGGCGCAGCGCGAGCGGACCCCGGAGCTGCTGCTGCGCACGGTCTCGGCGGCCGCGGCGCGCGCCGGCGTGCGGCTGCTGACCATGGGCGGGGCGGGCAGCCTGCGCACCGCCGGCGGCGTCGACCTGGTGGACACGCCCGGGTTCCCCGAGGTGGCCAAGCCCGAGTCGCTGGGCTTCCGGGCCGCCCTGCACGAGCTGCTCGAGCACGCTCCGGCCGCGCTGGACTGGACGATGCTCTCGCCGCCGACCTCGATCGAGGTGACCGGCCCGCGCACCGGCCGGTACCGGACCGCCGACGACACCCTGCTCACCGCCGAGGACGGCACATCCCGGATCTCCGCCGCCGACCTCGCCGCCGCCCTGGTCGACGAGCTGGAGAACCCGAAACACCCCCGCGCCCGCTTCACCGCCGCCTACTAGCGCACGCGAGCCCACTCACACCCTCTCCGGTCGCCGCACACCTGCCGCGGTGGGTGCGCGGCACCGGAAGAGGGTGTGCGGCGTCCGGCGTGCTCAGCGGAGGGCGTCGCGGCGCAGGAAGCGTTCGATCCAGCCGTCGGTCTCCTCGCTGTCCCAGCGCAGGCGGGCCGGCCCCTCGGCGGCGATCAGGTCGTCGGCCCCGGAGCCGGTGCCCAGGGTCATTCCGACCGGGTTGTCCATCGTGAAGTTCGTCCGGTGGGTCATCGCCACCTCGATCACCGCCGTGCCGGCCGGCGTGACCACCTCGGCGGTGAACTCGGCGGGGCTGCCGTCCACGCCGGCCAGCCGGGGCAGCCGCAGTTCCGTGACCGGGTGCCGGCCGCTCGCGTCGTCGACGAAGCCGACCACGTAGGGCGGCACCCCGTCGACCCGCGTCCACACCACGATGGCCAGCAGCGAGCGGCCGCTGGGGAAGACGCCGGACAGCCAGGCGTCGCCGAGGATCTTCGCGTAGTCCCGGGGGCCGTAGGAGTGGTCGCGGAACCCGTGCGTCTCGAAGGTGAGCTCCCGCCCACCCAGCACCGCGCTGCCGGTGATCCGCCCGGGCTGCTCAAGGTGACCGTCGGCCCACTCCTGGTCGTCCAGCCCGCGCGCACTCCAGGTCGGCGCGATGCCTTCGAAGTCCGCCGCGAACCGCACCGGCTCCCACGGCCCGTCCGCCAGTGGCCCGGCGCTGACCTCGGCGGTGCTGGTCCGGCGCATCATCCCGTCCAGCCGGACCGACCAGCGGCGCAGCGGCACCACACTGCGGAAGCTCAGTGACCCGGTACCGGCGGTGCCGCCGTCCGGGATCCCGGCCGCGCCGCCATGCCCGGGCTCGTCGTCCCCAGGCCCGGCGGGACCGAACGAGCGGTGCAGCAGCAGCTCGCCGCCGGGCAGGTACAGCGCGAGGATGCCCTCCCACAGCCGGGGGCGGGCCGGGACCCGGCTCCAGTGCGCCCAGGCCGCGAGGCCGTCCGCCCCAGGCGCCGCGTACATGACGAACAGCAGGTTCTCGGTCCAGTTGGGCTGCTCGCGGATGCGTTGGATCGCGTCGCGCGCGGGGTCGAGGTGCTCTTCGGTCACCGGGCGGTCAGAGCTGGTCGAACGTCAGGTGGAGGTGTTCCGGGCCGTTGGCGATGCCGGGGGACCAGGGCACGTCCCCGGCGCCGCCGGAGGCGAAGCGCAGCCCCGTGACCCGCTTGAACAGCTCGTCGAACGCGATCGTGAGCTGGATCCGGGCCAGGTGCGCGCCCAGGCAGCGGTGGATGCCGAGGCCGAAGGCGGCGTTGCCACCGCGCGGCACCCCGAACACCAGCTCGCCGGCCCGCTCGAACTTGGCGTCGTCCCGGTTGGCCGAGTCGAACCGCACCAGCAGCTGCTCGCCGGCGCTGATCGACACCCCGCCCAGCTCGACGTCCCGGGTGGCCGTCCGGCCCAGGCAGCCGACCGGCGACTCCAGCCGCAGGAACTCGTCCATGTCCTGCCGGATCCAGCGAGGGTCGCGCACCCGCCGCTCCAGCTCCGGGTCGCGGGCCAGGTGGTAGGCGATCGCGCCGATGGCGCCCCGGGTGGTGTCCAGACCGCCGAGGAACAGCACGGTGACCACGCCGAGGCGCTCGTTGTCGGTCAGCGGCCGCCCGCCGAGCACGGTGCCGGTGGTGATCGCGTTGAGCACGTCGTTGCGATCGACGGGGTTGGCCGCACGCTCCGCCAGGTACTGGCCGGCGAGCATGGCCAGGTGGAAGTACTCCTGGTCACCGCCCTCCAGCGCCACCGCGGTGACGATGTCGATCGCGCGCTGCATCTTGGTGCCGTCCCGCTCGTCGAACACGATCTGGGCGAGTGCGTTGCCGACGAAGGGCGCCGCGTACTCGCTGATCAGCTCCACCCGACCTCGGTCGACCCAGCCGTCCACCAGGTCGGCGGCGATCTTGCGCAGCTGCGGCTCGAACTTCAGCAGGAAGCTGCGGGAGAACAGGGGGTTGAGCAGCTTGCGCAGGTCCGGCTGGAACGGCGGGTCGGCGTCCAGCGGGTTCAGCGTGACCGGGGCCGGCCGGGGCGCCACCCCGGCGGAGGAGAAGGTCTCCGGGTCCTCCAGTACGCGGCGCACGTCCTCGTAGCGGGTCACGACGTACTGCCCGCCGCCGTCCGCCGAGGTGTGCGCCACCGGGCAGCGCGCCCGGGCGTGCTCGAAGACGTCCCACTTGAGCTTCTCGTGCGCCGGGTCCCACATGCTGTAGTGGTCCAGGACCGCGGCGGGCTCGGCTCCCTCGACCGGTGCGGACACAGGGGAAGACACCGACGATGACACCGAAGAAGACACCGAAGATGACACCGAAGAAGACACCGGGGCACGCTCCTCTGCGTCGACGGACGGGCCTGAATCTAGGCCCGTGGACGCCCTATATCAAGCGGTGTTAGTTTATGCGCGTGGGTCACCCCGAGAACCTCTTCGACTGGAACTACTGGCTGACCACGTGGCCGGCCGAACCGGTGCTGCTGACCCGGGCCAATGCCGCCGACGGCTACCCGCGCGCGCTCACCCCGCTGAGCCAGGACCTGATCCTGCCGTTCGAGGACGCCGGGGTGCGCCGGTTCTTCGAGGAGACGCTCGGCGCGATGAAGCCCTCGGACGCGCCGCTGCCATACCTCTGCGCGCTGTGGGGCCACGTCTACATCAACGCCGACCAGCTCGCCAACCTCGGCGCGGTCATGCCCGGCAGCTCCCGGCAGTCGATCTACCAGCAGTACATGGGCCTGAACCCGGACCCGGACTTCCGGCCGGAGAGCCCCTCGGCCGGCGCCCGGCTGAGCGCGCTGCGCACCCTCGGCCCGGTCGCCGGCGGCATGCTCAAGGCGGCCCGGACCGCCCGCGAGCGGTTCGCCGCGCAGGCCGCCCGGGTGCGCGCGCTGCGTCCGGCGGGCGCGCCCAGCGAGCGGGAGTGCCTGGCCTGGCTGCTCGGGCTGGAGTCGATGATGACCGCCGCCTGGGAGAGCCTGATGATCGGCCCCGGCATCGCGAGCGCCACCTTCGAGGTGTCCGAGAAGGTCATCGCCAAGGCCACCGGGCGCCCCGCCGCCGACCTGAACAACCGGCTGCACGTGGGCCTCGGCGGCAACGAGAGCGCCGAGGCGGGCCGGATGGTCGGCCGGCTGGCGGCACTGGCCAGGGTCAACCCGGCGGTGGCCGAGGCGGTCGCCGCCGATGTGCCGGTGGCCAGGATCCGCGAGCTGGACCCGGCGTTCGGCCGCGAGCTGGCCGCCGGGCTCGAGAGGTTCGGCTTCCACACCGCACCCGAGCTGGAGCTGGCCCAACCGACCTGGCGCCAGCAGCCCGGCCAGCTGCTCGCCATGGTGGCCCGCGAGCTGCAGCGTCCGGCCGAGGAGCGCGCCGCCGACGACCGGGCGGCCGAGGTTCGCCGGCGGGCGGAGGCCGAGCTGGCCGACGGGGTGCGCGGCCCGCTGCGCCCGCTGGTCAGCCGGGTGCTCCGGCTGTCGCGCAGCCAGATGGCGCTGCGGGAGAACGCCAAGGTGCCGATCGTGCTGATCTTCGACGAGGTGCGCCGGGTGCTCGAGGCGGCGGCCCCGTCACTGGTCGCCCGGGGCGCCCTGGTGGCCCCGGCGGACGCGGTCTACCTGCGCTACGACGAGCTCAAGGGGATGCTGGCCGGGGCGGGCGCGCCGGCCGCCGCCGAGCTGGAGCGGCGGTCCGCCGAGCACGAGCGGTGCCTGCGGCTGGAGCTGCCGGAGCTGGTCGAGGCCGGCCCCGGCTACGCCACCCCGATCACCGAGCGGCACGTGCGCGAGCGCGGCCTGCTGCCGGCCGCGCTGGTCGACGACCAGACCACGGTGCTCACCGGTACCGGCGCCTCGGCCGGCCGGGTCACCGGCGTCGCCCGCGTGCTCGGCGACCCGCTGGACGACTTCGAGCCCGGCGACGTGCTCATCGCCAAGACCGTGGACCCCGGCTGGTCGGCCGCGCTGTCCTGCGCCGGCGCGGTCGTGCTGGACATCGGCGGCGGGCTCTCGCACGGCGCGGTGGTGGCCCGCGAGCTGGGCATCCCGTGCGTGGTGAACGTCAAGGCGGGCACCACGGCGATCCGCGACGGCAGCACCGTCACCGTGGACGGCTCCACCGGCGAGGTCTTCCTGGAAGCGCACGCGCACTCCGACTGACCCGCGCACCGACCGAGCGCGCACCGACCGAGCGCACATCGACCGAGAGGGACGGCATGTCGGCGACGTACGACTACAAGGACGAGGGCACCCACCAGGTCGACACGGACGATCCGCACTGGCAGGAGAGCGTGTTCGTGCACTGGTACGACCTCGCCGCCGGCCTCGGTGGGGTGCACCGGCTCGGGCACGAACCCAACCGGGACGGCGGCAAGGCGGCGCTGCAGTGCGCGCTGTTCCGGGCGGACGGGCTGCGCTACCGGCGCACCGACGACGAGCTGACGCTGGAGGAGCCGACCAGCGAGCGCGGCTTCCGGGCCGGCGGCAGCAACTGGCACGTGGACGGCGACGTCCCCCGCGTCGAGGTGCACGAGCCCGGCCTGGACCTCGAGCTGGAGCTGCACGACTTCTACCCGATCACCAGCTTCTTCCCGACCAGCGGCAGCCTGGTGGAGGAGTTCGCCGCGCACCACTACGAGTCGTCCGGGCGCGCTCGCGGTACCGCGACGATCGACGGCCGGACCGTGCCGATCGAGGCCACCTACCACCGCGACCACTCGTGGGGTATCCGCAAGACCGCCACGCTGCTGACCCACCGCTGGGTGTCCGGCACGTTCGGCCCGGCGCTGTCCTTCGGCTCCACGGTGTGGCACGCCGCCGACGACTCGTTCGTCAAGGTCGGCTACGTGGTCCGCGACGGCGAGATCACCATGGCCGAGGACGTCGACGTCGTCACCTGGATGGAGGCGGACGGCTACACGCACCGGGGCGGCGTGGTCACCTGGTACCTGCCCGGCGGCGAGGAGCTGCGGCTGGAGTGCCACCTGATCGACGGGGTGGTCGCCGCGCTGCACTCGGCGAAGTACGTCGACGCGCTGTGCCGCACCGAGTACCAGGGCCGGGTCGGCGTGTGCGACTTCGAGATCAGCAACAACGCCCGCAACGGCAAGGGCGTACCGGGCCTGGCGCTGGCCGCGAACGGCATGGACGGCTTCAGCCGCCGCTGACCCGCCGCCGGCCTACCGCTGAGCTGGGCGTTGTTGCGTCAGCCAAATGCTGTTAGATTAATTTCGACGCCGGCCGGAAGGGGAGACCGTGAGCGAGCAGAGCGCGGCCGCCGGACTCCCGGCCTTGCTGCGGCTGGACCAGGTAGGCACCGACCGTTGGTGCTCGGCCGCCCAGTCCGTCCAGTCCGTCCCGGGTGAGCCCCTCGGCCTGCTCGGCGCCCGGGCCATGGTTGCGGCCGGCCACACCGTGGACACCGACTGGCGGTGGGTGCATTCGGTGCACCTCAGTCAGCTCGCGGTATCCCCCGAGAACAGCGCCGGGAACAACGCACCCGACACCGGCTACCGCGTCGAGCGGCTACGGGACGATGCGCACCTGTCCACCCGACTCGTGCATGTCACGGCGGGCGACACCGCGCTGGCCGCCGTCACCGTGTCGTTCCAGGTGCCGAGGCGGGGCACCGGGCCCAGCTACCAGGCGGCCGAGCCGCCCGAGCTGCCCGACCCGCACGGGCTGCCCGACCCGCACGGGCTGCCGGGCGCCGGACCGGCCGGGCCGATCGACGTCCGCCACCTGGGCCCCGGCCGGCGCCGCAGCTGGCTGCGGGTCACCGAGGAGCTGCCGGACCGGATCCTCGCGCACACCGCCGCGCTCGCGCTGGCCACCGACCTGGTGCTGCCGCCGCCGGACGCCGCCGGTTACCGCGACCTGGACACGGGCCACCCGCTGCGGCCGGTCGTGGTGGACCGTGTGCTGCGGGTGCACCGGAGTTTCCGGGCCGACGACTGGGTCCTCTACGAGCACGAGTCGCCCTCGGCCTCGGACTACCGCACGTACGCCACCGGCCGGTTCTACTCGTCGATGGGGCGGCTCATCGCCTCGGTCGACGAGCAGGCCGTGTTGGTGCCGGACCCAGTGGCCGAGGCGGTCGGAGATACCCCAATGGCGGTCGGAGCACGGAAGGGAGCGTGACCAGATGTTCCACCACGTCGCGGTGGCGGCCAAGGACGTCAAGAAGTCGCACCGGTTCTACACCGAGGTGATGGGCTTCACGTTGAAGAAGGTGGTCAAGCGTCAGACCCCGGAGGGCGGCTGGACCAAGCACATCTTCTACGACACCGGCGAGGGGCAGCTGTTCGCGATCTGGGACCTGCGCGGCATCGAGGGTGTCGTGGTGGACGCGGACAAGTGGACCGGCGGCATGGGCAGCGGGCTGCCGTACTGGATCAACCACATCGCCTTCGACTGCGAGGACATCGGCGGTCTGGAGGAGTGCAAGCAGCGCTGGCTCGACCACGGCTACAACGTCGTCGAGGTCAAGCACGAGTTCATCCACTCGATCTACACCCGGGACCCGGACGGCACGCTCGTCGAGTTCACGTTCGACACCCAGCTGCTGACCGAGGTGGACGAGCGGGAGGCCGAGGAGCTGCTGGCCGACGACACTCCCGCCCAGGTCCCGGAGTACGAGGGTGTCCAGCACCGCTCGCCGCACTTCCAGGCGCGCCGCGAGGCGGAGAAGGCCGAGTCGCTGGCCGAGGCGGGCGCCGCCATCTGACGCCTGACGGTCGGGCCCGCCTCACGGTCGGGCCCGACCGGGCGCGAGCTGTGGCGTGTTCAGCTGTCCCCAGAGTCGTGAGTGGCGATGGTCGCTATAGCGACCATCGCGACTCACGACCCCCAGTCGGGTAGTACCGGGCCGGGCCGGCGGTCGGCGGGGGCGGGGCCGCCGTCCCAGGTGTCCGTACCGGCCAGCGGCGCGAACGCGGCCAGTCGGCCCACCGCGCGGCGCCCGAAGTAGCCGACCAGGTCGTCCAGCCGGTCGGCGGTGTGGTCCCGCGCGAGCGTGTGCACCGCGTCCTGGCGTAGCCGCGCGTCGGGCACGTAGCGGCCGAGCAGCTCGGCGGTATCGGCCTCGGCATCCCGCGAGCCACTGCCCAAGCCACTGCCCAAGCCACCGCCCAAGCCTCCGACAGAGCCTCCGCCCAAGCCACCGGGGCCGGGGCCGCGAGAGCCACCGGAGCCGCCACGGGGCACCGCCCGCTCCACCGCGCGGGCCAGCAGCAGCGTGTGCTCCGCGCCGCCGGGGACCTCCGCGCCCGACGCCGACCGCTCCAGCCGCGCCGTGAGCAACCCGGCGAGCGTGTCCACATCGTCGCCGCCCAGGACCGAGGACACCGGGCCAAGCGGCGGATGGCCCAGCGACTCGCCCAGCACCTGGCAGACCGCCACCCTGGCCACCGCGTCCCACCAGAACCGCTGCAGGGCCTCCGGGTGGTGCGCGCGCGGGCGGCGCACGTCCGCGCTGACCCCGGCGAGCATGAGCAGGGCGGCGGCCACGGTGAAGTAGTCGATCGCCGCCCGGTCGACCGGGCGGCCGGCCGAGGCCGAGTACTCGCTGACCAGCGCACCGAAGGCGCCGCTCGGGTAGAGCCCTTCCCGGAACCGCGTGTAGCCGAGGTCGGACATCGGGTGGCCGAGGTGGGACAGCTCCCAGTCCAGCAGCGCGGTGAGCCGGCCGTCCTGGGCGAGGAACTGCCCGGGGCCGGCGTCGCCGTGCAGCAGGCACCGTTCGCCGCCGCCCGGTGCCGGGCGCTGGGCCAGCCACCAACGGGCGAGGTCGAGCAGGGGGTCGCCGGGGCCGGGCCGCCGGTCGTAGTCGGCCAACACCGCGCCCAGGGGTCCCGGGGCGCCGGGGTCAGTGCCGGCGGTCGCGTCCAGGGCGGCCACCTCGGCGAACCGGCCGGGGTTCAGCGCGTGCAGCGCGGCGAGCTGCCGCCCGTACCCGCGCAGCAGCTCGGCGCGCCCGGCCGGATCCTCGGGCAGCGCGGTGTGTCCGGGCAGCCACTCCATCAGCAGGGTGCCGTGCTCGGCGGAGTAGCCGTGCGCGGCCGGTGCCGCGACGCCGCTGCCGGCCAGCGCGGTGAGCACCACCGACTCCCGGTGCGTGCCGTAACCGGACAGCGCCAGCGAGCGGGACTGCACGGCCATCGGCACCCTGGGCGCCTTGACCACGAGCCGTCGGGAGCCGCCGGGGGCGTCGACGTCCAGCACGTAGTTGGACCGCCACCGATCGAGTCGCCGGACCGACCGCGGTGTCCCGCCGGCGACCCGCTCGACCCACCTCGCCACCTCCAGCGGGAGCGGCGGTGCCGGCGGCGGGAGCGGTTCGACGCCGCCGTAGCCACCCCGGTGGAACACCAGCGGCGCCGCGTCGGGGACAGCGTCCAACTCCCGCACCCGACCCAGCACGAAGTAGTGGTCGCCGGCGTCGGTGACGCTGACCAGGTCACAGTCGATCCAGGCCGCGACGCCGGCCAGGTGTGGCGCTCCGGACGGCGCCGGTGCCCAGTCCAGGCCGGCGAACTTGTCCCCGCCCCGGCTGGCGAACCGCTGGCAGAGCTCCCGCTGGTCGGCGGCGAGCACGTTCACGCAGAACGAGGCCGAGGCGCGGATGCGCGGGAAGCTGGTGGAGCTCCGGTCGGGCAGGAACCCCACCAGCGGCGGATCGAGCGACACTGAGGTGAACGACCCGACCGCCATGCCGGCCGGCGCGCCGGCCGGGTCGACCGCGGTGATGACGGCCACCCCGGTGGGGAAGTGGCCGAGCACCCGGCGGAACCGCGCCGCGTCGACGGTGAGCGCGGGGGTTGGCCGCATGCTCAGTGCAGCTGGGGGATGACGCGCGACCCGATCAGCTCGACCATGTCGCGGAACTCGTCGGCCGGCTGGCCGCCCATGTCGATGTAGATCAGGTTGGTGTCGGTGCCGAGCATCTCCGCCCAGGTGTTCAGCTGGTGCGCGACCTCGTCGGGGCTGCCTACGGCCGCGGGCCCCCGGCTGGTCAGGAAGTCGAAGTCGAACGGCTTGCGGATGAAGGCCGGCGGGTCGGGGTTGACCCGGGGGATGATCTCCTTCATCAGCTCGAAGTAGGCCCGGTAGCGCGGCTCCCAGCGGGCCCGGGCGGCCTGGCTGGTGGTGCCCACGTTGACGTGCCAGCAGGCGCCGACCCGGGGCTGGTGCGGGTGCCCGTACGAGGCGAACCGCTCCAGGTACGTGGCCACCACCGGCTTGAACATCTCCGGGTTGCCGAACGCGCTCGGCAGCATCAGGTCCAGCCCGAGGCGGGCGGCCAGCTCGGCGGTCGACTCCGAGGCGCCGCCGCCGATCCACAGCGGCAGCATGCCGATCGGCGGTGGCTGCAGTACGAACTCCTCGATCGGCGCCCTATGGGCCGAGCCCGGCCAGTTCACCTCCTTGCCGCTCCACAGCTCGACGAGCAGCTCGACGTTCTGCTGGAACAGCTCGTGCGAGTCGTCGATCCGCTGGCCGAACAGCCCGTACGTGGAGACGAAGAAGTTGCCGCGCCCGACCACGACCTCGCACCGGCCGCCGGAGAGCACGTCGACCGTGGCGTAGTCCTCGGCGGCGCGCACCGGGTCGAGGTTGGCGGCCAGCGTGACGGCGGTGGACAGCCGCAGCCGCCGGGTGCGCTCGCCGATCGCCGACAGGATCACCGGCGGCGCGCTGGAGATGTACTCCAGCCCGTGGTGCTCGCCGATGTGGACGCCGTGGAACCCGGCCTCGTCGGCGGTGGCGGCGGCCTCGACGATCGCGCGGTGCCGCTCGGCCGGCGACTGGCGCGACCCGGTCACCGGGTCGGTGGCCAGGTCGCCGAGGGTCATCAGGCTCAGCTTCATCGTGCCGCCTCCCGGGATCTGTCTGACTGTGTGAGCGAGTATATCAAACAGTGTTTGGTTAATGTCATGGGGACACCCCACCCTTTGGTGGCCCCGGGGCTATCCCGGCTATCCTGGCTGGCCCGCGAACCCGTGCCGGCGCATCCAGTCGTGCACCAGGTCGGCCGCCGCGCCCAGCTGCGAGCGCTGTTCCGCCCCGCTGAAGTAGTGGTTGGCGTCGGGCAGCTCGACCAGCTCCCGGTCGTCGTGGGGCACCGCGCCGAACACCTGCTTCGGGTGGCTGGCCGGCACCGCGTCGTCGCGCCCGTTCATCAGCACCAGTACCGGGACGGAGACCCTCGGCGCGGCGTCCGCGGCGTCGACCTGCGCGGTGTCCAGGCTCCACTGGGACAGCCAGCTGCGTGCGGTGGTGAACCGCAGCAGCGCGCCCGGGCTGGTGTTGGCCACGGCCGGGTCACCGAGATAGCTCCACCCCGGGCGGCGGCCGTTCGGGTCGACCGCCGGATCGAGCCAGCGCGGGTCGGCCATCGTGCCGTGCACCACGAAGGCGTGCTCGGCGTGCGGCCGGCCGCCGCGGGCGAAGCCGGCCAGCTTGGCCTGCGCGACCTCGGTGATCCGCCGGGCGCGCTCGCGCTGCCGCGCCCGGTAGGCGGCCAGGAAGTCGGCGGAGTACGGCGGCTGGTTCGGGTTGGCCGGGTCGTAGAGGTCGAACTCGGCGGCCCGGTTGCGGTCGGGCTCCAGCTCGTCGGTGACCGAGGCGTCCAGGAAGTCGGTGAGCAGCCGGTGCCGGCTGCGGGGCGCGGCGAGCAGCAGCACGCCGTCCGCCTTCGGCAGCTCGGTGTCGGCGAGCAGGGTGGGCTCGCCGGCCGCGGTGCGGGTGATCACCGGCTTCTCCGCCTCGGCCTGGTAGCCCATCATCGGCGAGCCGCCGCCGCTCCAGCCGGCCAGCACGACCTTCTGGTAACCCAGCCGCTCCCGGGCGTCGCGGATGCACTGGCCCAGGTCGAGCAGCACGTTCTCCATCTGCAGCGCGGCGTCGCCGGTCGAGTAGCGGTTGGCGCAGCCGATCACGTGCAGCCCGGTGCGGGCCAGCTCGGGGAACAGCGGCAGGTAGGCCGGCGAGCCGATCGGGTGCATCGCGATGACCACGGTGTCCGAGTCGCGCTCGCCGCGCAGCAGCTGCGCCTGGCGCACCACGTGGTCGCCGATGGACCCGTACACGTCCTTGCGTGCGGACGCCTCCTGGGAGACCACCAGGTACGGGCTGCGCCGGTACCTGCCGCGTTCGACGTGCGGGGGAGTGGCCGGTGGGCTGGTGGCCGGTGGTGTCGTGGCGCTGTCCGGCATGCCGGTCGCTCCGATCCGTGTCGCGGTGGCGGAAATACTTCGACGGAAATACTTCGGCGGAAATACTTCAACACTCGATGTTCGGTTATTGCCGGGCCGGTTGTCGCCCGGTGCGGCCGGGTGGCGCGCTCAGTCTTGGGGCGGTTCGGGCCGGTTCCCGCGCAGGGCGGTGTGCGCGGCGATGCCCCTGGTCATGTCCTGGGAGAGGTCGGACCCGGGGCAGCGCCGGATGTCGATCACGTTGGGGCCCCTCGGATCCCGCGGGCTGTGTTCCCGGAGCCGCCCGTCGGGCCCGGCCGCGACGTACTGCTCGCAGAGGAAACAGAACGGCTCGCGGACCATGGGTGCGACCGCCTCCACTCGACACCGGGACGCCGTCACATTACCAAAC
>DATAZG010000175.1:0-8163 GCA_036272155.1 Pseudonocardia sp.
ACCGGGTCCGCGAGCTGTCCGACCCGCCGCCCAAGGTCAGCCACCTGTTCTCGGTCTGATCGCACCCGCGCCCGGCGATCGCACGCGGTCCGTGCCCGCCGGGATGGCCGCCGGGGTGGAGAGATCGGCCACCTCGGCGGGCGTACGCGCGGGAGCAGGTCAGCGGACGTGCGACCATGGAAGGAGCCCCGTCAGGGCCCCCGCCAGTAAAGGAACCGAGTGAGCACGTTCGCCGACCGCACGTTCACCGCGCCGGAGCGCATCCGCAACTTCTGCATCATCGCGCACATCGACCACGGCAAGTCCACCCTGGCCGACCGCATGCTGCAGTACACCGGCGTGGTCGACGAGCGCAACTACCGGGCCCAGTACCTGGACCGGATGGACATCGAGCGCGAGCGTGGCATCACCATCAAGGCGCAGAACGTCCGGTTGCCCTGGAAGGTGGGGGACACCGAGCACGTCCTGCACCTGATCGACACCCCGGGGCACGTCGACTTCACCTACGAGGTCAGCCGGGCGCTGGAGGCCTGCGAGGGCGCGATCCTGCTGGTCGACGCCGCGCAGGGCATCGAGGCCCAGACCCTGGCCAACCTGTACCTGGCGCTGGAGAAGGACCTCACCGTCATCCCGGTGCTCAACAAGATCGACCTGCCGGCGGCCGACCCGGACCGCTACGCCGCGGAGCTCGCGCACATCGTCGGGTGTGAGCCCGAGGACGTGCTGCGGGTCAGCGCGAAGACCGGGTCCGGGGTGCGCGAGCTGCTCAACGAGGTGGTCCGGCTGGTGCCGGCACCGGTCGGCGACCCGGAGGCACCGGCGCGGGCGATGATCTTCGACTCGGTCTACGACACCTACCGGGGCGTCATCACCTACATCCGGGTGGTGGACGGCCGGATCACGCCGCGCGAGCGGATCAAGATGATGTCCACCGGCGCCGTGCACGAACTGCTCGAGGTCGGCATCGTCTCGCCCGACCCGAAGCCCTCCGAGGGCCTCGGCGTCGGCGAGGTGGGCTACCTGATCACCGGGGTGAAGGACGTCCGGCAGTCCAAGGTCGGCGACACCGTCACCTCCCAGCACCACGGTGCCACCGAGGCGCTGACCGGCTACCGCGAGCCGCGCCCGATGGTCTACTCCGGGCTCTACCCGGTGGACGGCTCGGACTACCCGGAGCTGCGCGAGGCGCTGGACAAGCTGCAGCTCAACGACGCCGCGCTGACCTACGAGCCGGAGACCTCCACCGCGCTGGGCTTCGGCTTCCGGTGCGGGTTCCTCGGCCTGCTGCACCTGGAGATCACCCGGGACCGGCTGGAGCGCGAGGCCGGCCTCGACCTGATCTCCACCGCGCCGAACGTGGTCTACAGGGTGGTGCTCGACGACGGGTCCGAGATGACCGTGACCAACCCGTCGGACTGGCCGACCGGCAAGGTGGCGGAGATCCACGAGCCGATCGTCAAGGTCACCATCCTGGCGCCGTCGGAGTTCATCGGCTCGATCATGGAGCTGTGCCAGGCCCGGCGCGGCCAGCTGGGCGGCATGGACTACCTGTCCGAGACGCGGGTCGAGCTGCGGTACACGATGCCGCTGGCCGAGATCATCTTCGACTTCTTCGACGCGCTGAAGTCCCGGACCCGGGGCTACGCGAGCCTGGACTACGAGGAGGCTGGGGAGCAGGTCGCCGACCTCGTCAAGATCGACATTCTGCTGCAGGGCGAGCCGGTGGACGCCTTCTCCGCGATCCGGCACAAGGACTCGGCCTACGCCTACGGCACCACGATGGCGTCGAAGCTGCGCGAGCTGATCCCGCGCCAGCAGTTCGAGGTGCCGATCCAGGCGGCCATCGGGGCGCGGATCATCGCGCGGGAGAACATCCGGGCGATCCGCAAGGACGTGCTGGCCAAGTGCTACGGGGGCGACATCACCCGTAAGCGCAAGCTGCTGGAGAAGCAGAAGGAGGGCAAGAAGCGGATGAAGACCATCGGAAGGGTCGAGGTTCCGCAGGAGGCCTTCGTGGCGGCGCTGTCCACCGACGAGTCGGGCGACAAGGCCAAGGCGAAGAGGTAGCGCGGGCCGGGTGGGCGGCCGGTGCGGGGTGCCGGCCGCGGGTGCCGCCCGGACGTGGGTCGCCCGATCGGCTCGCCGGCGTGATCGGGGCGACGGTGCCCCGAGATCGTGCCGAGCGACGGTGTTTTGCGTGCTCTCGCGCGTCGTTGCGCGGTCCCGGCCTGATGCGCCGGCTACCTGTGGCCGGCTACTTGGGTACCGGGAATGACTCGGCGACCCGGCTCAGCAGGCTGCCCAGCGCATGTCCGCCGCTGGTGAGCTTGCCGAGGGCGCCGTCCACCCGCTGCTCGAGCTGGCGGCTGATCCGCTCGACGACCTGCCGACCGTTGGGCGCCAGGTGCACCAGCACCCGGCGGCGGTCGTTGGGGTCGTTGCGCCGGAACGCCAGCGAATGGGCGACCAGACGATCCACCACACGGGTGGCTGTCGGGTTGGGCACCGCCGCGTGTTCGGCGATCTCACCCATGCTTCGGCCACCGCCCCGGGAGAGCAGCAGCAGGACGCGCCACCCCTCCCGGCTGAGTCCCTCTTGCGCGGTGACCGGGGTGAGTACCGCGTCAACCGCCCGGTCCGCATGATCGAGTAACTCGACCACACTGACGCTATCCGGGGGTGTGCGCGGCGAGGGCACGGATGGACTAATCACGACAAAAGAGTGTACGTCTCCTATCTCGAAAGTGGTATATGTCTTTGCCCTGACGGGTGATTGCGGTCATTTGTTTTGCGCATGAGTGTAGATGATCTTACCCGCCGTCTTGCCGTCCAGCATGGCCCGGAAGCCGTCCTCGGCCTGCTCCAGCGGCAGTTCCAGGCCCACCTCGGGGGTGATCCCGGCGGCGTCCACGAAGGACAGCAGGTCGCGCAGCTCGTCCAGCGTGCCCATCGTGGAACCCACCACGCGCAGTTGCAGGAAGAACAGTCGTTGCAGGTCAGCCGGGGGGTTCGGGCCGCTGGTCGAGCCGGAGCAGACGATCACGCCGCCCGGCTTGAGCGCGCGCATCGAGTGGCTCCAGGTCGCCTCGCCGACGGTCTCGAACACGCCGTCGACCCGCTCCGGCAGGCGCTCGCCGGAACCGAAGGTCGCGTGCGCGCCGAGCTTCTCGGCCAGCGCCCGTTTCTCGTCTGTGCGTCCCGTCACCCAGACGCGCAACCCGGCCGCGCGACCCAGTTGGATCAGTGCGGTGGCCACCCCGCCGGACGCGCCCTGCACGAGCATGGTCTGCCCGGGGCGCAGCTCGGACTTGGTGAACAGCATCCGGTAGGCCGTCAGCCACGCGGTGCCCATGCCGGCCGCGTGCACGGCGGACAGCCCCGCCGGCTTCGGTACCGCGTTGCGCGCCGGCACCACCACGGTGTCGGCGAACGTGCCCTGGTGGACCTCGGTGAGCAGGCTGCGCCGGGGGTCCAGCGTCTCGTCGCCGGTCCAGTTCGGGTCGCCGATCACCGAGTGCAGCACCACCTCGGTGCCGTCGGCGAGCGTGCCGGCGCCGTCGCAGCCCAGGATCATCGGGAACCGTTCCGGCTTGATGCCGACCCCGCGCAGGGTCCAGATGTCGTGCATGTTGAGGCTGGCCGCGCTCACCCGGACCGCCACCCAGCCCTCCGGCACCTCGGGCTCGGGGCGCTCCCCGACGGCGAGGGAGGCGAGCGGGTCGTCCCGGTTGGGCTCAGCTGCGTAGACGGCGAACATGACCTCGAACGTAGTACGAGTCGGCCCGGTCTACCCTGTGTGCCGTGCTGCGCTCGCTAGCCGACTGGTGGGACTCGGTCGAACTCTGGATCACCCAGCTGGCCTTTCCGTTCCAGGTCGTGCTCGCCATCGTGGTGCTGCTGCCGCTGTGCGGCGGGGTCGCGGTGCTGGCCGACCGGGGTTCGGATGCGCTGGATGCCTGGTGGGACCGGCGCCGGGGCGCCCGGAGCGATCGTTCGGGGCGCTGACCCGGTGGCCGCTGTCTCAGTCCTGGCGCCCGCGCGATTGCGGGCGCCTTCACCGGCGTGTTCGTCGGTGCTGACCGCTGGGCGTCGTCCGGTACGCCGCGTGCTGCTGCTCGTCGGCCTGGTCGGGCTGCTCAGCGCGCTGCTGGCGGGCTGCGGCGGCGGGGTCGGTACCGCGACGGCCCCGGCGGCCGGGACGTCCGCCTCGGCGAGCTCAGGCCCGAACGCCGCCGCGCCGAACGCGACCGGTTCGGGCCGGGGCGCCGCCGGGTCGGGGGCCGGCTGTCCCGCACCGTCGCCGAACGCGCCCGGGGCGAGCGAGTCGCACCTGCAGGTGAAGTCGCTGTGCGCGCTGCCGGCGCAGGCGGCGCAGGTGTGGCGGACGATCCAGAGCGGCGGCCGGCTGACCTACTCGCGGGACGGCATCGTGTTCAACAACGCCGAGCGCCTGCTGCCCGCGCACAACCGCGGCTACTACCACGAGTACACGGTGCCCACGCCCGGTTCGCGGGATCGGGGCACCCGGCGGCTGATCACCGGCCAGGCGCATGAGGTGTACTACACCGGCGATCACTACGCCTCGTTCGTCGTGGTGGACACCGCGGCGTCGGGTGGTGGATGATGCGTCGACCTGGTAACTCTTCCGAGTGAACCGGTTCATCACCGTCCGTAAAAGAGTGTCATAAATTACGATAACGGTGGTCGGTGGCTGACAACCCCGAGCCTCCGTTTCCGGGCGCGGTCAGCGGGTCAGCTCGGCGACGAGCTCGTAGGACCGGCGGCGGTCGGCGTGGTCGTAGACCTGGGTGGTGAGCATCAGCTCGTCCGCGCCGGTGGCTTCGAGCAGCGCCCGCAGCCGGTCGCCGACGGTGTCCGGGCCGCCGATGATCACGCTGGCGAACTTCGTGTCGATCGCCGCGCGGTCCGCCTCGGTGTAGGGGTAGTCGGCCGCCTCCTCGGGGCGCGGGAGCAGGATCCGGTCACCCAGCCCGCGGCCGAGGAACTTCCGCTTGCTCGGGCCGGCCAGCCAGTGCGCACGCGCGTCGGTGTCGGCGGCGATGACCGCGACGCTGAGCAGGACGGTCGGCTCCCGGATCTCCCGCGACGGCCGGAACGACCGGCGGTAGGTCGCCAGTGCGGTGGAGGCCTCAGCGGGGTTCAGGTGGACGGCGAACGCGAAGGGCAGGCCGAGCGAGCCGGCCAGCCGCGCGCTGTGGACGCCGGAGCCCAGCAACCACACCGGTGGCGTGTTGCCCACGGCGGGCACCGCCCGCACGGCGTGCTCCTCCGGAGGCTCCAGGTACGCGAGCAGCTCGTCGAGTTGGTCCTCGAAGCTCTTCGCTCGGCGTTCAGCCGTACCGCGGAGCACGTCGGCGGTGCGCTTGTCGCTCCCGAGCGCGCGGCCGATGCCCAGGTCGATCCGACCCGGGTGGAACGCCTCCAATGTGCCGAACTGCTCGGCGACCACGATCGGGGGGTGGTTGGCCAGCAGCACGCCGCCCGCGCCCACCCGCAGCCGCTCGGTGGCGGCCGCGAGCTGTCCGACCAGCACCGAGGGCGCCGAGCTGGCGACGCCGCGCATGTTGTGGTGCTCGGGCACCCAGTACCGGTGGTAGCCGAGGCGGTCGGCCAGTTGCGCGAGATCGAGCGTGTTCCGCAGGGCGGTCCGTGCGGTGGACCCGCTCACGATCGGCGAGGTGTCGAGAACCGACAGCGGCACTGTGGCCAGGGACGGCGCGTTCGACCTGACCTCCACTTGTCGCGTTGCTCCAGATGCCGTTCGATCCAACCAGCCGATCGTAGCCAGGGTGTGGCCTGCCGATCCCGTGCCGACCTGGCCGCGAGTTCCGAACTTCCCGCGAGTCGGGGAATCCGTCAGGGTGAGTCGGGGATTTTGTCCGAACGGCGGGGCCTGACAAAAACCGCGACTCGCCCTGACAAAAACCCCGACTCGCGGAAATCGGTCCGGCCGTTGCCATGCGCCGAGGAGGCACCGAGGAGGGTGCCGAGGGCAAGCGTTGCTGGGGTTGAGCGCCGGAAGGATTGCTGCCGGTGACCCTCGGCAGCGCCGGTCGCGGCCCCTAGGCTCAGCGCCATGGTGCCGATTCAGCTGACCTCGATCATCGATGGCCACGAGGTCGAGGGCGGGGCGGAGTACTCGTCCCGCAACCCGAGCAGGTGTGACGAGGTGGTGGCGGCCGTCCGGCTCGCCGACGCCGAGACGTTCCGCCGCGCCGCCGAGTCGGCCAAGGCGGCCCAACGGGCATGGGCGGACGTGCCCGCGCCGGTGCGCGGCCGCGTGATCGCGAGCCTGGGCCGGCTGGTCGAGTCGAACAAGGAGGCGCTGGCGGCGCTGGTCACCCGCGAGATCGGCAAGCCGGCCGCCGAGGCGCTCGGCGAGGTCCAGGAGATCATCGACACCTGCGACTTCTTCCTCGGCGAGGGCCGGCGGCTCTACGGCCAGACGGTGCCCTCGGAGATGCCGGACAAGCAGCTGTTCACGTTCCGGGTGCCGGTCGGGGTGGCTGCCGTGATCACCGCCGGCAACTTCCCGGTCGCGGTGCCGTCCTGGTACCTGGTGCCGGCGCTGCTCTGCGGCAACGCCGTGGTGTGGAAGCCGGCCGAGTACGCGGCGGCCAGCGCGCGGGCGTTCGCCGAGCTGGCCTGGCGGGCCGGGGTGCCGGCCGGCGTGCTCAACCTGGTGTTCGCCGACGGCCCGGCCACCTACGACGGCCTCGAGCAGGCGCTGGTCGCCGGGCTGGTGCAGAAGGTCGGCTTCACCGGGTCCAGCGCGGTCGGCGCGCGGATCGGCGAGCTGTGCGGCCGGCACCTGCAGTCGCCGTGTCTGGAGCTGGGCGGCAAGAACCCGATGGTGATCGCCCCGGACGCCGAGCTGCA
Organism: Pseudonocardia sp.; assembly: GCA_036272155.1. Taxonomy (GTDB): domain Bacteria; phylum Actinomycetota; class Actinomycetes; order Mycobacteriales; family Pseudonocardiaceae; genus Pseudonocardia. The sequence continues at coordinate 6,901 of DATAZG010000175.1, forward strand.
CCTCGCCGTCGAGAGTGCGCTGTTCTCCGGTTTCGGCACCGCCGGGCAGCGCTGCACCTCGCTCGGCACGGTGATCGTGCACGCCGACCTGCACGACGAGTTCGTCCACCGGTTCGACGCCGCTGTGCGCTCGGCGACGATCGGCGACCCGACGGGCGACGTTCTCTACGGCCCGCTGCTGGACGAGAAGTTCGCCGACGGCTTCGAGAAGGTGCTCGGCTGGGTCACCGCCCACCACCGGGTGCTCGGCTCCACGGCGGTCGGCCGGATCACCGGCGCGGCGCCCCGGGACGGCTTCGTGGGCGACCCCGAGGCCGGGCTGTTCTACCACCCGGTGGTGTTGGACGGCGTCCGTCCCGGCGACGAGGTGTTCCAGCAGGAGACGTTCGGCCCGCTGGTCGGGGTGACCACGTACCGCGACCTGGACGAGGCCGTCGAGCTGGCCAACGCGCCCGGCTACGGGCTGTCCGCCGCGATCTACACCACCGACCCGGCCACCGCGTTCCGGTTCCGCAACCGGGTCGGCGCCGGCATGGTGAGCGTGAACAACTCCACCTCCGGCGCCGAGGCGCACCTGCCGTTCGGCGGCAACGGCAAGTCCGGCAACGGCAGCCGCCAGTCCGGCATCTGGGTGCTCGACCAGTTCACCCGGTGGCAGTCGATGAACTGGGACTTCTCCGGCAAGCTGCAGAAGGCGCAGATGGACGTCGCCACCGTGGCGCCGGACCTGGACTACCGGCTGTCCGACCTCGACCAGCCGGGGCACTGAGCATGGCCGCCGAACTGCCCGGGCGCGCCGAGGTGGTGGTGATCGGCGGCGGGGTGGTGGGTACGAGCGCGGCATTCCACCTGGCCGAGGCCGGGGTGGACGTCCTGCTGCTGGAGCGCGACGAGCTGGCCTCCGGCAGTACCTCGCGGGCGGCCGGCGGGGTCCGCGCGCAGTTCTCCGACCCGGTGAACATCCAGCTCGGCCTGCGCAGCCTCGAGGCGTTCGAGCGGTTCGCCGACCGCCCGGGCGGCGAGATCGACCTGGTGCAGCACGGCTACCTGTTCCTGCTGGACAACGCCGATGACGTGGCCGCGTTCGAGCGCAACGTGGCGCTGCAGAACGAGCTCGGGGTGCCCAGCCGGATGTTGGACGTCGCCGAGGCGTGCGCGATGTCGCCCTACGTCAACCCCGAGGGACTGCTCGCGGCGACGTTCTCGGCCCGCGACGGGCACTGCACGCCGGAGGCGGTGGTGGCCGGTTACGCCGCCGGTGCC
>DATAZG010000176.1:0-81061 GCA_036272155.1 Pseudonocardia sp.
GCGCCGTCCCAGTCGGACCGGTCGACGGTCAGCTCGACCCAGGGCGCGGCGGCCAGCTGGTTGTGGTGTTCCGGCATGTCGGGCGGCCTCCTCGGGGCAGTGCAGTGCGGGGCGATGAGAACGACACTGACATCGATCGGATCCAATTTCAAGGTGAACGGTCGCCAGATTTGCCGTGATACTGGTAAAACAGGAGTCGTCGAACTTCAATCGGATCACATCGACTCGCCTCGGAGGCACTCGTGAGCGCTCAGACCGGCCCGATCCCCGGGCTGCGCCGCGTCGACCACATCGGCCTGACCGTGCCCGACCTGGACGAGGCGAGCGCCTTCCTCGTCGACGTGCTGGGGTGCGAGTACCTGTACTCGCTCGGCCCCTACGCCGACGGGGGCACGTGGATGAGCGAGCACCTGAACGTCGCCCCGGACACCGTGATGCGCCGGCTGCACTTCTTCTCACTCGGCGGCGCGGCGATCTTCGAGGTGTTCGAGTACGAGGCACGCGAGCAGGCCACCGCGCCGCCCCGCAACAGCGACATCGGCGGCCACCACGTGGCGTTCTACGTCGACGACCTGGATGCCGCCGTGGCCGGCCTGCGCTCGCGGGGTGTGCGGGTGCTCGGCGAACCGACCGCGAGCCGGGGCCCGAGCGCCGGCCAGCGCTGGGTGTACTTCCTGGCGCCGTGGGGCATGCAGTTCGAACTAGTCTCCTATCCCAACGGCAAGGCATTCGACAACGGCACGGCGCTCGATTGACGGCACGGCGCTCGATTGACGGCAGGACGCTCGACCGGAGGGCCTGACGCCGGTCCATCCCGGGAGGTACTGGTGACAACCGCCGCGTGGCCCACCGCGTCGACCGTCGCGAGCCGGCGCATCGCCGGCGAGCTGCGGGACCGGATCCTGGCCGGTGAGCTCGCCCCGGGCGCCCGGATCGTGCAGGACGACCTGGCCGCCGAGCTGCACACCAGCCGTCTGCCCGTGCGGGAGGCGCTGCGCATCCTGGAATCGGCGGGGCTGGTCACGCTGAAGTCGAACACCGGTGCCTGGGTGACGCGGATGGACCGCCGGGACTGCGAGGTGTCGTACGCGATGCGCGAGCGCCTCGAGCCGCTGCTGCTGGCCGAGAGCATCCCGGCGCTGACGCAACGGGACCTCGACGAGGTCGTCGAGCTGCACGAACGGATCCTGGCCACCTCCGACGTGGAGGAGTTCCTGCGGCTGGACCGGTTGTTCCACTGGGCCACCTACCGGGGCAACCAGGTGCAGCAGTTGGAACTGATGATCTCCCGGCTGTGGGACACGACGCAGCACTACCGGCGGGCGTTCTCCCGGCTGCTGTTCAACGAGCGCCGCTGGATCATCAACGCCGAGCACGCACTGCTCGCCGAGGCCGTCCGGTCCCGCGACATCGCCTCCGCCGAGTCGATCCTCGCCCTGCACATCCACCGCACCGCCGGCGAACTGGCCGAACACCCCGAACTGTTCGACCCCACCTGACCGCTCGCAGTTTCCAGGCTTTCCGCGCACCTTCCGTAGTCGTCGCACACACTCCGGGATCGCGTCGCGCAGGTTCCGTGGTTCTCGCGCACGGTGCGAGGTGCGCGGGAACCACGGAAGGTGCGCGACCCGGCGGCGGACAACCGCACGAGCGGCGGGGACAACGACGGCGGCGGCGGTGGCAGCGGCGACGGCGGCGCGCCCGGCCACCGATCGCTCCGGTCACAACGGCGCCGGCGGGACAGCGCCGTTGTGACCGGAGCGAAACCTCCCGGCTACAGCGCTGACCGATGCTTGCCCCGGAGGTGATTCGCCAGATGCCTACGCGGGACCAACGCCGGTATGCAGCTGGTCCCGCCGCACCTGGTGGCTCCAGCACCGACCCCACCGCCGGCTCCAGCACCGACCCCACTGCCGGCTCCAACACCGGCGCCAGCACCGGCACCGGCACGAGCGCCGGCACGAGCGCCGCCCAGGCGGTCGACCAGCTGGCCCGCCCGGCGGCGAGGGCCGGGGTGCGCTGGGACGAGTACCGCAGCCCGGGCTTCTTCGACGAGATGCTGGTCGGCGGGGGTGCCCGCGGCGCCTGCGCGGGGGTCGTCGGCTACCTGGCCGCGCTCGGCGACGACCTGTTGGAGCGGCAGCGGGCCGCCGAGCTCGCGATCAAGGCGATGGGCATCACCTTCGCGGTGTACGACGACGCCGACAACCGGGACCGGTCCTGGCCGTTCGACGTGATCCCCCGGGTCATCTCCACCCAGGAGTGGAGCGCGATCTCGGCCGGCCTGGTGCAGCGGCTGACCGCGCTGAACATGTTCATCGACGACCTGTACGGCGCGGCCAGGGTGGTCACCGACGGGGTGCTGCCGCGCGAGGTGCTGGCCAGCTCGAAGAACTTCCGGCCGCAGTGCGTCGGGGTGCGCCCGCCCGGCGGCATCTGGGCCCACGTCTGCGGCAGTGACCTGGTCCGGGACCGCGACGGCACCGTGTACGTGCTGGAGGACAACCTGCGCGTGCCGTCGGGCGTGTCCTACATGCTCGAGAACCGGCTGATCACCAAGCGAGTGTTCGCCGACCTGTTCCGCGACCTGGACATCCACCCGGTGGACAGCTATCCGAACCGGCTGCACGCGATGCTCGCCGCGCTGTCCCCCCGGGACACGGACTGGCCGACGATCGTGTTGCTCAGCCCCGGCGCGTTCAACTCGGCGTACTTCGAGCACGTCTTCCTGGCCAGGCAGATGGGCGTACACCTGGTCGAGGGCGGCGACCTGATGGTCGACTCGGACGACTGCGTGTACCTGCGCACGGTCGGCGGCCCGGTCCGGGTGGACGTGGTGTACCGCCGGATCGACGACCTGTGGCTGGACCCCGAGGCGTTCCGGCCGGACTCGCTGGTCGGCGTGCCCGGGCTGCTCAGGGCCTGGCACGCCGGCAACGTGGCCATCGCCAACGCGCCCGGCGCCGGGGTGGCCGACGACAAGGTCATCTACTCGTACGTGCCGGCGCTGATCCGCTACTACCTCGGCGAGGAACCCAAGATCGCCAACGTGCCCACGTACCTGTGCCACGACGACACCACGCGCAGCCACGTGCTGGCCAACCTGGACGAGCTGGTGGTGAAGCCGGCGAACGAGTCGGGCGGCATGGGCGTGTTCGTCGGCTCCTTCGCCAGCCGGGCCGAGAAGGAGCTCATGCGCGCCCGGATCGAGGCCGACCCGCGCAACCACATCGCCCAGCCGATCCTCGCGCTGTCCACCGCACCGACCCTGCGGGACGGGCGGGTGGTGCCCCGGCACATCGACCTGCGTCCGTTCATCCTGTCCGGCGAGCGGCCCTACGTCACCCAGGGCGGGCTCACCCGGGTGGCGCTGACCGAGGGCTCGCTGGTGGTGAACAGTTCACAGGGCGGCGGCAGCAAGGACACCTGGGTGCTCGACCCCACGGTGCTCGGAGTTCGACCGGACGGCACGGATGCCAGTTAGGGGGCGCACGATGTTGCTATCCCGGTTCGCGGAGTCGCTCTACTGGGCGGGGCGCTACCTGGAACGGGCCGAGGCCACCGCCCGGCTGGTCGGGGTGCACACCGAGCTGTACCTGGACCTGCCGAGGGCCGCCGGCGTCGGCTGGTCGCCGCTGCTCGCGGTGACCGGCGCCAGCGAGGAGTTCCTGGACCGGCACACCGGGCCGGAGGAGGACGACGTGGTGGCCTTCCTGGCCATCGACCCGAAGAACCGGGGCTCGATCCTCGCCAGCATCGCCCAGGCCAGGATGAGCCTGCAGCTGTGCCGGGTGCTGCTGCCGACCGCGTCCTTCGAGGTGGTCAACACGCTGCACGACTGGGCGGCGGCCAACCCCTCGGCGGCGATCGACCGGCGCACCCGGCTGACCTGGCTGGACGAGGTGATCACGCGCTGCCAGCTGATGGCCGGGTCGCTGGCCGGCACCATGTGCGACGACGAGGCGTACGGCTTCCTGCAGATCGGCCGCTACCTGGAGCGCGCCGACATGACGATCCGGGTGCTCGACGTGCAGGCCGGTGTGCTGGTCGGCCAGCCCGGCGAGGACGCCGGGGGTGAGCCGTACCACGACATCACCTGGATGAGCGTGCTGCGCTCGCTCGCCGCGCACCAGATGTTCCGGCGCAGCCACGGCGGCGGCGTGCCCGGATCGGCCGCCGTCGACTTCCTGCTGCGCGAGGACCGGTTCCCCCGGTCGGTGGAGTTCTGCCTGGCCAGCACAGCGCGCACCCTGGGCGGCCTGCCCCGGGCGGCACTGCCGCTGGCCAGCTGCGCAAGGGTCCGCGCCCGCCTGCGCGACCTGCGACCCGCCGACCTCGGCGCGCCGGCTGAGCTGCACGCGCTCGCCGACGACCTGGAGTCCGGCGTCGGCGCACTGCACGATGTGGTGGCACAGACGTACTTCCGGCTCGTGGCGGCGCCGCCGGCCATGGTCGAGCCGGCCTAGGCGGCGCCTCCGCACTGCCGGGACGGGACTGAGGGGACAGCTTGGCGATCCACGTAGCACTCGAACACCAGACGTCGTACCGGTTCGACCGGCCTATCCGGCTGGGGCCGCACGTGGTGCGGCTGCGCCCGGCGGCGCACTGCCGCACGCCGGTGCTGTCCTACTCGCTGCGGGTGGAGCCGGAGACCCACTTCCTGAACTGGCAGCAGGACCCGTTCGGCAACTACCTGGCCCGGCTGGTCTTCCCGGAGCCGACCCGCGAGCTGACGATCACCGTCGACCTGGTCGCGGACCTCACCGTGATCAACCCGTTCGACTTCTTCGTGGACCCCGGGGCGGAGCGCTTCCCGTTCCGCTACGACCCGGAGCTGGCCCGCGACCTGGCCCCCTACCTGGCCAGCGAGGAACCCGGCCCGCTGCTCACCGAGTGGCTGGCCGAGCTCGGCGCCACCCCGGCCGACGGCATGCCGGTGAACGACTTCCTGGTCGGCATCAACCAGCGACTGCAGGGCGACATCGGCTACCTCACCCGGATGGAAGCCGGCGTGCAGACCCCCGAGGAGACGCTTCAGCGACGCCTCGGCTCGTGCCGGGACAGCGCCTGGCTGCTGGTCACGATCCTGCGCAAGCTCGGGCTGGCGGCCCGGTTCGTGTCCGGCTACCTGGTCCAGCTGGTCGCCGACCAGAAGCCGCTGGTCGGTCCCGCCGGCCCCAGCGAGGACTTCACCGACCTGCACGCGTGGACCGAGGTCTACCTGCCCGGCGCCGGCTGGATCGGCCTCGACCCCACCTCCGGGCTGTTCGCCGGCGAGGGGCACCTGCCGCTGGCCTGCACGCCGGAACCGGCCACCGCCGCGCCGGTGAGCGGTGTGCTGGAGCCGGCCGAGGTCGAGTTCGCGCACTCCAACCGGGTGCGCCGGGTGCACGAGAGCCCCCGGGTGACGCTGCCCTACAGCGACGCGCAGTGGGCCGAGATCGACGCGCTCGGGCACGCCGTGGACCTCGAGCTCGAGGACGGCGACGTGCGCCTCACCCAGGGCGGCGAGCCGACGTTCGTCTCGGTGGCGGACATGGAGTCGCCGGAGTGGACGGTCGCGCCGGACGGCCCCGGCAAGCGCGAGCTGTCCTGGCGGCTGGCCGGGGAGCTGACGGAGCGGTTCGCCCCCGGTGGCCTGGTCCAGTTCGGCCAGGGCAAGTGGTACCCGGGTGAGCCGCTGCCGCGCTGGCAGATCGGCATCCTGTGGCGCGCCGACGAGGAGCCGCTGTGGCGGGCGCCGGAACTGCTGGCCGACCCGTGGGCGCCCGGTGACTCCGAGGACGCCGACGCCGAGCGGCTGGCACTGGCCATCGCCGCGCGGCTGGGCGTCCCGGGCGAGTACTGCCTGCCCGCCTACGAGGACCCGCTGGACCGGCTGGCCGCCGAGGCGCTGCTGCCGGACGGCCCGCCACCGGCCTACGACGTCGACCCGACCGACCCGGCGCTGGCCGAGCCGGACACCCGCGCCCGGATCATCGCCGAGCTGGACGCCGAGCGCGGCCGCCCGGCCGGCTGGACGATGTTCGTGCACCGCGCCCACGACAGCGACGGCTGGGCCACCACGCGGTGGACGCTGCGCCGCAAGCACCTGATGCTGCGCCCCGGCGACTCGCCGATGGGGCTGCGGCTGCCGCTGGACTCGATGACCTGGAAGCCGGCGGCGCCGGACCCCGAGCGGTCGACGTTCGACCCGCGCGACCCGCTGCCCTCGGCCGACTCGCTGGCGACCGGGGCCCAGACCGTGCCCGCCGCCCGGGTGGTGCCGCCGGAGCAGGCGCTGCCCACCGCGCTGTGCGTGCAGCGGAGGGAGGGCCGGCTGCACGTGTTCCTGCCGCCCATGGAGTACCTGGAGCACTCCGTCGAGCTGCTGGCCTCGGTGCAGGAGGCCGTCACCGAGGTGGGCCAGCCGGTGGTGATCGAGGGCTACGCGCCGCCGAACGACCCCCGGCTGCTGCGCCTGGTGGTCGGCGCCGACCCCGGGGTGATCGAGGTCAACGTGCACCCGTCGGCCAACTGGGCCGAGCTGGTGGAGACGATCACCGGGCTGTACGAGGACGCCCACCGGATCGGCCTCGGCACCGAGAAGTTCGACCTGGACGGCAGCCACACCGGCACCGGCGGCGGCAACCACGTGACGCTCGGCGGGGCGAGCGCGCCGGACAGCCCACTGCTGCGCCGGCCCGACCTGCTGCGCAGCATGATCACCTTCTGGCAGCACCACCCGGCGCTGTCCTACCTGTTCTCCGGCAAGTTCATCGGCCCGACCAGCCAGTCGCCCCGGGTGGACGAGGGCCGCGACGAGACCCTGTACGAGCTGGAGATCGCGTTCGACGAGCTGGAGCGGCACGGCGGCAGCGGGCCCATGTCCTCGGCCGGCGCCGGTACCGGCAAGCCGTGGCTGGCCGACCGGCTGCTGCGGCACCTGCTGGTGGACATCACCGGCAACACCCACCGCGCCGAGTTCTGCATCGACAAGCTGTTCAGCCCCGGTACCGAGCGCGGCCGGCTGGGCCTGCTGGAGCTGCGCGCGTTCGAGATGCCGCCGCACCCGAGGATGGCGCTGGTCCAGGCGCTGCTGGTGCGCGCGCTGGTGGCCCGGTTCTGGCGCGAGCCGTACTCCGGCCCGCTGGTGCGCTGGGGCACCGAGCTGCACGATCGGTTCCTGCTGCCCGCGTACGTGGCGGCCGACATCGCCGAGGTCACCGCCGACCTGCGGGCGCACGGCTACCCGTTCCAGCAGGAGTGGCTGGCGCCGTTCCTGGAGTTCCGCTTCCCGCTGATCGGCGTCACCACGGTGGGTGGCGCGGGCGGCGTGACCCTCGAGCTGCGCAACGCCATCGAGCCATGGCCGGTGCTCGGCGAGGAGGTCGCGCTGACCACCTCGGCCCGGTACGTGGACTCCTCGGTGGAGCGGCTGCAGGTGCTGGTCAGCGGCATGACGGCCGGCCGGCACCTGGTCACCTGCAACGGCGTGCCGGTGCCGCTGCGGCCGACCGGTACGCCCGGGGAGTTCGTCGCCGGGGTGCGCTACCGGGCCTGGGCGCCGCACTCCGCGCTGCACCCGACGATCGGCGTGCACGCGCCGCTGGTGTTCGACCTGATGGACCGGTGGAACGGCCGCTCGCTCGGTGGTTGCGCCTACCACGTGTCCCATCCCGGCGGCACCAGCTACGAGCACTTCCCGGTGAACGCGAACGAGGCGGAGGCGCGCCGGGCCAGCCGGTTCCGCACCGACCGGCACACCGAGGGCCCGGTCGACCTGGCGGCGGTGATCGTGCCGGCCCCGGGCGGCGATGAGTACCCTTACACCGTGGACCTTCGACGAGCACCTGGAGCGGGCAGTACCGGCACGGTGAGATGACGTGCCCGCTGAGCCGGCGACCGCCACGCCGATAGGGCTGCTCGCCGGCTACCAACCGCTCCCGGCGGTGCACGACGAGATGGTCGACGGCGGCGGACGGCTGCAGGAGCAGTGGACGCACGTCGGCCGGGTGCTCGACGGGCTCGGCCACCGCCAGCTGACCCAGCGCCGCGCCGAGGCGGCCCGGCTGCTCGCCAACGACGGCGTCGACTACCAGCTCGCCGCCGGTGAGCCCGGTACCGGGCAGCGCTGGGAGCTGGACCCGGTCCCGCTGCTGCTCGGCAGTGCGCAGTGGGCCGAGGTCGAGCGCGGCGTCATCCAGCGCGCCGAGCTGCTGAACCTGGTGCTGGCCGACATCTACGGGCCCCGGCAGCTGATGCGCAGCGGGTTGCTGCCGCCCGAGCTGGTGTTCGGCCACCCCGGGTTCCTGCGCGCGGCCGACCAGATCCGCATTCCCGCCACGCAGCAGCTGTTCGCCTGCGCCGCCGACCTGGCGCGCGACGCCGGCGGCAACTGGTGGGTGCTGTCCGACCGCACCCAGACCCCGTCCGGCTTCGGCTACGCGCTGGAGAACCGGGTGGTGGTCTCGCGGGTGTTCCCCAGCATGTACCGCGACGCCCAGGTGCATCGGCTGGCCCCGTTCTTCCGCACCCTGCGCGCGGCGCTGCAGGCGGCGGCGCCGCCCACCGCCGGCGAGCCCCGGATCGTGGTGCTCACCCCGGGGCCGTGGAGCGAGACCGCCTTCGAGCACGCGTTCCTTGCCTCCTACCTGGGCTACTCGCTGGTCGAGGGCGCTGACCTGACGGTGCGCGACGGTCGGGTCTGGATCCGGTCGCTCGGTCAGCTGGAGCCGGTCGACGTGATCCTGCGCCGGGTGGACAGCTCCTACTGCGATCCGCTGGAGCTGCGCTCGGAGTCGCTGCTCGGGGTGCCCGGGCTGGTCGAGGCCTGCCGGATCGGCAGCGTGTCGGTGGTGAACACGCTGGGCAGCGGCGTGCTGGAGAACCCCGGTCTGCTGTCACTGCTGCCGAGGCTGTGCGAACGCCTGCTCGGCCAGCCGCTGCGGCTGCCCTCGGTGCCGACCTGGTGGTGCGGCGAGGACGACGGCCGCCGCCACGTGCTCGCGCACCTGGACCAGCTGGTGGTGAAGTCGATCGGCCGCGAGCCGGGCGCGCAGACCAAGCTCGGCTGGCAGCTCAGCGCCGACGAGCTCGACGAGCTGCGGCACCGGATCGAGGCCCGCCCGTACGGCTGGGTCGGCCAGGAACGACTCGACCTGGCCACCGTGCCCGCGCTGACCGAGGCCGGACTGGAGCCCCGGCCCGCGGTCACTCGGGCGTTCCTGGTCGCCCGGCACGACTCCTACGTGGCGATGCCCGGGGGGCTGGCCAGCGTGGCCACCTCGGCCGGCGGCGAGTTCATCGCCAAGCGCGACAGCGCGGTGTACAAGGACCTCTGGGTACTGGCCTCGGAGCCCGAGGACCTCGGCGGCTTCTGGCTCAGCGGCGGGCGGAAGGTCGCCTCCGAGCAGGCCATGTCGTCGCGGGCCGCCGAGAACATGTTCTGGCTGGGCCGCTACGCGGAGCGCGCCGAGGCGGTGGGCCGGCTGCTGCGGGTGGTCAGCGACCGGCGCAACGACTTCCCGGACGGCGTCAACCCGGCCGGCACCGCCTGCCTGCGCTCACTGCTCGGCGCGTTGGCCCAGGTCACCGGCACGCACCCGGGTTTCCAACCCGACGACGCCGACATCAGCGGCGCACTGCTCGACCTGCTCACCGACTCCTCCCGGACCGGCAGCCTCGCCTTTGCCGTGCGCCGGCTGCGCGATGCCGCCTACCCGGTGCGCGACCAGCTCTCCGGGGACATCTGGGTGGTGCTGGGCGCGCTCGAGCGGGAGCTGCTGGACCCGGCCGATCCGGCGCGGGGTGCCGCGCTGGCCTCGAGCACCCTGTCGCGGGTGCTGACCAGCCTGCTCGCGCTCAGTGGTCTGGCCGGCGAGAGCATGGTGCGCGACCACGGCTGGCGGTTCATGAACGCCGGGCGGCGGCTGGAACGGGCCCTACAGGTCTGTGCGCTGCTGCGCTCCACCGTCACCGTCGCGCGCGACACGGCCACTGACAGCCTGCTGCTCGAGTCGGTGCTCACCTCGACCGAGTCGATCATCACCTACCGGCGCCGCTACCGCTCGCACGCCCAGCTGACGACCGTGCTCGACCTGCTGCTGCTCGATCCGGACAACCCGCGATCGGTCGGCTACCAGGTGGACCGGCTCGGTGAGGACGTCGCCGCGATCGCCCGCCGGGACGGCACCGCCCGGCTGACCGAGCCGGAGCGGTTGGTGCTGGAGACCTCGACCGCCCTGCGGCTGACCGACCTCACCCCGTTGACCGAGACCGACACCGGCGGGGCGCGGCCCGGTGTGGCGGCGGTCCTGGACCAGCTGTCCGGCCTGTTGGAGCGGACCGGCGACGCCCTCGACGCCGCGCACTTCACCCACCTGCTCCCCCAGCAGCCGATGCCCACCCCCGCCGGCACCGGGCACACCACCCACCTGCGGCTGGTCTGAGCCATGGCATACGAGGTCACCCACCGCACCGAGTACCACTACCCGTCGACGGTGTCGTCCAGCTTCGGCGAGATCGTCATGCTGCCGCGCGAGCTGGCCGGCCAGGCCTGCCTGCGCAGCGAGCTGACCATCGAGCCGGCGCCGCACGACCTGCGCGAGCGGCTGGACTTCTTCGGCAACCGGACGGCCTACTTCGCCGTGCTCGCGCCGCACACCCGGCTCTCGGTGACCGCCACCAGCCTGGTCCGGGTGCACGACCGGCAGGTCCGGCCGTCGGCGGAGGCCGAGCTGCCCTGGGAGCGGGCCCGGGAGGCCTGGGGGCGGCCGCTGAGCGACGAGGCGCTGGACGCGTGCCAGTTCGTGCTCGACTCGCCCCTGGTCACGAGCTCCGAACAGCTCGCCGAGTACGCCACGCCGTCCTTCCCACCCGGCCGGCCGCTGCTGGCCTCGGTCGTCGACCTGTCCTCCCGGATCCACCGCGACTTCGAGTTCCTGCCCGGGGTCACCGAGGTCAAGACGACGATCGAGGAGGTGTTCGCCCGCCGGGCCGGGGTCTGCCAGGACTTCGCCCACGTGACGATCGGGTGCCTGCGCTCGCTCGGGCTGGCCGCGCGGTACGTCAGCGGCTATCTGGAGACCCGGCCGCCACCCGGGAAGGCCCGCCTGGCCGGCGCCGACGTCTCGCACGCCTGGGTGTCGGTGTACGTGCCGGGCGCCGGCTGGGCCGACGTGGACCCGACGAACGACCAGCTGGTCAACGACCGGTACGTCACGACGGCGTGGGGCCGCGACTACACCGACGTGCCGCCGCTGAAGGGCGTGATCTTCACCCAGGGCGACGTGCAGGACCTGCGGGTCAGCGTCGACGTCGTCCCGGTGGACGATCCTGAGTAACCGCGCCGGATCGGGGTATTAGACAGGGTGCTCTCCTTCCGCTGTCCCCATTGCTCCCAACTGGTGTTCTTCGAGAACACCACGTGCCTGCGCTGCGGCACCGGGCTGGGCTTCGACACCGACCAGCTCACACTGGTCCGGTTCGACAACACCACCGATGCCCGCCGCTGCGCGAACCAGGCGATCGCGGTCTGCAACTGGCTGGTGCCGGCGACCGACCCCGATCCCGACGCGCTGTGCGTGTCCTGCCGGCTGACCCGGACCCGGCCGTCGGACTCCGACAAGACCGCGCTGGCCGCCTTCGCCGACGCCGAGTCCGCCAAGCGGCGGGTGGTGTTCCAGCTGCTCGACCTGGGCCTGCCGCTGGAGTCCTGGGAGGACAGGTCGCGCGGCCTCGGCTACGACCTGCTGTCCAGCAACGGTGTGCAGGTTGTCACCGGCCACGAGGACGGCATCGTCACCATCGACCTCGCCGAGTCCGACGACCCGCACCGGGAGCAGGTCCGCCAGGACATGGGCGAGCCCTACCGCACCATGTTGGGCCACCTGCGGCACGAGACCGGCCACTACTACTGGACCGTGCTGGTCGAGCCGACCGAGCGGCTGGGCGACTTCCGGGCACTGTTCGGCGACGAGCGGGCCGATTACGCCGAGGCGGTGTCGCGGCACTACGACCAGGGCGCGCCGCCCGGCTGGCGCGGCGAGCACGTCAGCGCGTACGCCACGATGCACCCCTGGGAGGACTGGGCCGAGACCTTCGCCCACTACCTGCACATCCGCGACACGCTGCAGACCGCGGCGGCCTTCGGCATGCGCATCGACGCCGCTGAGCAGGCACTGTCCGCCGATCCCGCGGTGGACGTGGACCGCGAGCCGTTCGAGTCGATCCTGGACGACTGGCTGCCGCTGACCTACGCGCTCAACGCCGTCAACCGCAGCATGGGCCGCGACGACCTGTACCCGTTCGTACTGAGCCCCGCCGTGGTCCGCAAGCTGGCCTGGGTGCACCAGCTCACCCTCAGCCACGTCGGCCACACCCCCACCAGCCGAGCCGCCTAGCCGCTCGACGCCTGGCCTCTCGACCCTGTCTAGGGCCGGCCGAGGAACTCCCGCAGCGCCGCCGCCGTCTCGACCGGCGCCTCCTCCGGCACGAAGTGGTGGGACGGCATCGCCCGCCCGCTCACCTCGGGCGCGTAGTCACGCCAGACGTCGAGCACCTCGTAGTTCCGGCCGACGAAACCACGCTCGCCCCACAGCACCAAGGTCGGGCAGTCGACGCGCTGGCCGGCCTCGGCGGTGGCCCGGTCGTGTTCCAGGTCCACCGTCTGCGCCGCGCGGTAGTCGGCGCAGGTCCCGGCGATGGACCGGGGGTCGGCGAAGCAGCGGACGTACTCCGCCAGCGCCGCCGGTTCGAACGGGGTGTCCGGGCCGAGCAACGGCGCGACCAGCGAGCGCAGGAAGAACTCCGGGTCATTGCCGATCAGCCGCTCCGGGATGCCGCCGCCGAGCGGCAGGAAGAACCAGTGCCAGTACGCCGAAGCCAGCGCCTGGTTGACGTGGCCGAGCACATGCCGGGTCGGCATGATGTCCAGCAGCGCGAGCCGGCTGACCGCCTCGGGCGCGTCCAGCGCGAGCCGGTGGCTCACCCGGGCGCCCCGGTCGTGCCCGACCAGCGCGAACCGGTCGAACCCGAGGCTCCGCATCAGCAGCAGCTGGTCCCGGGCCATGGCGCGCTTGGAGTACACCTCGTTGGCCGCGTCGGGCGCCGGCTTGTCGCTGTCGCCGTAGCCGCGCAGGTCGGCCAGCACCACGGTGTGGTCCCTGGCCAGCTCGGGCGCCACCCGGTGCCAGATCAGGTGCGTCTGTGGGTAGCCGTGCAGCAGCAGCACCGGCGGCCCCTCACCGCCGATCGCGAAGTTGATCCCGACCCCGTCGACCTCGGTACGGCGGGTGGTGAAGCTCTCCGGCAACAGCACGCTCACTCAGGCGCCCCCATCTCGTTCTATACCCACCGTTCTACACAGTTCCGGCCCCGGCACCCACCGACCGGACGCCACACCCGAGTGAGAGCTCGGATGCTCGGCGGGCGAGGTGTGCGCGAGCCGGGGAGGATGGCGGGCGTGACGGCCATCCTCGACGCCGCGCGGGCGGCCCGCGCCTCGGTGGACGCCGGCCGGTGTGCCGCGCTGACCGCCGCGATGGTCCAGTGCGACACGCGCAACCCGCCCGGCGACGAGAGCCCGGTCATCCCGCTGCTGGTCGACGTGCTGCGCGGGCTCGGCGCGGAGCCGGAGATCTTCGAGCCGGCCCCGGGGCGGACCTCGCTGCTGGCGACCGTGCCCGCCGACTCGAGTGTGTTCACCGGTCCCCCGGCCGCCGCCCAACTCCGGCCGACGCTGCTGGTCAACGGGCACCTCGACGTGGTGCCACTGGTCGAGGCGGACTGGACGGTGCCGCCGTTCGGCGGGGTGGTCCGCGACGGCCGGCTGTACGGCCGGGGCGCCTGCGACATGAAGGGCGGCATCGCGGCCGCCATCGAGGGGCTGCGTGGGTGCGTCGACGCCGGTGTCCGGCCGGCCTGCGACCTCACGTTCCACCTGGTCGCCGACGAGGAGACCGGCGGCCGCTGGGGCACCGAGGCGCTGCTGCACAGCGGCCGGATCCAGGCGGACGCCGCGATCGTGCCGGAGCCGAGCGAGCTGGGTATCTGCGTCGCCGAACGGGGTGCACTGCTCGCCGAGATCACCGTCACCGGGCGGGCCGCGCACGGCAGCGACCCGGCGCGCGGCCGCTCGGCCATCGCCGACGCCGCCCGGCTCGTGCTCGCCCTGCAGGAGGCCGACTTCGGCGACCGGGCGCACCCGTTACTCGGCTCCCCCACCTGCAACGTCGGCACCATCGCCGGCGGCACCGCGCCGAACATCGTGGCCAGCTCCGCCGTGCTGCGGGTGGACCGCCGGCTCCTGCCCGGGCAGACCAGGCAGCAGGCGCTCGCCACGCTGCGCGCGGTGCTGGACCGGGCGGCGCCGGACGTGGACTACCGGCTGGAGGTGCTGGCCTTCGTCGAGGCGTCCGAGCTGGCCGCCGAGCACCCCTTCGTCGACGTGCTGCGGGCGGCCTGCGCACCGGCACAGAGCTCGATGCAGAGCTCGATGCAGAGCTCGATGCAGCGCTCGATGCAGCGCTCGATGCAGAGCTCGATGCAGAGCCCCGTGCGCGGGCTGTACCTGGGCACCGACGCCCGCTTCCTGCGCAACCAGCTCGGCATCCCGACCGTCGTGTACGGGCCGGGGTCGATGACGGTGGCGCACACCGCCGACGAGTACGTCCCGCTGGCGGAGCTCACCGAGGCGGCGGCCTCCTTCGCCTCGGTCTACGCGAGCTTCGACGCGTCCTTCACCGACCCGGACATGGCCTAGCCGGCCAGCCAGCTGTACGCGGTCTGTGGCGAGATCTTCAGCGCGCGGGCCATCGCCCGGATCTCCAGGCCCTGGTCGCGGCCCGCCGTCAGCAGCTCGCGCTGCCGCTCGCGCAGCTCGTCGATCCGGGCGGCGACCTCGGCCATCTCGCCGAGCAGCCCCTCAGCGGCGGGCCCCGCGCCCGAGCGGGAGCGGCCGACCCCGGGCCGGGTGAACCGGCGCACCTCGTCGGCGTCCCACCGGCGGCGGCGCCGGTCGTCCAGGCCGGGCAGCGGCGCCGGAGCCTGCCCCCGGGAGACGTAGCCCAGCCAGGTCGTGGTCTTGACGCCCCACGCGGCGGCGCACTCGTCGCTGGTCCAGACCTCGGCCCCGGTCACGGTCCGCGCCCCCTCACCCATCGCCGGTCATCGTCAACGTGCGGTCGACAGCCGAACACTAATCTGCGCGCACGACGACTCGTCCGAGGAGCATCCGATGGCCGACCGCTGCCCTACACTCGGGCGCTCAACCCGCACCGGCGCCGCCTGCTCCGGCGTCGGTCCGTGCCGACAGGGAGATGGTCTTGCCAGGGTCGACGACGCCGGGGGCGCTACCCAGCCCGTCCCCCAGCGAGGCGGCGGATCCGCTCGCCGGCCTGCCGGAGCTGATCTTCGACATCGCCGAACAGCTGAACCTGGGCGCGCCGACCGAGGCCGGGCTGGCCGAGCTGCCGGCCTCCGAGATCGAGGTACTGCGCCTGGTGACCCTGTTTCCCGGGTGCGGGGTCATGTTCCTGAGCAGCCGCACGAAGATGCACCAGGCCAACATCAGCGCCACCGTGCGCTCGCTGGTGGGGCGTGACCTGGTGGTCAAGGAGCCCGACGAGCGGGACCGGCGGGCGGTGCGGCTGTACGCCTCGAGCAAGGCCACCCGGGACCTGGGGCAGCTGCGCACGATCTGGCTGCGGCGCCTGCTGGCCGCGTTCGAGGCGGCCGGGATCGAGGCCGGGGAGCGCGACCGGCTGCTGGCGGACCTGGCCGCCCTGCGCCGACACCTCTGACCCCAGGGCCCCGCGTCAGGGCAGCGCGACCAGCACCCCTCGGCGGGCACCGGGCGAGGTCATCAGTGGGTGTCGCGCTCGACCGAGCACAGCGTGGGTAGGGCCGGGAACTCCCGCCACTCCGGCTGCCCGACCAGCCGGCGGAACTCCTCACCGTGCGCGGCGTCGAACTCGGCCGCCGAGTCCCAGCTGGCCACGTTCACGAAGCGATTGTGGGCCGCCGGATCGAGCGAGCGGTGCAGCCGGCGCCACTGGAAGCCGGGCTGCGTCTGCATGAACCCGTCGATCTGCGACCACAGCCCGAGAAAGGCCTCCTCCCGGCCGACCGGGACCTGGAAACAGTTGATGAAGACAACCTCTGCCATATAGTTATAAAACCATATGTAATCGCCGAGGCATAGCGCCAACGGGTGGGGCCGCGAGTCTCGTGCCGCTCACCAGCCAAAACCCGACCGACGAGGCCCCGCGAACTAGGCGACCGCGGTCAGGTGCGCGTTGCCGAGCCGATCGAGCACCCCGGGCTCGCCCTGATGGCGGAACCACTCGATGCCGTACGCCGCCTCGAAGCCCTGGGCCGGCAGCAGCGCGGGGTCGACCTGGCTGGCGTGCGCGGTGATGGCCGCGCGCTTGCCGGCCAGGTACTCGGGGCTGCCGGTCACAGCGAGGGTGATCTCGGCGGTGGCACGGCCGAAGCCGACCGAGGCGGCGTGCGCGGCGCCGTGCACCAGGTGCCCGCCCGGGGCGGTGATGTGCAGGTGCTCGCGGTCCACGGTCATCTGGTAGCTCGCCGCGCCGATCATCTCGGCGGCCGCGCGGCCGACCCGATGGGTGCTGACGTGGTCGGGGTGGCCGTAGATGCCGGGCTCGTCGTCGTAGATGAGCGTCTCGGCGCCCTCGGCGACGGCCAGCTCGGCGATCCGGCGGGCCAGCCGCAACGGGTCGGCGCCGGCCAGCGCGCGCGGGTGCGATCCGCTCTCCCAGCCCGGCAGGCCGGAGTCGCGCTGGCCGAGCAGCACCAGCCGGGACACCCCGAGCAGCTCGGCGGAGTGCTCCAGCTCGGCGGTGCGCCGGGCCGCGATGTCCTCCCCCGGACCGAGCGGTACCCGGGACTCGCCGAGCTCGCCGGCGGTGGCCAGCACGAGGACGACACGGGCGCCCGCGTCGGCGAGGCGGCGCAGCGTGATGCCGGTGAAGATCGCCTCGTCGTCCGGGTGCGCGTGCAGCGCGAGGACGGAGTGGCCGCGAAGATCTGGGGTGCTCAGCATGGTGTGTGATCACAGACGTGCGGGGCCGTGGGACGGCCGGGTCTACGGGGTGGCGGTCAGCTGCAGCGACAGCTGCGACAGCACCCCGGACAGCGACAACCCAGGAACGGGAGGTCGGTCCGCGCGATCACGCCGCACAGTATGCCAGCACCCCCGGCGCCAGCGGAAGCGGCCTGTGCCCGACCCCACGCGGACGGCGTGGGGTCGGGGTCGGGCCGACACAGCGGGCGTCAGCTGGTCCGGATGGGGTCGGCGACGAGCACCTGGGTGCCGATCAGGGCGACGTCGACGGACTCGCCGATGGCCAACCCGGCCGACTGCACGCTCGGGCTGTCCACCAGCACGGTGATCTCCTCGCTGAGCAGCACGCTGAGCCGCGTGGTGCCGCCGAGGAAGGTCTTGTGCGCGACGATGCCGCTGCCGTGCGGGACCGGCTCGGCGGTCAGCCCCTCGGGCCGGATCAGCGCGTCCACGTCGGCGCCGACGGGGCGCCCGGCCACGTCGACCGGGGTGATCTCGCGGCCGAGTACCCGGACGCCGCCCGGCACGACCACGGCCGGCAGCCGGTTCATGGTGCCGACGAACTCGGCGACGAAGGCGGTAGACGGCCGGGAGTAGAGCTCGCCGGGGGTGGCGATCTGTTCGAGTCGACCAGCGCGCATGACACCGACCCGGTCGGCCATGGACAGGGCTTCCTCCTGGTCGTGGGTGACGAACAGGGTGGTGGTGCCGAGGCGGGTCTGCAGGGTGCGGATCTGTTCGCGCAGCTGCAGCCGCACCTTGGCGTCGAGGGCGGACAGCGGCTCGTCGAGCAGCAGCACCCTGGGTTCGATAGCCAGCGCGCGGGCCAGGGCGACGCGCTGCTGCTGGCCGCCGGAGAGCTGGTGGGGGTAGCGATGGGCCCGCTCGGCCAGCCCGACCATGTCCAGCAGCTCGCCGGCCCGGGAGCGGCGGGCGGCCGGGTTGTGGCCCCGGATCCGCAGCCCGAAGGCGACGTTGTCCAGCGCGGACATGTTCGGGAACAGGCTGTAGTTCTGGAACACCATGCCCATGTCCCGGCGCCGGGTGGGTACGCCGTGCAGGCTGGCGCCGTCCACCAGCACGTCGCCGGTGTCGACGGTCTCCATGCCGGCCAGCACCCGCAGCGCGGTGGTCTTGCCGCAGCCCGACGGGCCGAGCAGCGCGACCATCTCACCTGGTTCCAGGGTCAGCGAGAGGCCGTCGAGGGCGCGGGTGGTGCCGAAGGAGCGCCGCAGGTCACGGAACTCCACCCGGGCCCCGCCGGACGCACGCTCAGCGGGGACCTCGGCGTGCTCGGTGGCGGTGTTCACGGTGGTGTCACCGGAGGTGGCGGGAACGGTCATGACTCTCCCGGCGCCGGGGCGCGACGGCCCCGGCGAGTGTCGATGAGTGAGATCAGGATGAGCAGCAGCCAGGTGCCGACGAGGGCCAGCAGCGACACTGCCACCGAGACGTGGGCGTTCTCCTGGTCGAACACGACGACCCAGACGGGGAAGGTCTCGTACTGGTCGAGGCTGGCCATCGTGTACTCGCCGAGGACCAGCGCCACGGTCAGGATGGTGGCCGCGAGCAGGGACGACCGCAGGTTCGGCAGCAGCACCCGGAACCCGGTGGTCAGCCAGCCGCCACCGAGCGAGCGGGACGCCTCGACCAGCGTCTTGAGGTTCAGCGCCTGCAGGCCGGCGTCCAGGGACCGGTAGGCGAACGGCATGGCCAGCACGGCGTACTCCAGCGCCAGCAGGTACGGCGTGCCCTTGAGCGCACCGGGCGCGGCCTGCAGCACACCGACGATCAGCACCACCGGCGGGATCACGATCGGCAGGATGGTGATGCCCTCGAACAGCCGCCGCACCTTCGGCAGCCGCAGGTGCACGTAGATCGCCGTCGGCACCATCAGCACCAGCGTGATCACCGTGGTGACCACCGCCAGGTTGATCGACAGGCCGAAGGCGTCGGGAAAGCCCTGCTGCTTCGGGATGCCGGAGAACACGCCGAGCGACGTGCCGCCGTCCGGCGTCTGGACCGCGAACCGCAGCGCCGCGTACAGCGGCACCAGGAAGTAGACCCCGGCCACCAGCAGCACGACCCATCGGCCCCAGGACCGCCTGACCAGCGCCAGGCCGGCCCCGCTCCGGGGTGTCCGTGGCGCCTCGACCGGCGGCGCGCTCGTCACTGCAACCATTTCGAGGCCCTTCGCTGCAGCACGGCGTAGACGACCATGACGGCGGCGATGACCACGATCATGCCGAAGCCGAGCGCCTTGCCGACGTTCTCCTGGCCGGAGAGCACGTTGCCGTTGAGGAACGTGCCGATCTGGATGGGGGTGATCGCCAGGCTGCCGCTGGTCAGGGCCTGGGTGGTGGCGTAGGCGGAGAACGCGCCGCCGAACAGCAGCAGCACCGAGCCCAGGAACGCCGGCAGCAGCACCGGGCCACCGACCAGGCGCCAGTACTGCCACCCGGTCGCGCCCAGGTTGTCGGCGGCCTCCCGCCAGGCCGGCCGCAGCCCCTCCAGCGCCGGGGTGATCACGAGCACCATCAGCGGGATCTGGAAGTACAGGTAGACCAGGGCGATGCCGCTGAAGGTGTAGAGGCTGAAGCCGTGGTCGTAGGGGTTGAACCCGAGGCTCTTGAGCCAGTCCACCGCCAGGCCGCTGCTGCCCACCGTGGCGATGAACAGGAACGCCAGCGGCACACCGCCGAAGTTGGCGAACACCCCGGACGCGGTGGACACCGCCCGCTTCAGCGCCGTGCCGCGGCTGCTCTGCACCGCGTAGGCGATGATCAGCCCGAGCACGCCCGGCACCACCGAGGTGATCACCGACAGCTCGATGCTGGTGATGAACCCGCGCAGGTAGATGCCGTGGAACGCGGTGTCGAGATTGCCCAGGGTGAAGCTGCCGCTGTCGGGGTCCTGGAACGCCCCGACCACGATGGCGACGGTGGGCACCGCCAGGAACAGCCCGGCGTAGATGGCGAAGGGCAGCACGCCCAGCAGGGCGCTCGCCGAGCGCAGCCACCCCGCCACGCCGCCCCGGCCGGGAGCCGGGGCCTGCTCGGCGGCGGACGGCTGGTCGGTTTCGGTTTCGAGGGCCATGGGCGCTCAGCCGCTGGTGGCGGTGGTCCAGCCCTGCGAGACGACGGCCTTGGCCTTGTCCTGCTGGGCATCGCTCGGGTAGCTCACGTCGCCGCCGGGCACGGCCGGGAGCTTGTCGTAGGCGGCCTTGTCCACGGTGCCGCTCTTGACCAGCGTGTCGAGCAGGATCGGCCGGGCCGAGCCGTTGAGCCACAGGTTCTGGCCCTCGGTGGAGTACAGGAACTCCTCCCACAGCCGGGCCGCCGCCGGGTGCGGCGCGGTCGCGTTGATCGCCTGGCTGTAGTACGCCGCGTACTTGGCGTCAGAGGGGATGACAACCTTCCACGTCGGCAGCTGGCTGGCCACCGAGGACTCCTGCAGGTAGTCCCACCAGATCAGGATCGGGGTCTGACCGCTCTGCACCGTCGCCGCCGATCCGGTCACCGGCACGAAGTTACCCACCTGGCGCAGCTTCTTGAAATAGTCCAACCCGGGCTGGATGTTGTCGAACGAGCCGCCGTTGGCCAGCGCGGCCGCGTACACGGCCGCGAACGCGGCGCCGGCCTGGGTCGGGTTGCCGTTGATCGCGACCTGATTCTTGTAGTCGGGCTTGAGCAGGTCCGCCAGCGACGTCGGTGGTGTCTTCACCCGCGCCGGGTCGTACCCGATCGCCACGTAGCCGCCGTAGTCACTGAACCACGCGCCGTCCGGATCCTTCGCCGCATCCGGGATGTTCGCCCAGCTGGCCACCTTGTACTTGGCCAACAACCCGGACTTCGCCGCCGAGATCGCGAACGACTGCCCCAGGTCCAGCACGTCCGGAGCCCGGTTCTGGCCCTTGAGCTGCTTGACCGCGTTGATCTCGTCCTGGCTCGAGCCGTCCGGGTTGGCGTTGTTCACCGTGATCCCGTACTTGGTCTGGAACGTCTTGATGATGGTGCCGTAGTTGGCCCAGTTCGCCGGCAGCGTGATCGTGTTCAGCTGCCCCTCCTGCTTCGCCGCCGCCACGAGCGCGTCCATGCCGCCCGCCTCCTGCAGGGAGGTGGCGGTGGCCAGCTTCGAGGACGCGGCCCCGCCCGCGGAGCCTCCGGAGGACCCGCACGCCGCCAGCGCGGTGGCCAGCACGGCGACCGCGAGACCGGTGATCAGCTTTCGCATACCCACTCCAGACCGTGCACTGCGCCCGGCCCTCGGCGAACTGATGTCCACCGGGGAGAGGCCTGACACAGGCGGACTCTGCCAATCGGTCTGGACCAATGCGGGTCCGCCAGGTGAAGTGTGGATGAACAGCGGCCGCACTGAGACCGCCGCCGAGCAGGATCGGCACCGGCTGCGCGGGGACCGGCCAGAGTGCAGCATGCTGGTGGGAAACTGCTGGTGACAAGCACGAGGCACCGTGTAACCGGAAGGAGCGTCCATGTCGCTGGTCGACAACGCCATCTACGTCGACGGCAAGCGCTCGGTCGCGCCGAGCTCGCTGGACCGCACCTGCGAGGAGCTGCGGGTTCCCGACGGCTCCGAGAAGCGGTTCTGCTGGATCGGCCTGCTGAACCCCTCCGACGAGGAGATCCGCTCGGTGGCGAAGGAGTTCAACCTGCACCCGCTGGCCGTCGAGGACGCCATCGACGCGCACCAGCGGCCCAAGCTGGAGCGGTACGGCGAGACCGAGTTCGTCGTGCTCCGGCCGGCTCGGTACGTCGACCCGGTCGAGGTCGTCGAGGTCGGCGAGGTGCACCTGTTCCTCGGGCCCGACTTCGTCGTGGTGGTCCGGCACGCCGAGGAGCCCAACCTCGCCGACGTGCGGCACCGCCTGGAGGCCGACCCCCAGCTGCTCGCCCGGGGTCCGTACGCGGTGCTCTACGCGGTGCTGGACAAGGTCGTCGACGACTACCTGCCGGTGCTGGTCGGGCTGCAGAACGACGTCGACGAGATCGAGGTACAGGTCTTCGACGGCGACCCCGGCGCGTCCAAACGGATCTACCAGCTGACCCGCGAGGTGATCGAGTTCCAGCGCGCCGTCGAGCCGCTCAACGACATGCTGATCGCGGTCCGTGAGCTGCTCAAGGACCGGGCCAGTGACGCGGACCTGGAGCTGCGCCGGATGCTGCGCGACGTGGCCGACCACACGACCAGGGTGGTGGAGCGCACCGAGGCGTTCCGGCAGCTGCTGACCAACATCCTGACGGTCAACGCGGCACTGGTCGCGCAGCGCCAGAACGACGAGATCACCAGCCTCACCCAGGCCAGCTATCGGCAGGGTGAACAGGTCAAACGCATCTCGTCGTGGGCGGCGATCCTGTTCGCGCCAACCCTGATCGCCGGCGTCTACGGGATGAACTTCCAGGACATGCCCGAGCTGCACTGGCAGCTCGGCTACCCCATGGCGATCGGCCTGATGCTCCTGCTCGCGGTGGTGCTCTACCTGATCTTCAAGCGCCGCGGCTGGCTCTGAGCTCACCCATACAGCCCAGTTTCGGGCCCAGGTCGAAAAATAACGTACGGACGGAAGAAAGATAAGGTACGGTGCGTTCACTAACGTAGAACGCCGACGGGGCTGGCCCTCGGCTCGTCACTCCGATCTGGGAGGTCAGGGTGGAAGGCCCGGGCGCGGTGTCCAACACCGCGATTAAGGACAAGATCCAGACCAACGGGTCGGCGCCGCACGACACCGCTCCGGCGCCGGCGCCCGCTCCCGAGGCACCTGCCCCCGCCGCACCGCCGGCGGCGGCGGAGCCGGTCACCGAGACGCCGGGCAAGCGCCCGATGAAGCGCTCCACCAGGATCTCGCTGACGATCATCGTGATCCTCGCGGTGCTCGCCGCGCTCGGCTTCGGTGGCGCCTACTTCCTGGACTCGCGCAACTTCGTGAGCACGGACAACGCCCAGGTCGACGGCGACAAGGTGCAGATCAACGCACCCACCACCGGCACGCTGGTGAACTGGGCCGGTACCCAGGGCAGCCAGGTCACCAAGAACGAGATCATGGGCCGGATCCGGATCGGCAGCAGCGGCGCCCAGCCGCAGATGACGATCAAGTCCCCGGGCAACGGCACCATCGCGGTGAACAACTCCGTCGAGGGCCAGTGGGTCACCGCCGGCACCAACCTGGCCACCGCGTACGACTTCAACAAGATCTACGTGACCGCCCGGGTCGACGAGACCGACGTCGCCGACATCCACCCCGGCGCGCAGGTCGACGTCAGCGTGGATGCCTTCCCGGGTGTGCCGGTCACCGGCATCGTCTCGGAGATCCAGGGTGCCGCGGCCGACCAGTTCTCCCTGTTCCCCGAGTCCAACAGCACGGGCAACTTCCAGAAGGTCACCCAGGTGATCGCGGTCCGCGTCGCCTTCACCAACACCGGCGGCGTGCAGCTGGTGCCCGGTATGAACGTCACCGTGCACATCCACAAGCACTGACGGCCCGAAGCAGGACCGAAACAGCGCCGATGGCCCGGACCCGCAAAGGTCCGGGCCATCGGCCTGTGCGGACCCTCACGCGCCGACCGGCGGGCCGGGGGCCGGCCATGCGCAAGGATGAGGGCGTGATCGCCACTACCGTGCTGCTGGACCTGGACGGCACCCTCGTCGACTCCGCCGCCGGCATTCTCGGCTCCCTGCGGGAGGCCTTCGACGAGCTCGGGTTGCCGTGGACGGAGGCCGAGCTGGGCACCCAGCTGCTCGGGCCGCCGATGTACGAGACCCTGCCGCCGATCATCGGCGCCGAGGCCACCCGCGAGGTCGTGCCCGTGTACCGCCGGATCTACGCCGAGCGCGGGCTGCTCAGCTCCGCCCCCTACCCCGGCGTCGACGAGCTGCTCCGGAACCTGACCGAGGGCGACCGGCGGATCGCGCTGGCCACCAGCAAGGTCGAGTACTCGGCGCGCCGGATCCTGGACAACCACGGCTGGACCCCGCTGTTCACCGCCATCGTCGGCGACACCGAGGACGCCGGCCGCCCGACGAAGTCCGCCGTGATCGCCGAGGCCATCCGGCAGCTGGACGCCGCCCCGGACGAGACGGTCATGGTCGGCGACCGCAGTCACGACGTGGTGGGCGCGCTCGACAACGGCCTGCCCTGCATCGGCGCCGGCTGGGGGTACGGGCGGCCGGGCGAGCTGACCCGCGCGGGCGCGACCTCGGTGTGCGACACGGTCGCCGACCTGGGCCAGGCGCTCG
Organism: Pseudonocardia sp.; assembly: GCA_036272155.1. Classification (GTDB taxonomy): domain Bacteria; phylum Actinomycetota; class Actinomycetes; order Mycobacteriales; family Pseudonocardiaceae; genus Pseudonocardia. Next base: position 24,320 of record DATAZG010000176.1, read on the forward strand.
CCGCTCGTTAGCCCAGGTTGCTGACCGGGGGGCGCCGACCTGGTTCACTTCATCTCTCGGACGTGGCCCGGCGGTCGGGCGGCGCGGGCGGAGGGAGCTGGGCATGCCGTTGTGGGACATCGCGCGGCGGCCGGCCGGTGAGCAGTTCGGCTACTGGCGAGAGGTGATCTGCCAGGCGTTCGTGCCGCTCGCGCCGGAGCGCACCACCGACCGCGCCGGCTTCGCCAGCCGCGTCGAGGAACGGCCGCTCGGCACGCTGAACCGGGCCCGGATCCAGTCGCAGCCCCAGCGCGTCGCGCACGGCCGGCGGGAGGTCGGCCGCTCCCGGGGCGCCTACTACTTCGTCAACCTGCAGCTGGCCGGGCGCTGCGCGGTGCGCCAGGGCCGGGCGGAGTCGATCGTCGAGCGCGGCCAGTTCGCCGTGCTGGACACCACCGAGCCGTACTACCTCGACTTCGAGTCCGACTGGCGGATGCTGTCCTTCCGGGTGCCGCACGAGCAGCTGGGCGGCCGGCTGGCCGATCCCCTGCTCGGTACCGGGATCGGCATCGACGCCCGTACCGGCACCGGAGCCGTGGTCGCCGCACTGATGCACTCGCTGTGGGAGCTGGCGGAGCCGACCGGTGCCGGTGCGGCCGCCGAGCTCGAGCAGTCCTTCGCCGCCGTGGCCGCCGTCGCGATGGGCACCGCCGCGCCCGGCCCCGACCCCACCGGGGACCGGCTGAGTCACCCCGGCCTGCGGGCCGCCGTGCTGCGCCACGTGCTGGCCAACCTGGCCGACCCGGACCTGTCGGTGGCCACGGTGTGCCGGCGGTTCGCGATCTCGCCCCGGCTGCTGCACACGCTGTTCGCCGACCAGCCGGCGTCGTTCGCCGGCACGGTGCGGGCGCTGCGGCTGGAGCGGTGCGCCCGGCTGATCGCCGACCCCGGGTCCACCGCGTCGATCACCGAGATCGCCGCGCGGCACGGCTACCCCGACCCCGCCTCGTTCAGCCGGGCGTTCCGCCGCCAGTTCGGCGTCGCCCCCCGCGACGTGCGCGGCCGCCCGGACGGCGCTGTCGACCGGCTGCCGGCCGCGCCGGATCAGGCCTCGGCGAGCCAGGTGGCCGACGGGTCGTAGCCGGGCGCGGCGAGCATCGCGTGCAGCTGGCGGCGGCGCACGCCCAGGTTGCCGCCGTCGAACACCGGGTAGACCAGCGCGTCCCGCAGGATCTCGGCCAGCGGGTTCTCCTCGCTGTAGCTCTCGATGCCGACGACCCGCATCAGGTCGGTGATCACCCGCACGGCCGTCTCGGAGCCGAACACCTTCGCGTGCAGGGCCAGCTCGGCGGCCGCCGGCGATCCGGTGTCCAGCGCGTGGCAGGCCTTCCAGCACAGGTAGCGGACCGCCTCCATGGCCCCCTTGGCGTCGGCCAGCGCGTAGCCGACCGCCTGGTGCTCGATGATCGGCACGGCCCCGGCGCGGCGCTCGGCGCGGGCGAACTCCAGCGCGAACTCGACCGCCGCGCGCATCTTGGCCAGCGCGAACACCCCGACCAGCGCGGCGGTCGGCACGAAGCTGCCGGTCACGATCTGCCGGCCGGCGCCCGGGCCGCCGAGGATGTTGCGGCGGGGCACCCGTACGTCGTTCAGGCTCACCGTGGGCACCTGGTGCGCGCGGTGCCCGAGCAGCTCCAGGCTCTCCTCCAGCACGAGCCCCTCGGTCGGGCCGGGCACCAGGATCACCGAGAGGGCCTCGTCCGGCGCGGCGTCGGCATCGGTCCGGCAGACCACCGCGAGCAGGTCCGGCCCGCCGCCGTCCCAGCCGCCGGCGCTGGACACCCACCGCTTCGCCCCGTTGATCACCCACTCGTCCCCGTCCAGCACGGCGGTGGTGCGCACGCCCTCGGCCGGCGCCGGGGCGTCCCAGTTCGCGCTGCCGCCCGGCTCGCTGAACGCGAACGCCGCCAGCGGGGCGCCCTCCTCGGCCAGGAACGGGCCGAAGTGCTCGGCGAACTGCTCCGGGCTGCCCGCCGCCATCAGCGGGGTGAGGCCGAGGGTGACCGCGAACAGGGTCAGCGACACGTTGGAGTCCACCGCGACGAACTCCTCGGCGATCAGTGCGAGGTCGACCATGCCCTGGCACTGCCCGCCCACCGGCACCGGCAGGATCTTGCTCAGCCAGCCCGAGGCGACGACCTGCTCGTAGATCGGCCGGGTCGCCCGCCACCGCTGCTCGGCGGTGGGCAGGTGCCGCGTCGCCGGGCCAACCTCGGTGAGCACCTTGGCGGCGAAGTCCCGGGCGGCCAGCCGCAGCTCCCGCTGCTCGGCGGTCAGGGTGAAGTCGATGGCCATCCCGGCTACCTCCTCGGTCAGCCGGCCGCCGCGCGGGCGGCCGGGCGCGCACCCGTACAGCCTGGCCGGCCCGGCGACCGGGATCTTGGCCGTGCGTGCACATCGAGTTGGCATCCCGTGCACCGCGCGCCCGCACGATCGGGGTCATCGGATCTTTAGGACTAAAGAGTTGGGCTCTGCTGATCGTCCGCTGATCTATGGTGACCCCGTGCGGAGTGACGCGGTGGACGAGATCGCCCAGCAGTGGGCCCGGGAGAAGCCGGACCTGGCGCTGGACTCGCTCGGCGTCGTGGCGCGCATCCTGCGGATCGCCAAGCTGATCGCCGACGAGCGGCGCGCCGTGCTCGGCCGGCTCAACATCGACAGCGCCACGTTCGACCTGATCGCCACGCTGCGCCGGAACGGCCGGCCCTACCGGATGAGCCCGACCGAGATCGCGCACGACTGCCTGGTCAGCGGCGGCGCGATCAGCCAGCGGGTGACCAGGGCCGAGGCCGACGGCCTGGTCCGGACCATGCGGACCGACTCGGGCAAGCGGACCCTGTGGGTGGAGCTGACCGACCGGGGGCACCGGATCGTCGAGCGGGACATCGAGGTGCTGATCGGCCGGGAGCGGCAGCTGATCGCCCACCTCGCCGACGGCGACCGGGACCGCCTGGCCGACCTGCTGCGCGCCCTACTGGCCGGCCTGACCCCCGCCGAGCCCCCGGCCGAGACGAGCTCCGAGGCGAGCGCTGGCACGACGCCCGGCCCCGGCGCAGTCTGACCCGGGCCTCACGGGGTGATCACGATCTTGCCGATGTGGCCGCGCACCACGAACTGGCGCCGCGCCCTCGGCAGGTCGGCGAGGTCGTAGCTGGCCGCGATCCGGGGCCGCACGCCACCGGCCCTGGCCACCTCCACCAGGGCGGCGAAGTGCCGCCGGGTGTACATCGAGGAGCCGATCAGCCGCAGGTTGTAGAGGTACAGCCGGCGCAGGTCGAAGTCGATCACCGGGCCGGCGAACCCGGTCAGCACCACCGCGCGCACGGCCACCTCCCCCTCGGGCCACCCGGGCCGCTCAGCCGCCGCCGGGTACCCGATCGCCGGCGCCCCGGGACGCGTCGCCCCGGATCGTCGGCAGCTCACCGTCCCCCCGGCGCGCGCTGGGGCGGAACTCGATGCCCAGCCGGTCGGACAGCTCGCGCACGAGCACGCCGCCGACCAGCCTCCCCCGGTAGGCGGCGGTCGGCCGGATGTCGTCCACCGGAACCGCGACGGCGGTCGCGGCGGCCCCGGCGGCGGCGATCCGATCGGCGTCCACCGGGCCGGCCATCAGCAGCCGGGCGGCCTCGGTGGCCAGCAGCACGGTCGGCCCGGCTGCCCCGAGCGCGATCCGGACGTCGGTCAGCCGGTGCCCGTCGTACAGGGCGGCGCAGGCCACCATCACCTTGTCGATCACTGCGCGACCCCGCCGGGGGCCGACCTTGACGAAGAACTCCAGGCGCACGGTCGGCGGCCGCGCCGGCACCGGCACGAGGACGGCGGTCAGGATCTCGCCGGGGGCCAGCACGGTCCGCCCCGGGGCCAGCGCGAACTCCGCCACCGGCACGCGCCGGGTGCCGGTCGCCGAGCGCAGCTCCAGCTCGGCGCCGTGGATCGCCAGCGCCGGCGCGCCGTCGGCGCCGGGCGAGGCGTTCACCAGGTTGCCGCCCAGCGTGCCGGCCTCCTGGACCTGCGGGCCGCCGACCCGCGCGGCGGCCTGGGCGAGCGCCGGCAGCAGCCGCGCGACCGCCGCATCGTCGCGCAGCCGCGCCCAGCTCACCGCCGCCCCGATGCGCAGCTGCCCGGGCCGTTGTTCGATCGCACCTAGCTCGGCGACACCGCCCAGCCACACCAGCACCGCGTCGGACGCTGCCGGCCCACCGTCCACCATCACGTGCGTGCCGCCGGCGATCGGCAGCGCCCGAGGACCGAGTCGCGCCAGCTCGGCACAGGCCTGCGCCACCGTGCCCGGCACCAGGAACCGGGAGCCGCCCGCCACCGGCCTGGCCGGCCCTCCGACGGAGCCGCCCGCCACCGGCCTGGCCGGCACCCCGACGGAGTCGGGCGCCACCTCGACGGAGCCGGCCGGGACCCCGACCGAGCCGAGCCGGGCGAGCGTCGCATCCGCCCGCATCCGCCGGCCGGCCAGCTGGACCGCCGCCAGGATCGGCGCGTAGCCGGTGCAGCGGCACAGGTTGCCGGCGAGCCGGTCGGCGACGGAAGCGGCGTCGGCGCAAGCCTCGGGGCCGGCCGCCAGCACGGACCGGGCGGCGACCACGAAGCCCGGGGTGCAGAACCCACACTGCACGGCCCCGGCCCGGTCGAACGCGGCGAAGAGGCACTCGCCGACCGGGTCGCCGCGCAGCCCCTCCACGGTAGTCACCTCAGCGACCGTGCCGACCGTGCCGACAGTGCCGATCGCGCCGACCGGTGTCAGGCAGGCGCACCGGGCCCGCCCGTCGAGCAGCACGGTGCACGCGCCGCACTCGCCCTCGCCGCAGCCGTTCTTGGTGCCGATCAACCCGAGCGACTCCCGCAGCACCTCGAGCAACGATGCCCTCGGGTCGACGGCCAACTCCCGGACCGTGCCGTTGACCAGCAGCCGGACCACCTCCGCCCCCGGCTCGGCCGGCACCCCAGCCACCTCCCCGGCCAGGGCCCCGGACACCAGCGACTCGGTCATTCGGCTCCCCCCGATCCGTCGAGCGCCGCCAGCACGGCATCGGGTGTGATCGGGAACCGGTCGAACCGGTGCCCGATGGCGTCGCACAGCGCGTTGCCCACCGCGGCGGCGACCGGCGTGATACCGATCTCGCCGACGCCCCGCACGCCCAGCGGGTTGGCCGGGTCGGGCGTGCAGACCAGCACGGTCTCCAGCCGCTCCGGCAGCTCGGTGGTTCCCGGGATCAGGTAGTTGGCGAACCGGTCGTTGCGCACCCGGCCGCCCACCAGCTGGTGGTCCTCCAGCAGCGCAAAGCCGAGGCCCTGCAGGATCGCGCCCTCGGACTGGCCGCGCACCCCCGCTGGATTGACCGCCCGACCGGGGTCCACGTGATGTTCCAGCCGGAGTACGTCGACCTCCCCGGTGAGCACATCGACCTCGACGCCGAGCACCAGGACGGCCGGCGTGTAGCCGATGTGCGGCATGCCGACGGTGTGCGCGTCGGGCATCTCGGGCCGGTAGGTGTGGACCAGCCGGGCCGGTCCGGGCTCGGCCGCCAGCCGGGCGCAGGCGCCGGCGACCGCGTTGCCGACGGCGAACACCGTGCGGGAGGCGTTCGTGGCGTCCGAGTCCGGGCCGTCCGAGTCACCGGCGGACACGTCCACCTGCCCGACCGGGCAACCCAGCTCGGCGGCCGCGAGCTGGGCGAACGCGGTGAGGTTGCCCTCGCCGAGGTCGGGGCAGCTGACCGTGACCAGGTAGCGGCCGGCGGCGGTGCGTTCGGCCGAGACCTCCGCACCGGACTCCACGCCGGCGCCGAGCCCGTAGCCCTGCCAGGCGGCCGCCGTACCGACGCCCCGGCGTTTCCACGGCCGCGCCGCCACCTTCCAGCCCGCCGCCTCGGCGAGCAGCTGGCCGGCCGCCGCGGAGTCCAGCACGCCGGCCAGCTCGACGCCGTGCCGGACCGTGAACCCGGCGGCGGCCCGCCCGCCGGGACGCAGCGCGTTGCGCCGGCGCAGCACCAGCGGGTCCAGGTCCAGCCGGCCGGCGAGCTGGTCGAGCACCTGCTCGATACCCGTGGTGACCTGCGGGTTGCCGAAGCCGCGGAACGCGCTGGCGTTGCCGTTGTTGGTGTACACGGCGGTGGCCGCGATCCGGGCGTGCCGGTAGCGGTACGGCCCACCGGTGTGCTCGGCGGCCAGGCCGAGCACACCGGGGCCGAGCGTCAGGTAGGCACCGGTGTCGGCGAGCAGCTCCGCATCCAGGGCGGTGAGCTCGCCGTCGGCGGTCGCGCCGACCCGGTAGCGCACGCGAAAGGGGTGCCGCTTCACCCCGAACGCGACCGACTCGGCGCGGTCCAGGGTGTAGCGGGCCGGCCGGCCGGTCAGCCGGGTGACCAGAGCGAGCACGATCTGCACGCTGATGTCTTCCTTGCCGCCGAACGCGCCGCCCATCATCGGGTGCAGCACCCGCACGTCGGTGGCCGGCAGGTCCAGCGCGGCGCAGATCTGCCGCCGGTCGGTGAACGGGTTCTGACCGCCGGCGCAGACGGTCAGCCGGCCGTCCTCGTCGAGGTAGGACACCCCGGCCTCGGTCTCCAGGAAGGCGTGCTCCTGCCAGCCGGTGCGGTAGGCGTACTCCAGCACCACGTCGGCCTCCGCGAAGCCGGTAGCCACGTCGCCGTGCCCGAGCAGCAGCTCGGCACACAGGTTGCCGCCCGGCCAGATCTTCGGCGCGTCCGCCCGCAACGCCAGCTCGGGGTCGGTGAGCAGCGGCAGCGGCCGCGCGTCGACCTCGACCAGCCGGCTGGCCAGCCGGGCGGCCCGGTCGGTCTCGGCGGCCACCACGGCGACCAGATCGCCGGCACAGCGCACCTCCCGGTCGCAGAGCACCGGCTGGTCGGGGGTGATCAGGCCGAACCCGTTGCGCCCCGGCAGGTCGGCGGCGGTGAACACGCCCACCACGCCGGGCACCGCACGGGCCGCCCCGGTATCGACGCCAGAGATCGTCGCGTGCACCAGCGGCGCCCGGACCGGCCGCACCCACAGCGCCCCGGCCGGGCGGTGGTCCGACGGGTAGCGGTGCTCGCCCCGGGCCTTGACGGCGGCGTCGATCCGGCCGGCGGACCGACCGGGCCAGCCGCTGTCGGTCACGACCGCCCTCCCGTCACCACCGCCGGGAACACCCGCCCGACGCGCCTGACCGCGATCCAACGCCACGGCCGCCGCGACTGGCGAGCCAATTCCCCAACCCGACAGGGTTCGCCCGATAGGGGCAGGTCAGGAGACGTGAGCCACCTCGTCCGGGAATCTCGATAACGTCTCGACCCCTCGCACCGACAAGCCGTACGGAGGTGATCATCGAATGGATCCGGAGTTCAGTCCGCTGCCCGCGTTCCTGCTCGACAAGCTCGTCGAGCTGGACGCCTGCGACGGCTACATCGTGCTCGTGCTCGATCCGCAGACCGCGGAGACCGATGCGCACGGACCGTACGAAGGGATGGACGCACTGGACGTGGCGGACCGGTTGCGCCATGACTTCGACATCGCCGGACTGCCGGACGTCGAGGTCACCGTGACCCGCCTGCACCGCCCGGTCCCGGTCGAGCACAGCCACGCCGCCTGACCCGGCCGCCGCGGCACTCCGCCGCCCCGGCCGGGCCCAGGCTCAGTGGTCCGGTCTCAGTGGCCCAGGGTGCGAAGCACGCGGTCCAGCGCGTCGACGGCGCGGTCCAGCTCGTCGGCCGTCACGCTCAGGGCCGGGCGCAGCCGCAGGCTGGTGGCGCCGCAGCCGAGCATGATCACGTGCTCGTCCTCGCGCAGCCGGGTGATCAGCTCGTCGCGCAGCTCGGCGGTGGGCAACGTGAACGCGCACATCAGACCGCGGCCGCGCACCTGGCCGACCACCGGGTGCCGCTCGGCCAGCCCGTGCAGCCGGGCCAGCAGCCGCACGCCGAGCGCGGCGGCGCCCTCGATCAGCCCCTCCGCCTCGATCACCTCGAGGATTCGCCGGGCGCGCACCATATCGGTCAGGTTGCCGCCCCAGGTGGAGTTGATCCGGGACGAGACGGTGAACGCGTTGTCCGCGACGTCGTCCACCCGGCGCCCGGCCATCACGCCGCAGACCTGGGCCTTCTTGCCGAACGCGACGATGTCGGGCTGCACGTCGAGCTGCTGGTAGGCCCACGCCGTGCCGGTCATGCCGACCCCGGTCTGCACCTCGTCCAGCACGAACAGCGCGTCGAACTCGTGGCACAGCGCCTGCATCGCGCGCAGGAACTCCGGCCGGAAGTGGTTGTCGCCGCCCTCACCCTGGATCGGCTCGGCGATGAAGCAGGCGATGTCGTGCGGGTCGGCCTCGAAGGCGGCGCGGGCGGCGGCCAGGGCGGCGCGCTCGGCGGCCTCGACGTCTGTGCCGCGCTCCGAGCTGCCGTGGATGGCCGGCGACGGGATGCGCGGCCAGTCGAACTTCGGGAACCGGGCCACCTTGTTCGGGTCGGTGTTGGTCAGCGACATCGTGTAGCCGCTGCGGCCGTGGAAGGCCTGCTCCAGGTGCAGCACCTGGGTGCCCAGCGCCGGGTCGAGGCCGTGCTCCTCGTTCCACCGGCTCTTCCAGTCGAACGCGATCTTCAGCGCGTTCTCCACGGCGAGCGCGCCGCCGTCGATGAAGAACAGGTGCGGCAGGGCGGGGTCACCGAGGACCCGGGCGAAGGTCTCGACGAAGCGGGCCATCGGCACGGTGTAGACGTCGGAGTTGCTCGGCTTGTTGACGGCCACGGCCGCCAGCTCGCGCAGGAACCCCTCGTCGCGGGCCAGCCCGGGATGGTTCATGCCGAGGGCGGACGAGGCGAAGAACGTGAACATGTCGAGGTACTCGGTGCCGTCCCGGGCGTCGACCAGCGTCGATCCCTGGGACCGGTCGAGATCGAGCACCATCTCGAAGCCGTCCACGAGCAGGTGGCCGGCGATGGACGCGTGGACATCGGCGGCCAGGAGGCCGGCGGGGGCTGGACACGTCGTCGTCATGCACCGCAGTCTAACGTAAAAATTCCGCCAAAATCTGCGCTAGACCGGATCTTTTTCTGTCAATGGCAGATCAACAGCGGGTTGTGCCTGTCGTTCGAACGACGTCTGCAGCACCACGGTGGTCCGGGTGGCGACGTTGGCCCGCTTGCGGATCTCCCGGATCAGCGTCTCCAGCGCGGTGGGCGTGGCGACCCGGACGAACAGGATGAAGCTGGCGTCGCCGGCGACCGAGTGGCAGGACTCGATCTCGGTCAGGTGCGCGATCCGGTCCGGGATCTCGTACTCGTAGCTGGGGTCCAGCGGCGTCAGCGAGATGAACGCGGCCAGCGGCAGGCCGACCGCCTCCGGATCGACCAGCGCGGTGTAGCCCCGGATCACGCCGTCCGCCTCGAGCCGGCGCACCCGGGCCTGCACCGCCGACACCGACAGCCCGGTCGCCTTGGCCAGGCTCTTCAGCGTCTGGCGCCCGTCGGCCACCAGCAGGGCCGCCAGCATCTTGTCCGTCGCATCGTCGAGCTCTCGCGCCATGGGCGCAGACTCTAGATCCAGCTCGCGAGAGAGCTAGTTCGCGACTTCCCCGGAGTCACGCTGGGCGGACAGCGAGGTCTGGTCGACCGCGCGGAGCAGCCCGTCCTCGGAGTAGGCCACGTGCATCAGCGAGCTGGCCTCGGCCAGCGCCGGGTTGCGCCGCTCCAGTGCGTCCAGGATCGCGGCGTGCTGCTCGACCGTGGCGTTGCGGATGTCGGCCCGCAGCTGGGCCCGCCAGGCGCGCAGCCGGACGGTCGGGGCGGACAGCCCGTGCAGGATCGAGGCGAGCGCCAGGTTGCCGGTGGCGCGGGCGATCCGGTCGTGGAAGTCGGCGTCGTGCTCCACGAGCTCCTCGGCCGTCTCGGCCAGCCGCATGCGCTCCAGGCAGCCGCGGAGCCCGGCGAGCTGCTCCTCGGTGATCATCGTGGCGGCCAGCGCGGCGGTCGGCGGCTCGAGCAGCCGGCGCACCTCCAGGATCTGCGGCAGCGCCCGGTCCGGGGTCAGCTCGACGGCCAGCCCGATGCCCTCGAAGAGCCGGTCCGGGGCCAGGTCGGTGACGTACATGCCGTCGCCCCGGCGCACGTCCAGCACCTGCGCATGGGTCAGTGCAGTGATCGCCTCGCGCATCGAGCTGCGGGAGATGCCCAGCTGGGAGGCCAGCTCGGGTTCCCTGGGCAGCTTGCTGCCCGGCGCCAGCTCACCGGTCACGATCAGCTCGCGGATCCGGTCGATGGCGTCGTCGGTGCGGCGCTTCGCCACCTGCCGCCCGGTCACGACCGGCTCACCGGTCGCCGCCGGCCCACTCGGGGCCGTCCGGGAAGCGGTAGCGGGCGAGCGACTCCGCGTACATCTCGGCGCTGTAGCCCGGCCGGCTCGGCGGCACGTACTTGCCGGCGCGCATCACCACGGGGTCCACGAAGTGCTCGTGCAGGTGGTCCACGTACTCGACCACGACGTCGTCGAGGCTGCCGGTGACGGCGATGTAGTTGAACAGCGACAGGTGCTGGACCAGCTCGCAGAGCCCCACTCCCCCGGCGTGCGGGCAGACCGGCACGCCGTAGTGGGCGGCGAGCAGCAGCACCGCGACGACCTCGTTCACCCCGGCCAGCCGGCAGGCGTCGATCTGGCAGAAGCCGATGGCCTCGGCCTGCAGCAGCTGCTTGAACACGATCCGGTTCTGCACGTGCTCGCCGGTGGCCACCCGCAGCGGGGCGATCTCGCGGGCGATCGTGGCGTGCCCGAGCACGTCGTCCGGGCTGGTCGGCTCCTCGATCCAGTACGGCTCGAACTCGGCCAGCCGGGCCATGTTGGCCACCGCCTCGTCCACGCCCCACACCTGGTTGGCGTCCAGCATCAGGTACCGGTCCGGGCCGAGGATCTTCCTGGCGATGCCGACCCGGCGGACGTCCTGCTCGACGTCCCGGCCGACCTTCAGCTTGACGTGGTTCCAGCCGGCGTCGACCACCTCGTGGCACAGCTGGGCCAGCTTCGCGTCGTCGTAGCCCAGCCAGCCCGCCGAGGTGGTGTACGAGGGCAGCCCGGAGGCCAGCATCTCCTCGGTCCGCGCCGCCCGGCCGGGCACCTGCTTGCGCAGCAGCTCGAGGGCCTGCTCCGGCGTCAGCGCGTCGCTGATGTAGCGGAAGTCGACGAGGGCGACCAGCTGCTCCGGACTCATCTCGGAGAGCACCTGCCACAGCGGCTTGCCCTGGTGGCGGCAGTACAGGTCCCACACGGCGTTGATCACCGCGGCGGCCGCCAGGTGGATCACGCCCTTCTCCGGCCCGAGCCAGCGCAGCTGACTGTCCCCGCTCATCCGCCGGGCGAACGCGCCGAGGTCACCGAACACCTCGTCCAGGTCGAGGCCCAGCACCAGCGGGCGCAGCGCTTCGATCGCGGCGACACACACCTCGGTGCCCCGGCCGATGGTGAAGGTGAAGCCGTGCCCAGGGTGACCGGCCGGGTGGTCGGTGCGCAGCACCACGTAGGCCACCGAGTAGTCGGGGTCCAGGTTCATCGCGTCCGACCCGTCGAGCAGGCGCGAGGTGGGGAACCGGATGTCGTGGACGTCCAGGGCGATGATGCTCGGCACGGGCTTCCTCTGTGTCGCGGGGGGCAGCTCGGAGGTGGTTACATCGGATGTATGGGTAACAGGCGACGGGCCGGCAGTCAATCGTCCCACCGCCGACTCGACCCTCTGGACAGGGAGTTTATCCCTCCTGCCCCATTTTCCACACACAGTGTGAGGCGAAAACTGGCTATTTGCCGACCGATTGAACTGATGTACCGTCGGTCATCAGTGGTCGAACGATCGCCACCGCCCGCTCGCGCCCGCTCAACGTCGAGATCAACGGAGTGAGGTCACCGGATGTCCGAACCGGCCCACCGCACCCAGCCCCAGGCCGCCACCGCGCCGGCGCACTGGCTGCCGCGCGCGCACCCGATCTCCTGGCTGACCCTGGTGGTCACCACCGGGGCGATCCTGATGACCGCCATCGACGGCGGCATCCTGCCGACCGTGCTGCCGCAGATCTCCCAGGAGTTCGGGCTCAGCACGTCGCAGGCCGGCGCGGTCAACTCGGTGTTCAACGCCGGGCTGATCGCCGGCGGGCTGATCTTCGGCTGGCTGTCGGACCGGATCGGCACCGGTTACCGGCGCACCCTGGTCTGGAACATCGCCATGTTCCTCGCCATCCTCGGCGGCATCCTCACCTTCGGCTTCGCCGGCAGCTTCCTCGCGTTCCTGCTGCTGCGCATCCCGATGGGGATCAGCCGGGGCGGCTCCGAGCCGGTCAACGTGGCGATCGTCAGCGAGTGGTGGCCCAAGCAGTTCCGGGGCTTCGCGGTCGGCGTGCACCACACCGGCTTCCCGTTCGGCCAGTTCGCCACCGGCGCGCTGATCGCGCTGGTGCTCAGCACGGCGGGCTGGCGGGAGGCGTTCCTGCTCATCCCGCTGCTCGGCATCCCGATCATGATCCTGCAGGCGGTCATCGGCACCCGGGCCAAACAGCAGCGGGTCTACGACTGGATCGACGCCAACGGCCTGACCCGCCCGCAGCCGGAGCTGTCCACCCGGCTCACCGGCCCCGTGCTGGCGCCGGTGCGCGAGGCGCTGCGCAACTCGAACGTCCGCTGGTCGATCCTGCTCATCTTCCTGTTCCTGTGGGGTGAGGCGGGCGCGGCGACGTTCCTGACCACGCAGTTCGCCCAGCTCGGGATGAGCGGCAGCCAGGCCGCGCTGATCGCGGGCGCGTCCGGGCTGACCGGCTGGATCGGCCAGATCCTGTGGGGGTCGCTGTCCGACCACATCGGGCGCAAGTTCGCCATCGCGTTCCTGGTCATCGGCTGGGCCGTGACGCTGCTCGCGATGATCGCCATCCACGGCCCGACCAGCGCCTGGATCGTGCTGCTCGCCTGGGGGCTGTTCCGCAACGCGCCGTTCCCGGTCGTGTACGCGCTGCTGATCGACTCGGTGCCGAAGGCGGCCGGCACCGCGATGGGGCTCATGATCGGCATCGCGCTGGGGGTGTCCGGGCTGTTCGCCTCGGTCGTCGCCGGGTGGATCATCGAGCACTACGGTTTCCCGGTGCATTACGTGGTGCTCGCCGTCATCTGCCTGCTCGGCTTCCTGCCGCTGGCCAGGATGACCGAGACGATCACCCGCAAGCGCGCCTAGGCACCGCCGCGACTCGTCCGCATCGACTGGAGGCTCCCGTTGCACCTGGTCATCGGCACCTACACCGAGAAGCTGCCCCACGTGGACGGCCACGCGGACGGCCTACTGGGCGCCGGGTTCGACGCCGGCACCGGGCGGTTCGGCCCCGTGGCGCCCCTCGCCGTCGCCCGCAACCCGACCTACGCCACCTGGGGCCCGGGCGTCCTCTACGTGGTGCACGAGACCGACTCGTTCCAGGGCACCGATGGGGTGGGCGGGGTGACCGCGTACCGCGTCGACCCTGCGACCGGCGCGCTCGACGAGCTGAACTCCCGGCCGTCCGGGGGCAACGCGACCTGCCACGTGGCGGTCGACCCGAGTGGGCGGTTCGTCGTGGTGGCCAACTACAGCGGCGGCTCCGTCACCGTGTTCCCGCTGGCGGCCGACGGCAGCCTGGCCGAGCCCTCCGACACCGTGCACCACCACGGCTCCAGCGTGCACCCCGACCGGCAGACCGCCCCGCATCCACACATGATCGCCTTCGACCCGGTCACCGGCGACCTGCTCGTGCCGGACCTGGGCATCGACGCCGTGCTCGGCTACCGGCTCTCCCCCTCAGGGCAACTCACCGCACGGCCGGTGGCCAACATCGTCGCCGCCCCGGGCGCCGGGCCGCGCCACCTCGCGTTCCACCCCGATGGCGGGTACCTGTTCGTGGTGAACGAGCTGGCCAACACGGTGCTCACCGCCCGCCGGGACGGCGAGACGTTCCGCTCGGCCGCGGTCACCGCCACGCTGCCGGCCGGGTTCACCGGGCACAACCAGGCCGCCGCGATCCGGGTCACGCCGTCGGGCCGCCACGTCCTGGTGGCCAACCGGGGCCACGACAGCCTCGCAGTGCTGCGCTTCGACGCCCCGACCGGCGAGCTGACCATGGCCCGCACCGAGCCCACGCTCGGCCGCGAGCCCCGGGACTTCGCCGTGACCCCGGACGGGCGGTTCGTCGTGGTCGCCAACCAGGACAGCGACCTGCTCGTCTCCTTCGCGCTGGACGAGGACACCTCGACGCTGCGCCAGGTCGACACCGCCGCGGTCGCCACGCCCGCCAGCCTCCTGTTCGGCTGACCTGTCCGTTCCACCGTCCGGCCCGGTCCCGCGGCCCGGTCGCCGCGCGGCCCCAACGGTCGCCGAGCTCAACCACAGCGGGCCCGAATCGCAACTCGGAGGCCGCTGTGGTTGAGCTCGGCGTTCGTCTGGTGCAGCTTGCGGGGTGCGACGTGGTCGTGGTGGCGGCGGGTGGCGGATGGGCTGGTCAGGGGCGGAAGGCGGCGGTCGCCTCGGTGACGGCGGCGCGGGCCGCGTCGGTGGTCAGTACGCGGTCGAGCAGCGCGCGGTCGGCGTCGGTGTACGGCCGGGTGGCGGCGTCGGCGTTGTGGTCGAACTCGTCGGCCGTGCGCACCCCGACGGCCAGCGTGGCCACCTCGGTATGCCCGAGCACCCACCGCAGCGCCGCGCCGGCCACCTCGCCGGCATCTACCCCCGCCTCGGCCGCGAACCGGAACAGCGCGCCCTTGCCGAACGCCTCCCTGGCCACCACACCGAGCCCGGCCTCGCGCGCCCTCGGCAGCACAACATCGGCCGGCGCCGGCGTGAGCGGCCCGAACGTCAGCCACACGACGTCGAAGCAGCCGCTCTCGATCAGCGTCACGTACTGGCTCTCGCCGGAGAACAGCGTGTCGCAGGCGACCAGGCCGACCAGCCCGTCCGCCCGCAGCTCGGTCAGGATCTCGGCCAGCGCCTTCAGGTAGTCCGGGCGGCCGGTGACCGGGTCCAGCGCCTCTCGCTCGATGCCGAGGTTGAGCACATCGACCCGGCCGCGCCCGAGCAGCTCGGCCAGCCGCCGCACCTCCGCGCCCAGCACTCCCGGCCGCACCAATCCGGGGTTGCCGGGGTCGTAGCGGTAGCAGAGCCCCTGCGGCCGGACCTGCACCAGCACGCTCTCCGCGCCGGCGGCCACCCCGGACGCACCCGCCACCCCGGACGCACCGGTCACTCCGGAGACCCCGGTCATCGCGGTCACGTCGAACACGGCCGGCGGGCGCAGCGTCCGGCCCAGCGCCTCGACCTCAGGGTCGATCGTCACGTCGAAGTAGCTCACACCCCTGGCCAGCGCGCGGGCCACGATCGCCCGCCGCGCCGCGCCGCCGAAGTCGGAACGCCGGTAGCCGGCCAGCACGGCGTTGTCGAAGTCGTCGCCGAAGCCCTTCAGCCGACCGTCGACGAGGTACTCGTGCCCGCCGAGGGCCAGCGAGGACACTGGGATCCCGGTGTGGCCGAGCGTCCGGCGGGGCAGCTGGCCCGTCATCCGACGGCCACCGGCCGCTCGCTGGACCGGGGCTGCAGCGGCCGGTTCGGCAGCGTCAGCATGGCGAGCACCCCGGCCAGCAGCACCGCCCCGGTGACCAGGAAGACCGGGCCGAAGCCACTGGCCTGCACCACGAACCCCGTGACGATCGGCGCGAGCAGCCCGATCACCTGGCCGCCGAAGGAGACCAGCCCGAAGGTGCGCCCGCTCGAGGTGTTGTCGATGATCAGGTCGTTGGTCAGCGCGAAGGTGAGGGTGATCGCGGTGGTCACCGCCATCAGGGTGACCGCGATAGTGATCACCAGGGCGGCCAGCCCCTCGATCCAGGTGGTCAGCACGAGCGGCAGCAGGCCGGCCAGCATGAGCACGCCGACCACGTACCGCCGGCGGCCGCGCAGCGCCTGGTCCTTGCTCAGTGACAGGAACCGATCGGACAGCCAGCCCAGTACCACCGCGCCGACGATCGCGATGCCGTACATCGCGGAGGTGATCAGGCCACTCTTCGGCAGCTCCAGGTGCTTGGCCGTGACCAGGTAGGTCGGCAGCCAGGTGAGCAGGAAGTACGTCACGTACGTCTGTGCACCGTTGGCGGCGAGGATGCCGAGCATCGGGCGCTGCCGGATCAGGGTGCGCACCGACATCGGCCGCACCGCCGCGTCGGCCCGCTCCACCGGCACGGCGTGGTCGCGCGCGGCGAGGATGTAGGCGCGCTCGCGCTCGGTGATCCAGCGGGCCCGCTCCGGCGGCCGGTAGAGCAGCAGCCAGGCGACCAGCCAGACCAGGCCGGTGCCCGCGAGCAGCACGAACGACCAGCGCCAGCCGACGGTGGTGGCCAGCCAGGCGGCCGGCGCGGTGGCCAGCGCGGGGCCGACCAGCGAGCCGATCTGCATCAGCGAGGTGAACAGCCCGCGCTCGGTCAGCGGGGCCCACTCCCGGATGATCAGGTTGCCCGACGGGTAGGCCGGGGACTCCGCCGCGCCGAGCACGACCCGGAAGCCGAGCAGCACCCCGAGGCTCTGCGCCACCGAGGACAGCGCCGCCACGACACTCCAGCACAGCACCGCGAGCGGCAGCACGAAGTGCTTACCGACCCGGTCGATCAGCCAGCCACCGGGCACCATCAGCGCGGCGTAGCCCCAGAAGAACGCCGAGTAGAGGATGCCCAGCTGGGCGTTGGAGAGCCCGAGATCGTCCTTGACCAGCGGTCCCGCCACGGAGACGTTGATCCGGTCGACGTAGCCGATAGTGATCACCAGGAGCAGCAGCGCCCCGATCACCAGCCGCCTGCGGCCGTTCGGCCCTGCCTGTTGCCGCGTTGCATCAGTCATGGCACCACCTTGGTATACCAATACACCAAACCTTGTGACCATGGACTTGTCAACGGCCTCCTCGCCCTGCCTGTCGACCGGACTTGCGGACCGACCAGACTTCCGGTGCGTCGGAGGCTAAAAGCTTCCGAACCCGCCGACGCCCGACGAGACTCGCCATGGCCGCGGCCCGATGATCTCCGCGGCCCGGCCGGCCCGGTGTCGGCCACGGCAGAGATGCGGGCGATCCGTCGGGAGGGGCGATGCGCTACGGCCTCGGCGTCGACCTGGGCACCAGCTCCGTCGAGGCCGCGGTCTGCCCGTTCGTCCCGGACAGCCCCGGCCCGGGCCGCGCCGAGCTGGTCGGCCTCGGCGAGGACTCGGTGGCCATGACGGCGGCGGTCTACGTGGCCACCGACGGCGCCCTGCACACCGGCTCGGCGGCCGCCCGGCGCGCGGCGAGCGACCCCGACCGGATCGGCCGCGAGCTGAAGCGCCGGCTGGGCGACGCGGTACCGCTGATGCTCGGTGGCACGCCGCACGAGGTGCCGGAGCTGCTGGCCACCGTGCTGCGGGACGTCGTGCGCACGGTGTCCACGGCGATGGGGGCGGCGCCGGAGCGGCTCGTGCTGACCTGCCCGCCCGGCTGGGGTTCGGTGCGGCGCGGCAAGTTCGACCTGGTCCCCGAACTGGCCGGGGTTGCGGACGCGGTGGTCGTGACCGAGCCGGAGGCGGTGGCGGCCTACTTCGCCACGCACCCGGCGGCGGTGCCGGAGTGGACCGAGGGCGGCGTCGCGGCCGCCTACGACCTCGGCGGCGGCACGTTCGACGCCACGGTGCTGCGCCGGCAGCCGGGCGGGGTGGAGATCCTGGGCACGCCGGAGGGGGTCGAGCGGCTCGGCGGCATGGACTTCGACGAGTCCGTGGTGGCGTTCGTGAACGGGGCCCTCGGCGGGGCGTTGCACACGCTGGACCTGCGCGACCCGCACACGACGCTGGCGCTGGCGCGGCTGCGGCACGACTGCATCGCGGCCAAGGAGGCGCTGACCGCGGACCCCGAGACCGTGCTGTCGGCCCTGCTGCCGACCGGCCACTTCGACGTGCGGCTGACCCGTGACGAGTTCGAGCGCCTGGTCCGGGCACCCGTCGAGTCGACGATCGGGGCGTTGAACGGCACGCTGCGCTCGGCCCGGATCGCGCCGGACCAGTTGGCCGCGGTGCTGCTGCTCGGCGGCTCGTCCCGGATCCCGCTGGTGGCGCGGATGGTGCGCGAGGAGCTCGGCCGCCCGGTCGTCGACACCCAGCAGCACGTGGTTGCACTGGGCGCGGCCGCGCTGGCCGGGGCCGCAGCGACATCGGACGGGCGGCAGGTTCGCGTGGTGGCCCCCCGGCCGGCGGCGCCGGTCAGCAGCCCTGAGCCGAACCCCGCCAGCCCACCGGGTCTCCCCCGGCCACCCGGGGCCTACCCGCCCGGCCGGCCCCAGCCGCCGCCGGGCCCACCGGGGCGCCTGCCCTCGGTACCGCCCGGGCGCTACCCGGCCCCCGCGTGGCAGCGGCCGCCCGGGCCCCCACGCCCCGGCCCACCCCCGCAACCGCGGCAGCAGCCGCCCCACCACCGGCCACAGGCCCGCCAACCACAGCCCTACCAGCCACAACCCCGCCAACCACCGCCGTGGCAGCCCCAGGCCGGACCGGGCACCACCGTCCCGCGCGACCGGCCGGCCGGGCCGACCTCCGACCCTGCGCCCGCAGCGGCGGCCGAAGCAGCGGCCGCGCGCCGGCGGCTGCTGCTGGTGGCGATCGTGGTCGGCGCGGCCGTGGTGGCCGCCCTGCTGTGCTACCTGGTCCTCACCGCGATGCGGGCGAGCAGCGCGGCCGAGGGCACGCCGGCGAGCCCCACGCCGACCACTATCCACGTTGCCTCCGACCGAATTCTCTGACTAGAGTCAGAGAGTGGATGCGGAGATGATCTCACAGGTACGCCTGTTCAACCGGACCGCCACGCAGCGGGTCGGCGCCCTGCGCGACGAGTTCCTCGACCGGGGCCGGCCGCTCGGCGAGGCACGGGTGCTCTGGGAGATCGGGGCGGGCGGGCGGGACGTGCGCTCGCTGCGCGCCGAGCTCGGGCTCGACTCGGGTTACCTGAGCCGGCTGCTGCGGTCGCTGGAGTCGGCCGGGCTGGTCACCGTCGAGTCCAGCGAGGCCGACCGGCGCGTCCGGCTGGCCCGGCTGACCGAGTCGGGCCTCGCCGAGCGCCAGACCCTGGACGAGCGCAGCGACGCGGTCGCCGAGGCACTGCTGGAGCCGCTGAGCCCGAGGCAGCGGGACCGCCTGGTCGCCGCGATGTCGGAGGTCGTGCTGCTGCTGCGGGCGGGCATGGTGCGAATCGACGACCTGGAGCCGACCCACCCGCACGCCCAGCACTGCCTGCGGTCCTACTTCACCGAGCTCGACTCGCGGTTCGACACCGGCTTCGAGGTCGCGCGCAGCAACCCCGCCGCCGAGTCGGAGCTCCTGCTGCCCGCCGGGCTGCTGCTCGTGGCCGAACTGGGCGACGAGCCGGTGGGCTGCGGGGCCCTGCGGTTCCACCTGGACGGGGTGTGCGAGATCAAGCGGATGTGGGTCGCGCCGGCGGCGCGGGGCATGGGCCTCGGCCGGCGGCTGCTCGGGGCACTGGAGGTGCGGGCGGCCGAGCAGGGCGCCCGGGTACTCCGGCTGGAGACGAACCGGACGCTGGCCGAGGCGATCTCCCTGTACCGGTCCGCCGGCTTCACCGAGGTCGCGCCGTTCAACCAGGAGACCTACGCGCACCACTGGTTCGAGAAGCACCTGGAGCCGGCGGCTGCCCGGACCGTGCCCGACGCCGCGCAAATTACCTACTCCGGGTAACGAGGCCGTCCGACATCCCCCGTCCACCTCTCGGCTGGCTATAGTTCGCCGTGCGAATCTCGCGCCCGCGGTTTCGTCCGTAGGAGGATCGAGCGTGGCCGAACCGAACCCGCAGACCGTTGCCTATCCTGCTTCCGGATCCCGCCTGAGCAGGCGGGGCCTGGACTCCCTTGCGCCGCACGTCATCGTGCTCTTCGGCGCCACCGGCGACCTCGCCAAGCGCAAACTGCTACCGGGGCTCGCCTATCTGCAGCAGTCCCGGTTCGCCCCGGATGTCCGGATCGTGGGCACCGCCATGGAAGACATGTCGCCCGAGGAGTTCGGGGCGATCGCGCGCGCCGCGGTGGCCAGCTTCGGCACCCACGCCATGGACGACGAGGCGATGAAGCAGTTCTGCCAGCGCATCACCTACGTGCCGCAGGGCGCCGGGCCGGAGGGTCTGACCGCGGCGGTCAAGGCGGCCGAGGAGCTGCTCGGGCCGACGGCCCGCCGGCTGCACTACCTCTCGGTACCGCCGAAGGCGGCCCAGGCCGTGATCACCATGCTGCGCGACGCCGACCTGGTACAGAACTCCCGGGTGGTGATGGAGAAGCCGTTCGGGGACGACCTGGCGAGCGCGATCAAGCTCAACGACTTCGTGCACGAGACGTTCGACGAGTCGCAGATCTTCCGGATCGACCACTTCCTCGGCAAGGAGGCGGCCCAGAACATCCTGGCCTTCCGGTTCGCCAACGGGCTGTTCGAGCCGATCTGGAACCGCAACTTCATCGACCACGTCCAGATCGACATCCCCGAGACCCTCGGGTTGGACCTACGGGCGAACTTCTATGAACCGACGGGCGCCTACAAGGACAT
Organism: Pseudonocardia sp.; assembly: GCA_036272155.1. GTDB lineage: Bacteria > Actinomycetota > Actinomycetes > Mycobacteriales > Pseudonocardiaceae > Pseudonocardia. The sequence goes on from DATAZG010000176.1 coordinate 44,961, forward strand.
GGTCGTCACGCACCTGATGCAGGTGATGGCATTCGTCGCGATGGAGCCGCCGACCGCGCTCGAGCCGAGGGCGATCAGCGAGGAGAAGAACAAGGTCTTCCGCTCCATGCTGCCGATCCGGCCGAACGACGTGGTCCGGGGCCAGTACGGCGGCTACCGGAACGAGGACGGCGTCGCGCCCGACTCCGACACCGAGACGTTCATCGCGCTGAAGGTCGGCATCGACAACTGGCGCTGGGCCGGCGTGCCGTTCTACCTGCGCACCGGCAAGCGCCTGGCCGAGGGCATGCGGATCATCTCGATCGCCTTCAAGGAGGCACCGAGGACGATGTTCCCGTCCGGCTCGGGCGTCGGCTCGCAGGGTCCGGACCACCTCACGTTCGACCTGGCCGACTCCTCGCGCGTGTCGCTGTCGTTCTACGGCAAGCGGCCCGGGCCGGGCATGCGCCTGGAGAAGCTGTCCATGCAGTTCTCCACGCAGGAGACCGACCAGGCCGGCGACGTGCTGGAGGCCTACGAGCGGCTGATCCTGGACGCGATGCGCGGCGACCACACGCTGTTCACCACCGCCGAGGGCATCGAGTCGCTGTGGGAGCGGTCGGTCCCGCTGTTCGACGACCCACCGCCGGTGAAGAACTACCCGCCGGGCACCTGGGGCCCCAACGCGATCCACCAGCTCATCGCGCCGAACGCCTGGCGGCTGCCCTTCGAGCGGGGCTGGCGGGAAGCGAAACCCTGAGCGCCACCCCGTGGGCCGGGCCTCGCCGGCCGGCTCACGGGGTGTTGGGTCCGCGCGTACCGAGCTGACGTGCGCGAAGACCCGCGCCGGCGAGCTGTCTCGGACCGGCTCACGCCAGCGGTGCGCTCACGCTCCGGCGGGGGGCGGCGTCCGGTCGACCTCCCGCTCCCGGGAGCGCTGCCAGAACCGGCGGCGCCGGGCGGGCGCCGCGGCGTCGTCCTGGGGGGCGGCCGGGCTTTGCGCCACCTCGACGCCAGCCTCGGGGTCGGCCGTGACCGGCGCGTCCGGCTCGCCCTGCGCGTTTGACTCCCCCTGCACGTCCGGCTTACTCGGCGCGCCCGGCTCCCTCGGCGCGTTCGGCTCCCTCGACGCGTTCGGCTCCCTCGGCACGTTCGGAGGCGCGACGGCGTTCGCCGAGGGCGGGGCACCTGGCGCGACGGCGTTCGTCGGGGTGGTGCCCGCCGGGATGGTGCTCGCCGGGGCAGCGCCCCCCACCGAGGTGCCAGCCACCGCGGTGCCGGCGGCGGTGGCTTCCGAGGGCGCGTCGAGGAGCTGGCTGATCGGGACCTCGGCGAGCGGCCAGCGCTCGACCCGGGCCGGGGCCCCCGGCTCGGCCCCGGCGGCGCCATTGCCGTCCGGCACGGACGCGGCGCGCCGCGGCACCGCGCCGGGTGGCACGGCAGCGGTCGGCGCTGTCACCGGCGGCGCGGTGAACCGGTGCCCGATCGAGCCGCCCGCGGCCGGTGCGGGCGCCGCGCCACCGCCGCCACCGCCCGAGGGCGCACCGCCGGGGGCAGTGCCTCGGGCGGGCGGCGCCGGTGGCGCCGGTGGCTGCAGCAGCGACCGGACGAAGCCGACGAGCTCGGCCGCGTCGGCGGGCGCGACCTCAGCGAACTCCGTGGTCCGGGTGGTGTCGGTGATCGTGATGGTGGCGTGCTCGGCGCTCGTCGCGGCCCAGTCCAGCCCGCTGAGCTGCTCGAACGGGAAGCCCTCGCTGGCCTGGCCGGCCCGCCCCTCACGCAGCACGACCACCCGGCTGTCGGTGACCGCCAGCAGCCCGGTACCCACGCCGTAGACCCCGGCCGCCAGCCGCTGGACGGACTCGCCGTCGCGCAGCAACGCGGGCAGGTGCTGGATCTCCCGACGCACCTGGTCCGGTGAGGTCATCCGCCCCACCGCCGCCACAATATCCGGACGACGTTCCATTCCCGCACCCCCCGATCGCCCCCACTACCGACGGGCCACCGCCTCCTTACGCCAGAGGTGGCCCAGGCACCGAGCGGATGATATATCGCGCGTTTCGACGCGGTTCCGGGCCCACCACCTGGCCGGGATTGCGGCGACCCGGATTGTCCCGGCGGTGCCGGGCGTTGGGCGGAGGGACGAGTTCGGCCACCGCCCCGTGCGGTGCTGGCGAAGGGCGGCCCCACCGTGACACAGACCCCGACCCCGACCGGGGCGCTGCCGCGCACCGCGACCCGGTTGCTGCTGGCCGAGCGGGTGGTGGGGCCGCTGCGCGCCGAGCACTTCCGCCGGGAGACCGTGCCGCTGGCCCCGCCGGCGGCCGGTGAGGTGCTGGTGGCCAACCGGTTCATGGCCATCGACCCGGCGATCCGGAACCGGATGGACCACACGGCCGGTCCGGGCTGGGCCTACCTGCCCGGTGAGCCGGTCGGGGCGGTGGCGGTCGGGGTGGTGCTCGCGTCCGCGGCGGACGAGGTGCCGGTCGGGGCGCGGGTGGTCAGCTTCCTCGGGTTCCGGGATTACGCCACAGTGCCGGCGGGCGAGGTGGAGGTGATCGACCCGCTGCTCGGCGACCGGCCGATCGAGTACGGGCTGACCGCGCTGGGCAACCCGGGGCTGACCGCGTGGGTGGGCGTCCGGGAGGTCGGCCGGGTCCGCGCCGGGGAGACCGTGTTCGTGTCCGGGGCCTCGGGCGGTATCGGCTCGCTGGCCGGGCAGATCGCGCGGCTCGCCGGGGCCAGGGTGATCGGCAGCGCGGGCACGGACGAGAAGGCCCGCTGGCTGGTCGACGAGCTCGGCTTCGCGGCCAGCTACAACTACCGCACGGAGGACCCGGACCAGGCGCTGGCGCGGCTGGCGCCCGACGGCCTCGACGTGTACTTCGACAACACCGGCGGCCCGCAGCTGGCGGCGGCGATCCGCCGGCTGCGCCGCCTCGGCCGGGTCGCGCTGTGCGGCGCGGTGTCCGGCTACGACAGCGGCGGCAGCCCGCTGCACCTGGCCAACGTGTCCGACCTGGTCCGGGGCAGCCTGACCATCCGGGGCTACATGGTGACCGACTTCCGGGAGAGCTGGCCGACCGCGACCGCCCAGCTCCAGGACTGGCTGCGCGTTGGCGAGCTGCGGGCCCCGCACACCGTGATGGACGGCCTGGACTCCGCCCCGGAGGCGCTGGCCCAGATCCTGCGCCCCGGATCCAGCCACAGCGGCAAGATGCTGGTCCGACTCACCGACCCGGGGCACGGCTGACCGCGGCTCCGGTCAGTCCAGCACCTCGGGGGCCTCGTCGATGACCAGCTCGGCGAGCAGGTTGAAGTTGTGCTTGGCCATGGTGGCGTTGCCAAACTGCCGGTGTGCCAGTTCGGCCTCCTCGTCGCTCATCAGCCGGGGCGTGCCGGCGGCCTCGGCGAGGAGCTGCATCTGGGCGGCCCGGTCCATCGTGATGAACCACCAGGCGGCCTCTTCGACCGAGCGGCCGACGGTGAGCAGGCCGTGGTGGCGCAGGATCGCGGCGCGCCCGGACCCCAGCGCGGCGGCGATCGCCTCGCCCTCGGTGCGCTCCAGCACCAGGCCCCGGTAGTCCTCGAAGACGGCATGGTCCTGCCAGAAGGCGCAGGACTCCTGGATGATCGGGTCCAATGGCCGGCTCAGCGACGCCCAGGCGCGGCCGTGGATGGAGTGGGCGTGGGCCACCGCGGTCACGTCCGGGCGGGCCTCGTGGATCGCGGAGTGGATCGAGAACGCGGCCTTGTTGGTGCGGCGGCCGCCCTCCGCGACGCGACCCTGCCCATCGATCAGCAGCAGGTCGCTGACCTTGATCCGGGAGAAGTGCACGGCGTACGGGTTGACCCAGAAGTGGTCCGGCCGCTCGGGATCGCGGGCGGTGATGTGCCCGGCGATGCCCTCGTCGAACCCGTACCGCGCGAAGATCCGGAACGCCACCGCGAGCTGCACCTTCCGGTGCCGGCGCTCCTGCTCCACGCTAGCCGGCGCCGCCGGCAGCGGGCCGAGGTCGAGCAGCTCCGGGTCGTCAGCCGCACCGTCGTCCCGACGGTCGGCCGGTGTGGTCGTGGTGCTGGTCATGGCTCCTCCGATCGCTCGCGCCGCGTGGCGGGCTGGCTCCACCATCGCCCCCCGAGGCCATCCGGTCAACCTTTGAGGCAAGTTTTTCACCTTAGAGGCAATGAGATTCGGTCGGCAAAATGTCGGTACACGGGGCCCGGACATCCACAAGAATGACCGGTGAGACCCGGGCGTACCCGCCCGTGCCGGCCCCACCGAAGACCCCGGAGGTTGCATGACCGGCGAGGAGATCGTGCTCGGCCCCCTGCCCAAGGGCATCACGCTGGCCCGGGAGGGCATGCGCAAGAAGGTGTGGAACGTGCTCGGCCACACCTACTCGATGAAGGCCGCCAGCGAGACGAGCTTCGCGTTCGAGACGTACGACCCGCCGGGCACCGGCGTCCCGCCGCACGTGCACCCGACCCAGGACGAGCACATCTACATCCTCGAGGGGGTGTTCACGCTCTACCTGGACGGCCAGTGGGAGAAGGCGGGCCCCGGGGACACCGTCCGGATGCCGAAGAACCTGCCGCACGCCTACTACAACCGGGGCGACGTGCCGGCCCGTGGGCTGTTCTGGGTGAGCCCGGCCGGTCGGCTGGCCCAGCTCTTCGACGCGCTGCACGACCTGACGGACCCGGCCGAGGTGGTCCGCCTCTCCGCGCTGCACGACGTGAACTTCCTGCCGCCCGGCTCGGTGGAGGGCGCCTGAGCCGCGCCGGGTTCCCGGGGTATCGGCGGGGTGGTCCGACCCGCCCGGCCGGGTGGCGCGCGGGCCGGACGGGGTGGTCCGCCGCCGCCCGGCCCGCGCCGTGGATCACACTGGCCGCCGATGCAACCCTTTCGGCGCCCGCTCCGTCCTAGGGGGCAAGGCCCCTCGCGCCCGCGCCTGGAGGCGGACCGCCCGTGAACGGAGATCTTGATGAAACGTGCCCTGTCCACCGCGGCCCTGCTCGCCCTCGGCGCGCTCACGCTGACCGCCTGCGCGAGCAGCGCCTCGCCGGCCGGCACGGGGGCCGGTGACGTGCCCGGTATCACCGCTCGCGGGGTCGGCACGATCACCGGCACGCCGGACGTGGTGACGGTCGTGCTCGGCGTACAGACCCAGGGGCCGAGCGCGCAGGGCGCCCTGGACGCGAACACCCGGCAGGCGACCGCGCTGATCAACATGCTGAAGAGCAAGGGCGTGGCCGACGCCGACCTGCAGACCAGCGACCTTTCGGTGAACCCGACCTACAACCCGAACGACGGCCGGATCACCGGCTACGAGGTGACCAACCAGGTCACCGCCACCCTGCACGATGTCGCGGGCGCCGGCGGGATCATCGACGCCGCCGGGGACGCGGCCGGCGACGCCGTGCGGGTGCAACAGCTCAGCTTCTCGATCGACGACGACAGCGCACTGCGGGCCAAGGCGCGCGCCGATGCGGTGAAGCAGGCTCAGAGCCAGGCGAAGCAACTGGCCGACGCCGCCGGCGTGCGGCTGGGCCGGGTTCGGTCCATCACCGAGTCCCCCGCCGGCCCGCCGCCCAGCCCGCTCTACAAGCAGTCCATGGACGCCGCCGGGGCCGCGCCGGTGCCGATCCAGCCGGGCTCGCAGAAGCTGTCGGTCTCGGTCGAGATCGTCTACGACATCGACCAGTGACCTCGGGCCAGCACTAACGTGGTTGAGGTAGCCGGCGACCTGGAGGACAGATGACCACACCCACCCCGCTCGTGCCGTTCCACCTGGCGATCCCGGTCGATGACATCGAGGCGGCGCGCGAGTTCTACGGCACCGTGCTCGGCTTCGGCCGGGGCCGGTCGGACACCCGCTGGACCGACTGGAACTTCCGGGGCCACCAGGTCGTCACCCACCAGGTCGGCGACGGCACGGGCGCGAGGCGGGACGGCGTGGCCGGCACCAACCCGGTGGACGGGCACCAGGTGCCGGTGCCGCACTTCGGCCTGGTGCTGCCGATCCCGGAGTTCCAGGAGCTGGCCGCGCGGCTCGAGGCGGCAGGTACCGAGTTCGTGATCAAGCCCTATGTGCGCTTCGAGGGCGAGCCCGGCGAGCAGTGGACGATGTTCTTTCTCGACCCCGCCGGAAATGCGTTGGAGTTCAAGGCGTTCGCGGATCTGGAGCAGCTGTTCGCGGTGTAAGTCACACTCGGCGGAGCCGGCGGCAGCGCCGCCGGCCGGCTCGCCCGAAGAGTAAGGGCGCGGGCAGAGAGGGGGTTGCTGCCCGCGCCAATTCATGTCTACTCCTTCGTCCCCGCCCCGGGAGAGTGATTGGTGCGACTGCCACCCATTCGGTGAACAGCCGGCGCTCAGGAAGCGCCCGAGCCGGGTCGCCGACGCCACCCCGGCAAGCCGGGTAGGGGTACCCCTACCTGCACCGGGGTGCCCGGCCCCCCACTGCGGGGGCTCGCACCCTGGCTCCGAATTCAGCCCCGGTGACAACCTGGTTCGGGCTAATTCCGCTGGTCGACGGCCGGCAATCAGACCACTATGGCAATAACGCCACTGGATGGAACCGGGGACCGAGATGACCGAGCCGACCGACCGCGTCACCCCGTTTGCCGGCAATCCCGAATCCCCCGGCTCTACCGGTTTTGCCGGGTTGCCCCACTATCCCGCCTCCGCCGGTGCACCCGGTTTTGACGGGGCGCCGGTGGGTGAGTCACCGGCGGGCTTCCAGGTGCCGCACCCGAGGTCCGAGAACGACTGGGTGCACCACCCCGACGCGGCTCCGCCGCCGTATCCCGGTGCCGCCGTGCCTCCCGCCGGCATGGGCGCAGCCTGGGGTTGGCCGGCTCCGCCGGTACCCAAGCCGGGGGTGATCCCGTTGCGCCGGCTCGGCATGGGCGAGATCCTGGACGGCGCGATCTCCTACATCCGGGCCAACCCGGTGGTCACCCTCGGGTTGTCCGCCGTGGTGACCACCATCGCCCAGCTCGTCCAGGTGCCCGCGGCCGCCGTCACCCTGCGGAGCCTGCAAGCCCCGGTGACCGGCCTCGGCGGGAACCGGGTGTTCAGCCAGATGCTGCGCGCAAGCAGCAGCGGGGCCGCGATTCTCGGCGGGGTGGTCTCGTTCGCCGCCACCACGGTGCTCACCGGCCTGCTGATCGTCGTGCTGTCCCGCGCGGTGCTCGGCCAGCGGCCCTCGTTCGGTGAGGTCTGGACGGCCACCCGGAGCCGGATCCTCGGCCTGCTCGGGCTGGCCCTGCTCAGCGGGCTGGCGATGGGCGCGGTCTTCGCCGTCGCGTTTGCGCCGATGGTCGTCGCGCTGGTGGCCGGCTCGTCGAGCGTGGTGGCGGTGCTGCTCGGCGTCGCCGGTTTCCTGGTCGCGGCGTGCCTCACGGTGTGGCTCTGGGTGTCCTGGTCACTGGCCGCGCCGGCCTACATCCTCGAGGGTGTCTCGGTGGTCGGCGCACTGGGCCGCTCGTTCCGCCTGGTACGCAGCCAGTGGTGGCGGGTGTTCGGCATCCTGCTGCTCAGCTTCATCATCACGGTGGTGCTCGCGGCCATCCTGCAGACCCCGTTCACCATCGGCGGCACCGTGCTGGCGGCGACGCTGGGCGCGAAGGGCGGCACCCTGCTGCCGACGCTCGTGGTCACCGCGATCGGCACGATCATCGCCAACACGATCGCCCAGCCGTTCCGGGCCGGCGTGGTCGGGCTGCTCTACTTCGACCAGCGGATCCGCCGGGAGGGCCTCGACCTCGAGCTCGCCCAGGCCGCCGAGACCGGGTCGGGCTGGGGCGCGGTCACCCCGAGCCAGGCCTAGCGGGTGGGAGTGCTCGGGCTCGGTGCGACGCTCGGGGCCGGCTCGGGGTTCGGGGCCGGCTCGACGATCCCGATCGACATCGGGCGGGACGCGGCCCGGGCGGCGGCGGAGCGGGAGCTGGCCCGGCCGGAGTACGCGGCGGAGCAGCCGTCGCTGCTGGCCAGGGGCGTGCTCTGGCTGCTGCGCAAGCTGGGTGACCTGCTCTCCCAGGCCGCCGAACTGACCCCGAGCGGCTACGGCGGGCTGGTCGCGCTGGTCGTTGTGCTGGTACTGGGCGCGGTGGCGGTTCGGCTCGTGGTGGGGCGGGTCGGCCGGGCGGCCGGGCGGGCGGAGGGCCTGTTCGACGCCGCCCCGGAGAGCGCCGCCGACCACCGCCGCGCCGCCGACGCGCACGCCGAGGGCTGCCGGTGGGCGCTGGCGGTCCGGGAGCGGCTGCGCGCCGTGGTCCGCGAGCTGGCCGAGCGCGAACTGCTCGACGAACGCGCCGGACGCACCGCGGCCGAGGTCGCCACCGAGGCGGGCCGGGTGCTGCCGGACTGTGCGGCCGGGCTGCGCGAGGCGGCCCAACTGTTCGACGACGTCTGGTACGGCGGCGAGCCCGCGACCGCCGAGATGGACGCGCGACTGCGGGCGCTGGACGAGGCCGTCCGCCGGGCCAGGCCGGTGCTGCCCCAGGGGCGGGACGGGACGGGCGCCGAGGGCGGGTCCTCCCTGGCCGGCGCGGCGCGGTGAACGCGACAGCGCCGCACCCGCCGGCTGGGCCTTCGACGACCGGGCCCTCGACGGCGGCGAATCAGACGGCGGCACAGACGGCGGCACGGACCCCCGGGCCGGGCGGGGTCTGGCGCGCCGCGCGGCTACCGGTGGCCATCGGCCTGCTCGTCGTCCTCACCGGGGTGCTCCTGGCCTCGGTCGCCGGCCAGCCGGTCCACGGCCTGCTGAACCCGGACGCCGTGGACCCCTCGGGCAGCCGGGCGCTGGCGCGGCTGTTGCGCGACCAGGGCGTCACCGTTACCGTCGTCCGATCCAGCGGGGAGCTCGCCCGGTCCGCCCCGGGCGCCACGGTGCTGGTGGCCAGGCCCGACGAGCTGAGCACCGCCCAGCTGCGGGCCGTCCGGGACACCGCCGCCGACCTGGTGGTCGTGGCCCCGGGGCAGCGCGAGCTGACCGAGCTGGCCCCCCGGGTCGAGCTGACCACGCTGCGCCACCGGGCCGCACTCCGGGAGCCGGGCTGCGCGCTGCCCGCCGCACAGGTGGCCGGCCCGGCCGAGCTGGGTGGCGAGCGGTACCGCGCCCCCGGTGGGATCGAGTGCTACGCGGACGACGGTGGGGCCGCCCTGGTCCAGGTGGTCGACCAGGTCGACGGAGCCGGCCGGACGGTGACCGTGCTCGGTGCGCCGGAGCCGCTGACCAACGGCGAGCTGGCCGACCGGGGCAACGCGGCACTGGCACTGCGGCTGTTGGGCACCAAACCGACGCTGCTCTGGTACCGGCCCGGCCCGGAGCCGTCCGACGCGGCGCCCCGGACCCTCGGCGAGCTGGTCCCACCCGGCTGGCGGTGGGCAGCGGTGCAGCTCGCGCTGGCCGCCGTGCTGGCCGCGGTGTGGCGGGCGCGGCGGCTGGGCCCCGTGGTGCGCGAGCCGCTGCCGGTCGTGGTGCGGGCCTTCGAGGCGGTGGAGGGCCGCGCCCGGCTGTACCGGCGCGCCGCCGCCCGGGGCCACGCCGCCGATGCCCTGCGCGCCGCCACCCGCGCCCGGCTGGCCCCGCTGCTGGGGCTCGGCCGCCCGGACGGTGAGCAGGCGATCGCGCCGGAGGCCCTGGTCGACGCCGTCGTGGCGCGCACCGGGCGAACCCCGGCCGGGGTGACAGAGCTGCTGTACGGTGCGGCGCCGGCGGACGATCGGGCCATGGTCGAGCTGGCCGACCGGTTGGACGAGTGCGAACGAGAGGTGCTTCGAACGTGACGGTCGATGCCGTGCGGAGCGCGGAACAGGCCCGGCAGGCGTTGCACGCACTGCGGCACGAGGTCGGCAAGGCCGTCGTCGCGCAGGACGCCGCGGTCACCGGGCTGGTCATCGCGCTGCTCTGCCGGGGCCACGTGCTGATCGAGGGCGTGCCGGGGGTGGCGAAGACCCTGCTGGTGCGCGCACTGGCGGAGGGCCTGGCGCTGGACACCAAGCGCGTGCAGTTCACGCCCGACCTGATGCCCGGCGACATCACCGGCTCGCTGGTCTACGACGCGCGGAGTGCGGAGTTCTCCTTCCGGTCCGGCCCGGTGTTCACCAATCTGCTGCTCGCCGACGAGATCAACCGCACGCCGCCGAAGACGCAGGCCTCGCTGCTGGAGGCGATGGAGGAGCGGCAGGTCTCGGTGGACGGGGTCGGCCGGCCGCTGCCCGACCCGTTCGTGGTGGTGGCCACCCAGAACCCGGTGGAGTTCGAGGGCACGTACCCGCTGCCGGAGGCCCAGCTGGACCGGTTCCAGCTCAAGCTCACGATGCCGCTGCCGGAGCGGGACGACGAGCTGGCCATCCTGACCAGGCACGCCGACGGCTTCGACCCGAGGGACCTGGCCGCCGCCGGCCTCACCCCGGTCGCCGGCCCGGAAGATCTCGCCGCCGCGCGGGCGGCGGTACAGGGCGTCACGGTGCGGCCCGAGGTGCTCGGTTACCTGGTCGACGTGTGCCGGGCGACCCGCTCCGCGCCGGCGGTGTCCCTGGGTGCCTCGCCCCGCGCGGCGACCGCGCTGCTCGCCGCCAGCCGGGCCGCCGCGTGGCTGACCGGGCGGGACTACGTCACCCCGGACGACGTCAAGGCACTGGCCGGGCCCGCGCTGCGGCACCGGCTGCGGCTGCGCCCCGAGGCCGAGCTGGACGGGGTCACCGCCGACGGCGTGGTCACCGGCGTGCTGGCCACCGTCCCGGTCCCCCGGTAGCCGGCCGCCGTGGCGATCACCGGCCGGACCGCGCTGCTGGCCGCCCTCGGCGCGCTGGTCGTCGGCGTGGCACTGCCCGGCTGGTGGGGGGTCGCGGCCGTCGAGGGTGCCCTGCTGGCCGGCGTGCTCGTCGACCTGGCGCTGGCCGCCGGGGTCCGCGCGCTGCACCTCGAGCACTCCGGGGACAGCTCGGTGCGGCTCGGCGAGGCGGCCACGGTGTACCTCGAGGTGCACAACCCCGGCCGGCGGCCGCTGCGGGGCCGGGTGCGCGACGCCTGGCCGCCGAGCGCCGGGGCGACCCCGAGGCAGCACGACCCGCGGGTCCCGGCCGGGCACCGCCGCCGCCTGGCACTGACCCTGCGGCCCACCCGGCGCGGCGACCGGCGGGCGGCCCGGGTCACGGTGCGCTCGCTGGGGCCGCTCGGGCTGGCGGCCCGGCAGGGCTCGCGGGTGGTGCCCTGGACGGTGCGGGCGCTGCCGCCGTTCACCGCGCGCCGCTACCTGCCGTCCCGGTTGGCGCGACTGCGCGAGCTGGACGGCCGCGCGGCGGTACGGGTGCGCGGCCAGGGCACCGAGTTCGACTCGCTGCGTGAGTACGTGCTCGGCGACGACGTGCGGTCCATCGACTGGCGGGCCAGCGCCCGTGCCTCCGACGTCATGGTGCGCACCTGGCGGCCGGAGCGCGACCGGCACCTGCTGCTCGTGCTGGACACCGGGCGCACCTCGGCCGGCCGGGTCGGCGACGCGCCCCGCTTGGACGCCTCGATGGACGCCGCGCTGCTGCTGGCGGCGTTGGCCTCGCGCGCCGGGGACCGGGTCGACCTGCTCGGCTACGACCGGGCGGTGCGGGCCAGCGTGTCCGGCGTCGGGGCGGCCGAACTGCTGCCGGCGCTGGTGAACGCGCTGGCCCCGGTGGAGTCCGAGCTGGTGGAGGCCGACATGCGGGGCCTCGTGGCCGCGGTGCTGGCCAGGGCCCCACGCCGGTCGCTGGTGGTGCTGTTCACCGGCCTGGACGCGGCCGCCGTCGAGGAGGGTCTGCTGCCCGGGCTGCCCGCGCTCACCCGCCGGCACCGGGTGCTCGTCGCCTCGGTCGCCGACCCCGCCGTCGCGGCCATGGCGGCCGGGCGCGGCGACGCCCCGGCCGTGTACGCGGCCGCCGCCGCCGAGCGGGTCGGCGCGGAGCGGCGCCGCACCGCCGCGCTGCTCGGCCGCCTCGGAGTGACCGTCGTGGACGCGACCCCGGCCGAGCTGGCGCCGAAGGTCGCCGACACGTACCTGGCGCTGAAGGCCGCCGGCCGGCTGTGACACCTCGGCCGGCGGCGGGGCACCCCGGCTGACGGAATCCGCGACTCGCGGGGTGGGGGTCAGCCGGCGGTCGGGGCGCGGTCGCCCTGGGCGGACTCGGTGACGTCGCCGGTCTCGCCGGCCAGCGCGGCGCGGCGGCCGAAGACACCCAGGTAGGCCAGCACGAGCACCTCGGCGAGCACCCCGATGCCGACCCGGGCCCAGCCGGGCAGCGCGGACGGGGTCACGAACGCCTCGAGCACCCCGGACACCAGCAGCAGGACCGTGATGCCCAGCGCCATGCCGACGGTGGCGCGGCCGCGCTCGGCGATCGCCTCCAGCCGGGGTCTGGGCCCGGGGTCGATCAGGGTCCAACCCAGGCGCAGGCCGGCGCCGGCGGCCAGGAACACGGCGGTCAGCTCGACCAGCCCGTGCGGGGTGATCAGGCCGAAGAACTGGTCCAGCCGCCCGGCCGAGGCCATCAGCCCGGCCGAGACGCCCAGGTTCACCGTGTTCGACCAGAGCACCCAGACCACCGGCACCAGGAACACCCCGGACACCAGGCAGATCGCCGCCACCCAGGCGTTGTTCGTCCACACCTGCGCGGCGAACGAGGCGCCCGGCGAGGACGAGTAGTACGCCTCGAAGTCGTGCTCGACCAGCCGACGGATCTGCTCGGGGGCGCCGATGCTGGCCCGCACGTCCGGGTTGCCGGCCACCCAGGCGGCGATCACCCAGGCCAGCAGCAGCGAGGCGCCCGCCGCCCCCGCCGTCCAGCGCCGGGCGCCGTAGCAGGCGGCCGGGAAGCCGACGACGAGGAACCGCGCCGCGTCCCGCCAGGCCGGGCTGGGCGAGCCGGTGACGGCCGAGCGGGCCCTGGCGACGAGCGTGGACAGCCAGCCGACCAGCGCCGGGTCCGGGGAGGCGGACCGGATGACCGATAGGTGGGTGGCGGCGCGTTGGTACAGGGTGACCAGCTCGTCGGCCTCCGGTCCGGCGAGCGTCCGGCGGCCGAGCAGCTGGGCCAGCCGCTGCCATTCGGGCCGGTGCTCGGCGGTGTAGAGGTCGATTTCCATAGCTGTCCGCCCCCCTCGACCGGCACACTAGCTCGGGTGAGCGATCTCGTCACCGGAGATGCCGTCGTGCTGGAGCTGCGCGTGGCCAAGCTGCCCAGCCGCGCGCTCGCGTTCTGCCTCGACCTGGCCGTGATGCTCGTGGCGCTGGCCCTGCTGCTGCTCGGCCTGTACGCGGTCACTCCGGCCGGCGACGAGGCCCAGGGCGTGGCGGTCGTCGTCGCCGTGATGATCATCGTGTTCGTCGGCTACCCGGTGACGGTGGAGTCCCTCACCCGGGGGCGCTCGGTCGGCAAGCTGGCGCTCGGCCTGCGCGTGGTCCGCGAGGACGGCGGCCCGATCCGGTTCCGGCACGCCCTGGTCCGGGGCCTGGCCGGGCTCGTGGTCGACTTCGGCCTGCTCAGCGGGTTCACCGGCGCGGTCGCGGTGATCTCCTCGCTGGCCTCGCCGAGGGGCCGCCGGGTCGGTGACCTGCTGGCCGGCACCATGGTCGTGCGGGAACGCGTGGCGGCCGCCCCGGTCGGGGTGCCCGTCGAGATGCCGCCCGCGCTGGCCGGCTGGGCCGAATCGCTGGAGTTCTCCGCGCTGCCCGACGGCCTGGCGCTGCGGGTCCGCCAGTTCCTCGGCCGGGTCGGCGAGCTGGACCCCGCCTACCGGGCCTCCCTGGGCGCCGGGCTCGCCGAGCAGGTGGCGGCGCGGGTCAGCCCGGCGGCGCCGGCCGGCACCCCGTCCGAGGCGTACCTCGCCGCGGTCCTGGTCGCGCGCCGGCACCGCGAGCTGGCCCGCCTCGGCACCCGGCCCGCTCCCCCGGCGCCCGCCGCCCCGGCGCCCGCGCCCGCCGCCACAGCGCCCGCGCCCACTGCCGCGGCACCCACTCCCGCCAACCCCGCGCCCGCGCCCCGGACCAGCCCGGACGCCCTCTCGGCGGCCGAACCCCAGGCCCCGTCCGACGGCTTCGTACTGCCGCGCTGACCACCGCGCGGACACCGGTTAGCGCGGCGGACGCGGTACCCGCGGACGTGCACACCGCCTTAACCCCGGCGTAACCGGCCGGTATCCCTGGCCCTCCATAGTCTGGCCATCCTTCACGATGTTGATCCATTCATCGGCACCGCCGCGACGTGTCTACCTCCCGCCAGCGGTCTCGCAGCCACGTGGTGGTGGCCCAAGCCTCAGGTGGGCAACACCCACCCGGGCGCCACCTCACCGCTGGGCATGGTGTCCGCCTGCGCCTACTCGGGGGCCTACCCGACGGGCTACGGGCGCTACAGCAAGAACACCGAGGGCGTGCCAGAGGAGATGTTCCCGAGGCTGCAGGCCTCCGGGTTCAGCCACTTCCAGCAGTCCGGCACCGGCGCGATCCGCAAGTACTACAACTACGTGCGCGTCACGCCGATGGTGCAGCCGCTGGACGATCTCGGCGAGGCCTGGCCGCTGCACGACGAGACGGCCGAGGCCGGCTACTACGCGACGACCCTGGACACCGGCATCCGCTGCGAGATCACGGTCGGCGAGAAGGTCGCCGTGCACCGCTACACCTTCCCGGAGAGCCGCAGCGCCCGGGTGGTGCTGGACCTGTCCTGCGGCGGGATCGCCGTCGAGCAGGGCCAGACGGTCCCGCTGCGCGCCCACGTGGAGAGCCTCGGCTACGGCCACGCGCAGGGCACCGTGGTGCTGGAGGGCGTGCCGCTCTCCGTCTACCTCGAGGTGCACAGCCCCGGCTGGCGCCAGATGCTCTGGCACGACCGGCGGCTGATCGAGGGCGGCACCCGGCTCGACTTCGACAGCATCCGGCAGACCACGCTGCGCCCGTTCGGCCTGTTGTTCATGGGTCCGGTGCGGGCCGGGCAGACCGTCGAGGTGCGGCTCGGCTTCTCGCTGCGCGGCTGTGAGCAGGCCCGCGACAACCTGCGGCGCGAGTGCGGCGAGGACGAGCCGGCGTTCGACCTGATCCGGACCAACACCAAGGCCCGGTGGGCCGACCACCTGGACCGCGTGCAGGTGGAGGGGGGCACGCCGGCGCGGCGCACGGTGCTGGCCACCGCGCTCTACCACTCGCTGATCAAACCATGCTTCGGGGACGACGAGAGCCCGTTCTGGCCGGCGTCCGGGCCCTTCGCGTTCGACGTCTGCACGATGTGGGACATCTACAAGACCCAGATCCCGCTGCTGATGGCGATCGCGCCCGGCCGGGCCGCCGGCCTGCTGGAGTCGCTGATCCGGGTCTGCGAGGAAGAGGGCAACTTCCCGATCGGCTACCGGATGGCCCGGGGCGCGGACCGGTTCTTCCGCCAGGGCAGCGCGCTGGCCCACACGGCGCTGGCCGACGCGCAGTCCCTGAACCTGTGCGACCTGGACTGGAGCTGGGCGCTGGTGCACATGGACGCGGACCTGCACCGCCTCTACGGCGAGGACTTCATCGACCACGGCATCGTGCACCCGATCACGCACACGCTCGACCTCGCCTACGCCCACCACTGCACCGCCCAGGTGGCCCGCGCGCTGGGCGACAAACGCCTCGCCGACGAGCTGGAGGCGCGCAGCCGGCTCTGGGTCAACGCCTTCGACCCGTTCACCGGCCTGCTGCGCGACTCGGAGTTCTACGAGGGCGGCAAGTGGAACTACTCGTTCCGGCTGCTGCACGACATGCGGGCGCGGATCGCGCTGGCCGGCGGGGACGACGCGTTCGTCGACATGCTCGACGCCTTCTTCGGCTTCGGCGCCGGGGCGGTGACCCAGCCGGGCCGGCGCCCCTCCTCGACGGAGATGGCGGCCGGCTACGTGCTCAACCGGTTCGAGGGGCTCAACAACGAACCGGACATGGAAGCGCCGTGGGCCTACACCTACGCCGGCCGTCCGGACCGCACGGCCGACGTTGTGCACAGCGCGCTGACGTGGCAGTTCGGCACGGGGCCCGGTGGGCTGCCGGGCAACGACGACTCCGGCGGGCTCAGCTCCTGGTACGTCTGGGCCTCACTGGGGCTGTTCCCGATCGCGGGGCAGAGCCTGTTCCTGGTCAACGCGCCGGCCTTTGCGCGCGGCGCCCTGCAGGTCAGCGGCGGCGAGTTCGTGATCGAGACGACCGGGCACCGCGAGTCCCCCGTCGGCGCCGACGGCATCGAGGACACGCCGCCCACCCAGTACGTCCAGTCGGCGACCCTGAACGGGCGCCCGCTGGAGACGACCCACATCAGCGCGGCTGACGTCCATCGGGGTGGCGTCCTGCAGCTGGAGCTCGGCCCGCAACCGTCGGCGTGGGGGCGCACCGCCCGCCCGCCGTCTCTGTCAGACGCACGCACGAGGGGTGGGACATGATGAGGTACAACCAACGCCGGCTCGTCATCGTCGTACGAGCCGACCCAGTGATCTGCGGTCACTCCGGGGAGGCCCGCAACCTGGCCGAAGCGGCCCTGACCAGGGGGTTCGACGACGTTCGGCTGCTCACCTGGCCGATCGCGACGCTGCAGGCCGCCGGGTTGCCGCTGAAACCGCTGGACCGGCTGCAGCCCTACAGCCCCGGTATCACGGTCGAGCGCCCGGAGTCCGTCGGTGACTACCGGGTGCCGGACGGCCGCCACCTGGCCGGCCTCACCGGCCGGCTGGTCGAGCTGCTCTCCGAGCCGGTGCCGACCACGTGCCTGGCGATGTACCTGGCCCCGCACGCGAACGTGATCATGGACGCCGTGATCGCGGCGCGCGCGGCCGGGTTCAACCCCGACGTGCACACGATCGCCAAGGCGGTGGGGTCGGATGTCACCAACGTGATCCGGTCCTGCCTGCGCGAGGGCCGGTTCGGGGCCGCCGCCGTCACGCTGACCACCTACCTCGCGCACGACGAGGTGGTGGCGGTCTCGGACTACACCCGCGACGAGATCATCCTCGCCGCCGAGGACGTCGACCTGCACTCCGGCACCCGGTTCGCCCAGCAGTGCCGCGAGCGGGTGACCGTCAGCTACCCGCCGATCGACTCCTCCGCCTACGTCGATCTCGACCCGGCCGCCGTGGACGCCGCGCTGGCCCGGCGTGGCCTCGAGCGCGACGGCTACATCCTGTTCCTGTCCAGGGTGACCAGGGCCAAGGGCATCCACGACCTCGTGGCGGCCTATGCCGCATCGCGCGCACGGGACCGGGTCAAGCTGGTCATCGCCGGCACCGGACCCGCGCTGGGCGACGTCCGCAAGCTGGCCGCCGGCCTCGGTTACCTCGGCGACCGGGTGGTCTTCCTCGACGACGTGGACGACGACGAGAAGCCGCTGCTGATGCGGGGCTGCGCGACCTACGCCCTGCCGACCAAGCCGGAGCCCGACTTCGTGGAGACGTTCGGCATCGCGCTGGCCGAGAAGATGCTGGCCGGCGGCGGTCCGGTGATCACCACGCTGACCGGGGGCACGGGCGAGGCCGTCGGCGACACGGCCGTCATCATCGAGGCCGGTGACGTGCAGGCGCTGACCGCGGCCCTGGACCACGTGGTGCTGGAGATGTCGGAGCACGAGCGGCGGGCCCTCGAACTGCGCGGCCGCGAGTACGCCATGACCTTCGACCGGGTCCGGATCTTCGACGACCTCTTCCGCACGGGCCGGCAGCTGCCCCAGAAGTCGGCCGGCCGGACAGGGCCGATCGAGGCCGTCGCCTGACCGGGGCGGCCTAAATTCGGCACCGGCCGGGGCGCCGGTGCGCCAGGATGGGCGATCATGTCCGCGTTCACCCTGCCGAGCATGCTCGCCGAGGCCGTCGAGCGGGAGCGCTCGCCCGAGCGCTGGCAGTGGCTGGCCGAGCTGCCCGGCACCGTCGCCGAGCTGGCCCGACGCTGGTCACTGGTGCTCGGGCCGCCGTTCCAGCCCGGTGGCGAGGTCGCCTGGGTGGCCCCGGCGCGCGATGAGGCCGGCCGCGAGCTGGTGCTCAAGGTCGGCTGGCGGCACTACGAGGGCGAGCACGAGGCCGCCGGCCTGCGCGCCTGGCGCGGCCGGGGCGCCGTGACCCTGCACGCCGACCACACCGAGGACCGGACGAGCGCGCTGCTGCTGGCCCGCTGCCGGCCCGGCACGCCGCTCGGTGAGCTGTGCGGTGAGCCGGAGCAGGACGTGGTGATCACGCGGCTGCTGCGCGGCCTGTGGCACGAGCCCCCGCCAGGGCACCCGTTCCGGCCGCTGGCCCAGCTGTGCGACGCCTGGGCCGACGAGTTCGACCGGGACTACGCCGCCGCGCCGGACGCCTTCGACCCGGGCCTCGCGCGCGCCGGCATGCGGCTGTTCCGGAGCCTGCCCCGCGACCACCCGGGTCCGCCCCAGCTGCTGGTCACCGACCTGCACGCGGGCAACGTGCTGGCCGCCGGGGAGCAGCAATGGCTCGTGATCGACCCGAAGCCCTACCTCGGCGACCCCTGCTACGACCTCCTGCAGCACATGCTCAACGCCGAGGAGCTCGACGACCCGGGCGCCCGCGCGGATCGGCTGGCCGAGCTGGCCGGCCTCGACGCGGAGCGGGTCCGGCTGTGGCTGTTCGCCAGGGCGGTGCAGGAGGGCGTGCGCCAGCCGTGGCTGCGGCCCGTCGCCGCCGCGCTGGCTCCCCGGTAACCCTCTGGCCAGCTACCGGGCCTCGGCTTCGAGCGCCGCCGTCAGGCGCGCCGTCACCTCGTCCGCCTCGAGTGCCTCGGTGAAGTGGGTGCGGAACGCGCCGGACCGGTCCAGCACGTACGTGATCGCGGAGTGCGGCACGACGTAGGGCTCCAGCCCGTCCGGGTCCTCGGTGCGCCTGGCGAAGACCCGGAACTCCCCCTTCGCCGCGGCGATCTCCTCGGCCGTACCCGTCAGCCCGGTGAACCGGGGGTAGCTCCGCTCGAGAAAGGCCTTCATCACCTCTGGGGTGTCCCGCTCGGGGTCCACGGTCACGTAGAGGGCCCGGAACTCCTCCGCCGCCGGGCCGAGGCCGTCCAGCGCCGCCGACAGCTTGCCCAGCGCCCTCGGGCAGACCATCGCGCAGTGCGTGAACCCGAAGAACACGAGCACGTGGTGGCCCCGGTAGGTGGCGTTGTCGACGCGCTCGCCGTGGTGGTCGACCAGGTCGAACCGGGCGCCGACCGGCGAGCCGGGGACCGGCCGGAGCGCGGGGTTCACGGGGCCCACTCTGCCACCCCTTCCGCCCTCTCGCCGTCGAAGCGCAGCGTGTACCGGTGCGGGCCGCCCGCCGGGCCGACCAGCCGGACGCCGTCCCCGGTCCGCCGCACATCTACGCCGTCCCCCTCGGCCGCCACCTCGCCGCTCCGCCTGCCCCGCGCCACGACCCGGTCGTCGAGCCACAGGGCCCAGCCGTCGCCGGCCCGGTCCAGGTGACCGAGCAGCACGGCCCCGTCGCCTGCGCGGTCCGCCCGCCCGACCAGCGTGAACACCAGCTCGCGCCGCTCGGGGTCGTAGTAGGCCCTGGTCACGTCGAGGTCTGCGGCGACCGAGGTCAGCGCCGGCTCGGTGTGGTGGCCGGGGCCCCACGGCTGGTTGTAGAGCTTCCAGAAGCCGTCCTCGACGTTCAGCCGCGCGTAGGCGAGCAGGACGTTGCCGCTCATCGGCTCCATCTCGGTGCGGTGGCCGTCCGCGTCGGCCCGCTGGTCGTTGCGCGGGTAGTACAGGCCCCCGTCGCGCCACCTCGGCCCCATGTACCGGTCGGCGTGCGCGAGCAGGCCCCGCAGCGTCTCGGTGTCGCCCATCTCGGCGGCCCAGACCGACACCCAGCCGTGGTCGCAGGCGTCGCCGACCACCGGGTTGCCGGCGAGCAGGAACGGCTCGCCCGGCCTGACCGAGACGGTGCCGTCGTCGGCCCGATCGACGAGGTTGGCCAGCTGGCCCGGGTAGTTGGCCCGGACGAGGTCGCGGTTCCACATGTTCATCAGCGCGCCGCACCAGGCGTCCACCCACGGCCAGCTGCCCCGGTTGGGCGTGATCGCCTTGCTGTCCTGGAACATCATCATGTTGTAGTGGCCGTTCTCGTCGAGCCGGCCGAAGTCCGCCCAGGCCCGCTCGTAGGCGCGCGTCACCTCGTCGGCCACCGCGCCACCGGTGACGAGGTCGTGCATCCGGAAGCCGAGGATCGCGGGCTGGTTGCAGATCTGGTAGACGCAGTTCGGTTCGCAGGCGACGCCGAGGTAGCCGTTCTCCACCATCAGCCAGTAGATGTGCTCGTTGAGCGTGTTCTGGTCGTACTCGAACCGCTTCGGAGGGCCGCCCCAGAACGGCGTGTAGAAGTTGAAGCTCAGCGCCCCCGGGCGGGCGTAGCGGTCGTCGTCGAACAGGTAGTTGAACAGCAGCGCCATGGACTGCACGTACGCGCTGTACATGATGTTGTCGCGGGCCACCGGGTCGTACTCTTCGCGGTAGGTGTCGCTGAGGTGCTGGTTGAACACGGCGCCGCCCCGGCTGGTGTCCTTCCAGTAGATCCACACCTCGGGCAGCAGCATCTTCTCGATCGCGCGCTCGAACATCGGCTTGAACACCCCGGGCGCCGCCGGCAGCCGGTGCGCGTGCGTCAGTGCCAACGCGTACGTCAGGTAGGCCAGCTGGAACCGGTAGCCGCCGAAGTCGTCCTGCCCCATGCCCTTGCCCTGCATGAGTGACCAGTCGTTCGGCGGCTGCGCGAGCAGGTTCTCGAAATGCCGCAGGTGGCCGACCTGCTCGGCGCTCAGCTCGGCGCGCATGTCCGGCGTCACCTTCGGTCCGGCTTCGGCAGTCGTTGCCATGGCGCACTCCCCGATCGGCGCGGTGATCCGTGTCGGATCGTTAATATGGTCGGTCACTTTCATAGTGTCAAGCCCCGGTGATCGGGCAGGTACTCTGGAAATCGTTACCCCGCGCCGCCCGTATCCACCGGCACGAACCGATGAGGTACCGACGATGGACGCCACCCTCCCCGGCGAAGGACGGGCCGTGATCGGCGCGTCCTTCGAGCTGCTCGAACACCTGCGCCTGCTCGGCCGGGGCCGGCTCGTCGAGCTGGTCCGCGCCTCCGGGCTACCCCGGGCCACCGTGCACCGCATGCTGGTCCAGCTCATCGCGGTGGGCGCGGTGCGCCGCGAGGGCGACCACTACCGCCTCGGCGCGACCCTGCTCGCCCTGGGCGGCGGCGTCGGCCCGGCCCGCCGGCTGCGCGAGGCGGCGGCCCGGCCCCTCGCCGAGCTGGCCACCTTCACCGGCGGGGCGGTCTCGCTGAGCGAACGGATCGGCGGGGACGCGGTCCTGCTGGACGTCATCCCGGGCCGGCGCCGCCTGCCCGGGCCGATCGGCGCCGCGCCGGGCGCCCCCCTCCCGACCGGCACCGCAACCGCGCTGGTGCACGGCTTCGACAGCGCATCCACCTCGGCCGCGCCGGCCCTCGCGGTCGAGGAGGGACACGTGTCCGCCGACGTGAGCTGTGTCGCCGCCGCCGTGGCGCTGCCGGGCGGCGAGCGGGCGGTCGTCACGCTGGTGATGGTCGACTGCAAGCCCGGCCCCGCGCTGCGGCACGCCGTCCGGGCCACCGCCGGGCGCATCTCCGGGGCGCTGGTCAGCGCGCTCTGAGCCCCGTCCCGAGGCACATCGGCCCGGCGCTCCCACTCAGCGGACCATGGTTCGAAACCGGGCGCCCCGCGTTCCTACCGTGGCGCCATGGCCAACCCACAGCACTCCGAGCGATACGACGTCGTGTTCGTCGGCGCCGGCCACAACGCCCTCGTCGCCGCCTGTTACCTGGCTAGGGCCGGGCGCGGCGTCTGCCTCCTGGACCGCGCACCGGTGGCGGGCGGCTGGGTGCGCAGCGAGGAGCTGACCCTGCCCGGCTTCGTGCACGACACCTTCTCCGCCCTCCACCCCAGCCTGGTGAGCGGCCCCGTGTGGGGCGAGCTCGGCACCGACCTGTCCGCGCACGGCCTGCGCTACCTGAACGGTCCGGTCGCCACGGGGTCCTCGCTGCCCGACGGCCGGGCCACGGTGATCCCCACCGACCCCGCCGACCTCACCGCCGAGCTGGACCGCCTCGGCGAGACCGGGGCGTGGGGGCAGCTGATGGCGGACATGAGCCCGTACCTGGCGACGATCCCGCCACTGCTCGGCATGGATCTGACCTCGCCGGAGGCCGGTGAGCTACTCGGCCGGCTGCGGCGGGAGGGGCCGGGCTACCCGCTGGCGATCTCCGCACTGTTCGACGGCAGCGGTCTGGACATCGGCGCGCGGTTCGGCACCGAGGAGCTGCGCTCGGCCGTACTGCCCTGGCTGCTGCACCTGGGGATCGGGCCGGCCGACCCCGGCGGCGCGCTGTGGGCGGCGCTGGTGCCCGCCCTGCTCGCCGGCGGCAACCCAACCCCGGAGGGTGGCAGTGGCCGGCTGACCGATGCCCTGTGCGCCCTGCTCACGGCCCACGGCGGCGTGATCCACACAGGCGTCGAGGTAGACCGAGTCCTGGTCGACGGCGACCGGGCCTCGGGCGTGGTGACCACCGACGGCACTGCGGTGTGGGGCCGACACGTGGTCGCCAGCACCACCCCCGACCTGCTCTACGGGCGGCTGCTGCGGGACGTCCCGGTGCCCGACGTGGTCAGGGGCCAGGCCGCCCGGTACGCCTACCGGCGCGGCTGCGTGCAGATCAGCCTGGCGCTCTCGGCTCGGCCCCGCTTCACCGATCCCCGGCTGGACGCGGGCGGCGCGCTCAACCTCGGCCGGGGCATCGACGGGCTGGTCACGTCCGTCCGCCAGGCCGAGGGCGGCCTGCTGCCCCGCCACCCGTCGATCTCGTGGCACGAGCCGACGGCGCTCGACCCGACCCGGGCCCCCGAGGGCCGCGCGGTCGTCCGCGTGCAGGTGCTCGACGCCCCGCTGCGCCCGACCGGGGACGCGGCCGGCGAGATACGGGCCGGCGGCAGCTGGACGGCGGAGGTGGCCGAGGCGTTCGCGGACCGGGTGATCGCCGAGGCCGGCCTGCACGTCAAGGACCTGGAGTCGCTGGTGCTGGCCCGCCACGTGCTGCACCCGGGCGACCTGGCCAGGTCCAACCCGAACGCCGGCCCCGGCGACCACGCATCCGGCCACAACGCACTGGGCCAGACCTTCACCGACCGGCCGATCTCGGCGCACCGGGGCGGCTACGCCACCGCGGTCCCGGGCCTCTCCCTGATCGGCGCGGCCACCTGGCCGGGACCCGGCATCACCGGTGTCTCAGGCCGGACGGTGGCCAGGGCCCTGCTGGCCGAAGGGCGGCCCTGACGGAGCGCACGCGGCCCCCGATCGCCTACTGTCCAGGCTCCGATGGTCCTCATCGGAGCCGGCGACGGCGGGGGCGGAGTGAGGGAGGCAGGGTGGAGCGCGAGGAGCTCACCTGGGAGCTGTTCGGCACCGCGAGCAGGGAGCTCGCACAGGAGGTGGCCGACGACGGGTTCAGCCCGGACCTGATCCTGTCGATCGCGCGGGGCGGCCTGTTCGTCGCCGGGGCGCTGGGCTACGCGCTCGACGTGAAGAACCTGCACGTGATGAACGTGGAGTTCTACACGGGCGTGGACCAGCGGCTCGACCTGCCGGTGATGCTGCCGCCGGTGCCGAACGCGGTGGACCTGGCCGGCGCCACGGTGCTGATCACCGACGATGTCGCGGACACCGGCGCCACGCTGAAGCTGGTCCGGGACTTCTGCGCCGACGAGGTCGCCGACGTGCGCTGCGCGGTGATCTACGAGAAGCCTCGCTCCGAGGTGAAGTGCGAGTACGTCTGGAAGCGCACGGACCGGTGGATCAACTTCCCCTGGTCGGTGCAGGCGCCGGTGGTCCGGCGGGCGGGCCAGGTGCTCGACGCGTGAGCCCCGTGGGCCGGGCCGCGCTCGCGCCTACTGGTTCCGCACAAAACGGACGTCGCGCAGCGGGATCTCGCTGCCCCGGTCGTCGATGAGTGCCGCCCGCACGGGCCGGCCGGTGGTCTTCGAGCGCCGCTGCACGGACGGGCCGGCCGGCCGGGGCCGGTACTCGTCGCCCCACTGCTGCAGCGCGACGAACAGGAGCCGCAGCTCGCGGCCGGCCCTGGTGAAGTAGTAGCCCTGCCGCACCCTGCTGCCGGGATCCCGGTACTCCCGCCGCTCCAGCACGCCCTCGTCCACCAACGTCCGCAGCCTCGCACTGAGCAGGTTCGGCGCGATCCCCAGGTTGTCCCGCAGGACCGCGAAGCGGTGCTGCCCCAGCGAGATCTCGCGCAGGATCAGCAGGGTCCAACGCTCGCCGAAGATCTCCAGGCTCCGCTGTATCGAGCAGGCCGGCTGATTCGGGTCGACGTCCATCCCCCGAGGATAGGTCGGGTTTCGGCCGGAACCCACCACTACCGGGCGGCCCGTGGAGTGACCGGCATCGCCGTGGCGCGTCTACCAAATATCTACCCACCCTCGAGCGATGGGTGTCATCCTGGGCGCGCCCGTCCGCTTTCCTATCGCCCATAACCGGAGCACGCAATGAGTACCGCCGTGTCAGCGCCGTCCCGGAATCGAATCGCGGTCGCCAGTTTCATCGGTACCGCGATCGAGTTCTACGACTTCTACATCTACGGCACCGCGGCGGCGCTGGTGTTCGGCAAGCTGTTCTTCCCCTCGTTCTCGCCGGCGGCCGGGGTGCTGCTGTCCCTGGCCACGTTCGCGGTCGGGTTCATCGCCCGCCCGCTCGGCGCGATCCTGTTCGGCCACTTCGGCGACCGCCTCGGCCGCAAACGAATGCTCATCGCATCGCTGCTGGTCATGGGCCTGTCGACCGTCGCGATCGGCCTGGTGCCCTCGTTCGCCAGCATCGGCGTCGCGGCCCCGATCCTGCTGGCGGCCCTGCGGTTCCTGCAGGGCATCGGGCTCGGCGGCGAATGGGGCGGCGCCGTGCTGCTGGCCACCGAGTACGCCCCGCCCGGCAAACGCGGCCTCTACTCCGCATTCCCCCAACTCGGGCCCGCGGTCGGGTTCGTGCTCGGCAACGCACTGTTCCTGATACTGAACGCCGCCATGTCCCCGGAGACCTTCCAGAGCTGGGGCTGGCGGATCCCGTTCCTGGCCTCCGCCGTGCTACTCGTCGTCGGCTTCTACATCCGGATGAAAATCGCCGAAACGCCGGTATTCCAGGCCGCCCTGGACGCGCAGGACCAGGCCGGCGTGCCATTCCTGGAACTGCTCCGCCGGCAGCCCCTGCAACTCGTCCTGGCGACCTGTTCGTTCATCCTCGCGTTCACACTCTTCTACACCATCACGACGTTCTGCCTGTCCTACGGCACCGGCACGCTCAAGATCTCCCGCACCACCATGCTCGTCGAGGCCATCATCGCCGCCGCCGTGATGGGGGTGGCCACCCTCGGCTTCGCCGTCCTGTCCGACCGCCTCGGCCGCCGGTCCGTGTGCATCGCCGCCGCGATCGTGTCCATCCTCTGGGCGTTCCCGCTGTTCTGGCTGATCAACACCCGGCAGCCGGTGCTGATCGGCATCGCCATGATCGTCGGCCTGATCTGCTTCGCCCTGCTGTACGGGCCCATGGGTGCCTACTTCCCGGAGCTGTTCCGGGTCCGCTACCGCTACTCCGGCGCGTCCTTCGCCTACAGCGCGGCCGGCATCATCGGCGGCGGCATCAGCCCCCTGATCGCCACCGACGTACTCGCCAGCACCGGCAGCACCACCGGCATCTCCTGGTACCTCATCGGGGTCGCCGTGCTCTGCCTGGTCTGCTTGCTGTTCCTCACCGAGACCAAGGACAGCGACTTCAGCGACGGGCACGGCAGCCGGCCGCTCAGCTCCTGACGCCGAACGCCTGCTCCACAACAAGGCCGATCACCGCGTTGGCGACGAGCACGGCCACCAGCACGATGAGCACCGCCGCCCCCAGGCCGATCAGCGTCTTGATCTTCACGAGCTCTCCGGTGTAGGGCGGTCACTGCCGCACGGCGTACCCCTGTCGGCGACGCGGCGCGGGCCCACGGTGCGCACGATCTTCGGTTCGCGCGCGCATCGGTGGCTGAGAAAAACCTTATACCGGACATATCGACGGTTAATATATTTCGCGTCGACGACGAATGAGGATTTGTTCTACCTACAATTCCGCGGTGCCGCCCGCGATTCAGCCGGCGGTATCCCGCTGGTCCGGCACCGGGCTGCCGTCGTCGCGGAGCAGCGGGGCCGAACTGCCGTCCGACCTGGTGAACGCCGTGGTCGAGCACGGGTACGGGTCCGCGCGCGGTTTGTTCGGGGCGACGAACATCGGGTTCACCAGCCATTTGCCGTCGGCGTTGTCGTAGGCCCGGCACATGAGCTCCGGCTTGCCTCGGTTGATCACCAGGTGCACGGCGGTGGCATCGCCGACGAAGGTGACGTCGGTGACCGAGTCACCGGCCGCCAGAATCTGGCGTCGCTCGCTGGGCAGCTGCTGGAACGCCGCCGGGCCCTGCACCCCGAAGATCGCCTGGTTCGCCCAGCAACGCTTGCCGTCGACGTAGGTCATGACCGAGTCGTCGCCGTCGGGCACACCGCCGCAGCCCCGCAGGTGCGGGGTCTGCCTGCCGTTCTCGTAGACGCTGCGGACCCCGACGACGTGCTGGGCGTCGACACCGACCTCGCCGGCCCACACCTGCACGATCGCCTCGGGCGAGGCCGACACCACCCACGTGTCGACACCGTGCGCCTGTAGCGTGCCGATCAGGTCCTTGATCTGCGGATACACCCGGATGTAGCCGTCGACCTGCTGCGATCCGACGGTCTGTGTCGCCCCCTGCGCCGCGCTGAGGTTCTCCTGCTTCGCGGCGCGGGCGAACTCGGCGAGCTGGTCGACGGTGTACCCGGCCGACAGCGCCGTGCCCCACGAGTACGAGCCGATCAGCCGCCGCGCGTCGTAACCGGCGAACGCGGGCTGGCCGGCGCGGGTCTTGTCGTCGAGGATGGCGACGATCTCGTCGGCACACGCGGTGTTGGTGCTCGTCCGCAGCGCTTCGCCGGCGGGGACATCGGTGCCGCACGCCGTCCGCAGTGCCGCGGCCGCCGCATCCGTCATATAGCGGTCGGTCGTCTTCCAGTCCTGGTTCGCCGGCTGCAGGACCTTGTCATTGCGCAGCATCCAGTAATTGGTGCCATAGCCGATGTCGTTCTTGACGACCGTGTTGTCCCAGTCGAAAATCGCCACCGGAGCGGGCGATCCGGTTACATTTCCGGTGCAGGAACTGTGCGCATCGATCGCGGCCTGCAGTTTTTGCCGGACATCTCCGTACCAGGTCAGGCTCGGGTCCAACGTGCGACATCCCGCCGCTGCTTTCCCGGTCGCGCCTGGTTTGTCACCACTGCCGGCATTGCCACAGCCCGCGAGCGCAATTGCCGCGAGAAGCGAAAGAACGGCGGCCACGGTTGTTCGTCGGACGTCGCGCATCCCGCTCTCCCCCACAGAGACAATGTGCGACGACACTAGCAACGAACACGGCAGGTGCCCATAGCGCAGAACTCACGCGCTCACCCGGCACGCCGCCCCTGCTCGGCGGGCCGACGCGGCGAGATGATCGGCAGCACGACGTCGTCGACGATGTCGACCGGCACCGAGTCCGGCACCGGCGCACCGTGGATCAGGAAGTGGTCGCGCAACAGGGCGGGCCCGACGCTGGCGATCCGCTCGGTCAGTGCCGAGCGGCGGACCTCGCCGCGCGCCGCGCCGGCCCGGAGCACCTCCAGCACGAGTTCGATGGCCGGGGAGATGAACCGCTGGCGGACGGCGGCCATCAGCTCCGGATGACGCAGCACCTCGACCATGAGCCCGTGCGTCGCCTCGCCGGCCGGGCTGTCGTGCACCCAGATCATCCTCCGCAGCAGGACCAGCAGGTCGTCCCGGACGTTGCCGGTATCGGGCGCCCCCAGGTGGTACGGCCGCACACATTCCATGGCGTCGACGACCAGCTCGGTCCGGTTCGGCCAGCGGCGGTACAGCGACGCCTTGCTGGCCTGCGCCCGCTGGGCCACGCTCTCCATGGTCATGGCGGCGTAGCCGACCTCGGCCAGCTCCTCCAGCGTCGCGTGCAGAATCGCCTGGCTGAGCACGTTGCCGCGACGGCGGGACCCCGGCCTGGCGGCGGGCCCCGTGTCCCGGGTAACCGGAGCGCTCATCGTCGCCTCAACGCCTGCCCGAGATAGGTCCGCCCGATCGAATACATCGTGAGCAGACCGTAGCCCGGGAAAATAGACAACCCGTTGACTGACGATCTACCCGGACACCGCCCCGAGCCACCCCTGTGAGTGGCGAGTTGGGCTATGACCCAACTCGCCACTCACAGGTCTTGACCAGCACGTTGGCGACAGGGCTAGCCGTGGGCGACCAACCTGGCGAGCCGGGACTCTGCCAGGCGGAGTAACGCCCTCCGCCGGACCCGCGATGGAGTGACCGCCACCACACGACAGGCGGAGACCACCATGGCCGACTCGGCATCCGGACCCACATCGCTACTGCATTCGACTGACTGCCCGGGCTGCGCGGCGGACCGGACCCTGACGAGCGAGGACAAGGTGTTCCTGGACGCTCACGGATGGAAACACCCAGGTCACAGCATTTTGCCGCCACCCGATCCGGACCCTCCCGGGTATCGCGGTGATCGGGAACGGTCCCAGCTGGCGCTCCGGCGCCTGCTGCTCACGGCGCTCGGGCTGTGCGCCGTCGGCGCGGGGTTCAGCGCGCTCGGCGCGTGGTTCCTGCCGGTGCTGCTCGCCGGGGCGGCCATCGCGGTGCACCACGTCGTCCGACGCGGCACGACTCACGCCCGCGAGCACGTCGCCCCGGGCCGGCACGACCCACTCTGCGGGCCGTGCCGCCGGGCGAAGGCGCGCGACGCGGCACGGCAGCGGGAGCACGACCGCCAGCTCGCGGTCGTGGACGCCGCGACCAGGCTGCGCCAGACCAACGCCGCGCACTTCCAGCGCCTGCTGTACGAGGACCGCAAGCGCCGAGGCCTGGCCTGAGGCGCCCCCGTACCCGGCCGGCCGCCCCCGGTCAGCCGCCGGATCGCTGGGACGCCGGCACCCAGCCGGCCTCCCGTGCGACGGACACCCCGCCGGACGCGTTCACCGAGTACACGATCTCGACCGAGCCGCCCGGCAGGGGGCGCGAGCTCGCGAACGTGAGCCCGGTGTCGGGGTGCAGCCGGTCGGTCAGCCGCGTCCCACCACCGACGAAGAACGGCAGCACGACCAGCTCCAGCGTGCTGAGCGCACCGAGGGCGCGGTACGCCTCGATCGTGCTCGGGCCGCCGATCAGGTGCACGTCGCCGCCCCGGTTGGCGGCCCGCATGCGTTCCAGCAGCCTGGCGGGGTCACTGTCGACGGCCACGTGGTCCGGCGTGCCGGCCGGCCGGGCCGAGCCGAGTACGAACACGTCCAGGTCCGGCCACGGCCACCGGTCGTTGGTCAGGGCGGGCTCGAACGTGGTGCGCCCCATCAGGGCCGCCTCGCAGTTCGCCAGGAACTCGCGGATCCCGTGGCTCTGACCCGGCACGTGGGCGGGGTCGACCACCTGCGGCGGCCAGCCGTTGGGCGTGGTGACGTAACCGTCGGCAGTCACACAGAGGCGGGCGCGGATCTGCATCGTGGTCTCTCTTCCGGGAGCGTGGCCTGGTCAGTGCGTAAGACGATACGGCTCGTCTCGTCATACGATGCTCGCTGTCGGTTCACGTGTCAAGACGATACGTCTCGCCTCGTGTTACCGTTCTTCCGTGACTCCACCGAACGCCGAGCGCCGCAACCAGCACTCGCGGCGGGCCATCCTGCGCGCGGCCTACGAGCTGGCCCTGGAGCTGGGGCCGGCGAAGGTGACGGTCGAGGCGATCGCGAGCCGGGCCGGGGTGGGCAAGCAGACGATCTACCGGTGGTGGCCCTCCAAGGGAGCGGTGTTCCTCGACGTGCTCGAGGAGCAGGTCGGCACGGTCAGCGAGATGCCCGACACCGGCGATGTGGTCGCCGACCTCAAGGCACAGATGACCGCGGTGGCCGAGCTGTTCAACGCCGACTTCGCCCGGTTCTACAAGGCACTGATCGCCGAGGCACAGGGGGACGCCGCGGTGGCCCAGGGCCTGGCCGAGCAGCTCGCGGAGCGCGCGGAGGGTCCCCGGCGGGACCGGCTGAGCAAGGCTCAGCAACAGGGCCAGATCCGCGCCGACATCGACCTCGCCGCCGCCGTGGAGATGCTCTACGCGCCCCTCTACTACCGGTTGCTCGTCGGCGCGGCGGCACCGGACTCCGCCCAGGTCAGCGCGGTCCTGGACGTGGCCCTCCACGGGCTCGCCCCGTCCCGCTAGCCACCGCACGGCACTGGTCGGACCGCACGCCTCGGTCCGCAACCCTCAGTGGGAACACTGACCCGACACAGGCAAACCACAGCTCGCGCGGGCACCGTCGCTCCCATGCATCCCACCGCCCGAACCAGGGCACGAACCGAGACCCGATCCGAGGCTCCCGGCGCGATGCCCGCGCCCCGGGACGGCTCCGTCGGGACCCACTCCCCCGGGATTCTGCTCGACCGCGAGGATGCCGCCGAGCTGGCGAAGCTACTGACCCTCGTCGGCGACTGGCTGGAAGGCCCTGACGCCACGGTGCTGGGCGCCTCGTGGCGCCGCTTCGTCGGTACCGGCCACGACCTCGACGAGCTCAAGGCCGACCTGGGCAGTTTCATAGCGACCCTCGACTAGCCCAACGCCCGCCACACCGAACCGCCGCACACCCTCTTGCGCCGCCGCACACCCGCCGCGGCGGGTGTGCGGCACCCGAATCGGGTGTGACGCCCGAAGCGCGCCCCCTCGGTCGAGCAAACTGACGATACTTTGCCCTTGAGCTAAGTGTCCCGCTCGGGTAATACTTAGCCGCATGGCACAGTATTCGGCGGAGCTGGACGGCGTACTGATCGCCCTCGCCGATCCCACGCGGCGCGGCGTCATCCGGCGCCTCGGCCGCGGCCCGACGACCGTGGGTGAGCTCGCCCGCGAGTTCCCGATGACCCTGCCCTCGTTCATGAAGCACGTGCGCACGCTCGAGACGAACGGCCTGATCAGCACGGTCAAGTCCGGCCGGGTGCGCACCTGCACGCTCAGTCGCGACCGCCTCGCGCTCGTCGACGACTGGCTCGCGGAGCAGCGGCGGATCTGGACCGAGCGCACCGACCGGCTCGAACGCCTCGTCACCTACCCGACGGAGAACCGACCATGAACCCCGATCTCGACCTGACCCTGGAGCGGCTCATCCGCGCCCCCCGCACCGTGGTGTGGCAGGCGTGGACCGATCCCGCCCTGCTCGCTAGATGGTGGGTGCCGGCGCCGACGGTGTGCCGCGTCGACCGGCTGGACGTCCGACCCGGCGGCGGGTTCGTGACGAGCATGAGCGACGACGGGGTGGAGTTCGCCCCGCACCTCGACGCGAGCTTCCTCGTCGTCGACGACCTCGAGCGGATCGTGTTCACGAACGCGATCGACAGCGCCTGGCGCCCCGCGAGCCCCGCGCCGGTCCCCATGACGGCGGAGATCACGCTGAGCGACCATCCGGACGGCACGGACTACCGGATCCTCGTCCGGCACGGCAATCCGGCCGCCCGCGCCCGCCACGCGGACCTCGGTTTCGCCGACGGCTGGGGCTCGGTCACCAAGCAGCTCGCCGGTGTCGCGGAGAGCCTGGCCGACCGATGAAGCTCACCCTCACGGAGTTCGTCACCCTCGACGGGGTCAGCCAGGGCCCGGGCTCGCCGACGGAGGACACGAGTGGCGGTTTCGGCCTGGGTGGCTGGCTCGTGCCCTACCTGGACGAACTCTTCGTCCGGCGCACCTCCGACTGGTTGGAGCTCGCCGACGGCCTGCTGCTCGGGCGGCGGACCTACGAGGCGTTCGCCCGGGACTGGCCCCGGATCACCGACCCGGCCGACCCGTTCACGGGGCGGATGAACTCGCTGCCTAAGTACATGGTGAGCAACACCCTCACCGAGGGGAGCTGGCACCCGACGACCGTGCTGCGCGGCGACCCGATCCAGACCGTCGGCGCGCTGCGGGCACGGCCGGGACGGGAGCTCCAGGTCCACGGCAGCGCGCGGCTCGGGCGCACCCTGCTGGCCGCCGGCCTCGTCGACACGCTCCGGCTCGTCGTCGCCCCGACCGTGACGGGTTCCGGGCGGCGGTTTCTCGACCACCCGGGCGGGCCCGTCGGCCTGCGGCTCGTCGGCCACGAGGTGACCGCGAACGGGCTGCTGCTGCTCGAGTACGAGGCCGCCGGCGCCGCCCCGGTGGCGGAGTACGCGGGCGTCGGGGCGTTCATCTAGCCGTTGATCCAGTACAGCGGCTGGCGTCAGGTCAGGCCGAGGCCGCCGTCGACGGCCAGTACCTGCCCGGTCACCCAGGCGGCCGGGTCGGCCAGCCGCACGATCCAGTCGGCGACCTCGCCCGGCTCGCCGCGCCGGCCGAGCGGGATGCGCGCGGTCTCCTCGGCCTTGACCTGGGCGATGACCGCCTCGGGCAGCCCGGCGGCGGCCAACGCGCCGCTCTCGGTCGGGCCGGGCGCCACCGCGTTCACCCGGATGCCGTCCGGCGCCAGCTCGAGCGCCCAACTGCGGGTCAGCTGCTCGATCGCCGCCTTCGTCGCCGCGTAGTGGCCCGCGCCGGCGACCGGGCGGTGGCCGAAGGTGCTCGACACATTGATGATCGAGCCGCCCTGCTCGCGCAGTGGGGCCAGCGCGGCGGCGGCCAGCAGGCTCGGCGCCGTCAGGTTCGTGGCGACGAGCTCGTTGACCCGGGCGGCCGTCACCTCGGCCAGCGGCATCGCGGTGAACACACCGGCGTTGTTGACCAGCACGTCGAGCCGGCGCCACCGGGCGAGCGCCTCGGCCACGATCGCCGACCCGGCTCCCTCGTCACGCAGGTCGGTCGGGAACGGCACGATCGACGGGTAGTCACCGGCGGTCTCGGCCAGTGCGTCCGGCCGCCGCCCCACCGCGAGCACGTCGGCCCCGGCGGCGGCGAAGGCCCGCGCGGTCGCCCTGCCGATGCCGGAACCCGCCCCGGTGACGATCACGGCCCGGCCGGCGAAGGATGTTGTTCGATGTTCGTCGATCATAAGTCGACCGTAGCACTCCACGTGGGGCCGCCCTGACACAATCCGCGACTCACCCTGACAAAATCCCCGACTCGCGGGGGTTTTGGGCAGTGGTAAGGGGTCAGGTGACGGTGACTTCGAGGCGCTCGTAGCCGCGCAGGATGTTGTGCAGCGCGCGCTTGCTCTCGCCGAGCTCGAAGCGGCGGACCTTGCGGGCCAGCGCGGTGAACAGCGCGGTCATCTCCAGTCGGGCCAGGTACACCCCCAGGCACACGTGCGGGCCGGTGCCGAAGGCCAGCTGGTTGGTCGGGTTGCGGCGCACGTCGAACCGGTCCGGGTCGGGGTACTCGCGCTCGTCGCGCCCGGCCGCGCCGTAGAACACGATCGACCGGGAGCCCGCCGGGACGAGCACGCCGTCCATGTCGTAGTCCGCGACGGCGAGCCGGGAGAAGTCCTGGATCGGCGCCTCCAGCCGCAGTACCTCGTTCATCGCGCCGGGGATCAGCTTCGGCTCCGCCCGGACCAGGTCCCACTGGTCGGGGTGCTCGGCGAACAGCGCCACCGCACTGGTGATCGCGAAGATCGTGGTGTCCAGGCTCGGGCCCATGTAGTCGATCATCATCACGGGCACCGCCTCGCGGGGCACCTCACCCCGGTCGGCGGCGTCGTGCAGCGCCTCGGCCCAACCGCCCGGCTTCAGCTTGCCGCGCACCGCCTGGGTGCTGGCATAGCCGACCATCTCCTCCAGCACGCGGAACGCCGACACCGTGCGCTCGTTGCGCGGGCCGAAGCAGTTGAACATCTCCGAGGCCCACACGAGCATCCGCTCGCGGCCCTCCTCGGGCAGCCCGATCAGGTTGGACACGATCGCCAGCGGCAGGTGGTGCGCGAGGTCGGCGGCCGCGTCGAAGCTGCCCTGCGCGACCACCCGGTCGACGACCTGCTCGGCCTCGCGGGTGATGTCCCCGGTGATCGTCGACAGCTCGCGCGGGCGCAGCGGCTTGATCACCACCCGGCGCAGCGCGTCGTGGTCGACGCCGTCGCTGCACAGCGTGTTGCCGCGCAGCACCTGGTTCATGTCCTCGTTCATCATCACGCCCGACGCGGAGGAGAACGTCTCCCAGTCCCGCAGCGCACGGGTCACCGAGGCGTGCCGGGTCAGCGCGAACATCTCGTACCGCGGCAGCCAGACCACCGGCCCCAGGTCCCTCAGGTGGCGATACCCGGGCCACGGGTCCAGCAGCGCGGCATCGGTGTACGGGTCGTACTCGGACCGGGGCGCGTGCACGCCGGCCAGCGATGTGGTGGACATACCCGCGACGCTAGGAGCACGGCCGAAGCACAACGAGCCACCGGACGCGGCCCGCTGTCCACCGAACGCGGCCTGATCCCGCCGCGCGGCGGGATCAGGCCGGGACGGCGGCGGTGGGGACGGCGGCGAGCAGTTGGCGCGTATAGGGCGTGCTCGGCGACTCGAGCACCTGCTCCACCGGCCCCTGCTCGACCACCTTGCCTCCGCGCATCACCACGACGTCGTGGGAGATCTCCCGCACCACGGCCAGGTCGTGCGAGATGAACAGGTAGCTCACGCCGAGCTGCTCCTGCAGGGTCCGCAGCAGCCGCAGGATCTGGTCCTGCACCAGCACGTCCAGCGCGGACACCGCCTCGTCGCACACCACCAGCGCCGGGTCCAGGGCCAGCGCCCTGGCGATCGCGACCCGTTGGCGCTGCCCGCCGGACAGCTCGTTGGGGAAGCGCTGGGCCGTGGCCGCCGGCAGGGCAACCTGGTCGAGCAGCTCGCGCACCCGGGCGGCCCGCGCGGCCCGGTCGCCGACCCCGAAGATCCGCAGCGGCTCCGCGACCAGCCGTTCGACCGAGAACATCGGGTCGAGCGAGCCGTACGGGTCCTGGAACACCGGCTGCATCGCCCGCCGCGCCGCCCGCAGCCTCGGTCCGCGCATACCGACGATGTCGTCGCCGTCGAGCCGGATCGTGCCGGAGCTGACCGGGACGAGGCCGAGCACCATGCGCGCCACGGTGGTCTTGCCGGACCCGGACTCGCCGACCACCGCCGTCGTCCGACCCCGGTTGACCTCGAACGACACGTCGTCGACCACCCGCACCGGCCCGCCCCGACCCCGGCCCGGGTACTCCTTCGACACGCCCTGCAGCGCCAGCACCGGCGGCACGGGCGCTGGCCCCGACCCGCCCACAGCGGCCGGTGCCGACCCGACCTCGACCGGGGGTTCGACGCGGGCCACCGGGGCGAGCGACGGCGCCGCCGCCACCAGCCGACGGGTGTACTCGTGCCGGGGAGCCGTGAGCACGTCCCTGGTCGGGCCGCTCTCCACCACCCGGCCGTCGGCCAGCACGACGACCCGGTCGGCCCGCTCCGCCGCCAGCCCCAGGTCGTGGGTGACCAGCAGCATCGCGGTGCCCAGCTCGCGGGTCAGCGTGTCGAGCCGGTCCAGGATCTGCTGCTGCACGGTGACGTCGAGCGCGGAGGTCGGCTCGTCGGCGATGAGCAGCTCCGGGCGGCAGGCCAGCGCGATCGCGATGAGCACCCGCTGCCGCATGCCGCCGGAGAACTCGTGCGGGTACTGCCGCGCCTGCCGCGCCGGGTCAGGCAGGCCGACCTGCGCCAGGATCTCGACGGCCCGCGCCTGCGCCTCCCGCCGGCTCGCCTTGCCGTGCACGACCAGGGTCTCGGCGACCTGGCGGCCGACCCGCAGCACCGGGTTGAGGTTCGACATCGGATCCTGCGGGACCAGCCCGACCTCGCGGCCCCGCAGCCGGCGCAGCCGGGCCTCGCCGGGGTGGGTCACGTCCTCGCCCCGCAGCACGATCTGCCCGTCCGTGACACGACCGCCGCCGGGCAGCAGGCCGAGCACCGCGAGCGCCGTCGTCGACTTGCCCGACCCGGACCCACCCACGACCGCCACCCGTTACCCCGGCAA
>DATAZG010000177.1:0-37864 GCA_036272155.1 Pseudonocardia sp.
CGAGATCGGCGGCGACGCCGAAGAACGCGCCGCCGACTTCATCAAGGCCAACGTCACCAAGCCCGTCGTGGGCTACGTCGCCGGCTTCACCGCCCCCGAGGGCAAGACCATGGGCCACGCCGGCGCCATCGTCTCCGGCTCTGCCGGCACCGCCGCCGCCAAGCAGGAGGCTCTCGAAGCGGCCGGCGTCAAGGTCGGCAAGACGCCCAGCGCTACCGCCGCGCTGATGAAGGAGATCATGAAGTAGCTCGTCGAGCGAGCTGATGAAGTGAGCCGAACTCGCCCGGGTCGGGCGTTCGAGTAGCTCGTGAACTGAGCGAAGTCGGGCCTGAAGTGAGCGGCTCGGCTCGTGCCTCACGGTCACCGCGGCCTCGGCTCGCTAGTGTCGTGGAGGGAGTGGCGGGGACGTCCTCCCTCCACGACAGTGGGCGGCCGGCGTGTCGAGGCACACCACAGCCCACCCCGAGGCTGTGTCGGCGAGGCCGGCCAAGCTACGGGATGGGCCGGCCTCGCCGGGCCCGGCCGCGTCGAGCAGGAGGTCGCGATGAGCAACCCGACCGGTGAGCCCACCGGTTCGCCGAGCGCCGGTCCGACCGGTTCGTCCGGTTCCGCCGGTTCGTCCGGGGTCGGGGGCTCGTCCGAGGCTGCCGGCTCGTCCGGGGCTGCTCGTCCCGCCGCTGCTGGTCCCGAGGCTGCTGGTCCAGGGGCTCCCGGGGCCGGGGTGGCCGCTTCGGCGGCCACCGGGTTGGGGCGGGTCGGTGCGCTGGTCGCCGCCGGGCTGGCCCTGCTCATCTACCTGCTCGGGTTCACCGACGGGGTGTCCACGCTGATCAGCGCACTGCCCGGGGCCATGGTGGTGGGCGGTGGACTGCTCGCCGCCGTGTCGGTCCTGCCGCGCACCCGGTGGCTGCTCGCGCCGGCCGTGGTGGTTGCCGTCGTGGGCGCGCTGCAGGTGCTGCAGAAGACGGCCACCACGTCCTCGACGCTCAGCGCGACTGCCATCGTCGCCCTCGTACTGACCGTGTTGTTGCTGCTGGCCGCCCTCGGCGCGCTGCTGGTGGACCTGGAACTGGTCGGTGGCGCGATCCCGGGTGGCTTCCGGTTCGGTCGGCGTGGTTCCGGGAGCGGTGGTCCTGGCGCGGCCGGGCCAGCCGGTGGGGGATACGGATTCGGTGCCGGCGGCCAGTACGGGCCGGGCGCCGGACAGCCGGGTGCCGGGCAGTGGGGGCAGTGGGGTCCCGGACAGCCGGGCGCTGGGCAGCCGGGCGCTGGGCAGTGGGGCGCCGGGCATCCAGGGGCTGGGCAGTGGGGCATCGGCGCCGGACAGCCGGGGGCTGGGCAGTGGGGCACCGGCGCCGGACAGCCGGGGGCTGGGCATCCGGGGCAGCCGGGGGGCGGCGGCGCGTACGTCGGTGGCGGCTATCCGCAGTACCCGGTGGAGGCGTACCAGGGCGGTCCGTATGCCGGTGCGCCGTACGGCGGGCAGTACGCCGGTGGTCAGGTCGGTGCTGGTCAGGTCGCTGGCGTGCCGGTTGGGGCGCAGGCTGGCGGACCCGGCGGCGCAGGTCAGGTCGGGGTGGGTCAGTACGGCGGCGGTCAGTACGCGGGTGCCGCGTACGGCGGTGTGCCGGCCTATCCGGCGGGGACGGGATATGTGCCGTCACCGGGTGGCTACGGCGGCTATCCGCAACCGCCGGCCAGCTACCCGCAGGGTGGATTCGGCCAGGGCGGTTACCCGGCGGGCGCGTTCGCCCCGCCGCCTCAGGCGCCCCCGGTGGGCGGCTACCACCCGCAGCAGGGCGGCGCCGCCGGGCCGTACATCCAGCCGGCCGCCGAACCCGGTCAGCCGGCGCAGCAGTACTCGGCCTACGCCGCCCCCGCCGGCTACGCACAGTCGGCGCCGTCGGCACCGCCTCCGGGCGCACCCGCCGCCGCGCCGGCTGCCGCGCCGGCACCGGGTGCCTCGCCCCCCGAGGGACCGGCACCGGGTGCCTCGCCCCCCGAGGGACCGGCCGCGGGTGTATCGACCCCCGAGGGACCGGCGGCAGGTGCCTCGGCATCCGGGGGGCCACCGGCAGGTGCCTCGGCATCCGCCGCCCCTGCCGACGTGACGGCCCCTGAACCGGCGGCCGCCAACGACCCGACCGCGCCCGGTGCGGCGCAGAGCCGGCCGACCGTCGAGCTGCCGTCGCATCCGCGCCCCCACCCTGGCTCGGACCAGGGCTCGGCCAACGGCACCCCCGGCTGAGCAGCCCGATCGTGACCCCATCCTCACGCTCCCCCGCTCAGGCCCGAGGGAAGGCCGCGCCGGTTGACCCGGCCGGCGGCGATCCCGCGGCGAGTCCGCCGGCTCCGGGCTCGGCGGTAGCCGGTTCGCCGCCCGCCGGTTCGGCGACGCCCGGGGCCGCTCCGGTACGCAGCTCGACCGACCGGCTGCGGCTGCTGGGTGGTGCGGCGGTGCTCAGCGTGCTGCTCAGCTACCTGATGATGGTGCTGGTCGCCGGTCTCGCCGGGCTGACCGCGGGTGCCGGGTTCGCCCCGCGGTCGCTGTTGGTCGCGGCGATCCCGCTGTGGCTGGCCGCCCATCAGGTTCCGCTGGTGGTGGCGGGTGCGCCGCTGGGCGTATTGCCGCTGGTGCCGACCGCCGGGGTACTGGCGCTCGCCGCGCTGCCCGCGATGCGCGTGACGCGGCGGCTCGGTGGCCGGCTGCGCGAGGACGCCTCGGCCGTGGTGGCGACGCTGGCCGGTGCGCACGCCTCGGTCGCGGTGCTCGCCACGTCGCTGCCGCAGAGCCCGGTGCAGGCCGCGCCGTGGGCCGCGCTGCTCGGCGGTGGCCTTGTCGCGGCGACCGGCGCCGGGCTGGGCGCGCTGCGGTGCACCGGCCTGCCGCCGTGGTGGCACACGGCGCCGGTCTGGGTGCGCGGCGGGATCGCGGCGGCCCGGATCGGCGCGGCGGCGCTGGCGACCGAGGGTGCGTTGATGCTGCTGTCGGCGCTGCTCGTGTCGATCGGCGAGGTGTACGCGCGGGTGCAGTCGGGGTCGCCGAACCTGGGCGCCGGCGCCGGCATCACGCTGCTGTCGCTGTGCTACCTGCCGAACGCTCTGGTCGCGTCGGTCAGCTGGGTCGCCGGTCCTGGCCTTTCGATCGGCGCGGCGGCCGCGTCACCACTGTTCACCGCACCCGGACTGGTACCTCCGCTACCGCTGATGGCCGCGATGCCGGCGCTGCAACCTCCGGCGTGGACGGTG
Source organism: Pseudonocardia sp. (assembly GCA_036272155.1). Lineage (GTDB taxonomy): Bacteria > Actinomycetota > Actinomycetes > Mycobacteriales > Pseudonocardiaceae > Pseudonocardia. Next base: position 3,250 of record DATAZG010000177.1, read on the forward strand.
GTGGTGTTCCTGCTGCCCGTGCTGGTCGGAGTGCTCGTGGGCCGGCGGTGCCGAGAGATCGACGCGGAGCCGATGCACCGGCTGGCCGCGGCCGGAGTGGCCACGGTGACCGTTGCGGTCGGCTTCGCGCTGCTGGCCGCCGTGGTCAGCGGTCGGTTGGCCGCCGGCCCGTTCGACCCGGTCGATCTGCCCGCGCTGGCCCTCGCCGGAGCACTGCTCGGGTGGATCGGCGTGCCGGCGATCGCGGTCGTACTGCTGCCCGCCCGGGCCCGCCGTCCCCGACTGCCGAAAGCCGGCCGCGGTACCCGGTCCTCCCGAGGGCTGGGTCGCCGAGGCCGCCGCACCGGTGCCGCCGCGGCCGGTGTCGGCACGCTGACCGGCGCGGCCTCAGCTGACGAGTCCGGGTACTCGGAGTCCGAGCACGCCGAGTCCGGATACGCCGGGTCCGACGAAGCGTGGTCCGAGTCCGACGAGTCCGACGAAGCGTGGTCCGAGTCCGAGTACGACGAGACTGGATACAACCCGGACTCCGACGACTCCGAGGACGCCGACGACTCCGAGGACGACTCCGAGGACGACTCCGAGGACGCCGACGATTCAGCCGCCAACGCCGAGCACGGCAACGTCGGACACAACGCGAACGTCGAACACAACGCGAACGTCGAACACAACGCGAACGTCGAACACAACGCGAACGTCGAACACAACGCGAACGCCGGACACAACGCGAACGCCGGACACAACGCGAACGCCGGACACAACGCGAACGCCAGGTACGACGCCGATACCGGGTATGACGAGGCTGAGCCGAGCGACAGCACCAGGCACGGCAGGTCCGAGGACGCAGACCACGACCGGGACGAGCACCACGCGTCGCGGCCGGCAGCGGGCTCCGGCGGGGGCCTTGCCGCGAACGACTACAAGTCGGACCTGGACGAGTTCGAGTTCGATGAGCTGGAGCTCGACGACTTCGAGCTGGGCACATTCGACTCGAGCTCGGCGGCCACCGACTCGGGCCCGACCGGGGCTGGGTGGCGGAGAGCGTCCACGGAGGTCGAGCGCGCCGACGGGGACGCGGAGAACCCTGGCCCGGGAGACGAAGGACCTGATCACGAAGCCGAAGCGGCCGACCAGGACGCTGGGCCGACCGACGCCATGCCCGAGGGAACTGATCCCGAGGCCGCGGGTGCCGCCGACCGGCCCAAGCGCTGGTGGCGGCGTCGTCGGAGCTAGTGCCTGGCCGGCCGGATGAGTGCCGGTCGGCGAGGAGTCATCCCCACTGGTTACCCTGGACATGCCGCCGATCAGGGGAAAGTCGAGGAGTCCGAGCTGAGCACGCCGATCACCCCCTACCGGCTGGAGCTGCCGGTCCCCGCCCGCACCGTGGTGCTCGTCTCCGGTTCGGGCACCTTGCTGCAGGCCCTGTTCGATGCTGGCGCCGCCGGCGACTACCCGGCCCAGGTGGTTGCGGTCGGCGCGGACCGGCCCGATATCGCCGGGCTGACCCGCGCCGAGGAAGCGGGGGTGCCGTCGTTCACGGTGGCCCTGCGCGACTACCCGGACCGGGACGCCTGGAACGACGCGCTCGCCAAAGCTGTCGCCGAGCACCGCCCGGACCTGGTGGTGAGCGCCGGCTTCATGAAGGTGTTGTCGCCGGCCTTCCTGGCTGGCGTGGGTGCGCCGGTGCTGAACACCCATCCCGCGCTGTTGCCGGCCTTCCCCGGGGTGCACGCGGTACGCGATGCGCTGGCCCACGGCGTGAAGCTCACCGGTTGCACCCTGCACCTGGTCGACGCCGGAGTGGATACCGGGCCGGTGTTGGCCCAGCGGGCGGTGCCGGTGCTGCTCGATGACACCGAAGAGACCCTGCACGAGCGGATCAAGATCGAGGAACGGCGGTTGTTGGTGGTGACCGTGGCCGCGTTGGTCGCTCATGGTGCCACCGTGACCGGACGAGAGGTGAGCATCCCGTGACCCCCAACCCGCAGAGCGACCGCCGGCCGGTTCGGCGCGCGCTGATCAGCGTCTACGACAAGGCCGGCCTGCTGGACCTGGCCACCGGCCTGCACGCGGCCGGCGTGGAGATCGTGTCCACCGGGTCGACCGCGCTGCGGATCGCCGACGCGGGCGTGCCGGTGACCAGGGTCGAGGAGGTCACCTCGTTCCCGGAGTGCCTGGACGGCCGGGTCAAGACGCTGCACCCCCGGATCCACGCCGGCCTGCTGGCCGACACCCGCAAGCCCGAGCACCTGGCGCAGCTGGTCCAGCTCGAGGTGGCGCCGTTCGACCTGCTGGTCAGCAACCTGTACCCGTTCACCGAGACCGTGGCGTCCGGAGCGGGGCCGGAGGAGTGCGTCGAGCAGATCGACATCGGTGGCCCGGCGATGGTGCGCGCGGCGGCCAAGAACCATGCCAGCGTGGCGGTACTGGTGGATCCGGCCCATTACCAGTGGGCGCTGGAACAGATCGGCAACGGCGGCTTCGGGTTGGCCGACCGCCAGCGGCTGGCCGCCGAGGCCTACCGGCACACCGCCGCCTACGACGTCGCGGTGGCGTCCTGGATGGGCGCGGTGCTCGCTCCGGAGACCGACCAGGACGGCACCGCCCAGTTCCCGTCCTGGATGGGCGGTACCTGGACCCGGCGGGCCGGGCTGCGCTACGGGGAGAACCCGCACCAGTCGGCGGCGCTGTACGTCTCCGGTTCCGGCGCGGTGCCGGAGGGGCTGGCCGGCGCGGAGCAGTTGCACGGCAAGGAGATGTCGTACAACAACTACATCGACGCGGACGCCGCCTGGCGGGCCGCGCACGATCATGACGAGCCGTGCGTGGCGATCATCAAGCACGCCAACCCGTGCGGCATCGCGGTGGCCTCTCCGGACACCGGCGGCTCGCCGGGTGAGGCGATCGCCGAGGCGCACCGTAAGGCGCATGCCTGCGATCCGGTCAGCGCCTACGGCGGGGTGATCGCGGCAAACCGCGAGGTCAGTCTGGCGATGGCGGAGCAGATCGCCGAGGTGTTCACCGAAGTGGTGGCGGCCCCGTCGTTCGCGGACGGCGCGCTGGACGTGTTGGCCCGCAAGCGCAACATCAGGGTGCTCCGAGTCGTCGGGGCGCCTCGGGCGGGTGTCGAACTGCGGGCGGTGAGTGGCGGCCTGCTGGTGCAGAGCCGGGACCTGATCGATGCGACCGGGGACGACCCCGCGAAGTGGGAGCTGGCCACCGGGGAACCGGTGGCCAGCGCCACGCTGGCCGATCTGGCGTTCGCCTGGCGGGCCTGTCGAGCGGTGAAGTCGAACGCGATCCTGCTGGCCAACGACCTCGCGACGGTGGGCGTCGGCATGGGCCAGGTGAACCGGGTGGACGCGGCCGGGCTGGCGGTTCAGCGGGCCGGTGACCGGGCGGCCGGCTCGGTGGCCGCTTCCGACGCGTTCTTCCCGTTCCCGGACGGCCTGGAGGTGCTGCTGCGCGCGGGTGTGCGCGCGGTGGTGCAGCCGGGCGGTTCGATCCGGGACGCGGAGGTGACCGCCGCCGCGGCCGCCGCCGGGGTGGCGCTGTATCTGACCGGCACGCGGCACTTCGCGCACTGACCGGAGCGCCCCGAGGAAGGGCCCCCGCCCGGTTGCCCGGGACATCACCGGCCACCCCCGCCATCGATCGCGGTGACGGGATGACCGGACCATTGGTGTGCGCGTAGAGCCACCGCATTCCCCTCTCCGGACCCTTGACCGACCGTGGTGTCATGTGACTATTGTGTTCGAACAGATGTTCGAAGTCAAATAGCGGCAGCTGCTCGGTGTGTGGGGTTGTCGGGGGAGGTGGGGCCGTGGCGGGGGTGGAGCCGGCGGTCGACGAGCGGGCCGCGCGGTTGCATGAGGCGCGGAGCCTGCTCGGCCGGGCGACGAAGGCCTGGGGTGGGCAGCGGGCCTCGGCGCCGACGGTGCTGGACGAGCGGATGTTGCCGGTCGCGGCGCCGCTGCGCTCGGCGCTGCCGGGCGGCGGGCTGCGCCGTGGTGGCGTCGTCGCGGTGCGGTCCTCGACCGGGCTGCTGCTGGCGCTGCTGGCGGAGGCGTCCGCCGAGGGGGCCTGGTGTGCCCTGGTGGGGCTGCCCGAGGTGGGGCTCGTGGCGGCGGCCGAGGCGGGATTGGCGCTGCCTCGGGTGGCTCTGGTGCCCCGCCCGGGGGCTGATCTGGTGGCGGTCACCGCCGCGCTGCTGGACGGGGTCGATCTGGTGGCGGTTGCCGGTGTCGAGCGGTTGCGCGCCGGTGACAGGCAGCGGTTGGCCGCCAGGGCGCGTCATCGCGGCGCGGTGTTGCTGCCGGTCGGCCGCTGGCCGGGAGCGGATCTGGAGGTGGCCGCGGTGGCCGGGCAATGGCAGGGGCTGGTCGGTGGCGGAGCTGGGCGGCTGCGCTGTCGGAAGGTCAAGCTGCGGGTCAGTGGTCGGGGGGTGGCGCATCGGGGCCGGGCCGCCTCGGTCCTGCTGCCCGGGCCGAACGGCGCGGTCGCCGGGGTGGAGTGGCCGGTCAGCGGCGGGCTGCCGGCCGATCCGGAGCGGTCGGTCGACTCCGGTGTCCCGGCCGGTGCCGGTCGGGCCGTCGGGGCCGGATCGTCGATCGGTGCTGGTCAGTGGTTCGACGAGAGGTCGGCCGAGGCGGGTGAGCGCGCGGCGGGATAGCTGCGAAGGCAGGCCCGGCCCGCCGGAGCGGTCGCGATGGGGGGTGGACGAGCGGTGGAGGCGGGTAATGAGTGAGCCGCCGCCCCGGATCCTGGCGCTGTGGTGTCCGGACTGGCCGGTGGTGGCGGCCGTCGCCGCCGCCGGGGTTGGCCGGCACCGCCCGGCGGCGGTGGTGGTGGCCAACCGGGTACTGGCCTGCTCGGCGGTGGCCAGGGCGCAGGGGGTGCGGCGGGGCCTGCGCCGGCGGGAGGCGCAGGCCCGCTGTCCGGAGCTGGTTGTGCTCGGGGCCGACTCGGAGCGGGATGCCCGGCTGTTCGAGCAGGTGGCGGTCGCGGTGGAAGAGCTGGCACCGGGAGTGGAGGTGGTTCGGCCCGGGCTGATCGCGCTGCTCGCCCAGGGGCCGGTCGGCTACTTCGGGAGCACCCGGGAGGTCGCCGAGCGGCTGATCGACCACGTGGCCGGGCGCACCGGGGTGGAATGTCAGATCGGTATCGCGGACGGGCTGTTCGCGGCGACGCTGGCCGCGCATCGCGGTGTACTGGTGGAGCCGGGGCGCGTCGAGGAGTTCCTGGCGCCGCTCTCGGTCGGTGAGCTCGATCGGGAACCCGGGGTGGACCGGGCCGAGCTGATCGACCTGCTGCGCCGGCTCGGGCTGCGCAGTCTCGGCGCTTTCGCCCGGCTGCCGGCGTCCGATGTGGCCTCCCGGTTCGGGGCCGACGCGGTGTTGGCACACCGGCTGTCCCGGGGGCTGGATCCCCGGCCGCCGGCGCGTCGCCGGCCGGCGGAGGAGCTCGCGGTGGCCCTCGAACTGGATCCGCCGGTCACCCGGGTGGACGCGGCGGCCTTCGCGTCCCGGGGATTGGCCGAACGCCTGCACGCCCTGCTCGCCGGGCACGGTCTGGCCTGCACCCGGTTGGGTATCCAGGCGCGCACGCTGGACGGTGTCGAGCTGTCCAGGGTCTGGCGCTGCGCCGAGCCGCTGACCCCGGCCGGCACGGTGGATCGGGTGCGCTGGCAGCTGGAGGCCTGGCTCACCCGGGAGCTGATCCGCCGAGGCGAACCGGTCGGTGAGGTGGGGTCCGAGTCCGGTGGGCTCGGCCTGCTGCGGTTGTCCGGGGAGGAGGTGGTCACGGCGGGTGCCCTGCAGCTGGGGCTGTGGGGCGATGTCGGGGCGGTCGATGAGCGGGCCGGTCGGGCGCTGGTGCGGGTGCAGGCGCTGCTGGGGCCCGAAGGGGTGTTCACCGCCGTGCTCGGGGGTGGGCGGGATCCGGCGGAACGGGCCCGGCTGGTGCCCTGGGGGGACGAGCGTCCGGTGTCGGGTGCCGAGCTGGCCCTGGGGCCGGGGGTGGGGCTCGAGGCCCCCTCGCGGGGCGGTCCGGCCTCGGTCGTCCGCACGGCCCGCGCCGACGGTTCGGGCGATTCGGAGCTGCCGCCGTGGCCGGGGCGGTTGCCGGCGCCGTCACCGACCACGGTGCTGGCCAGGTCGGTGCCGATCGAGCTGTGGGACTCGTCCGGGGAACCGGTCCGGGTCACCGACGGGTACCTGCTGACCTCGGCTCCGGTCGCGGCGGCGGTGGATGGTCGGCGGCCGGTCCCGGTGCAGGGTTGGGCGGGGCCATGGCCGCTGGATCAACGCTGGTGGGACCCCACGGCCGGGTGGCGTGGCAGTCGGCTGCAGGTGCTGCTCGGCGGGTCGGCGGGCTTCGGGGACGAGGTGGCGGTAGACAGTGCTACCGGTCACGTGGATCACGCTGCCGGTCACGGCGAGGCGCGGGTTGCCGAGTCCGGGGGAACGGCGTTGCTGCTGTGCTGCCGGGACGGGCGGTGGTCGGTGGCCGGGGTGTACGGCTGAGCCGGAATGACCCCGAATGGCGGCTGGCAGAGCCCATCCGGGCCGCCTATAGTCGAACATATGTTCGAACTGACAGGGCAAGGGGCTGACGCTTCGGCCGCCCCGTGCCGGGTGTACTCGTTGCTGGCGCGCCGCCCAGGGTGGACCGTCTCCGAGCACCCCAGTGGCATGGTCATCTGGCGCGGCCCGAGCGGTCAGCACTACCTGCGGCGTCCTATTCCTTCGCCCCGGCGGATCGGGCCCGGTGACTGCCGGGATGCGCCCGCGCCTGCCTGAGGTCGGGCATGGGATTCAACAACCCCGAGGTCAGCTGGTCCGAGCTGGAGCGGGTGCTGTCCGGCAAGCCGAGGGACGGCGCCAGCCTGGTCGGGGCCACTCCGCCGGGGCTGCCCGGCGACGGTGGGGACAGCCCGGCCTGGTCACGCAAGCGCCAGCCGTATCTCGCGCCGGAGGAGCCGCCGGCACCGGCAGTGTCGGTCACCCGAGTGCCCTACGCCGAGCTGCACTGTCACTCCAACTTCAGCTTCCTGGACGGGGCCAGTCACCCGGAGGAGCTCGCTGAGCAGGCCGCACGGTTGGGTCTGGAGGCGATTGCACTTACCGACCACGACGGCATGTACGGAGTCGTGCGGTTCGCCGAGGCGGCGGCCCAGCTCGGCGTGCGCACGGTGTTCGGCGCGGAGCTGAGCCTGGAGCTCCCCTCGGCGCAGAACGGCGTGCCCGACCCGGTGGGCACCCACCTGTTGCTGCTGGCCAGGAGTCCGGACGGGTACCGCGCGCTGTGCCGCACGATCAGCGCCGCGCAGCTGCGGGGCAAGGAGAAGGGGCGGCCGGTCTACCGGTTGGCCGAGGTGGTCAACGATGTCGCCGGCCAGGTCATGGTGCTCACCGGCTGTCGGAAGGGTGCGGTCCGGCAGGCACTCGCCCGGCACGGATCGCCCGCCGCGGCCACCGAGCTACGCCGGCTGATCGAGCTGTTCGGCGCCGAGAACGTGGCCGTGGAGCTCACCGATCACGGGCTGCCGACCGATACCGAGCGCAACGATGCGCTGGCCGAGCTCGCCACCCTGGCCGGGGTGCCGACGGTGGCCACCAACGCGCCGCACTACGCCGTGCCGGGGCGGTATCCGCTGGCCACCGCCCTGGCCGCGGTCCGGGCCAGGCGGGGGTTGGACGATGCGGACGGTTGGCTGCCCGCCGCGCCGGCGGCGTATCTGCGCAGCGGCGCGGAGATGGCCGCCCGGTTCGACGCGCGCTATCCGGGGGCGGTCGCCAGGGCCGCCGCGCTCGGCCGTGAGCTGTCCTTCAGGCTGGATCTGCTCAAGCCGGAGCTGCCGCCGTTCCCGGTGCCCGACGGTCAGACCGAGGCCTCCTGGCTGCGCGGCCTGACCCTGCAGGGGGTGGCCTCCCGCTACGGCAGCCAGGTGGAGAACCCGGAGGCGCTCCGTACGGTCCAGCACGAGCTGCAGGTGATCGAGGAGAAGAACTTCCCTGGCTACTTCCTGATCGTGCACGACATCGTGTCGTTCTGTAAGCGGAGCAACATCCTCTGCCAGGGCCGGGGCTCGGCGGCCAACTCGGCGGTCTGCTACGCGCTGGGCATCACGGCGGTGGACGCGGTCAAGCACGACCTGCTCTTCGAGCGGTTCCTCTCCCCGGCGAGGGACGGCTACCCCGATATCGACCTGGACATCGAGTCCGGTCGGCGTGAGGAGGTCATCCAGTACGTCTACAAGAAGTACAAGCGCACCCATACCGCCCAGGTGGCGAACGTGATCTCCTACCGACCCCGGTCGGCGGTCCGGGACATGGCCAAGGCGCTCGGCTTCTCCCCCGGGCAACAGGATGCCTGGAGCAAGCGGATCGAGCGCTGGGGGCCGACGGTGGGGGAGAGCACCGACGGCTCTCCGAGGGATCCGGACGGCATCCCGGAGAACGTCCGCGCGCTGGCCGACGAGCTGCTCGGTTTCCCCCGCCACTTGGGAATCCACTCCGGCGGCATGGTGATCTGCGACCGCCCGGTCTCCGAGGTCGTCCCGGTGGAGTGGGCCCGGATGGAGAACCGCACCGTGGTGCAGTGGGACAAGGACGACTGCGCCACCGCGGGGCTGGTCAAGTTCGACCTGCTGGGCCTCGGCATGCTCACCGCGCTGCACAAGATGATCGACCTGGTCGCCGAGCACCACGGGAAGCCGATCGAGCTGCACGAACTGCAACCCACCGATCCCAAGGTCTACGACATGCTCTGCAACGCCGACTCCGTCGGCGTGTTCCAGGTGGAGTCCCGGGCGCAGATCGCCACGCTGCCCCGGCTGCGGCCGAGGAAGTTCTATGACCTGGTGGTGGAGGTCGCGCTGATCCGGCCGGGCCCGATCCAGGGTGGCTCGGTGCACCCGTACATCCGGCGGCGAAACGGCAAGGAGGAAGCCACCTACGACCATGATCTGCTGAAGAAGGCGCTGGAGAAGACCATGGGGGTGCCGCTGTTCCAGGAGCAGCTGATGCAGATCGCGGTGGATGTGGCCGGCTTCTCCGCCGCGGACGCCGACGAGCTGCGCCGGGCGATGGGGTCCAAGCGGTCCGAGGCGAAGATGGAGCGGCTGCGGGACCGGTTCTACGCCGGGATGGCCGAGAACGGGATCACCGGTGAGGTCGCCACGACGATCTTCGAAAAGATGCTGGCGTTCGCCAACTTCGGCTTTCCGGAGAGCCATTCGATCAGCTTCGCCTCGCTGGTCTACTACAGCTCCTGGTTCAAGCTGTACTACCCGGCGGCGTTCTGCGCGGCGCTGCTGAACTCCCAGCCGATGGGCTTCTACTCGCCGCAGTCGCTGGTCGCCGACGCGCGCCGGCACGGGGTGAAGGTCCTGGGTCCGGACGTGAACCACTCCGGGGCGGACGCGGTGCTGGAGCCGGCGGCGGACAGTGCCGACGGTCGGGCCGTTCGGCTCGGGCTGTCCAGCGTGCGTGCGGTCGGCGAGGAGCTGGCCACGACGATCGAGGAGGAGCGCCGGGCGAACGGCCCCTTCGCGGACCTGTCCGCGTTGGCCCGCCGGGTACGGATGACGGTGCCGAAGGCGGAGGCGCTGGCCACCGCCGGTGCGTTCGGCTGCTTCGGGGTGGATCGGCGGGCCGCGCTGTGGGCGGCCGGGGTGGTGGCCGGTCAGCGGCCGACGCAGCTGCCCGGCACCTCGGTCGGGGTGGACGCCCCGCCGCTGCCCGGGATGACCGACGCGGAGCTGACCATCGCCGATGTCTGGGCCACCGGGGTCAGTCCGGACAGTCATCCGATCGAACACCTGCGGGATCGGCTGGTCGCGGAGAACGCGGTGTCGATCGTCGAGCTGAGGTCGGTCACCGATGGCACTCGGGTGAAGGTCGGTGGCCTGGTGACGCATCGGCAGCGGCCGGCCACCGCGGGCGGGGTCACCTTTCTCAACCTGGAGGACGAGACCGGCATGCTCAACGTGGTCTGCTCACCGGGGCTCTGGGCGCGGTACCGGGCGGTGGCGATGGGCGGGTCGGCGCTGGTGGTGCGGGGTCGGCTGGAGCGGACCAACGACACCCCGAGTGTGTTGAACCTGCTGGCCGACCGGTTGGACCGGTTGGTGCTGCGGGTGGCGGTCAAGTCCAGGGACTTCCGGTGACCGGGGCGGTGTCAGCTCGGTCGGGTCGGTCAGCTGGGTTAGCTGGGTCGGGTCGGTCAGCCCGGTCGGTCGGCGGTGTCCGGGCTGATCCGGCCGGTCAGGTCCGGGGTGACGGTGTGCGAGGTGATCCGGTCAGGGCCCGTCGGCTCGGCGGGCTTGCGGGTGCGGACCGAGTTGCCCGCCCGCGGGTGCAGCCGCAGTGCTCCGATCACGGTGATCAGCGCGATGAGTCCGAGCAGGATGAACGCGGTGGTGTAGTCGCGGGTCGGGGAGTCCGTGCCGGGGAGCAGCCCGCCGAGCCGCAGCGCGACGGTGGCCACCGCGACGCCGAGCCCGGCGGACAGCTGCTGCGTAGTGGCGGCCAATGTGTTGGCGTCGCGCATCTGCTCCGGTGGGATGTCGGCGAAGCTGATCGTGGAGTAGCAGGTCAGCCCGACCGAGCGGGCCACCCCGCTGAACAGGGTCAGCACCACGATGATCATCAGTGGGGTTGTCGCGCTGGTGAGGCCGAGGCCGACCACGGTGACCATCAGGCCCAGGGTGGCGCCGAGCAGCACGCGCCGGAATCCGAACCGGTTGAGCAGCGGTGTGGTCGCCGGCTTGATCGCGATGTTGCCCACGAAAATGAACAGCACGATCGCGCCGGAGCGCACCGCGCTCCAGCCGAACACGGTCTGGAACAACAGCGGCAGCAGGAACGGTGCCGAGCCCACCACCAGCCAGAACAGGAAACCGCTTGTCTGGGACAGTCGGAAGGTCGGCTCCCGCAGGGTGCGCAACGTGATCAGCGGGTACCGGGTGCGCAGCAGGTGCCACGTGGCAAGCGCCAGCAACACGGCGGATGCCGTACCGAGCGCAGTGATCGGCACCCAGCGCGACCCGGTCTCCGAGATCAGGTGCGCGGTGTAGGTGAGCCCGCCGAGGCCACCGCAGGTGAGCAGCAGGCCGAGCCAGTCGAGCGGAGTGGGGTTGCTGCTCCGGCCGGCCGGAATGAGCCGCCACGCGGCGACGAACGCGATCACGCCGAGCGGAATGTTGATCAGGAAGAGCCAGCGCCAGGAGGCGTAGGTGGTGATCAGGGCTCCGGCCAGGGGCGCGATCACCGGAGAGAGCAGGCCGGGCCAGACGATGTAGGACATGATCCGCAGCAGGTCCTGTTTCTCGGTCCGGCCGATGACCACCATCCGGCCGACGGGCACCATCATCGCGCCGCCGATGCCCTGCAGCACCCGCATCGCGACCAGCACCGCGAGGTCGTTGCTCAGGGCGCAGCACAACGACGCCACGGTGAAGATCACGATCGCGGACAGGAACACCGGTCGCGTGCCGAGTCGGCGGGCCAGTCAGCCGCTCAGCGGGATGAGCACCGCCAGGGTGAGCAGGTAGCAGGTGATCACCAACCCGATTGCGGTCGGCGCCACGTGCAGCGACTTGCCGATGTTGGGCGCCGCTGTGGTGACGATCGTGCCGTCGAGGTTCTCCATGAAGAAGCACCCGGCGACGAGCAGTGCGGTGTTGCGATGGCGTTTGTCGATCATGAAAGTCGAGGTCCTCCGCGGGGTGGGCGGACTAGGTGGCCACTCGACCCACTGGCTAGGCTAGGCGCGACGTCGCGTCAGTTCTAGCGTAGATGGGGCCGCTGCGCGGGGGTGTGCATGCGTCGGGTGAAGTCTGACTCAGAGCTGGCCGAGGTGCCGAACCCCGGCTCGGGTGGGGGATCGGGCATGGAGACGGGAGTCCGGTCGACCACCGAGTCGACGGCTGGTGAGGCTACCGAGTCGACTGCCCGGCCGGCGCGGGCGCACCACGGCAACCGGCACGGTCGCAGCGAGCGGGCCCGCCGGGCCGTGCTCAACGCGGCGGACGACCTGCTCACGGAGCGCGGTTTCGCCGGAGTGACCATCGAGGGCATCGCCGCGAAGGCCGGAGTGGCCAAGCAGACGATCTACCGGTGGTGGCCGTCGAAGACCGAGATCCTGATGGACGCCTACCTGGAAGACGCCGCGGAGGACCTGGTCCCGGCCGATCACGGCGACCTCGAGCGCGACCTGCGCAGCTACCTGCACCGGCTGACCAGGTTCCTGGTCGAGACCGATCCGGGGGAGGTGTTCCGGGCGTTGATCGGGCAGTCGCTGCACAATCCGGACGTGGCGACCGTGTTCCGGAGCCGCTGCGTCGACGCGCAGCGCGACCGCGACCGGCTGCTCCTCGCGCGGGCCGTCGAGCGCGGCGACCTGCCTTCGGATCTCGACGTGGACACGGAGGTGGATCGACTGGTGGGGCCGATCTACTACCGGATTCTGGTGACCGGGCAGGCTGTGGACCCGGACTTCGTCGACGCGCTGGTCGATGGTTTCCTGCGCGATGCCGGCCGACGGAACCGGACCGAATGAGCAACCGAGACGGATGAGGTGGGCGTGGAGCAACTGAACGCGGATGCGGCCGAACTGGAGGACGACGCGAGCGGCCTCGACGGCGAGGACGAGGTGGTTGTCGGCGCCGATTTCACCGACCACGTGTTCGCCGGTGAACGGTGGACCGGTCGGCGGTTCGTGGATTGCCGGTTCATCGACGCCGACCTGCGTGGGTTGGTCACCGAGCGGTGCGAGTTCACCGAGTGCGATTTCACCGGTGCCGACCTCGGCGAGTCACACCACCGCGGCACCGCCCTGCGGACCTGCGTGTTCAGTCGCGCCACGCTCAGCGGCAGCACGCTCACGGCCTGTTCGCTGCTCGGCTCGCAGTTCACCGACTCCCGGCTGCGGCCGCTCACGATCACCGACACGGACCTCAGCCTGGCCTCGCTGGGTGGGATCGACCTGCGGAACACCAACCTGGACGGGTTGCGGCTGCGCGAGGCCAACCTCGTGTCGACCGATCTGCGCGGGGCATCGCTGCGGCGCGCCAACCTGTCCGGTGCGCGGCTGTCCGGTACCCGGTTGGAGGGCGCCGACCTGCGGGACGCTCTGGTCGACGCCTCGGCGCTCGCGGCGGCCCGGGTGACCGGCGCCAAGGTGGACGTGTCGATCGCGGTTGGGTTTGCCAGGGCACACGGGTTGGTGGTGGATTTGGGCGACCACGACTGACGCCGGCCCGCGACGGCCGCGCCGTCCGGCCTCGTCGGCTCGTCGCGCCGCACTCTGCGAAGATGGGTGGGTGACGGTGAGCCTCGGCATCGAACGGCTCGGTATCGGGCAGCCCGGTATCGGGCAGCCCGGTATCGAACAGGAGGCCCGCGCGTGATGGAGTTGCGACGTCGGCTGGCCGACCGGATTCCGCTGCACGGCGCGGTCAGCGTGGTGTGGGTGATCGCCGCCGCCGGTTTCATCAGGGTGCTGGCCGAGCACTGGCGAGAGGGCACCGGCCTGATCGGCGGCGCGCTGCTGGTGGCCGCGGTGTCCCGGGTGCTGCTGCCCGAGGACCGGGCCGGGTTGCTGGCGATCCGCAGCCAGGCGATCGACGTGCTCAGCTATCTCGGCTTCGGGCTGGTCATGGTCCTGCTGGCCGCCACCATCCCGCGCACGCCGTTCATCCAGGGCTGAGCCATACCGTCTGGCACGTCGGCCGCCGCGCTGCCCGCCAGGCCGGCCGCGGCGCTGCTCAACAGGTCGGCTGGGACGCTGCCTGGCAGGCCGGCCGCCACACCGTCTGGCATGTCAGCCGGAACGCTGCCCGGCAGGCCGGCCGCGGCCGCCGGCTCCGGCTATGTGTGGTGGGCCAGGCGGTGCGCGGCGAGAACGTCGGCGCCGAAGTCGCCCTCCGGGTCCCGCCACACGGAGTGTGCGTGGTTGGCCAGGCGCTGAGTGTTGTCGTACTCGGCGAGCAGTCGGGGCCCCTGCAGCCGGTAGTACGTGGCGTCGCCCGGTTCGCCAGAGCCCGCCCAGGCGAAGTGCACCTCGTCCAGCAGCGGGCCGGCGTAGCGCGCCGCCTCCCGCGCGGCCAGCTCCTCGGGTACCCGCCCGGTGTAGCAGTCCAGCAGCGCGAGCAGCAGCTCACGCTGGTCGGTGCTCAGCGCGGACGCCGGTACGCCGCGCGGCTCGGCGGTGAGCTCGACCGCGTCGTTGTCCGCCTCGGTGACGCCCCAGTACTCCTCGCCCGTCGTGTGCGCCGCCGCCATCCGCTGGTCGTTCTCGGGGGCGGCGAACCGGCCCCGGAACAGCTCGTTCAGCGGGATCACCCGGTTGCCGGGCGCGACCCGCGACCGGTTGGCGGTGACCAGGTCCACCGGCGCGCGTGACGCGAGCACCGCCCGTGCCCGCTGCTCCTCGTCCAGCGACCGGAGCAGCGAGCGGCCCAGCTCCTCCATACCGCCGAGCGGGCGCAGCACACCGGCGCCGAGCAGCGGTGAGCTGGCCGGGTCGGCACCGAGGAAGCACGGGGTCGACGACACCAGCTCGCCGTCCACGACCAGGTTGTTCAGCGACACGTGGTGGCCGCCGAACCGCCAACCCCACATCGGCTGGCCCGGCGTGCCGAAGAGGCGCAGCCGGTACTGACCGGGGTCGCGGCCGCGCTCCCGGGCGAAGTCGAACCCGGCGAAGCCCTCCGTACGGTCCAGCACGTTCTCCAGGCCCATGATCGTCGCGACGGTGCCGTACGCCGGCCCGGACAGCCCGCTGGCCACCAGTGCCATGGCGCGCCGGTACTGCACCGCCGTCATGTCCGCGACCGCGAGCCCGCCGTGGTCGGTCGGCGTGTAGAACCACCGGCGGCGCTCCGCGTCGGTGTCCTCCGACCAGGACCGGGCGAGCTGCTCGTGCTCGGCGCCGGTCACCCTGGCCAGTACGGCCTCGGCGGCGTCGCCCATCCGGTCGGCGACCGCCCGCGCGGCGGTGGGTTCGGGCATGTCGCCAGGCTAGTGCCGGCCGTCGTCGAGTGCTGGTCGGTGAAACTCGCACCCTGAGGAGGCCCGACCGCGCCGGGCACGCCAGATCGCGCCGGGCACGCCAGACCGCGCCGAACACGCTGAACGCGCCCGGCCGGGCCGGAGAAGCGAGCGCGCCCGGCCGCACCGGAGAAACGGCGGAGCCGGCCACCCGAGGGTGACCTGCTCCGCCGTCAGACCACGAACCACAAACCGCGGGGCCAACCGCGGCTCGTGCTCAGAACTCCGCGAGCGCCGCGTTCAGGGTCGCGCTGGGGCGCATGATCTGGTCGGTCTTGGCCTTGTCGACGTAGTAGTAGCCGCCCAGCTCGACGGGGTGGCCCTGCACGCCGTTCAGCTCGCCGATGATCTTGTCCTCGTCGGCGGCCAGCCGCTCGGCCAGCGGTGCGAACACCTTGGCCAGCTCGGCGTCGTCGGTCTGTGCGGCGAGCGCCTGGGCCCAGTACAGCGCCAGGTAGAAGTGGCTGCCCCGGTTGTCCAGCTCCCCGACGCGGCGTGACGGGGACTGCCCGTTCTCCAGCAGCTTGCCGGTGGCCTCGTCGAGCGTCTTACCGAGCACCGCGGCGCCCGGGTTGTCGTCGGACTCGGCCAGGAACTCCAGCGAGACCGCGAGCGCCAGGAACTCACCGAGCGAGTCCCACCGCAGGTGGTTCTCCTTGACCAGCTGCTGCACGTGCTTGGGCGCCGAGCCGCCGGCCCCGGTCTCGAACAGCCCGCCGCCGTTCATCAGCGGCACGATCG
Source organism: Pseudonocardia sp. (assembly GCA_036272155.1). Lineage (GTDB taxonomy): Bacteria > Actinomycetota > Actinomycetes > Mycobacteriales > Pseudonocardiaceae > Pseudonocardia. The sequence continues at coordinate 19,047 of DATAZG010000177.1, forward strand.
AGAGCATCTTGGCGCTGGTGCCCAGCTCCATGATCGGGAACAGGTCGGTGAGGTAGTCCCGCAGCACGTTGCCGGTGACCGAGATCGTGTCCTCGCCGGCCTTGGCGCGCGCCAGCGTGTACCGGGTTGCCTCGTCGACCGGCAGGACCTCGATGGTCAGCCCGTCGGTGTCCAGCTCAGCCAGCTGCGCGCGGACCTTCTTGAGTACCTCGGCGTCGTGGCCGCGCGTCTCATCCAGCCAGAACACGGCGGGTGAGCCGGTGGCGCGAGCCCGGGAGACGGCCAGCTCGACCCAGTTGCGGATCGGGGCGTCCTTGGTCTGGCAGGCGCGCCAGATGTCCCCGGCGTCGACGTCGTGCGAGAGCAGCGTGGCCCCGGTGGCGGTGTCCACCACGCGCACGGTGCCCGGGCCGGCGATCTCGAACGTCTTGTCGTGGCTGCCGTACTCCTCGGCCTTCTGCGCCATCAGGCCGACGTTCGGCGTGGTGCCCATGGTGGTCGGGTCGAACGCGCCGTGCTCTCGGCAGAAGTTGACGGTCTCGGCGTAGAGCGCGGCGTAGGACGAGTCCGGGATGACGAACTTGGCGTCCTGCTGCTGGTTGTCCGCGTTCCACATCTGGCCGGACGTGCGGATCGCGGCCGGCATCGACGCGTCGATGATCACGTCGCTCGGCACGTGCAGGTTGGTGATGCCCCGGTCGGAGTCGACCATGGCCAGCGCGGGGCCGGTGCCGTACGCGGCGGTGATGGCCGCCTGGATGGCCTCCCGCTTCGCCGCCGGCAGCTTGTCCAGCGCGGTGAGTACGCTGGCCAGGCCGTCGTTGGGGTCGGCGCCCACGGTCGCGAGGTCGGCGCCGTACTCGGCGAACACGTCGGCGAAGTAGCCCTTCACCGCGTGCCCGAAGATGATCGGGTCGGAGACCTTCATCATGGTCGCCTTGAGGTGCACCGAGAACAGCACGCCCTTGGCCTTGGCGTCCGCGATCTGCTCGGCGAGGAATGTGTCGAGGGCGTTCTTGCGCAGCACCGCGGCGTCCACGATCTCGCCGGCCAGCACCGGCAGCGACGCCTTGAGCACGGTCACCGTGCCGTCGGCGGCGGCGTGCTCGATGCGCAGCTCGGTGGCTTCGGCAACGGTGACCGAGGTCTCCGAGTGGCGGAAGTCACCGTCGCTCATGGTGGATACGTGCGAGGCCGACTCGGGCGACCACTTGCCCATCGAGTGCGGGTGGCTGCGGGCGAACTTCTTCACCGAGGCGGGGGCGCGCCGGTCCGAGTTGCCCTCACGCAGCACCGGGTTGACCGCGCTGCCCTTGACCGAGTCGTAGGCCGCGCGGGCGGCGCGCTCCTCGTCGGTCGTCGGGTTCTCCGGGTAGTCGGGCACCGCGTAGCCGGCGTACTGCAGCTCCTTGATCGCGGCCTTGAGCTGCGGGATCGAGGCGCTGATGTTCGGCAGCTTGATGATGTTGGCCTCGGGCGTCTTGGCCAGCTCACCGAGCTCGGCGAGCGAGTCGGGCACCCGCTGCTCCTCGGTCAGCCGGTCGGGGAAGTGCGCCAGGATCCGGGCCGCCAGCGAGATGTCGCGGGTCTCGACGTCGACACCGGTCTTGCCGGCGAACGCCTCGATGACCGGCAGGAACGAGTGCGTTGCGAGCGCCGGCGCCTCGTCGGTGTAGGTGTAGATGACCTTCATCGTTGCTGTGGCCCTACCTGTGACTCGTGAGCGGATATGGACGGGGCGCGGAGCCTCCCGGCTATCACGCTAGCCCCAGGGAAACACGCTAGACCTTGATAGGTGGATACGCGACGTAACCGCCCGCGCGCGGTAGCGTCAATAGGTCGCGAGTCGGGGCCGGGCGGGGTATCCACAGATGAAGATCATGCAGATCAAGATTTCCAAACCGGACACCAGGAGCTGGTTCTTCGCCGGCATCGTCGCACTGGTGCTCGGGGTGCTCGTGTTGATCGACAACGGCTCGCTGAGCGCGGGCTCCGGGCTGAACGCCGCCTGCCGGGTCGAGGTCACCGCCGACAACCTGAACGTGCGCGTGAGCCCCGAGCCGGCCGCCGCGACGACCAGCGTGCTGCACCGGGGTGACCTGCGCGGCGCGGAGACCACCGTGCAGAACGGCTACCGCCAGCTGGCCGGCACCGGTGGCTGGGCGCTGGACGACTTCCTGCGGCCGCTGCCCGGCAGCAAGTGCGCGGCCCAGTGACCGGTACGTCCGACCGGGTGACTGACGCCTTGCCCGGTGCACTGACCGAATCCGCGACTCACCCTGACAAAAATCCCGACTCGCGGGAAGTTCGGGGCGTGTCGGGGGCGCCGGCGGTGGCGCCCGGGGTCGTGGTCAGCACGGTGAACGTGAACGGGATCCGGGCGGCGGCGCGCAAGGGGCTGCTGGACTGGCTGCGGGGCACCGAGGCCGACGTCGTGTGCCTGCAGGAGTGCCGCGCGCTGCCCGAGGAGTTCCCCGAGCTGCCGGCGGGGTGGCGGTCGTACTACGCGCCCTGTGGCGGGGCGAAAGGGCGCAACGGGGTCGGGGTGCTGGTCCGGGACGGGGTCGAGCCGGAGGCGGTGCGGGTGGGCTACGGCTCCGCCGAGTTCGACGACTCCGGCCGCTACCTCGAGCTCGACCTGCCCGGGTTCGGCGGCGCCGGCGGGCTGACCATCGCCTCGCTGTACCTGCCCAACGGCACGGTCGGCACCCCCAAGCAGGACGAGAAGGACCGCTTCCTGGCCGAGTTCGCGCCCTACCTGGCCGAGCGCGCGGAGAAGGCCGCCGCCGAGGACCGCGAGGTGCTGGTCTGCGGGGACTGGAACATCGCGCACACCGAGGCGGACATCCGGAACTGGCGGGGCAACGTGCGCAACTCCGGCTTCCTGCCGCACGAGCGGGAGTGGCTCGCCGGCGTGTTCGACAACGGCTACACCGACGTCGTGCGCGCGCTGCACCCCGGGGTCGACGGGCCGTACTCCTGGTGGTCCTACCGGGGCCGGGCGTTCGACAACAACACCGGCTGGCGGATCGACTACCACGTGGCGACCCCCGGCCTGGCCCGGCGCGCGACCACCGCCCGGGTGGAGCGCGCCGCCGAGCACGCGCTGCGCTGGTCCGATCACGCCCCGGTCACCGTCCACTACACCCCCGCGAGGGCTGGCGGAGCACCGGCAGCCGTGTGACCAGCGCGTCCCGTGCGGTCGTCGCCACGAACAGGGCGAGCGCGACGAGTGGATGCCGCCCCGGCCGGACCGCCTTGCCCCGACCCAGCCGGGCGAGCTGCTGCTGGTGCCACGCGCTGTTCAGCAGCCCGTCGACCTCCCGCAGCCCCAGCGCGACCGACCGGGTGCCGCTGGCCTCGATGGTGCCGTCGAGCACCCGGCGGGGGAAGTCCGGGTCGTGGCTGATCGGGCGGGCCAGGCCGACCAGGTCGACGGCGCCGCCCTCGACCGCCTCGACCATGCCCCGGCGGGTCCGGAAGCCGCCGCTGAGCATGATCGGCACGCGAAGCTCGCGGCGGAACCGCTCGGCGAACTCCGCGAAGTACGCCTCGCGCGCGACCGTCGAGCTCCGCGCGGGGGTGCCGTCCAGCATCGCGGTGCTCTCGTAGGTGCCGCCGGATACCTCGATCAGGTGAACCCCGTCGGCCTGCAGCGCGGTCGCGACGGCCAGTGCGTCGTCGGGGGAGAAGCCGCCGCGCTGGAAGTCGGCGGAGTTCAGTTTGACCGCCAGTACGAACGACTCCGGGGTGGCCGCCCGGACCGCGCGCACCGCCTCCATGAGCAGCCGCATCCGGTTCTCCAGTGAGCCGCCCCACCGGTCCGTACGGCGGTTGACCAGCGGGGACAGGAACTGACTCAGCAGGTAGCCGTGGGCAGCGTGCAGCTCGACACCGTCGAACCCGGCCGCCGAGGCGACCCGGGCGGCCGCGCCGAACCGGCGCACCACGTCGAGGATCTCCGGCTCGGTGAGCGCCCTCGGCGACCGGAACATCGGCCCGCCGACGGACAGCGGCACCTCGGACGCCGAGACCACGTCGTGCCGCCGCCCGGCCACCGACAGGCCGCGCATGCTCTGTCGGCCGGGGTGCGACAGCTGGAGCAGGAACTTCGTCCCGGTGCCGTCGGTCACCGCCGCCCACCGCCGCAGCTCGGGCAGGAAGCGCTCGTCCTCGATCACGACGTTCCGGTGCGCCTCCAGCGCCGAGCCGTCCACCATGACGTTTCCGCTGATCATCAGGCCGACGCCGGACCGCGCCAGCCGCCGGTAGGCCTCGATCAGCTGCCGGGTCGGCGCGCCGTGCCGGCTGGCCAGGTGCTCGCTCGTGGCGGCCTTGGCCAGGCGGTTGGGCAGGGTGACGCCGTCGGCCAGAGTCAGCTCGCTGGCCAGTGCCGGGGTCAGGTCGGTGTGCTTGGACACGCTGCCTCCTATACGGGGTACATGTACAAAGTACATGAGGCTCGCGGTGACGAAGGGGAGGCGATCAACTGGTCCGATTCAGGTCGGTACAAAAAAAGTACTCAGATTGCTGCGGGGCCGCCGAAATCGACTTAGTGTGCAGGGGTGGCTGATCTCCTGAATGACCCCGAACCCCGGCCGTCCGAGGTCGTACCGGCCGAGCCGGCCCCGTCGGCGTCCGCGATGCGCCGCGCGCTGCGCCGCGCCCGGGACGGGGTCACGCTCAACGTCGACGAGGCCGCCGTGCTGCTGGCCGCCCGGGGCGAGGCCCTCGACGACCTCCTCGCCATCGCCGGGCGGGTGCGCGACGCCGGGCTGGTGGACGCCGGGCGGCCCGGGGTGGTGACCTACAGCCGCAACGTGTTCATCCCGTTGACGCGGCTATGCCGGGACCGCTGCCACTACTGCACGTTCGCCACCGTGCCGCACCGGCTGCCGGCCGCGTTCCTGGAGCGCGACGAGGTGCTGGAGATCGCGCGCGCCGGCGCGGCGGCCGGCTGCAAGGAAGCGCTGTTCACCCTGGGCGACCGCCCGGAGGACCGCTGGCCGGCCGCCCGGGAGTGGCTCGACGCGCGGGGCTACGACTCGACCCTGGACTACGTGCGGGCCTGCGCGATCGCGGTGCTCGAGGAGACCGGGCTGCTGCCGCACCTGAACCCCGGTGTGCTGTCCTGGGCGGAGATCACCCGGCTCAAGCCCGTCGCGGCGAGCATGGGCATGATGCTGGAGACCACCGCCACGCGGCTGTGGTCGGAGCCCGGCGGCCCGCACTACGGCAGCCCCGACAAGGAGCCGGCCGTCCGGCTGCGCACGCTGACCGACGCCGGCCGGGTCGGGGTGCCGTTCACCACCGGCATCCTGATCGGCATCGGCGAGAACCGCGCGGAGCGGGCCGACTCGCTGTACGCGATCCGCACCGCCGCCCGGCTGCACGGCCACATCCAGGAAGTGATCGTGCAGAACTTCCGCGCCAAGCCCGATACGGCCATGGCCAACGACCCCGACGCCGACCTGCACGACCTGGCCGCCACTATCGCGGTCGCCCGGCTGGTGCTCGGCCCGAAGATGCGGCTGCAGGCCCCGCCGAACCTGGTCGGCGAGGAGTACGGGCTGATGCTGCGCGCGGGCATCGACGACTGGGGCGGTGTCTCCCCGATCACCGTGGACCACGTCAGCCCGGAGCGCCCCTGGCCGGCGGTGGACGAGCTGACCGCGCACACCTCGGCGGCCGGGTTCACCATGCGCGAGCGGCTGACCGCGTACCCCCGCTACGTGCTGGCCGGCTCACCGTGGATCGACACCCGGCTGCACGCCCACGTGGCCGCGCTGGCCGACCCGGAGACCGGCCTGGCCCGCGAGGGCGCCGAGGTCATCGGTCGCCCCTGGCAGGAGCCCGACGGCGGCTTCGCCTCCACCGGCCGCATCGACCTGCAGGCGACCATCGACACCACCGGCCGCACCGCCGACCGGCGCGGTGACTTCGACTCCGTCTACGGCGACTGGGACGAGGTCAAGGCCGAGCTCGCCGCGCACCAGCAGTCCGCCCCGGAGCGCCTCGACAGCGATGTGGCGGCCGGGCTGCGGCTGGCCGCGAGCGATCCGGCCGCGCTGCTCGACCCGGCCAACCAGACCGCCGCCATGGCCGTGCTGACCAGCGACGGTGCGGCGCTGGAGGAGCTGTGCAAGCTGGCCGACGCTGTGCGTGCCGACGTGGTCGGTGACGAGGTCAGCTACGTGATCAACCGCAACATCAACTTCTCCAACGTGTGCTACGTGGGCTGCCGGTTCTGCGCGTTCGCCCAGCGTGAGCGCGACGCCGACGCGTTCCGGCTGTCCCTGGACGAGGTCGCCTCGCGCGCCGCCGAGGCCGCCGCCGACGGCGCCACCGAGGTCTGCATGCAGGGCGGCATCGACCCGCAGCTGCCGGTCACCTTCTACGCCGACCTGGTCCGCGCGGTGCACGCCGCCGTGCCCGGCATGCACGTGCACGCATTCTCGCCGATGGAGATCGTGTCCGCGTCGGCCAAGGCCGGGGTGTCGATCAAGGAGTGGCTGACCGAGCTCAAGGCGGCCGGGCTGGGCTCCATCCCCGGCACCGCGGCGGAGATCCTCGACGACGAGGTCCGCTGGGTGCTGACCAAGGGCAAGCTGCCCAGCGCGCAGTGGATCGAGGTGGTCAGCACCGCGCACGAGCTGGGCATCGCGTCCTCCTCGACGATGATGTACGGCCACGTCGACGAACCGAGGCACTGGCTCGGCCACCTGCGCACGCTGGCCTCGATCCAGGACCGCACCGGCGGCTTTACGGAGTTTGTCCCGCTGCCGTTCGTGCACACCAACGCGCCGATCTACCTGGCCGGCCTGGCCCGCCCCGGACCCACCGAGCGGGACAACCGCGCCGTGCACGCGTTCGCCCGGCTCGCCCTGCACGGCCGGATCGACCACATCCAGTGCTCCTGGGTGAAGCTCGGCGACCACCTGGCGGCCGACATCCTGCGCGGTGGCGCCGACGACATGGGCGGCACCCTCATGGAGGAGACGATCAGCCGCATGGCCGGGTCGGAGAACGGGTCCGCGCGCTCGGTCACCGAGCTCGCCGCCATCGCCGCGCTCGCCGGCCGCCCGGTCCGCCAGCGCACCACCACCTACGTCGGCACGCCCACCCTGCTGACCCCCACCGAAACCGCCGCCCCGCGCCTGCTCCCCCTCACCACCGCGTAACGGGAAGCAGGCGAGGCGCACAGGGCGGGCGCGCGGGGCGGATGCGCGGGGCGGGTGCCCGGGGCGGGCGCGCGGGGCGGGTGCCCGGGGCGGGCGCGCGGCGCAGGCCCATCCAAGAACCTCCCGCGAGTCGGGGATTCCGTCAGGGTGAGTCGGGGATTTTGTCCGGCCGACCGGGGGTTCCGTCGGTGTCGACGGGGCCGGGACTACCGTGGAGGCATGGGCATGCTCGGCGAGTTGTTCCCCGGTAAGAAGCTTTCCGACGACGGCGGCGAGGACAGCGACGGCAAGCTGCACCGCCCGAGGTTCGACATCGACCTGGACAGCGGCGTGGTGCGGCTGCCCGGCCTGGCCGCGAGGAAGCCGGCGGCTCCGGCCGAGCCGGCACCCGCCCCCGCCGAGGACTCGCCCGACCAGGCCTGAGCCGTCGCAGGCGGCCGGCCTGACCGCCGTCGCCCCGCGCCCGCACAGACCGTTCCCTTACCGCGCAGACCGTGCACGGTCTGCGCGGTACGTACTCGGTCCGTGCGGACCGGCGGGCTGCCTCTGTGCGGGCGGGGTCCGGGTCCGCGTGCTAGAGCTTGAACAGGGCCTTGGCGTTCAGGTGGCCGATCTTCTCGCGGTCGGTGGGGCTGATCGGGGCCTCGGCGAGGAACCGGGCGTGCACCTGGGTGTCGCCGAACGGGTAGTCGACGGAGAACAGGATCCGGTCCGCGCCGAACACCGACAGCGCGCACACCAGCGGGGGCACCGTCGGGTAACCGGAGATCGTGAGGTGCACGTGCTCGCGCACGATCTCGGCGATGGACCGGGCGCCGGGGCGGCCGCCGCCGAGCACCGCGTCCGCACGCATCAGGGAGAACGGCAGGTTCTCGCCCATGTGCCCGACGACGACCTGTAGCCCGGGATGCCGGTCGAACACGCCGCTGACCGCCAGCCGCAGCACGTGCAGCCCGGTCTCGACGTGCCAGCCCCAGGCGGCGGTGGACAGTCCCTGCGCGGCCGCCGGGTCGAGCCCACCGAAGTAGATCTCGGCGACCTCCGGCGGCGGGTAGGTCGGGTGCAGGTAGATCGGCACGCCGAGGTCCTCAATGGTGCCCAGCAGCTCGTCGTACTCCGGCGCGTCCAGGAACCGGCCTCCGGTGTGCCCGTTGATCATGACGCCGCACATGCCGAGCTCGGAGATCGCGCGCTTGGCCTCGACGGCGGCGGCCGCCGGGTCGGGGGTGGGCAGGCTGGCCAGCCCCTGGAACCGGTCGGGGTGGGCGGCCATCGCGGCGGCGACCCGGTCGTTGAGGGCGCGGGCCAGCGGCACCGACTGCTCGGCCGGTACACCCTGCGCGGCCGGCGCGGCGGGCGAGAGCACCTGCAGGTCGATCCCGTACTCGTCCATCACCCGCAGCCGCTGCTCGCCGACGTCCATCAGGGCGTCGCGCAGGGCGTCCGGAGCCGGCCGCCCGGGCCACACCTGGTCGATCAGGTCGGCGGGGATCAGGTGTTCCTCGAGCGCGATCAGGGTCATTTGGTCATTCTGGCTTACTAATCCTGAGTGTGCCGCCCGGTGTGGCGCGGCCGCGGAATGCGGGGGCCCGGCTGGCGGGTCGATCCCCGGCCTGGCCGAGCAGCGGCATCACCCGGCGCGGCACGACCGTGCTCAGGCAGATCACGCTGGTGGACCGGTCGATCGCGGTGGAGTTGTTCAGCAGCAGCAGGGTGGCCTGCAGATCCTCGTGCGAGGCCGCCGCGATCCGGCACAGCACGTCGCCGGTGCCCGTGGTGGCGTAGGCCTCGACGACCCCGGGGATGGCCTCCAGCTCGTGCGCGATCTGCTCCAGGGCGCCCTGGGCGATCTCCAGTGTGACGAACGCCTGCACCGGGTAGCCGGCCGCCGCCAGGTCCACGTCCGGGCCGTAACCGGTGATCACCCCGCTCTCCTCGAGGCGGCGCAGCCGGGCCGACACGGTGGCTCTGGCCACCCGCAGCAGCCGGGACAGCTCCAGCGCGCCGGCCCGTGGCTGCTCGCGCAGGGCGGTGAGCAGTGCGAGGTCCAGCTCGTCGAGGGCGGGGGACTGCTCGGCCATGGTCACTCCGGCTGGTCAATCTGACGAGTTCGGGCGCCGGCATAGCGCTCTGGCGGCAATGTAGCGACTCACGGTGGGGACGGTGGGGAACTACGTCGACGGCGCTGGGAGAATGGGAACCATGACAGATTCGTCCCACCGGCCCCGGGTGCTGTCCGGGATCCAGCCGACCGCCGACTCGTTCCATCTGGGCAACTATCTCGGCGCGCTACGGCAGTGGATCGCGCTGCAGGACGACCACGACGCGTTCTACTTCATCCCCGACCTGCACGCCATCACCGTCGACCACGACCCGGCCGCGCTGCGCGAGCGCACCCTGCGCGGCGTCGCCCAGCTGCTCGCGCTGGGCCTTGACCCGGACCGGTGCACGCTGTTCGTGCAGTCCCAGGTGCCCGAGCACGCCGAGCTGACCTGGGTGCTCAGCTGCATCACGGGGTTCGGCGAGGCCAGCCGGATGACCCAGTTCAAGGACAAGTCGGCCAAGCAGGGCACCGACCGGTCCAGCGTCGGCCTGTTCACCTATCCGGTGCTGATGGCGTCCGACATCCTGCTCTACCAGGCCGACCGCGTACCGGTCGGCGAGGACCAGCGCCAGCACCTGGAGCTGACCCGCAACCTCGCGCAGCGGTTCAACACCCGCTTCGGCGGCAAGACGTTCATCGTGCCGGAGCCGTTCATCCCGGAGGGCATCGGCAAGATCTACGACCTGCAGGACCCGACGTCGAAGATGAGCAAGTCGGCGTCCACCCCGGCCGGCATCGTCGAGCTGCTGGACGACCCGAAGGTGTCCGCGAAGAAGATCCGGTCGGCGGTCACCGACGCCGAGCGGGAGATCCGCTTCGACGTGGAGCACAAGCCCGGCATCTCCAACCTGCTGACCATCTACGCGGCGCTGGCCAACCGGAAGGTCACCGAGCTGGAGACGGACTACGCGGGCAAGGGCTACGGCGACCTGAAGAAGGACCTGGCCGAGGTGGTCGGCGAGTTCGTGGGGCCGCTGCGGGCGAAGGTGAACGAGTACCTGGACGACCGCGCCGAGCTGGACCGCGTGCTGGCCGCCGGTGCCACCCGGGCGAGGGACGTCGCCGGCAAGACACTGGCGCAGGCATACGACAGGATCGGCTTCCTCCCGCCGACGCGTTGATCGAAGGCTGATCGGCCCGGCGCCGACCCCCCGAAGGAGGCCGCCGTGGCCGATCAGCCCGACCAGCCCGGGAAGCCGTCCAAGATCGCCGAGCTGCGGCGTCGCCACGAGTGGCTGGACCACCTGATGCGGGCCGGTGCCAGCTACACCGAGAACCACGGCGACCACTACGCGGCGGCGATCACCTACTTCAGCGTGCTGGCGCTGTTCCCGCTGCTCATGGTGGCGTTCGCGGCCGGCGCGCTGTTCCTGCGGCACAACCAGGACCTGCTCTTCCAGATCGAGGGGAGCATCGCCAAGGCGGTGCCGGGCGACCTCAGCAAGACGCTCACCGGGGTGATCGACTCGGCGATCAAGTCGGCCGGCACGGTCGGGGTGGTCGGCTTGCTCGTCGCGCTGTACTCCGGGCTGGGCTGGATGAGCAACCTGCGGGAGGCACTCTCCTCGCAGTGGGGCCAGCGCGAGGACCCGCCCAAGCTGGTGCGCAAGCTCATCGTCGACCTGCTCGCGCTGCTCGGGCTCTTCCTGGCGATGCTCGTGTCGTTCGCGGTGATCGCGGTCGGTGGGCTGGCCCCGCACATCGTGAAGTTCCTGGGGCTGGACGGCCTGACCTGGCTCAGCCCGCTGATCCGGCTGGTCGTGGTCGTGGTCAGCCTGCTCGCCAACGCGCTGGTGTTCCTCTGGGTGATCGCCCGGCTGCCCCGCGAACCGGTCACCTGGCGCAGCGCGGCCAAGGCGGCGCTGGCGGCGGCGGTAGGCTTCCAGGTGATCAACCAGATCATGGTGTTCTACCTGGCGAAGATCACCAACTCGCCGACCGGTGCCCTGTTCGGCCCCGTGCTCGGTCTGATGATCTTCATCTTCACCGTGTCCCGGTTCCTGCTGTTCCTGACCGCGTGGGCAGCCACGGCCAGGGAGAACATGGTGGAGACGCCGGTGGAGGTACCGGGGCCGGCGGTGATCAGGACGGCGGTCACCGTGCGGGAGGGGCTCGGGAGTGGCGTGACGGCCGGGCTGGTCGGGGTCGGCGCGGTGGCCGGCCTGCTGCTCGGCACCGTCGCCGGGCTCACTCGCCGGCGGTCCTGACGACGGGCGGCCCGGGCGCGACGGCGGTGTGCTGGCCCGGGCGCCGGCGGTTCCGACCCGGGCGGCCAGGGGGCGGCTCCGGCTCAGTCGTCCGGTAGCTGGCCCCGGGGGACGGCGTTGCTGTGCCGGCCAGGTGGGCGGCGGCGGGCGACGAGCATGGACAGCAGCGCGCCGAGCAGTGCCCCGCCGCCGATCATCGCGAGGCTGGCCGGCAGGTTCTCGGCCGGGCGGTCGGTCGGCACGCTGCCGGCGACGAGCGTGGGGTCGGCGCCGCCCGCGCTGTCGTCGGCCACCGGCGGCCGGACGGTGCCCGCCGGATCGACCAGCTGGCCGACGGGCGGCGAGTCGGACGGCAGCGCGAAGCCGTAGTCGAGCAGCCGGGCGGCCTGGGTGTCCATCGGGACCGGGTGCGTCTCGCCGCGCATCTGCACCAGCACCAGCCGGCGGCCGTGCTTCTGCGCGGCGGTGATCCGGGTGTGCCTGGCGTCGTCGGTGAACCCGGTCTTGCCGCCGAAGGTGCCCGGGTACTCGGTCAGCATGTGGTTGTCGTTGCTGATCTTGAAGCCGGGCAGGTCGCCGCGCCCCGGCCAGTCGTACAGCCGCGTCTTGCTGATCTGGGCGAACAGCGGCTGCTGGATGGCCTGCCGGTAGAACAGCGCCAGGTCGTAGGCGGAGGTGGACATGCCGGGGGCGTCCAGTCCGGAGGGGCTCGCCGGCCGGGTGTCCAGCGCGCCGAGCGAGGCGGCGGTCTCCGACATGTAGCGCAGTGTGGCCGGTACGCCGCCCAGCTGGCGGGCCAGCGCGTTGGCCGCGTCGTTGCCCGAGTTCAGGATCAGCCCGGTGAACAGCTGGCGCACCGTGTACTGGCCGCCGGGGCCGACGCCGACCCGGCTGCCCGGTGCGTCGGCATCCGCCTCGGTGCCGGCCACCACGGTGTCCATGTCCAGCCGCTTCATGATCACCAACGAGGTGAGGATCTTGAGCAGGGACGCCGGGCGCTCACGGGCGTGCGGGCTGCGCGCGGCCAGCACGGCGCCGGTGTCCAGGTCGGCGAGGACCCAGGACACCGAGTCCTGCACGGAGGGCGGCGGCGGGGCGCCCGGGGGCAGCACGTTGCCGCACTCGCCCATCCTGGGTCCGCCGACGGGCTGCGCGGGGACCGGCAGCGGCGGCGGGGCCAGCGTGCCGGCGCGGGGCCGCTCCGACTCGTCGATCGCGGCCGGCGGGGCCACGGGCACGGTGCAGCTCGCGTCGTCGGCCGCCGGAGTGTCCGCCGAACCCGCTGCCGCCGAGCCGGCCGCCGGGGCGCCAGCCGAGCCGGCCGCCGGGGTGCCCTGTCGGGTGTGTGCCCCGGGCCGGGCGGGCGTCTCCGCCCGGCCGGGTGCCGGCGCCTCCTGCCGGGTCGGCGGCGGCTTGGGGTGCTCGGTCGCCGCGAGCGCCGACCCGGACGTGCCCAGTACGGCACCCAGTGCGACACCCAGCGTCGCGATTGCCACGGCCGAGCGTCGGACAGTCACGACCGGAGAGGTTAGTCCCCTCAGGTTGCCGGCGTGCCGGAACGCTCCGCCTCGGCCTTCACCGCCGCCAGGGTGGTGGTCATACCGTCGCACATCTCCTCGTCCAGCTTGCCCTTGAACAGCAGGTTCGCCACCGCCCGGATCGGCGCGGCCGGCTCGCCGGCCCGGTGCCGCCACTGGGTGAGCAGCGTGCCGCCGCCCTCGCCGGGCTCGACCCGCCAACCCCACTGCATCTTGTTCTCGTTGACCTGGAACGCGAACTTGGTCTCCGGCTCGCACTCGATGACCTTGCAGGTGGTCAGCCACCGCACCATGCCGCGCTTGTTGAACCCGATGAACCGGGCACCCACCTCGGGGCCGGACGCACCCATGATCCACTTGCCGCCGGTGTTGCTGTCGCTGAACCTGCCCATCTTGGTGATGTCACTGACCAACGCCCACACCTGCTCGGGCGCCGCCTCGATCGTCACACTGGCCTCATCCATGACGCCTCCCTTCTAGATCGCAATGATTCTGGTCTGTGAACGACTTGGGCAAGTCCTGGTCACGCGCCGGTACCGGCTAGTAGCGTGCCCGCGGGGCGACGGGGGTCGCGATCTTGAGCAAAACGGAGGTGGCGGGATGCGTCGAGCGTCGGTGCTGACCGCGGTGCTGTTGGCCGCGGCGCTCAGCCTGGTGGGATGTGCGAAGGACACCGGCTCGACGGGCTCGTCCGCCAGCGGCACCGCGACCGAGTGCAAGCGCAACCCCGCCCCGACCGGTGGTGCCGCGTCCGCCCCGCCGCCCGTCGCCGCCCCCGGCACCAACGCCTCCGCGCTCAAGGTCGGCGTGTCCTTCGACGTCGGCGGGCGGGGTGACGCGTCGTTCAACGACGCCGCCGCGGCCGGGCTGGACCGGACGAAGGCGCAGCTCGGGGTCACCGACAGCAAGGAGCTGACCGCCGCGGTCGGCGAGAGTGAGGACGCCACCGCCGGCCGGCTGCGCCAGCTGATCGCCGGCGGCTACAACCCGATCATCGCGGTCGGCTTCAAGTACGAGCCCGCGATCGAGGCCGTCGCGCCGACCGCGCCGAACACCAAGTTCGCCCTGATCGACAGCACCGCCGACAACGTGCCGAACGTGACCCCGCTGCTGTTCGCCGAGCAGGAGGGCTCCTTCCTGGTCGGCGCCGCCGCCGCGCTGAAGACCAAGACCTGCCACATCGGCTTCGTCGGCGGTGTGCAGACCCCGCTGATCCAGAAGTTCGAGGCGGGCTTCAAGCAGGGCGCCAAGGCGGTCGCGCCGGACATCAAGATCGAGACCAGCTACCTCTCCCAGGCCGGCGACCTGAGCGGCTTCAACGACCCGGCCAAGGGCGGCGAGGCGACCAAGGGCGAGCTGGACGCCGGCGCGGACATCGTCTACGCGGCGGCCGGCGCATCCGGCTCCGGCGCCTTCCGCGCGATCAAGGCCGCCAGCACCCCGCAGAGCCCGAAGTGGGGCATCGGCGTCGACTCCGACCAGTACAACGACAAGACGCTGGCCGACGTCAAGGACATCATCATGACGTCCATGGTCAAGCGGGTCGACGTGGCCGTCTACGACTTCGTCGCGGCCGTGGCCAGCAACAACGTGGCCAGCATCCCGAAGGTGTTCGACCTGAAGGTGGACGGCGTCGGCTACGCCACCTCGGGCGGCTTCGTGAACGACATCAAGCCCGATCTGGACGCGTACAAGGCGCAGATCATCAGCGGCGCGATCAAGGTGTCCACCACCCCCGCGCAGTGACGGGCCCGGGTTGAGCACAGAGCGATCACTGTGAACGCGAACCTGGCCGTCCAGCTGGTCGGCATCAGCAAGAGCTTCCCGGGCGTCATCGCCAACAGCAACATCGACCTGCAGGTCCGCGCCGGCGAGGTACACGCGCTCTGCGGCGAGAACGGGGCCGGCAAGTCGACCCTGATGAAGATCCTCTACGGCATGCTGCAGCCGGACTCCGGTCGCATCGAGGTGAACGGCGAGCCGATCCGGTTCCGCTCACCGTCGGACGCGATCAAGGCCGGCATCGGCATGGTGCACCAGCACTTCATGCTGGCCGACAACCTCACCGTGGCGGAGAACGTGCTGCTCGGCGCGGAGGGCCAGCACGGCATCGGCGGCAAGGCGCGGCGGCGGATCGCCGAGCTCGCCGGCACCACCGGCCTGCGCGTCGACCCCGACCTGCCGCTGGCCCGGCTCGGGGTGGCCGACCGGCAGCGCGTGGAGATCCTCAAGGTGCTCTACCGGGGCGCCCGCGTGGTGATCCTGGACGAGCCGACGGCGGTGCTGGTGCCGCAGGAGGTCGACGAGCTGTTCGGCACCGTCCGGCAGATGCGCGAGCAGGGCTATACCTTCCTGTTCATCTCCCACAAGCTCGACGAGGTGCGCTCCATCGCCGACACCATCACGGTGATCCGGCGGGGCCGCTGTGTCGGCACGGTCGACCCGCGCACGGTGACCAGCCGCCGGCTGGCCGAGATGATGGTGGGCAGCGAGCTGCCGGACCCGGGGTCGCGCGAGTCCACGGTCACCGACCGCGCGGTGCTGCGCGTCGAGGGCCTCACCCTGCTCGCCGAGTCCGGCGATCGGCACGCGCTGGACGCGGTCAGCCTGACCGTGCACGCCGGCGAGGTGCTCGGCATCGCCGGCGTCGAGGGCAACGGGCAGACCGAGCTGGTCGAGACCATCATGGCGATGCGCAAGGCGTCGGCCGGGCGGGTGTCGCTGGAGGGGGCTGACGGGGGCGAGGTGGACCTGACGCCGCTGGGCACCCTGGGCCGCCGCGAGGCCGGCATCGGCTACGTCCCGGAAGACCGCACCCGCCACGGTCTGCTGCCCAGCCAGCCGCTGTGGGCCAACCGGATCCTCGGCTACCAGAGCCGCCGGCCGGTGTCCCGGGGCGTGCTGCTGGACGTCGCCGCGACCAGGACGGACACCGAGCGGATCGTCACCGAGTTCGACGTGCGCACCCCCGGGGTGGACGTGCCGGCGGCCGCCCTGTCCGGCGGCAACCAGCAGAAGCTCGTGGTCGGCCGGGAGCTGTCCGGCGACCCGGTGCTGCTGATCGCCTCGCACCCGACGCGCGGGGTGGACGTCGGCGCGCAGGCCCTGATCTGGGACGCGATCCGGAACGCCCAGCGCCAGGGGCTCGCGGTGCTGCTGATCTCGGCGGACCTGGACGAGCTGATCGGGCTGTCCGACACGATCAAGGTGATGCTGCGGGGCCGGCTGGTCGCCGAGGCCGACCCGGCCACCGTCACCCCCGAGCAGCTCGGCGCCGCGATGACCGGGGCCGCCGAGTGAACGGGGTGCTGACCGGCTGGCTGCGCGGGCGGTTGCTGGCTCCGGTGCTCGCGATCGTGTTCTCCGCGCTGCTCTGCGCGGTGGCGCTGCTGGTGAGCGGGGACGCGCCGTGGACCGCGCTGAAGGTGATGGTCAGCCAGGTCGGCCAGGGCACCACCGCGGTCGACATCGTGAACAGCGCCGCCGTCTACTACCTGTCCGGGTTGGCCGTTGCGCTCGGCTTCCAGATGAAGCTGTTCAACATCGGGGTGGAGGGGCAGTTCCGGCTGGCGGCCTGCGTGGCGGCGATCGTCGGCGGGGCCTGGGCACTGCCGCCCGTCCTGCACACGGTGGTGGTCATCCTGGTCGCCGTGCTGGTCGGCGCCGGGTGGGCCGGCGTCGCCGCGCTGCTCAAGGCGTATCGCGGGGTCAGCGAGGTGATCTCCACGATCATGCTGAACGCGATCTCCACCGGCGTGATCGCCTACCTGATCCGGCCCGACACGTTCGGCGTGCTCGAGGGCAACAACATCTCCACCAAGCCGATCGAGCCCAGCGGCCAGTTCCCCGGCATCCCGCTCGGCGACAAGGGCACGGTGTTCGGCATGGTCTTCGTGGCCGCCGCGCTGGGTGTCGGCTACTGGTTCATGCTCGGCCGCACCCGGTTCGGTTTCGAGCTGAAGGCGTCCGGTGAGTCGCCGACTGCGGCCGCCGCCGGCGGGGTGAACGCGCGCCGGATGACCGTGCTCGCGCTGCTGCTCTCCGGCGCGGTGGCCGGTTTGGTCGGGCTGCCCGAGCTGCTCGGCCGCGACTTCGCGTACACCCTCAACTCGCCGCAGGGCTACGGTTTCACCGGCATCGCGATCGCGCTCCTCGGCCGGAACAACCCGGTGGGCATCGCCGCCGGCTCGCTGCTCTGGGCCTTCCTGGACAAGGCCGCGCTGGCGCTGGACAACGTCGGCGTGCCCCGGGAGATCGCCGTGATCATGCAGGGGGTGACGGTCATCTCGGTCGTGATCGCGTACGAGATCGTGCGCCGCTACGAGCTGTCCGCGCAGCGCCGCAAGGTCGCCTCGGAGGCGAGTGTCACCCTCGGCCCGGCGGACGCGCCGCCGCCGACACCGGAACTGACCGACTCCAGCGGGAACGCCTCGGAGGCCCGGTGACCACGCTGAACCCGGCCGGAGGTCCGCCCTCCGGTGGTCCGAGCGCCGACGGTCCGCCCCCGGCGACGGAGCCGGCCGGGCCGCCGCCGAAGCGCCGGATCCCGGGCTGGGCGCGGGGGGCCGGGGCGGCGGTGCTCGTGCTGGTGGTGACCTCGGCGCTGACCGGCCAGCACGAGCTGACCTCGTCGGGCACCGCGCAGGCGGCGCTGCGGCTGCTGCTGCCGATCCTGCTGGCCGGGCTGGGCGGGCTCTGGGCCGAGCGGGCCGGCGTGATCAACCTCGGGCTCGAGGGCATGATGATCCTGGGCACCTGGGGCGGCGCGTTCGCCGGGCTGCACTGGGGACCGTGGGCGGCGGTACTGGGTGGCGTGCTGTTCGGCGTGCTCGGCGGGCTGCTGCACGCGCTGGCCACGGTGACCTTCGGCGTCAACCACATCGTCTCCGGCGTGGCCATCACGCTGCTCGCCGCCGGGCTGACCAAGTACCTGTCCACCCTGATCTTCCAGCCGACGTCGCACAACCCGCGCCAGTCCGCCCCGCTGACCGGGTTCGACACGTACTCCGTACAGCCGCTCGGCAACTGGCTCGGCACCGTCGAGGACCACCACACGCCGGTGCTGTCCGACCTGGCCGGGCTGCTGCGCGGCCTGCTCACCGGGTTCACGCCGCTGGTGCTGCTCGGGCTGTTGCTGGTGCCGGTGAGCTACTGGGTGCTGTGGCGGACGCGGTTCGGGCTGCGGCTGCGCTCCTGCGGTGAGAACCCGTACGCCGCCGAGTCGCTCGGGGTGAACGTCTACCGGTACAAGTACGCCGCCATGGCCGTGTCCGGTGGGCTGGCCGGGATGGGCGGCGTGGCGCTCGTGCTCAACCCCGGGCAGCTCGGCTACCTGGAGGGGCAGACGGGCGGCCGCGGCTACATCGGCCTGGCCGCGATGATCTTCGGTAACTGGCGGCCCGGGGGGCTGCTGGCGGGCTCGGCGCTGTTCGGCTACGTCGACGGGCTGCAGCTGCGGGCCGGTGGGCAGGCGGTGCACGACCTGCTCTACGGCGCGTCGCTGCTGGCCATCGTGGTCGCCATCGCCTGGGCGCTGCGCCGGCGCTGGCTGCCCTCGGTGCTCGCGGCTGCCGCCGGCATCGCCGCGTACGCGGTGTACTTCTTCACCGACACGGTGCCGCGCGAGTTCGCGACGTACGCGCCGCAGCTGGTCACCCTGGTGGTGCTCGCGGTGGCGGCCCAGCGGCTGCGGCCACCCGACGCCGACGGCCTGGAGTACCGCCGAGGTTCGGAATAACTGCACGTCAGACCCCGTGAGTGGCGAGTTGGGCTATAGCCCAACTCGCCA
>DATAZG010000178.1:0-26136 GCA_036272155.1 Pseudonocardia sp.
CAACCCCCGTACGGCCAGCCCGGGACACCGAACCAGCCCGCGCCAGGCCAACCCGGGCACGGACCGCCGCCGTACCGCCAGCCGGCACCGCAGGGCCAACCGCCCTACGGCCAACCGGGGACGCCGAACGGGCCCGCCCAAGGGCAACCCGGCTACGCGCCACCGGCCTACCGCCAGCCGGTGCCGTACGGCCAACCGGGCTTCGACCAGCCGGAATACGGCCAGCCGGCGTGGTGGCAGCCCGCGGCGGGAGCATCCCGAACCGGGACCCCACCCCCGCCCGCCACCACTCCCCAGCCCTACCCCCGGCAACCCGCCGGAGCCCCTCAGCCCTACCCACGCCAGCCCACCGGCGCCCCTCAGCCGTACCCGGGCCAGCCCGGCGGGGGGCCCCAGGCTCCGGCCGGTCCCGGCAGCGGCGCTCCCCCAGACCGGCCGTCGGACCCCGATCGGCCCGCGCAGGGATCACAGCGGCCCGGGGCCCAGCCGCCGGGGCTCCAGCCGCCGGGTGCCCAGCCCGCCGCCGAGGCAACCCAATGGATCCAGACTCCGGTCGCACCCACCCGGTCCGCCGCCGAGGCGACCCAGGTGATCCGCCCCGACCACCCCGGAACCGGCGTGGCCCAGCCCGCCGACGAGACCCAGCGCATCCCGATCCAGCCGGCCGCCGGCACGGACCAACCGGCGCCCGGCACGGATCCCGCACTACCGCCGTCGGCCTCGGCTGCCGCGACCGCCTCGGCCGCCGTCGAGGCGACCCAGCGCATCACTCCGTCGCCGACGGTGTTCCCAGTCCCGCCGCCCGCCGCGCAACCCTCGGTACAGGCCTTCCTGGACGCCACGCAGCAGATCCAACCCGTCTCCGAGGCGACCCAGCTGATCCGCCCGGTACCCGCCGCTGCCGGCCAGGGCACCGCCGGCCGGGGTGGTGCGGGCGAGCCGGGGAACGGTGACGGGTCGCTGCTCGGCCAGGCGCGGGCGCTGTTGCGGGCCACGCGACAGGTCTATCCGGACACCCCGCAGCGCGAGCAGCTCGCGGCGCTGGCCGAGCGACTCGACGAACCGACCCGGATCGCGGTGCTCGGCGCGGCCGGCGCGGGCACCCGGACCCTGCTGCGCGCACTGCGCAACGAGAGCTACACGCCGGCGTTGGCCCTCACCGACCAGGGGGGTGCCGCGACCCAGCCGGTCGACGCGGTGCTGATGGTGCTGCGCGGCCCCGGGCTCGAGGACGCCAGCCTGTTCGACCCCGCCGCGCCGGAGTCCGCCGAAGAGTCCGAACGGGTGCCCGAACCAACCCCAGTGCCCGAACCAACCCCAGAGCCCGAGCCAACCCCGGCGAGCGAGCCAACCGCGACGGCGGAGCCAACCTCGGAGCCCGAGCCGACCACCGAGAGCGCCGAGCCGGCGGCGGAGACCGAGCCAGCACCGGCGGCGGAGCAGCGGAGCCAGTCACCGGCGGCGGCACCCACACCCGCCGCACCCACAACCGCCGCACCACCGACCGCCGCACCACCGAACGCCCCGAGTGCGAAGGTGCCGACCATCGGGGTGCTGGCCCGCGCGGACGAGCTCGGCGGGTCGACGCTGGACGCACTGAACCGGGCGAAGGAGATCGCCGCCGAGTACCGCAACGCACCGGAGATCGCGCCCCACTGCCAGACCGTGGTGCCGGTGGCCGCGCTACTCGCGGTCGCCGGCGGTGACCTGGAGGAGTCCGAGTTCCAGGCGCTGCTTCAGCTGAGCCAGCGCGCGCCGACGGAGCTGGCCGAGCACACGACACCGGCGCTGCTGGCACGACTGGGCTGGTTCGGCATCGAGCAGGCCCTGCGGCTCATCCGGGCCGGCCGCGCACCGAGTCCCGCCAAACTGGGTGAGGAGCTGGTCCGGATCAGCGGCCTTCCGCAGCTGCGCGACGTGTTGACCTGGCGGTTCGCCCGGCCGGCCCAGGCGCTGCGGGTGCGTTCGGCGCTGGCCGAGCTGGAGGGTCTGGTGCGGTCCTCACCGGAGCGAGGGCCGAGGGTCGACCAACTGCTCTACCAGCTCGAACGGATCCGTTCCGGGGCGCACGAGCTGGTCGAGATCGACCTCGCCGACGCGCTGCGGGCCGGCACCCTCCGGCTCGGCGCCGCCGACCGCACCGCCGCCGAGCAGTTGCTGGGCGCGGACGGCGCGGAGCCGAGCGCCCGGCTCGGGCTGGCCGACGACGCCACCCCCGAGGCGATCCGGGATGCGGCCGGCGAGCAGCTGGCGCACTGGCAACGACTGGCCTCGCACCCCGCGACCACGTCGGCCGTCCGGGACGCCGCCGAGGTACTGGTGCGCACCTGCGAGGAGTTCCTCGCCGGGCCCACGCCCTGACCCCCGGCGCCCGGGGCGGCCGCGCGGCCAGCGCACGGGGCCGGACACACGTCGGACCCAGCGCCGAGGGCACTGGGTCCGAGCGGTGGTGGTGGGCGTCCGTCAGTTGTCGGAGTCGGACTTCTTCTTGTGGTCCTGCTGCTGCTCCTTGACCAGGACCTCGCCGCCGTCGGCCGAGGGCGCCGGCTTCTTCGGAAGCACGGTCTCCGGCTTGACGGGCGCGGACTTCGGCGCCTGGACCACGATCGGCCTGGACTCGATCTTCTTGGCATCGCCGGTGCCCGGGTTGCCGTTCGGCGCCGGCTTGCCGTTGATCCCGGTGTTGCCGTTCGGTGCGGGCGGTGCCGGGTTGGCCGGTCCCGTGGCGGGCTTGCCGTCGCCGCCCTTGGGATCGCCCCCCTTCGGGTCACCAGCCTTGGGGTCACCGGCCTTCGGGTCACCAGCCTTCGGGTCACCCGGCTTCGGATCGCCGGCCTTCGGGTCACCCGGCTTCGGGTCACCAGCCTTCGGGTCACCAGCCTTCGGGTCACCAGCCTTCGGGTCACCGGGCTTCGGCTTGCCGTCGATGCCGGTGTCCGAGGGACGGCACTTGTCGGTGCCGGGGCCCTGGTAGTCGGGGCAGCTCGGCCGCTTGTCGCCGTCCTGGCCCTTGTCGCCGTCGTGCCCCTTGTCCCCGTTGTCGCCGTCGTGGCCCTTGTCCCCGTCGTGGCCCTTGTCCCCGTCCCCGTGGTGCTTGTCCCAGTCGTCGTCCCAGCGGTTGTCCCAGTCGGGGTGGTGGCGGCGCGGCCAGTAGCCCTTGCCCTGGCAGTGCTCGCGGCGGCCGTGGTAGACGTTGATGAAGGTGTAGTCGTGGATCACGGTGGTGGCCGGCCGGATGATGGTGACCGTGGTCGGCTGGAAGGTCTGCCAGGGAGTGCCGACGTAGCCGACGGTCTGCACGTCGCTCGGCGGGGCCAGCGGGTTGCCGCTGAAGCACTTGACGGTCGGCGCACCGTAACTGTCCACGAACACCGCCGTGCCGGCCTGCAACACCGCCGGGTACCCGACGAAGGTGCCGTTCTCGTAGCCGTAGCTGGTCAGCGCCGTGTCCGAGCGCAGCAGGACCGGGGTCAGCGTGCCGACGAAGTCCGGGATCTTGTCGGGGGTGATGCCGAGCGCGGTGGCCCAGGCCGTCGCCTTCGGCTGGTCGGCCTGCAGGGTCTTGACCATGGTCTGCGAGTCGCAGCTGTTCTGGTCGCCGGTGTCGCCGAACAGGCCGGGGGTGTCGCTGGTGAACTGGCCGGCCGCGCTGACCGGGGTGGTGATCGTCTGGTCGGTGCCGACCGGCTGCATGAACGGGTTGTCGCCGGGCGTCGAGGTCGGCTCGAGCTCGACCTGGGCGGCGGGCTTGGTGGGGGCCGCGCTGACCTTGTTCGGGGTGGATACCGGCCCGGCCAGCAGCGCGCCGACGCCGACCAGGGCCACGAACGCGGCGAGCAGCACGACGATGGTGGTGCGGACCGAGATCCCCGGACCGGACGGGCGCCGAGGTGGCGGCGGGGCGTTCAGGTCGGTGGTCATTCGGGGGTACTCCTCGGTGACTTTCGTTGCCCAGCTCTCGTAGTAGGAGACGGTGTCACCGCGGACGTGCGTATTCGATGGTGCGTTCCCCCAGGAACCGTGGAGCGGCCCCCATAACGGGGGTAGGGTTCTCCCCACCCCGGTCAGAGCGGTCGATCATATTCGGCGCATACGGCGGAGCGATTAGGACAATTGGCCTAATCCACTGGCCCGAACGCCTCATAAATGCCGAGAAAGCCGGCCCGACACCATGTTCGATGGCGCCGAACCGGCTCTACGCCGCCCGGAATATCAGAAAGCAAGCAGTCGATCAAAGAATTCACGGTAGCGGCCGAACGCGACCCGGAGATCCTCGGTGGACGCGCTCTCGTCGGCCATGCCGCTCTCCAGCTCGCCGCGCTGGCGGCGGAACACCTGCTCGAGCTCGTCCAGCACCTCGCCGACCAAGCCGTCGATCCGGCGCACGGTGTGCCTCGGGTCGTCGACGAAGTCGCCCTTGAGCTCGTTCCAGCGGTCCTTGTAGCCCGACGCCAGGTCCGGCGCGATGAGCACCTCGGACTGACGGGCGGAGTCCGAACCGGAGCGGGTTGCCTTGGCCTGGTGGCCTCCCAGATCGGCGTGGGGCTCGGCGCCGTTGTCGGTGACGGTGTCGCTGGCGGCGCCGTTGCCGGTGGCGGTCGTCGGTTCGGTGCTCGGCGCGGCGGTCGGCTCGGTGTCCGGCCGGTGGTCGAAGTCCTCGGTCAGGGCTGCCTGGTGGGTGCCGTGCTCGGTGGTCATGAGTTGGTCTCCTGTCCGTTGGTCGCGCGCTCGGCCCTGGCCCGCTCACCGTCGCGGGGCACGCTCGTCCGGTCGGTATCGGCGTCGGGCCGGCGATCGGCACCGGCCTCCGAGCGGTCGCCGCTGTTCGTGGGTCGGCCGAGATTGGTCACGTAGTCGCTGGTCGTGCCGTTGCGCGAGCTCTGGTTGTCCGAGTCCGCGTGCCTGGATTCCACGTGCCTGGAGTCCGCGTGGTCCGAGCCGGTCCTCCGGTTCTCGGTGTCAGCCCGGTCGCCGCCCGAGCGGGGTCGCTCGTCGTCGTGCAGCAGGGCGTCCACCAGCGAGCGGTAGGAGGTGACGGCGGTGCGCAGCTCCTCGGTGCCGGCCTCGCCGCGCTCGTTGGCCTGGGAGATCCGGCGGGCCTCCCGGTAGCGCTGGGTGACCTTCGGGTACTGCACGGACAGGTCGTCCGCGCGCCGGTCGAAGTCGTCGACCGGGTAGCCGCGGGCCGACATCACGTCTACGACGAGCCGGTCGGCCTGGTGCACCGCCTGCCCGGGGCCGTCCACGAAGTCGCGCTGGACCTCGGACCAGCGCTGCTCGAACTGGCGCTGTTGGCCGGCGTCGAGGGGACGCAGCTCGAGCTCCTGGTGCCGCTTCTCGCGGGCCCTCAGCTCCGACTCGGCACCCCGGCGGTCGTCGGCGTTCTCGACGGTCCGCTCGTACTCGGGGCCGAACCGCTCGCGCAGACCTTCTGATCTACGCTTCTGCCCCAACCGGTAGACCGCCGCGCCAATTGCCAGAATAACGATCACCGCTATTACGATCACAATGGTCAGCGTGGCACTGTTCATGCCGTTCGCATTCCCGATCGGGTGACGGTGCACGCGGCGTCGTGATATCCATCACAGTATGTTTTGGGCGCCCGTCCGCGCGCACATGCCCGGTGAATTGGACCCGGTCAGCCGGGGTCGGCGGCCAGCAGTTCCGCCACCCCGGCGTTGATGAATGCGGTGTCCACCGGATTCGGCCCGCCGCCGGCGAAGTGGCCCCAGACGCCGGGGATCACCCGCAGCTCGGCGTTCGGCATGTGGCTGACCGCCCAGGCCTCGTCCTCCGGCGGGAAGTAGAGGTCCTTCTCGGCCGGCATCACGAGCGCCTTGGCCCGGATCGAGCCGAGCGCCCCCTCGATGGAGGTCTGGCCCGGGGTGCTGCCGACGTCGCCGGCCCACCAGGTGTCCAGCATCGTGAGCAGGTTGTTCGGGTCACGGCCGTCCAGGAAGAAGCCCTCCCAGAAGCCCACCGCGAAGTCCTCCAGCGAGGCGAAGCCGAGCTCGCGCCACGCCTCGTTCCAGTAGAACGCCTGGGAGAAGCCCCAGCCGGCGTAGATCCGGCCGAACGCGCGCAGCCCGAGCATCGGCCAGTCGTCGTCGGAGTACCAGCCGCCGGCGAACTTGGCGTCCGCGCTGAGTGCGGCGCGCAGCGAGTCCAGGAAGACCTGGTTGTGCGGCGCGGTGCGGGCCGAGCCGCAGAACGGCAGGATGCGCTCCACCATCTCCGGGTGGCTGACCGCCCACTGGTACGTCTGGCCGGCGCCCATCGACCAGCCCAGCACCAACGGCAACTTTTCGATCCCGAATACTTCCGTGACCAAGCGATACTGCGACTCGACGTTGTCGCGCACGTTGATCCGGGGGAACCGGGCCCGGTCCCAGGGCGGCGGGGTGTTCGACGGCGAGCTGGACAGCCCGTTGCCGAGCATGTTGGGCACGATGATGAACCACCGCGCGGGGTCCAGCGCCATGCCCTCGCCGATCAGCCACTCGTTGTCCCAGTGCCGGCCGGAGTACCAGGTCGGGTAGACGATGGCGTTGGACTTGTCGGCGTTGAGCGTGCCGTAGGTCTGGTAGGCCACCCTGGCCGGGCGCAGCGTGGCGCCGCACTCCAGGGTGAAGTCGGGGATCTCGTGCACCTCGTAGGGCGCGTCCGGGCCGGTCATGCGCTCACCGCACAGCTGCCGCGGTCGGCGGAGACCGGGCCGTCGGCCGACGGTTTGATGTCGAAGTCAAATATTGCCGTCGGAAGGTACAGCGAGCAGCAGGCGTTCGGGATGTCCACGACGCCGCTGACCCGGCCCTCGATCGGCGCCGCGCCCAGCAGCAGGTAGGCCTGCTCCCCGCTGTAGCCGAACTTCGTCAGGTAGTCCACCGCGTTGAGACAGGCGTTGCGGTAGGCGACCGTGGCGTCGTTGTACAGCTGCGTGTCGGTGGTGTGGTCAACGCCGATGCCGATGAAGGTGACGAACTCCGAGTAGCGCGGTTCCACGTTGCCCGGCATCAGGATGGGGTTGGTCGTCACGCCGTAGGTGGCCATCCCGCCCTTGATCAGGTCGATGTGGAAGTCGATGAACCCGCCCATCTCGATCGCGCCGCAGAAGGTGATCTCGCCGTCGCCCTGGCTGAAGTGCAGGTCACCGCCGGAGAGTAGGGCCCCGTCCACGTGCACGGGGTAGAACACCCGGCTGCCCCTCGTGAAGTTCTTGATGTCGTGGTTGCCGCCGTTCTCCCTGGCCGGCACGGTGCGAGCGCCGTCCCGGGCGATCGCCGCCGCGGCATCATCGGTCGCGGTGCCGGCCAGCGTCTGCTCCTCCAGCGGCGGCAGGGCGAGCGGCGGCACGCGGTCCGGGTCGGTGGCGATCAACGCCCGCTCCCGCGCGTTCCACCTGGCCAGCAGCTCGGCCGAGGGCGCGGTGCCGAACAGCCCGGGGTGCGTGATGCCGGTGAACTTCACGTCCGGGATGTGCCGCGAGGTGCAGGCCTGGCCGGAGAAGTCCCAGATCGCCTTGTACGCGTCCGGGAACCGGTCGGTGAGGAAGCCGCCACCGTTGACCTTGGAGAAGATGCCCGTGTACCCCCAACCCTGGCCGGGCGAAGGGCCGACCTGCTGCGGCACCGGGCCGAGGTCCAGGATGTCGACCACGAGCAGGTCGCCTGGCTCGGCGCCCTCCACGTAGATGGGCCCGCTGAGCATGTGTGCCCTGGTCAGGTCCACGTCACGGACGTCGTTGGCGGAGTCGTTGTTGCCGATCTGGTTGTCGGTCCACTCCCGGCACTCCACCCGGATGTCCTGGCCGGGCCGCACCCGCACGGCCGGCGGGATGTCCGGGTGCCACCGGTTGTGACCGGCCACCGCCTGCTCGGCCATCGGCTTGGCCTGGTCGACACTGAAGACGACATCGGGCATGGCGAACCTCCGGGGCGGGTGCCGAGGACGACCGGCACGGCGGGCAGTGCGGACGCGACTTGGGTGGACGACCTGGGTATGGGGCCTGGTCTGCGGAGTGGTCAGGGGCGGGGTAGGCGGGCGTGCCTCGGGTCGGTGCTGACCGGGGTCCGGCGGCGGGACGGCGGCGTTGACGTCACCACCGCCGGCTGGTGTGCGCTGCGCTCCTGTGCATCCAGCGCGCGGCGCATACCAGGGTCGACCGCGCGCAGGGCAGGGGCACCGAACACCCTCGACGCCGGCTCCGCGCAGTGCGGGCAGCGCTCGAGCTCGGTCAACTCCGCCATGGCGCGTCGCACGTCGAACGGCCCGCACCGGGTACACCGGAAGCCGTATGTGGGCACCGCGCCACCTCGCATAGCGTCAAACGAAATAGTGTCATTAGAAAGTATTCATGTGGACCAGTGGCGTCAAGACCGGTCCGATCAAGGACAGCTAGCTCGACGGGTCAACGGGTCAACGGGTCAGCTCGGCGAGCACCTCGAACTCGAGCCCGTCGGCGCGGGCGAGGTAGACGTCCTGCAGCAGGTGGTTGCCGGACATCCGGACATCACCCCGGGGCCCCGAGTAAGCCAGGGACTCGGCGGCGGCCGTCATCTGGAACGGGTCCAGCCCGCCGGCGCGCTCGGCCAGCCGGGCGAGCAGGAGCAGCCCCTCGTAGCAGGACTCGCCTATTGAGTTCAGCGCCGGCGCGTTCACCCCGAACCGGCGCACGTACCGGCCGGAGAAGTCCAGGCTCTCTGTCGTCGGCAGGGTCTCGAAGTAGCCGGCGGAGGCATACAGCCCGATGGCGTTCGCGGCGCCGGTCGCCAGCAGCATGTTCTCCTCCATCAGCGGGCTGAACCGGACGCAGGTGGAGTCCAGCCCGGCCGCCGCGAACGCCCGGTTGAACTGCACGGCGTCGGCGCCGACCAGGAACATCAGCACACCGTCCGGCTCGCTCCTGGCCACCCGGCGCAGCACGGCGTCGAAGTCCTGGGTGCCCAGCCGGACGAACATCTCGTCGACGACCAGCGCCCCGCAGCGGCGCGCGTAGCGACGGGCGGCGGCCGCCGACACCCTCGGCCAGACGTAGTCGTCGCCGACGATGCACCAGCGGCGAATGCCCAGTTCAGAGGCCATCCAGCGGAGACCGGGCAGCACCTGGCGGCCCGGGGTCTCGCCGGCCAGGAACACGCCGGGGGTCGTCTCGCCGCCCTCGTAGAGCGGCGAGTAGACGTAGGGCACGCGGTCGGTGACGAGTGGGGCGATCCGCTGCCGGACGGCCGAGATGTGCCAGCCGGTGACCGCGTCCACGGCCCCGTCGGCGACCAGCCCGGCGACCTCGGCGGCCACCTCGCCCGGCGCCGCGCCGCCGTTCACCACGCGCAGCCGCAGTTCGCGCCCGAGCAGCCCGCCGGAGGCGTTGATCTCCTCCTCGGCCAGCCGGCCGCAGGCCTCGCAGGACGGGCCGAACATGCCGGCCGGGCCGTCCAGCGGCACGACGAAGGCGACCTCGAGCACGCCGGGGTCCCGCCGAGCGGCCCGCGTGGTTGTCATCGCCTCACCGCCTTCGCCGACTGGTCGACGTCGACCGGTCGACGTCACCTTCCCCATTCTCGCGGTACTTCGTTTCGGAAATGTTTATCCTGATGAGGTTGCGTAGCGGAAGGCGGAGAACGGGTGTCGGTTCCAGTCCAGACCTCACTGGCCGGGCTGCTCGCCCAGGCAGAGCACCGGGTGACGCGCCGGATCGAGTGCGCGCTGCGCGCCGCGGACATCAGCTCCGAGCAGTGGCGGGTACTGAGCCTGCTCGCCGACGGCACGGGGCACCCGATGAGCGAGATCGCCAACTTCGCGCTGGTCCCGGCGCCGACGCTCACCAAGATCATCGACCGGCTGATCGACCGCACGCTGGTGTACCGCCGGGTCGACTCCGAGGATCGCCGGCGGGTGCTGGTCTTCCTGTCCTCCCGGGGCACGGACCTGTACCGCATGCTCGGCATCGACGTCGCCCTCGCCGAACAGGAGCTGGCCGAGACGCTGGGTGGCCAGGACACCGCCCAGCTCGCCGAGCTATTGGCCCGACTCGTGGACCGCTTAGCCTGACCCGCACCCGCCCCGGCGGCCGGCACACGGGTCGTCGCCGCGCTGACACACGGGTTGCAGGTCGCCGCCGCGCTGACACACGGGTTGCGGACGCCGCACACACACTCCGGCCCCGTGGCACACGCCGTTCCGACGCCACACACGAGTTAGAACCCATGTGTCACGTCCACACACCGTGTGCCGGCCGGCAGCGCCTCGCTCGGCCGAGCCGCCACGCCAACCGGCCACCCCGCGCCACCACGTCAGTCGGCCACCCCGCGCGCCCCCGCGCCGCCACGCCCCCGAGCCCCCGCGCCGCCACACCAACCGGCCACCCCGCGCCCCGAGCCGCCACGTCAGCCCGCTACATCGCCCCGGCTCGGTGCGGCGACGGCCGGAGTACCCGACTCGTCCGCGAACCGCGAGTGCCGCCTCCCGTACGCGTAGTACACGACGAACCCGATCGCCATCCAGATGATGAACCGCAGCCACGTCTCCACGCTCAGGTTCAGCATCAGCCAGGCGCAGGCCAGCACGGCGAGGATCGGGATCAGCGGTACGAGCGGGGTGCGGAACGCGCGCGGCAGGTCCGGGCGGGTCCGCCGCAGCACCACCACCCCGACCGACACCAGCACGAACGCGAACAGCGTGCCGATGTTGACCATCTCCTCCAGGCTGCTGGCCGGGAAGAACGTCGCGCCGATCGCCACCACCACTCCGACCACCAGCGTGATCCGCGTCGGGGTGCCGCGCGAGCCGGTGCGCGCCAGCCGCTTCGGCATCAGCCCGTCGCGGCACATAGCGAACAGCACCCGCGTCTGGCCGAGCATCAGCACCAGCACCACGGTGGTCAGCCCGGCCAGCGCGCCGAGCGAGATGACCACGGCCGCCCAGTTGACCCCGTTCAGCGCGAACGCGGTGGCCAGGGTGGCGTGCGTGCCGTCGGGCTGGGTGGCCAGCTGCTTGTAGTTGACCATGCCCGTGAGCACCAGCGACACCGCCACGTACAGCACCGTGACCACGAGCAGCGAGCCGATGATGCCGCGCGGCAGGTCCTTGGCGGGGTTGCGGGTCTCCTCTGCGGTGGTCGCCACCACGTCGAAGCCGATGAACGCGAAGAACACCAGCGACGCCGCCGCCAGCAGGCCGTACACGCCGAACGTGCTGGTGGAGCTGCCGCCGATCAGCGAGACCACGCTCTGGGTCAGCACCGAGCCCCCGGTGCCACCCGACGCGGCGGCGGGCGGCGGGATGTACGGCGTGTAGTTGGCCACCTTGACGTACGCGATACCCACCACCAGGACGAGCAGCACCACGGCAATCTTGATCGCGGTGATCACCTGGCTGACCCGGCTGGACAGCTTCACCCCGGTGGCGATCACCCAGGTCAGCGCGGCGATGATCAGCAGCGCGCCCCAGTCGAACGAGATCGGGCCGGCCAGCTGGAAGGACGCGCTCTTCAGCGGCACGCCGATCAGCCCGAGGAACTGCGCCAGGTACGCCGACCAACCCTTGGCCACCACCCCGGCGGCCAGCGCGAACTCCAGCACCAGGTCCCAGCCGACCACCCAGGCCACCAGCTCGCCGAACGTGGCGTAGGAGAACGTGTACGCGCTGCCGGCCACCGGCACCGTGGAGGCGAACTCCGCGTAGCACAGCGCGGCCAGCCCGCAGGCGATCGCGGCGAGCACGAAGGCCAGCGACACCGACGGCCCGGCCACGTCGCCGGCGGCCCGCGCGGTCAGCGTGAAGATGCCGGCACCGACGGCCACCGCGACCCCGAACACGACCAGGTCGAGCGCCCCGAGCTCTTTGCGGAGTTTGCTGTCCGGCTCGTCGGTGTCCGCGATGGACTGCTCGATCGACTTGACCCGCGCCCCGTTGCCCGCCATTCGTCGGACGCTACCTCGTCCTTTTGGCCCCGGCAGCACACTTGAGCAGGGCTTGATGCAGGGGCGACCTGATCATCGCCCGCTCGGTCCCTTGACGGCGATCGACTCCGCGCGCCCAATTACCCGATGACGCCACCGCCCGATGACGCGCGCGACGCGGTACAGGATCCCGAACTCACCGAGGACGAGCGCAGGCTCAAGGAGATGGGGTACACCCAGGAGCTGAAACGCTCCATGTCCGCGTTCAACAACTTCGCGGTCTCCTTCACAATCATCTCGATCCTGTCCGGCTGCCTGACGCTGTACGGGTACGGGATGGCCACCGGCGGCCCCGTGGTGATCATCTGGGGCTGGCTGGTCGTCGGGGTGCTCACCCTGTTCGTCGGAATGGCCATGGCCGAGGTGTGCTCGGCCTACCCGACGGCCGGCGGCCTGTACTTCTGGGCCGCCCAGCTGGCGCGCAAGAACACCGCCGCGTGGGCGTGGTTCACGGGCTGGTTCAACGTGCTCGGTGAGGTCGCGGTGACCGCCGGCATCGACTTCGGCGCCGCGTTCTTCCTCAACGCCCTGCTGGACCTGACGCTGGGCTTCTCCGCGACACCGGGACACACCATCCTGCTGTTCGGCCTGATCCTGCTGGTGCACGCGCTCTTGAACACGGTCGGGGTGCGGGCGGTCGCGCTGCTCAACTCGATCAGCGTGTGGTGGCACGTGGTCGGCGTGCTGGTGATCGTGGGCGTGCTGGCCATCGTGCCGTCGCACCACCAGAGCGCCGGGTTCGTGTTCGGCCACTTCGAGAACCAGACCGGCTGGGGCTCGACGATCTACGTGGCCGCGCTCGGACTGCTGCTCGCCCAGTACACCTTCACCGGCTACGACGCCTCGGCGCACATGATCGAGGAGACGAAGAACGCCGCCAAGGCCGGGCCGCGCGGCATCGTGATGTCCATCGTGGTCTCGCTGATCGCCGGCTGGGTGCTGCTGATCGGGCTGACCTTCGCCATCGGTAACTACGAGGCGGAGCGCACGGCGGACATCGGGGTGCCGCCGGCGCAGATCTTCATCGACGCGGCCGGCCGCTCGCTCGGCATCATGCTGCTGGTCATCGTGGTGGTGGCGCAGCTGTTCTGCGGGTTGGCCTCGGTCGCGGCCAACTCCCGGATGATCTTCGCGTTCTCCCGGGACGGCGCGCTGCCCGGCTCGAAGATCTGGCGCAAGGTCGGCACCACCACCAAGCTGCCGAACAACGCCGTCTGGCTGGCCGGCGTCAGCGCGTTCGTGCTCGGCCTGCCCTACCTGTGGAACAGCACGGCGTACGCGGCGGTCACCTCGATCGCCGTGATCGGGCTGTACATCGCCTACGTGATCCCGACCTTCCTGCGGCTGCGGGCCGGCGACAGCTTCAAGCCCGGCCCGTGGAACCTGGGCCGCTGGGGCCGGCCGGTCGCGGTGATCGCGGTCGGCTGGGTCGTCGTGATCACGATCCTGTTCATGCTGCCACCGACCAGCCCGGTCACCGCGTCGACGTTCAACTACACGCCGCTCGCGGTGCTGGTCGTGCTCGGCTTCGCCGGTATCTGGTGGCTCGTCTCCGCGCGCAAATGGTTCACCGGACCGCGCCGGATCGGCAGTATCGACACCTTGATCGAGCTGGAAGCCCATAGCGGGGAGAACGCGTGAGCGAGCGAACCATTTTCACAGGAGCCCTGGCTCATGCGGGCGCCGAGCGCAGCGAGGTGCACGCGTGAGCAAGTCCGTACCGTTCGACGAGACCGGGTCCGTACACGGGCGGGAGGGCATGCTCACGATCGGCGAACTGCGCTCGGCGATCGACACGCACAGCATCCACACCGTGCTGCTGGTGCTGGTGGACATGCAGGGCCGGCTGCAGGGCAAGCGGTGCGCGGCGCGCTACTTCATGGAGGAGGTGCTGCCGCACGGCGCCGAGGCCTGCAACTACCTGCTCGCCGTGGACGTCGAGATGAACACCGTGGACGGCTACGCGCTCACCTCGTGGGAGCAGGGCTACGGCGACTTCGAGCTGGTCCCGGACTTCAGCACGCTGCGCCGGGTGCCCTGGCAGTCGGGCACCGCGCTGGTGTTCGCCGACCTGCGGCTGACCACCGGCGAGCCGGTGCGGCCGTCGCCCCGGCAGGTGCTGCAGCGGCAGCGGGAGCGGCTCGCCGAGCGCGGCTGGCACGCGCTGTCGGGCACCGAGCTGGAGTTCATCGTCTACCGGGACTCCTACGAGGACGCCTGGAACGCCGGCTACCGCAACCTCACCCCGGCCAACCTCTACAACATCGACTACTCGATCCTGGGCACCTCCCGGCTCGAGCCGCTGCTGCACGCGATCACCTCGGGCATGACCGGTGCCGGGCTGTACGTCGAGTCGGCCAAGGGTGAGTGCAACCTCGGCCAGCAGGAGATCGCCTTCCGCTACGACGAGGTGCTGGTCACTGCCGACAACCACGCGCTGTACAAGAACGGCGCCAAGGAGATCGCCGCCCAGCAGGGGCACTCGCTGACGTTCATGGCCAAGGTGGACGCCCGGGAGGGCAACTCCTGCCACATCCACATGTCGCTGCGGGACGCGAAGAACAACCCGGTGATGGCCGCGCCGGACGGCTCGATGTCCGCGATCGGCGAGCACTTCCTGGCCGGCCAGCTGGCGTCGCTGCGGGAGTTCTCGCTGCTCTACGCCCCGAACATCAACTCCTACAAGCGGTTCGCGCCGGGCAGCTTCGCGCCGACCGCGGTCGCCTGGGGCCGGGACAACCGCACGTGCGCGCTGCGCCTGGTCGGCCACGGCCAGTCGCTGCGGGTGGAGAACCGGCTGCCCGGCGGCGACGTCAACCCGCACCTGGCCCTGTCGGCGGTGATCGCCGCCGGGCTCTACGGCATCGAGCACGAGCTGCCGCTGCCCGAGCCGATCGTCGGCAATGCGTACACCTCCGGGGCGCCGACCGTGCCGACCACGCTGCGCGAGGCACTCGCCGAGTGGGAGGGGTCCAAGCTGGCCCTGGACTGCTTCGGGGCGGACGTCGTGGCGCACTACGCCAACATGGCGCGGATCGAGCTGGCCGCGTTCGACGCGGCGGTCACCGACTGGGAGAGGACGCGCGGCTTCGAACGGCTCTAGCTCGGTCGTCGAGGCGCGGCGGGAGGGACTGGCACCGGCACCGGCCAGCCGGGCGGTTCCTCCCGCGCGACCCGAGCCAGCTCCGCGACGAACGCCCGGACCGCCGGCGTGTCACCGGCCGCCAGCATGGCCGCCACCAGCGAGCGGTCCACGGTGGGCACGCACGGCACGAACCGGACGCCCGGCACCGGGGTGCGCGCGCCGCGGGGGATCAGCGCGACCGCCAGGTCGGCGGCGACCAGGGTGAGCTGGGTGGCGAAGTCGTAGACGCTGTAGCGGACGTCGGGGTCCACGTTGTGCGCGCGCAGTACCTGCAGCAACGCCTCGGCATGGTCGGTACCGGGCAGGCAGCTGGTCCAGACCTGGTCGGTCAGCTCGCCGATGGCCACGCTGGCGCGGTCGGCCAGGGGATGTGACTCGGCCACCGCGAGCCGCACCTCCTCCGTGAGCAGCGGGGTCAGCCGGATGCCCGGGGGCACCGCCGCCGGCCGAGCGGTCCAGTTGTCCAGCACGACCACGTCCAGCCGGCGGGCCCGCAGCAGCGGGATCAGCTCGACGAGGTCCCCGTCGCGCAGGGTCGGCTGCAGCCGGGGATGGGCGGTGAGCAGCGCGCGCAGCACGTCCGGCAGCAGGCTGCGGATCGCGCTGGCCACCGAGCCGATCCGCAACGGCCCGGCGATCTGCCCGCCGAGGTTCGCCAGGTCCCGCTCCGCGTCCGCGACCGTGGCGGCCAGTGACTTCGCCGACGAGGCCAGCAGGTGGCCGGCCGCCGTCAGCCGGACCCCGCGACCGTCCGGCTCCACCAGCTGGCAGCGCGCCTCCCGCTCCAGCTTGCGGATGTGCTGGGACACTCCGGGGCCGGTGATGTGCAGGGCCTCGGCCGCGGCGGCGATCGACCCCAGCTCCGCGACGGCGGCGAACACGCGCAGCCTGTCCCACGACAACATCTAAGTGAGACTACCGAGCAAACCGTACGAATACGAAGTAGAGCTTTGCTGTATCCAGTGGCAGTGTCGAGGGCGTGGCCGTCACTCCCGTCACCTCGCCCGCCCGACGCTCCTCCGACCTCGTGCCCAGCCTCTGGGTGGTCAGCGGGGCGGCGTGCATCTCGGCGTCCGCGATGTTCGTCAAGCTGGCGGGCGCCAACGCCGCGACCTCGGCCCTGCTGCGCTGCGCGATCGCGCTCCTGGTGCTGGTCCCGCTGGCCGGCTACGAGCTGCGCCGGCGCGGTCCGCTCGAGCGGCGGCTGGTGTGGTCCGGCGTCGCGTCGGGGGTGTTCCTCGGCCTCGACTATCTGATGTGGAGCGTGTCGATCTTCGACGTCGGGGCCGCGATCGCCACCGTGCTGGTCAACGTGCAGGTGATCGTGTTCCCGGTGATCGCCCGGCTGGCTGGCGGTGTTCCGCTGTCGCGGCGGTTCCTGCTGGTCAGCCCCGTGATGCTGGGCGGGGTCGCCCTGGCCAGCGGCGCGTTCGGCGGCGCCTCGGGGGTGGGCCACCCCGTCCGAGGTGCCGTGCTCGGGGTCGCCGCCGGGGTGGCCTACGCGGCGTTCCTGTACCTGAACCGGCACTCCGGGGAGCGCAGCCCGGGCCACACCGTCACCCCGGTGTGCCTGGCCACCGCGGCGGCCGGCGCGACCGCGGCGGTGGTCGGCCCCTTCACCAGCGGCATCGACCTCAGGCTGGCGGCGGCCGCCTGGGGCTGGCTGACGGTGCTCGCGCTGGTCGGGCAGGTGCTGGCGTGGTTGCTGATCAGCGTCGGCGCCCGCCGGCTCCCGCCGCACGCGACCGGCGGCCTGTTGCTGCTGCAGCCGGTGCTGGCCGTCGGGTTCGGGGTACTGGTGCTGCGGGAGGACCCGACGCCGCCGCAGCTGCTCGGCTGCGCCGGGGTGGCCCTGGGCGTGTGGCTGGCCAACCGCGCGCCGCGCACCCGGGCTTCAGTGAGCGGAGTGCGCAAATCGACGTTCCGCCCGACCGCGCCGGGACGTTAGGTTAGCCACGTGAGCAGGCTTGAAGATCGAGTAGCAGTGATCACCGGGGCGGCCAGCGGGATCGGTCTGGCCACCGCGCGGCGGCTGGCGTCGGAGGGCGCCCGCGTCGTGTGCGTGGACATCGACGCCGCCGGCGCGGAGACCGCCGCGAAGGAGGTCGGCGGGCTGGCCGTGCAGGCGGACGTGACCTCGAAGGACGACGTGGCGCGGATCTACGCCACCGCCGACGAGACCTACGGGCGCATCGACATCGCGCTGCACAACGCCGGTATCTCCCCGCCCGACGACGACTCGATCCTGACCACCGGGCTCGACGCATGGCGCCGCGTGCAGGAGGTCAACCTGACCTCCGTGTACCTGTGCTGCCAGGCCGTGCTGCCCTACATGCAGCGCGCCGGCAAGGGCTCGATCATCAACGTGGCCTCGTTCGTCGCCGTGATGGGCTCGGCGACCTCGCAGATCTCGTACACCGCGTCCAAGGGCGGCGTGCTGGCGATGACCCGCGAGCTGGGCGTGCAGTTCGCCCGCGAGGGCATCCGGGTCAACGCGCTCTGCCCGGGGCCGGTGAACACGCCGCTGCTGCGGGAGCTGTTCGCCAAGGACCCGGAGCGGGCGCAGCGCCGGCTGGTGCACGTGCCGATGGGCCGGTTCGGCGAGGCGACCGAGATCGCCGCCGCCATCGCGTTCCTGGCCAGCGACGACTCGTCGTTCATCACCGCGTCGGAGTTCCTGGTCGACGGCGGCATCTCCAGCGCCTACACCACCCCGCTGTGACCGGCGCCCCCACGCTGGGCAGCGGGGCGCGGCCACTCGTCGCGCTGACCAGCTATCACGAGCCGGCCAAGTGGGGCGTATGGGACCAGGTGCCGGCCGCGCTGCTGCCCTGGGCCTACGTCCGCCAGGTGAGTGACGCCGGCGGGGCGCCGATCCTGCTGCCGCCCGAGCCGTCGGCGGTGCCGGACGTGCTGGCCAGGGTCGACGCGCTGCTGCTCACCGGCGGGCCGGACGTCGACCCCGCGCGTTACGGGGCTCCGCGCGACCCGGCGACACAGCCGGCCCGCCCCGCGCGCGACGAGTCCGAGCTCACCGCGCTCGCCGTCGCCGAGGAGCGCGGCATCCCGGTGCTGGCCATCTGCCGGGGCGTCCAGCTGCTCAACGTGTCCAGGGGCGGCACGCTCCACCAACACCTGCCGGCGCACGCCCCGCGCACCCCCGGCCGCTACGACACCCACCAGATCCGGATTGCCGCCGGCACCCGGATGGCCGCCGCGCTCGGCGAGTCCGCCACCCTGCTCTGCGCCCACCACCAGGGCATCGACCAGGTCGGTACCGGTCTCAAGGCGGTGGCCTGGGCGGAGGACGGCACGATCGAGGGCACCGAGGACCCGTCCGCGCCATTCCTGGTCGGCGTTCAGTCACACCCCGAGGAGGGCGAGGACACGGCCGCTCTGTTCGCCGCGTTCGTCGCCGCCGCCCGCTGACCCCAGCGAGCTCGCGGCGCCCCCGCGGAATCCGGCGACGCGGCCCTCGAATCCAGCGACTCGCCAAGTGTGGGACTGACGGAATCCGCGACTCACCCTGACGGAATCCCCGACTCGCGGGAGTTCTACGGGGCCGGGGTGGCGCGGGTGCGGTCGAGGTCGGGTTCGAGGTAGATGAGGCGGGCGGCGGGGACGGCGGTACGGATGCGCTGCTCGGCGTCGTCGATGGCCTGGGCCACGTCCTCGACGCGCAGACCGGGGGTCAGCGCGATCTTGGCGGCGACCAGCAGCTCGTCCGGGCTCAGGTACTGCGTCCTGATGTGCAGCAGGCGCTCCACCCGGCCGGCCTCCAGGGCCCGCGTGATCTCCCGCAGGGTGCCGGGGGCCGCGCCCTCGCCCATCAACAGGCTCTTCATCTCGATGATGAGCACGACCGCGATGGTGCCGAGCAGCAGGCCGATGCCGACCGTGCCGATGCCGTCCCAGATGGCGTCGCCTGTGAGCACCGCCAGCCCCACGCCGAGCAGCGCCAGCACGAGGCCGATCAGCGCGCCGAAGTCCTCCAGCAGCACCACCGGCAGCTCCGGCTCGGTGGCCCGCCGGATGAACTGCCACCAGGTCAGCTCGCCCTTGAGCTCGCGCGACTCGTGGATCGCCGTGCGGAAGCTGTAGCCCTCCAGCGCCATGGCGACCAGCAGGATGACGATCGCGACCAGCGGCGTGGTGATCGGCTCCGGCTCGAAGACCTTGTGGATGCCCTCGTACAGCGAGAACACCGCGCCCAGGGTGAACAGCAGCAGCGCCACGACGAAGGAGTAGAAGAAGCGGTCCCGGCCGTAGCCGAACGGGTGCTCCGGTGTCGCCGCCCGCTGGGCCCGCTTCTTGCCGAGCAGCAGCAGACCCTGGTTCGACGTGTCGGCCAGCGAGTGCACCGACTCGGCGAGCATCGAGGACGAGCCGGTGAACAGGAAGCCGACGAACTTCGCCACCGCGATGCCCGCGTTGGCCAACAGCGCGGCAATGATCGCTCGGGTGCCGGATCCGGCGGACATGCTGGCGCTCCTCGGTGCGTAGCGGAAAGTCAGTGGATCTTAGCCGCGGCGCAGCCCGTCGGTCGCCAGGAAAAGCTGCGCCGAGCCGTCCACCGAGGCCGCCTTGACCTCGACGTCCTTCGCGTCCAGCCACACCGAGTCACCCCGGCGCAGGGTCAGCGAGCTGCCCGAGCCGGCCGACACCTTGACCGAGCCCTCGGTGCACAGCGCGATGCGGGGTCCCGCCTCCGGCAGCGAGATCACGTCCCCCGCGTTCGGGCCGGACCAGTCCAGCCGCCACAGCGTGAACTCCTCGACCGCCGTGTCGTACCGGGTGATCGGGCCGTCCACCACCCCGGCCACGTACGGGGCCGGGCCGGCCTCGAAGCGCAGCACCCGCAGCAGCTCGGGCACGTCCACGTGCTTCGGGGTGAGCCCGCCGCGCAGCACGTTGTCCGAGTTGGCCATCAGCTCGATGCACGCGCCGGACAGGTAGGCGTGCAGCAGCCCGGCGTCCTGGAACATCGCCTCGCCCGGCGCCAGGGTGACCCGGTTGAGCAGCAGCGCGGCCAGTACCCCGGCGTCGCCCGGGTAGCTCTCGGACAGCTCCAGCACGGTGCGCGCCTCGGCCCGGAAGCGGCCGGCCCCGGTCGCGCCGACGCCGGTGTCCGAGCCGCCGTCCACGCCGGCCCGGCGCAGCAGCGCCACGCAGCCTTCCTGGACGGCTGGCACCAGCTGGTCCAGCACCGCCTGCGGCAGCGTGATCCAGGTGCTGAACAGGGCGCGCAGGCCCCGTGCGTCCGGCTGGCCGGCGAGCAGTTCGACGTGCGCGGCCAGCTGCGGCACGTTCAGCTCGCGCAGCAGCTCGACCGTGGTCGCCGGGTCCCGGAAGCCGGTCAGCGCGTGGAACTCGGTGAGCGCGCAGACCAGCTCGGGCTTGTGGTTGTTGTCCTTGTAGCTGCGGTGCGAGTCGTCCAGCGCGATGCCCTGGGCGTTCTCCCGCTCGAAGCCGGCCACCGCGCCGGCCATGTCGGGGTGCGCCTGCAGGCTCAGCGGCTCGTCGGCGGCCAGCACCTTGAACAGGTACGGCAGCCGCCCCTCCCAGCGCTGGGAGCTCTGCTCACCGAGCCGGCCGAGCGGGTCCTTGGTGATCTCGTCCAACAGCGAGTGCCGCTGACCGTCCCGGCCAACCAGGTACGACGGGTCGCCCGGGTGCGCGCCCAGCCACAGCTCCGCCTCGGGGTGC
The DNA here is from genome assembly GCA_036272155.1 of Pseudonocardia sp. Lineage (GTDB taxonomy): Bacteria > Actinomycetota > Actinomycetes > Mycobacteriales > Pseudonocardiaceae > Pseudonocardia. The sequence goes on from DATAZG010000178.1 coordinate 20,809, forward strand.
GGAGAGGGCACCTCGAGGCCCCGCAGGCCGGCGATCACCGTCCGGGAGCCCCAGGCGTACCTGCGCACCGGGTTGTCCAGTAGCTCCATCGTTCTCCGAAACCTCACTGCTGAATGGTCATGGGGCAGTACTCGATCGTGACGACCTCGCGCGGTGGTCAGGCAGGGCCGTAGAGCCTGGCCCCGTCCGGATCGGCGTCGAGGTCGGGGTTGAGATCGGAGCCCAGCACCGACCCGGCGAGCCCCAGGTAGAGGGCGGCCAGGTCGAACCGGGTGGCGAGCAGCGCCGCGCGCCGCAGGGCAACGTTCGGCGTGCCCGGAGGGATCTCCTCCACCGGATGCAGTGTGTCGGCCGAGGGCCATTCCCGTCCAGCCCGGCGCATCACGGCGGCGGCCGGGTCGGTGTCCTCGGTGGCCAGCAGCACGATCCGGGGCGGTGCCGGCAGAGCGGCCGCACCGCTGCCCGGCTCCGCCGGGTCGTCGAACGGGTCGTGGAAGATGTCGGTCTGGCTCGGGCTGGCCAGTACCCGCTGCAGCCCGGTCGCACTGGCCGCCTCCGCCACGTCCGTGGCGTGCGCGATCACCGCGGCGTGCGCGGCCAGCGTGGCCGCCGCGTACCTGGCCAGCGCGGTGCCCGGCGCATCGGTACCCCAGAGCAGCGGCGTGTGGTCGGCCAGCCGCAGCGCCAGCGCCTTCGCCGGGTTCACGAACGACTCGTGCGAGAGGTGGTCGCGCTCCAGCTCGCGGTCCAGGTCGGTGGCCAGTTCGTCCAGGTCGACGCGCAACAGCTCCAGCGCGTTGACGGTGACCAGCAGCGTGGCCAGGGCGCGCGGGAAGTCCAGCCCCGGCGGCACCGGCACCCTCGGCTCGAGCAGCCGCGCCGCGCCGGCCCCGGCGGCCACGATCGGCCCCTCGGGCGGCGCGGAGAGCACCACCTCGCAGCCCCGCCGGACCGCGCGGCCCACCGAGTCGGCGAGCTCCCGGTCCACCGGGTCGGCGGTGTGCGCCACCAGCACATCCAGTGGCCCGATCCAGCTCGGCGTCTCCGCCGCGATCACCACCGGCACCGGGCAGGCCGGCCCCAGCAGCGCACTGACCAACGCCACCGCGTGCACCGAACTACCCGGTCGGGTGAGCAGCACCAGCGCCCGGGGCCGGCTGCCGGCCAGGGTGGCGACCCCGGCCTCCTGGGCGGCCTGTGCCGCCGACCGCAGCTGCGCCCCCGCGGTGGCCGCCGAACGCAGCAGTCCGGCGGTGTCCGCCTCGGCCAGCGCAGCCGAGTCCTCCAGCAGGCTGTCGTCGAGCACCGCGATCACTTCTCGCCCGGCGGACCGTCCGGAGCATCACCCTGCGCTTGCGGCAGCTGCGCCTCGTCCAGCAACAGCACCGGCACGCCGTCCACCACCGGGAATCGGCGGCCGCACGAGGTGCAGGTGAGCACCTCGGCATCCGGGTCGGCCTCGGTCCCCACCCGCAGCGGGGCGTGGTCCGGTGACGGGCAGGCGAGGATCTCCAACAACTGCGGATCCAGTGCGACGGCCACGGTCGACCCCTCTCTCTGTTCGCGCATCGGGCGGTCTCCCATCCGAACACTCACCCCCGGGCGAGCGCCAGCACGTCGTCGCGCAGCACCGCGACCGCCTCGGCGTCGGCGGCCTCCACGTTGAGTCGCAGCAGCGGCTCGGTGTTGGACGGGCGCAGGTTGAACCACGCGCCGTCGGGCAACTCCACGGTCAACCCGTCGAGCTCGTCGATCTCGACCCCGGCCCGGCTGCCGTAGTGCGCCTTGACCACGGCGAGCCGCGCGGCCGGGTCCGCCACCGTCGAGTTGATTTCGCCGGATGCCGCGTACCGACCATAGCTCGACATCAGCTCGGAAAGGCGCTGATCGCGCTCGCCGAGGGCGGCCAGCACGTGCAGCGCGGCGAGCATGCCGGAGTCGGCGCGCCAGAAGTCACGGAAGTAGTAGTGCGCGGAGTGCTCGCCCCCGAAGATGGCGCCGGTCTCGGCCATCGTCTGCTTGATGAAGGAGTGCCCGACCCGGGTGCGCACCGGGGTGCCGCCGTGCTCGCGGATGATCTCCGGCACGGCCTTCGAGGTGATCAGGTTGTGGATCACGGGCGAACCGGGCTCGCGTTCCAGCTCACGCACCGCGACCAGGCCGGTGACCCCGCTCGGGCTGACCGGCTCGCCGCGCTCGTCCACCACGAAGCAGCGGTCCGCGTCACCGTCGAAGGCCAGCCCGAGATCGGCGCCTTCCTCGACGACCTTGGCGCACAGGTCGACCAGGTTCTTCGGGTCCAGCGGGTTGGCCTCGTGGTTGGGGAACGAGCCGTCCAGCTCGAAGTACAGCGGCACGACGTCCACCGGCAGCTCGCCGAGCACCTCCGGCACGGTGTAGCCGGCCATCCCGTTGCCGGCGTCCACCACGACGCGCAGCCGGCGGATGTCGGACACGTCGACCAGCTTGCGCAGGTAGTCGGCATAGTCGGCGAGCAGGTTCCGCTCGGACACCGTGCCGGCGGGGACCTCGGCCGGCGGCAGGCCACGCTCGGCGTCGGCCCGGATCTCCAACAGGCCGCAGTCCTCGGCGATGGGTACCGCGCCGCCCCGGCACAGCTTGAAGCCGTTGTACCGGGCCGGGTTGTGGCTGGCGGTGATCATCACGCCCGGCAGGTTCAGGCTGCCCGCCGCGAAGTACAGCAGGTCGGTGCTCGCCAGCCCGATGTCGGTGACGTCGAGCCCCTGCCCGGTGACCCCGGCGGCGAACGCCGCGGCGAGCTCGGGCGAGCTGTCCCGCATGTCCCGCCCGATCACCACTCCGCTGCCGCCGACCAGCCGCGCGAACCCGGCACCTAAGCGCTGCGCGACGTCCGCATCGAGCTGCTCGCCCACCACCCCACGGATGTCGTAGGCCTTGACGATCGCGGACAGGTCCCGGACTCCCAGATCGGTCACCCGACGAGCCTATCGGCTCCCTTCCCGGCGTTCCGCACGAAGTCCGAGATGAGCCCCGCCAGCTCCCGCGGAGCGTCCACCGCGACGAACGTGGCGCTGTCGGCGACCCAGGCCAGCCGGGCGCCCGGGATGTCCCGCGCCAGCCGCTCGGCGAAGCTCGGCCGGAAGAACCGGTCGCGCTGTCCCCAGGCCAGCAGCACCGGCCGGCCGAACTCGCGCAGCTGCTCGGCGGCCCGAATCGTGTACCGGGTCGAGATGCCGCGCAGCACCTTCGTCAGGTCCCGCCGGATCCCGGCGTCCTCCCGCACCGGCCGCACCCACGCCTCCATGCGCTCGGCGTCCACCTCGCGCAGGCTCAGCCGACCGAACGCGTTCGGCATCTGCCGGACCGTCCGGGAGCGGACGGCCTGGGCGAGCACCCACATGCCGCCGGGAATCCGGGCCAGCAGCTGCACGTAGCGGAACGCGGGCGGCAGGAAGTTCTCGTACGCGTCGCAGTTGGTCAGCACCAGCCGGGCCAGCCGCTCGCCGTGCAGAGTGGCCACCAGCTGGCACATCGCGCCGCCGGTGTTGTTGCCGACCAGGGTGACCTCGCGCAGGTCCAGCGCGGCGAGGAAGTCGGCGATCAGCCGGGCCACGCCGGGCGGGGTGAGGTCGGCGTCCGGGCGCAGCGGCACCTCGTGCGAGCCCAGCGGCAGCTCCGGCACCACGACCCTGGCGTGCTCGCTCAACGGCCCGACCACGTCCCGCCACAGCGACCCGCTCACGAACGCGCCGTGCACCAGCACCACGACCGGCCCCTCGCCGCCCGTGTCGGTGTAGCGGACGGTGCCCTGGGACAGCTCCACCTCGTGCATCGCGCGACTCCGTTCTTTTATACATACCGACTGTATGTTTGTGCTCGGAAGTTAACATACAGGCGGTATGTGAATCGGGGAAGAGCAGGCGGAGACGACCCCGGGCGCGGTTGCTCGGGGCTCGGGGCTCGGGGCACGTGGCGGCCGGGTACGGCGCGCTGACGCGGCGCACAGGTGCTGTCGCCGGCACACAGGTGCTGTCGCCGGCACACAGCCCGCTGACGCGGCACACGAGTTAGAACCTGTGTGCGGCGTGCCCAGCCAGTGTGCCGCCGCTCCCGCGCGCCTTGGGGCGGCTTCGGAGTGCGGCGGCTCGGAGTGCGGCGGCTCGGAGTGCGGCGGCGAACCCCCGGGCGGGCGGTCAGTCTTCGGAGCCGCGCAGGACGCGTAGGTGGCGGCCGGTGCCCATGGTCGGCGCGGGGTGGGTCTGGCCGGCCTGCACCGCGCGGCCGGCCTCACGGACCGCCTCGGCCAGCGCCGTGAGCTCGTCCGGCCCCGGCGGCGGCAGCGGCATCTCGCCTTCGAAGCGCACCACGTCCCACCCACGGGGCACGGTGAGCCGCTTGGCGTGGGCCGAGCAGAGGTCGTAGGAATGCGGCTCAGCCTGCGTCGCCAGCGGTCCGACCACGGCAGTGGACTCGGCGTAGACATAGGTCAACGTCGCCACCGCGAGCTCGGTACACCCGCTGCGTGAACACCCCCGGACATCCCGCACCGCGCGACCATATCTCCTGTGACGCACGGGACGTGGCAGCGACGCGTACCCTCACCCCGTGAGGTCAGTACGAAGGGGCCCGATCGGCCGGGTGGCCCGCCGCGATCGGCGTGGCCGCGGCCTGCGTGGCCTGCGTTACCCCGTCACCGCTCCGGTGTTCAAGAACCGGGCGCAGCGCTTCGACGACATGGTGCTCGAGGCCCTGGAGCCGATCGAGGAGCGCTGGGGCGACGAGCTCACCGAGCTGGACCTCGCGGTCGACATGGTCCCCGAGATCGAGCAGACCGACCCGGACGCGACGAACTGGCCGCCGGAGGTCGTCGAGGACCTCGGGGTGCCGCTGGCCCAGCTCGTGCCGGCCGGCGTGGACCGCCGGGGGCTGCCCACCCGGGCCCGGATCGTGCTGTATCGCCGGCCGTTGGAGGCCAGGTCACGAGATGGCATCGATTTGGTGGACCTGCTGCACGAGGTGCTGATCGAGCAGGTCGCGTGTTACCTCGGCGTCGAGCCGGACTCGCTGGAGTCGGGCGAAGAGTAGCCCGAGACCGCTCGGAAAGATGACCCGATCGGGGGGGTGCCACCGCCCCCGAGGTCACCGGCAAACCCGTCCGACGGCGGAGCGCGCAACGGCGTCGATGTCGCGACGACAGCCGGAGTGGCCACCCACACCGCTCCGGCCGACGTTCCGCTCAACCGCACACCACTGCTCTACCGCACGCCACTGGCCGAGGTGTCTGACCAACGACAGCCCGGCCAACCACACACCGAACCGACCGCCGCGCGCTTGAGCCTGCGGCGC
>DATAZG010000179.1:0-11637 GCA_036272155.1 Pseudonocardia sp.
TTCCAGGTACCCCAGTTCTCGACGTCGGCCCAGAGTCGCCAGATCGCCTCGGGCGCCGCGCTGGTCTCCACACTGTGCTCGAACACCCACATGGGAACCTCCTGGTCCATTAGTCAACGCAAAGACTATCTACGCGCAGACTATCTGTCCAGTGTGCGCCTGCCGCGACTGAGGTTGCCCACGAATCCGGTCGGTGCCCCTCCCCTTCGGATGCTCCGACGACCTTTCGTCGCAACTGTCCGCTCGCTCGTCTCGCGACAGGTCGAGCTCACAAATCTGGGGGTTGACCAGGCTGGCCGGGGCTGTTAGAAAATCCGCCGTCAGTGACGAGTGAACCATCGGGCAGCGTCGCACGAGGCGACGCGACAGCAGTGGTGCGCAACGGATTGGAGAGGTCGAGGAACGGTCCGAATGCGAGCGGCCGCCGGTGTTTCCGCGCCGCACGCCAGATTCTGGACAGTTTCTCCCTCCGGGTGGGCCGGCCTGGCCATTTCGCTGGGCCGGCCCCCTTTCCATGTTCCACGGCGACCGCAAGAGTTCCTCGCTACGCCGCACCCGCCGCCCGACACACGGCACCCACGACGCCTTGCTTCACCCTCTTGACCTGGTAATTTACCCAATAGGGTGAGATATCCGCGCCCTGCCAACCCGAGTTCAGAAAGTCGAGTGTGATGGGGGTCACGTCGACGTTGACACCCGTGCGTAGCGTTGTTAGAAACGAAGACGCAGTGAATGCGGACTACGCGGAAGCGCCAGCAACAAGCAGGGTGCAAAGCTCAGGTTCGCAAGGGATCAGCTGAGGTTGAGCAACGATCTAGATGGAGGTGGTCACCGCGTCATTTCGGTGTACATCAGAGTCAGGATCGAAATCAAGAAAAGTTTGATGGCCTACCTCTAGCGGGCCGGCCCGGCGATTTCGTCGGGCCGGCCCCTTTCTTATGAGGTCGCGGCTAACCGCGATCGATCCGGTTCGCGGGATCCTCTCCGTACCGAGGGATCACCGAGTAGACCTCGAGGTCCGCCGGGGTGCCCTTGGCTCGGAACCCGCGGCGACGGCGCATCGTGTAGCGGTCGGTGTCCACGTTGACCAGCGCCGGGCCGGACACCAGAACCTCACCGGCACCGGCCGCGGCGGAGACCCGGGCGGCCACGTTGACGTCCACCCCGACGTAATCCCGGCCGACCTTTCGCGGGTGGCCACAATGCAGCCCGGCGCGAAGTTGCGGGCGGTACCCGTCGAGCGTGATGGCGGTGACCGCCGTGCACGCCTCGTGGGCGGCCTCGATCGCGCTGCCGGGGTCGGCAAAGGCGGCCATCAGCCCGTCGCCGAGTGACTTGACCACAATTCCCCGGTGCCGACTGATCGCGGTCTCACTCACTCCTTCGACCTGTCGAAGTAGCCGGAGCACGTGGTCGTCACCGACCTTCAGAGCCCACTCGGAGAAGCCCACCAGGTCGGTGAACAGGATGGTGACCTCGGCGTTGTTGCGCCCTATCCCCCGGGTCGTGGCCAACGCCTGCCAGACCTGGATCGCGGTGAGACCGAGCTCCCGGGTTGCACTGGCCTGGTCGGCACCCACCTCGCTGATCAGCCGGGCGATGCGGTCCGAGGCGCGATCACTCGTTGGCGCGGCCGGGGCGAGCTCGCCTCCGCCCGGCGCCATGCGGCGAAGGGTGTGGACCGCCTTGAGCACGCCCTGGTGTCGATCGGTCTTACGCAGGGTGTCTCGCAGCTTGGCCAACGAGCGTGCGTTACCCGCCTGGTCGCTCACGCCGAGAGTCTATTGCCGATCAACACCACGGCCCGAAGACCCAGCCAAGATCAGCCAGGACAGGCACCACTAGACGGACACGTGGGCAGAAGGATGGCCGTGACGCGGCAGTCCGACCTCCGTCGGCCGTCCACGGGCGACCCAACCAGACCGGTTCGGCCGCCGGTGTCCCGGGTTGTGCGGTTCGCCAATCCGGGGGCCCGCCAGGCTGAGTCATCGCACATACCCTCGGGACAGTGGCCGAACTACGCTCGGAACGTTCGATCTCCCCGGCTGGTGAGGTGGCACGCCGATGACCCCGACCCGTCCCGAACAGGCCCTCGCTCCGGTGCTGCGCGAGCTGTCCCGGATCTCCGGTTCGGTGGAGTCGCGCCGGGCCGCCGAGGACCGCGCGACGATCGAGGCACTGCGCCGGGAGATCACCGAGCTGCGGGCGGCTGTGGCCCGGCTGCGCGCCTCCCGGGGCCCGGTGCCCGAGGCTCTGCGCCCGGTGGTGGCCCGCTCGGTGCTGGGGCACTCAAGGTAGCGTCGCCCATGGCCGACTGGCGCGCTCCCTCGGCCGGACGCGGTGACCCTCCCCCGTCCTGGCGGGAGCCGTGCCACCGCGAGCATTGCCGCATCGTGTGCCCAATCGGGCGCGGCTATTTGAATTCCTCTCCATTCGATCTCCGTGTGGTTAGTGCTTCGCCCAAGTGACCGAGTCCCCAGTACCGGTAGAGGGCGCGATCGACTGCTATTCTGGCCGCTGGCCAGGTGTGTCCTGGTCACAAGGGGTGCGGTCCCGGTGTTGTGAGATCTCACAAATGGAAAGGGAATTGCCAACTGTGCTATTGCTAGGCCTGGCCGGCCGACAGTAGGGTCGCGCCATGTCAGCGGGCCGCTCGACCAGGAACGCGGCCCCGCCGAGTCCGTCGCGGCCAGGGCGATCCGGGCCGCTGGACGGTGACCTTCGGGGCGACCCACCGCCGGACGAGACAGGCCTGTTACGGAAGATCATCGCCGTCTGCGGCCATCTGTCGGCGCTCGCGTCGCAGGACGTCGGGCTGGCCGCCATCACCGCCTTCATGGCCGAGCGCAACGGTGAGGGCGTCACGCTGCTCGACCGTGGGCTGGAAGTGTTGGCGTGCGCTGGGGTGGCCGATCCGGGCGAGGTGGTCGGTCGGCTGCGGGAGCGGTCCGGGGCGGCGGGCCTGCACACGGTGCTGGCGGCCGCCGCGCGCAACCGGCGCGCCCTGATCGTGCCGGTGCTGGCCGAGGACGTCGCATCGGTGATCGTCGCGCCGGTGTTCGTGGGCAACGAGGTTGCCGGGTACCTGCTCACCGCCAGCAAGCGCGACCAGCCCCTGGCCGAGGACATGCGCCTGATGGTCACCGAGCACGCCGCCATGGTGTGCGGGGTTGTGCTCGGTCGGGACACCGTGGTCGCGGCAGCCGCCGGCCGGGCCCGCCAGGAGCTCTTCGAGGCTCTGCTGCAGCCGCACGACCGGGACAACGACGAGGTCGACCGCTGGGCCAGGCACCTCGGCTTCGACGCCCGCCGGCCCCACCACGTGCTGGCGGTGGCGCTCGGTGAGCTGCGCGGGGCGGCCGGACTGGCCTCGGTGGAGTCCGCGTTCAGCCGGCTAGCGACCGACGCGATCGTGGCCGGCCGGCCGGACGAGCTGGTCGCCATCGTGCCGGTCGCCGAAGCCGGAGCAGCGGGCCTGGCCCAGGCTAGGGCGCTGGCCGCGCGGTCCGTCGAAGTGATCGCCGAACGCGGCCTGGCGACGGCGTCGGTCGGGATCGGCGACCCGTGTCAGGCGGCGCCGGACATCGCCCGGTCCTACGCCGAGGCACGGCTGGCGTTGGCCGCCGCACAGCGGATGGGGGTGCCCGGCAGCATCGCGGCGTTCGCCGACCTCGGTATCCACCAGCTCCTGCTGCGGGTGCCCGAGGTGGCCGACCTCAAGGCGTTCGCCGAGTCGGTGATCGGCCGGCTGCTCGAGGAGGAACAGGCCAGCGGCATGGAGTACCTGGAAACCCTGTCCGCGTTCTTCCAGGAGAACAGCAGCCCCCGGCGCACGGCGCAGCGCCTGCACGTGCACCCGAACACGGTGAACTACCGGGTCCGCCGGATCGAGGAGATCACCGGGCTCGCGCTGAACGTGCACCGCGACCGGCTGATGGCCGAGGTGGCCGTCGAGATCTACCGGAGTCTGGGAGGTCGGCGATGAACGTGCGGCGGCGGCTGGCCACCGGAGTGCTGGTCTGCGACGGGGCGATGGGCACCATGCTGCACGCCGCCGGCAACTCATTGGACCAGGCACTGCCGGCGCTCAACCTGTCCGACGCCGAGCTGGTCGCCACGATCCACCGCAGCTACGTCGAGGCCGGTGTCGACATCGTGCAGACCAACACCTTCGGCGCCAGCCGGCCCCGGCTGTCCGAGTACGGCTTCGGCGACCGGGTCGAAGAGATCAACACGGCCGGGGTGCGGCTGGCCCGCGAGGCGGCGCGGGCGGGACGCTCGGTGCTGGTCGCCGGGTCGGTCTCGCCGGCGGTGAGCGTGCAGCAGCGTCGCCGGGTGAGCGCCGCCGAGCGCACCGACGCACTGCGCGAGCAGCTGGCCATCCTCATCGAGGCGGGCGTCGACCTGCTGGTGCTGGAGACCTTCGGCTACCTGGACGAGCTGGTCGAGGCGGTCGAGGTCGCCACCGGGCTCGCGGACGTGCCGGTGATCGCGCAGGCCACCTTCGCCACCGACACCCACACACTCAGCGGCCACACTCCCGGGGAGGTGGCACGGGCGCTGGCCGACCTCCCTATCGTCGCGCTCGGCACGAACTGCACACTCGGCCCGCAGCGCTCACTCACCGTGCTGCGGGAGCTGCGACGGCACTGCGAGCTGCCGCTGACCGTGCAGCCCAACGCCGGCCTGCCCCGCCGCGTCACCCCGGCCCGGTTCGAGTACGACATCGACTCCGAGTACTTCGTGCGCTACGTCCGGCAGCTGCTCGACGCGGGCGCCAGCGTGGTCGGCGGCTGCTGCGGCACCACCCCGACCCAGCTCGCCGCCATCGTGCAGACCGCCGAGGAGCACCGCCGCCGCAGCGCCCCGGCCGGGGTCACCGTGCCCCGGGTCGAGCGGTCCTCCCCCACCCCGGTGGCCGCCTCCTTCGGCGAGCGCGAACGACTGGTGGTCGAGCTCGCGGCCCCGCTGACCGGCGGCGTCGACGAGTCGGTCAAGCTCGCCGAGCAGCTCTGCGGCGCCGGGGTCCGGCTCATCTCCGTCGCGCCGACGCGCAGCACCCGGGCGCACGTCAATCCGGCGGATCTCGCGCTGCACCTGCACCAACGGCTCGGCGTCGACACCCTGGCCAGCGTCACCACCTGGGACCGCACGATCATGGCACTGCAGGCCGACCTGCTCGGCGCGCACGCGCTCGGCCTGCGCCGGATCGTGTGTGAGACCGGCAGCCCGCCGCTGGTCGGGGACTACCCGCACGTGGACGGCGTGTGGGACGTCGACTCGCTCGGTCTGATCGAGCTGCTCGCCGGCCTCAACGGGGGCAGCGACTACCAGGGCCTGCGGCTCCCGGTGGCGACCGATTTCCAGATCGGCGCGCGGATCAACCCCGGCAGCCACGAACCGGACCGGGAGGCCGCCAGGGCCAACACCAAGATCAGCGCCGGCGCCCAGTTCCTGATCACCCGCCCGGTCTACGACCGCGACGATCTCGCCCGCCTGCTCGACGCGCTGACGGACCGGAACGTGCCCGTACTGGCCGCCGTTCGGCCGCTGGCCAGCTTTGCCGAGGCCGAGTACCTGGCCCATGAGGTGCCGGACGTGAAAATTCCGAAGAGCACGCTGAATACGCTCGAGGAGGCAGGCGGGAATGCCGAAAAGGTCGGAATCGAGCTGGCCGTCGAGCTGATCTCCCAGATCAGGGGGATGGTCGCCGGAATCGTGCTGGCCCCGGTCGTCGACCCGATGGGCGCGGTGCACCGAATTACCGCCGCCGGCGGCTGGTCGTAGCCGTGACCAGGCTGTGTGACTGCACAACGACGGCGCACACCACGTTGGTCGATGTGCCGAAGACAGCGTGTCCCTCCCCTGGGAATATGAGTGGTAACCGCGGTCAGGCATTTTCCGAGGGCCACGGATAGCGCATTATCACCCGGGAGGCCGAGCGGTGCGGAATGGCGATGTGCCGCCCGGAGCGGCCTGGCCCCGGCCGGTCCGCCCAGGTTATTCGGCCGAGCTGATGTACCGGTTGCACGCATTTCTCGAACCCAATCGGTTTTATCGTGCGCTCGCCGGTTGGCTGGTCCGGCGGCCCCGGCTCTACGGCTGGTTCACCGAGGGCGAGCGGGTCGTCAAGGAGCGGATGTTCGGCTGCCGGATGTGTGGCCAGTGCGCGTTGCCGGCGACGGGTTACGGCTGCCCGATGACGTGTCCCAAGCAGCTGCGCAACGGCCCGTGCGGCGGGGTGTCCCCAACCGGCCGGTGCGAGGTCTACCCGGAGCACAGCTGCGTCTGGGTGGTCGCGTTCGAACGGGCCGACCGGGCGGGGCACGGCGAGGACCTGGACCTGTTGCAGCGGCCGGTGGACCACCAGGAGCTCGGCCGCAGCTCGTGGCTGAACTACTGGCAGGGCCGCGACCTCGAGCTGTGGGTGGCGCCGACACCGGAGCGGCCCCGGCCGCTGCTGCGCCGTGAGCTCGGCCTGGAGCCCCGGTGACCGGCCCGGCCGGTACTCCACTGCCGCCACCCGGTGGCCCGGTGGACGTCCCTGGCCCCGCCACTGGGCTGCGGGCGGCGCTCGCGGCCGGCCGGTTCGCGGTCACCGCGGAGATCGGGCCGCCCCGGGGCGCCGACCCGGCAGGGGTACTGACCAAGGCGGCGCTGCTGCGCGGCTGGGTCGACGCGGCCAACTTCACCGACAACCAGGGCGCCCGGGTGCGGATGTCCAGCCTGGGCGCCAGCGTGCTGGCGATGCGCGCCGGCCTGGAACCGGTCATGCAGCTGACCTGCCGGGACCGCAACCGGATGGCGCTGCAGTCCGACCTGCTCGCGGCCGGCGCACTGGACATTCCCAATGTGCTGCTGCTGACCGGCGACCACCCCACGTTCGGCGACCACCCCGAGGCGAAGCCGGTGTTCGACCTGGACGGCGTGCAGCTGGTCTGGGCGGCCCGGACGCTGCGCGACGACGGCACGCTGCTGTCCGGTGTGGCGCTGTCGCGGCGGCCCGGCTGGTTGATCGGCACGGTGGAGAACCCGTTCGCCCCGCCGACCGAGTTCCGGGCCCGCCGGCTGGCCAAGAAGGTCGCCGCCGGTGCCGAGTTCGTGCAGACCCAGTTCGTGTTCGACGTGGAGATGTTCCGCCGCTGGATGACGGACCTGGCCGCGCTGGGAGTCACCGAGCGCTGCGCCGTGCTCGCCGGCGTCGGCCCGATCCGGTCGCTGCGGATGTTGGAGTTCCTGCGCACCGGCGTGCCCGGCATCCACGTGCCCGAGCACGTCCAGCGCCGGTTGCGCGGGGTGCCGGCCGATCGGGTGGCCGAGGAGGGTCTGCGGCTCTGCGTGGAGACGATCCAGGAGCTGGGCGGGATCAGCGGGGTTCGCGGGGTGCACGTGATGGCGTTCGGCTACGAGCGCGGCGTGCCGGAGATCCTGCACCGCGCCGGCGTCGGGCCGGGCGTCGGATCAGATACCGGATCAGGCGTCGGATCAGATGTCGGATCGTATGTCGGGGAACGGACCAGGGAGGGCAGTGGCCATGTTGGTTGAGTTCCGACCCGACGCCCGGTTGCGGAGCGGGAAGCCGGTCGACTTCGCCGCCTCGGTCGGACCGGTGGTCGAGGCGCTGCGCGCGGACACCTCGGGCCCGGCCGCCGACCTGTCCCAGGTCCGGGTGGTGTGCGACTGGGTGCAGTACCGGGAGAACTTCCGCGACATCGTCGACGTACGGCCGATCCTGGCCCGGCCCCCGGCCGGGAGCCCTCCCGCCGGTGCTGGCACAGCCGGTGCCGGGACAGGCGGTGCCGGGACAGGCGGTGCCGGGACAGGGTCCGTCGAGATCGCCGTCGACGTGCGCCGCGGCGGCGAGGTGGACCTCGAACAGCTCACCGCCGAGCGGCTAGCCCGAGCCGGTGACCAGCGGCTGCTGCTCGAGGACTGGCACCCGGGTACCGAGGGCCTGATCTGGGGCTTCAACGCGCTGTACTGGTCGGCGCTGGCGCTGTGGGAGAAGTCGACCGGGCGGGGCTACGAGCAGGCCCTGCCCGGTGGCGAGAGCGATGCCCGCAACCGGGCCGCCTCGCGCGAGCTGGTCGGCCAGCTGTTCGCGGTGTGGGACCGGCTGGCCGACTCCGGGGCGCTGCCCGAGGAGCTGTACGTGCTGGAGCTGGGGGTCGGCAACGGCGGCCAGGCGAAGGTGTTCCTGGACGAGTTCCGCGCCGCCGACCTGGCCCACGGGCGGGAGTACTACCGGCGGCTGCACTACCTGATGTGCGACTACTCCCAGCATGTACTCGACCTGGCCAGGGAGACCGTCGCCGAGCACCTCGAGCACGTCAGCTCGTTCGCGCTGGACGCCACCCGGCCGACCACCTCGCTCGGCTTCCTGCGGTACAAGATCTTCCTGGTCTACATCTCCAACGTCTACGACAACCTGCCGACCGACGAGGTGGCCCAGCTGGGCGGGCGGACCTACCGGGTGCAGACACGGGCCTACCTGCCGGCGGCGGTGGCCGGCGAGCTCGCAGCGTCGGTGCGGGTTGCCCCGGACGAGCTGCCGGCGCTGGTCCGCAAGCTGCTCCGGCTGGGCCCGGTCGTGCTGGCCGACGCACTGCCCGAGCAGTTCGGCGACGTCGAGGCCGCGGTCCAGTTCTGGCGGCGCACCTGGGCGGGGCTGAAGCTCGAGGAACGCTACGTGCCACTGGCCGGGCTGGACCTCTACCGGCTCGCGCCGTCGGTCAGCGGGGAGATGCTGCGCCCGCTGCTGGAGTCGGGCGCGGACCTGCGCATGCACGTCAGCAACGGGGCGGTGGCCAGCTTCACCGACAGCCTGCGGCTGCTGCACCCGTTCGGCCGGCTGATCTGCCACGACATCTTCGTCACCGACGCGCAGGGCTACCGGACGAGCTTCCGGGGTCCGGGCAAGTACGACGGCTCGGTGGTGAACTGGGTGAACGGCTCGCTGCTCGCGCACGTCGGGCGCCGGCACGGGTTCGACGTGCACTACGCGCCGTTCGCGCATCGGGGCGGCGGTCACATCGTGACGATGACCGCGCAGGTCCGGGAGTGATCGGCGTGCTCGGGACGACACAGACCGCCGGCCACGCCGGCTGGCCGGGCCTGCCGCTGTTGCCGACCACCGTGGTCGGGTCCTATCCGGTGCCGGAGTGGATGGAGCGGCTCAAGACCGACTACTTCCGCGGCCGGATGAGCAACGACCAGCTGCGCAGCATGCACGAGATGGCCATCAAGGCGGCGCTGCGGGACCAGGAGCTGGCGGGGATCGACATCGTGTCGGACGGTGAGCTGCGCCGGGACAACGACATCGACTACTTCCTGGCCCGCGTGCCCGGCATCGAGATCGCGGCGGCGGCGAAGGACTTCTACTTCGACTACTTCGACGCCCGGCTCGACGCACCGATCCCGGCGCCCGGCCCGCTGCCCGCGCTGGGTCTGGCCGAGGACTTCGCGTTCACCGCCGCGCAGCGCGCCGGTGCAATCAAGTTCTCCTTCACCGGGCCGTTCTCGCTCTCCCGGCGGGTGCGGGGCGGGGCGTACCCCGAGCCGAGGGACCTGGTGCTGGCGCTGGCCCGCTCGCTCAACGCGGAGGCCCGGGCGCTCGCTTCGCGCGGGGCGCGGCTGCTGCAGATCGACGAGCCGTTCCTGGCCGGCTACCCGGAACAGGTCGCCACCGCGATCGAGGCGATCAACGTCGTGGTGGACGGTGTGGACGTCCAGTGGGCGTTGCACGTCTGCTACGGCAACCGCTACGCCCGCCCGCTGTGGGAGGGCCACTACGACTTCCTGTTCCCGGCGGTACTGGGCGCGCGGGTGGACCAGCTGGTGCTGGAGTTCGCCCGCAAGGGGTACGCCGACCTGCCGGTGCTCGCGAAGTTCGGCTGGGACCGCGGCGTCGGGCTGGGCGTGATCGACGTCAAGAGCCCCGAGATCGAGTCCGCCGAGCTGGTGGCCAGGCGCATCCGCGCCGCGCTCGAGCTCGTCCCGGCCGACCGTCTGATGATCAACCCGGACTGCGGCCTGCGGCACCTGACCGAGACACAGGCCAGGGCAAAGCTGGCCACCATGGTGCAAGGCGCCGCCATCGTACGCGCCGAACTACCCGCCAACACGGCGGCCGAGGCCCGCCCACAACCCCGCCGACGCGCCGACGCGGTGCACACCGCCAGGTAAGGAGCCCGACCATGCCCCAGCCAGAGCCGAGGGAGCACCTGTTCACCTCAGAGTCGGTGACCGAGGGACACCCGGACAAGATGGCCGACGCGATCTCCGACGCGGTGCTGGACGCGACGCTCGCGGAGGACCCCCAAGCCCGGGTGGCCTGCGAGACGCTGATCACCACCGGCATGGTCGTGCTGGCCGGGGAGATCACCAGCACCGCGCGGCCGGACTACACCCAGATCGTCCGGGACACCGTCAACCGGATCGGCTACGACGACGGTCGCTACGGCTTCGACGGACACAGCTGCGCGGTGCTCGTCGCGCTGGGCAAACAGTCCCCGGACATCGCGCGCGGCGTGGACCGGGCGCGGGAGCACCGGGGGCGGCTGTCGGAGGACGAGCTGGACCGGGCCGGCGCCGGCGACCAGGGCATGATGTTCGGCTACGCCACCGACGAGACGCCCGAGCTGATGCCGATGCCGATCGCGTTGGCCCACCGGCTGGCGCGGCGCCTGGCGACCGTGCGCAAGGACGGCACGCTGGGCTACCTGCGCCCGGACGGCAAGACGCAGGTGACGGTGCGCTACCGCGGCGACGTGCCGGTCGGTGTCGAGCAGGTGCTGATCTCCACCCAGCACGCCGAGGAGGTCGACACCGCCCAGATCCGCGACGACCTGTGGCGGGACGTGGTGACGAGCGTGCTGCCGGCCGGCTTCTACGACCCGGTGGCACTGCGCGAGCAGCTGCTGGTGAACCCGACCGGGCGGTTCGTGATCGGCGGGCCGGTCGGCGACGCCGGGCTGACCGGCCGCAAGATCATCGTGGACACCTACGGCGGGTTCGCCCGCCACGGTGGCGGGGCGTTCTCCGGCAAGGACCCGTCGAAGGTCGACCGCTCCGGCGCCTACGCCGCCCGTTACGTGGCGAAGAACCTGGTCGCCGCCGGTCTCGCGCGCCGCGCCGAGGTCCAGGTGGCCTACGCGATCGGGGTGGCCCGCCCGGTGTCCCTGCTCGTGGACACCTTCGGCACCGAGCGGGTCGGCCGCGACCTGATCGACACGCTGGTGGCCGAGCACTTCGACCTGCGCCCGGCCGCCATCCGTGACCAGCTGGACCTGCACCGGCCGATCTACGCGCCAACCGCCGCCTACGGGCACTTCGGCCGCACCGACATCGACCTACCTTGGGAACGCACCGACCGCGTACCGGCGCTGCGCGCGGCCGCCGGCCTTGCCGACCCGTCACCGGTCGCCGCACCGATCTCGGCCTGAGAGGGAACCCCATGACCACCACCCAGGCGCCATCGCGGAGCTACTTCCAGCGGCGCAACGGGGTCGACTTCGCGGTCGCCGATCTGGCGCTGGCGGAGTTCGGCCGCAAGGAGATTCGGCTGGCCGAGCACGAGATGCCGGGTCTGATGGCGCTGCGCCGGGAGTACGCGCAGGCGCAGCCGCTGCACGGGGC
>DATAZG010000180.1:0-5110 GCA_036272155.1 Pseudonocardia sp.
TGGACCGTCGGCTACACCCCGTCCGTCTCCACCGCCGTCTGGGTCGGCACCGACGACAACTCACCGATCAAGACCTCCGGCGGCAGCCCGATCTACGGCCGGATGGTGCCCGGCTCCATCTGGCAGCAGTTCATGAACGCCACGCTGCGCAACAAGCCGACCGAGCAGTTCAGCAAGTTCGTGCCGCTGGGCGCCGCGCCGAGCAGCGACAACAGCGACCACCAGGACAGCGACTCGGACGACGACGATGATGACGATGACGACGACGGCTCCAGCCACCACAAGCGCCACCACGACTCGGACAGCAGCAGCGACTCCAACAGCGACTCCAACTCCGACTCCGGCGACGACAACGGCGACGACAACTGACCTCCGCCGCCGCTAGCCGCACCCCCGGGCCGGCGGTGTCCCAGCGACCCCCGGTGAGTGGCGAGTTGGGCTATGACCCAACTCGCCACTCACGGGTCGGCGCGGTCAGGCCAGGGGCAGCAGGCCGGCGCGGGCGGCCAGTGCGCGGCCCCGGGCGCCGGCCTCGGCCAGCAGCTCGGTGACCCGCGGCGCGGAGACCCTGGTGAACCGGCCGTCGTGCAGCAGCAGCTCGCCGTCCACCATCACGTGTCGCGCGTCGGTGCCGCGTGCGGCGTGCACGAAGGTGCTCAGCGGCCGGTGCACCGGGCCGGCGTGCAGCGTGGCCAGGTCGAACACTGCGAGGTCGGCCCGCTTGCCGACCTCGATGCTGCCGAACTCGCCGTCCGCCCGCACCGCGCGGGCGCCCTCCTCGGTGCCCATCCCGATCAGCCGGTCCAGCTCGATGGACGCCGGGTGCAGGTGCAGCTGGTTCTGCAGCAGCCGGGTCCACTTGAGCTGCTCGACCATGTCGTTGGTGAGGTCGACCATCGGCCCGTCGGTGCCGATGGCCACCCGGACGCCGTTGTCCAGCATCCGCCGGACCGGTGTGATCCCGCCGCCCCGGGCCGCCTCCGAGCTGGGGGTGTGCGCGACCGTGCTGCCCGACCCGGCGATCAGGTCCAGGTCGTTGTCCCGGGGATGGATGGTGTGCGCCAGGATCCAGCGGTCGTCCAGTACCCCGAGCCGGTGCAGGAACTGCACGTCGGTGCGGCCGGTGGCGAGCACGAACTTGAGGTAGCCGCTGTCCCGCGACAGCGTGCCGCCGGCGATGTGCGAGCTGACGAACGTGTCCTTCTCGACGGCCAGCCGGTGCCCGCCGATGACCATCTCCTCGGTGCTGGTGCCCATGGCCACCCAGTGCGCGGTGGCCTCCAGCACAAACCCGACGCGCACCCGCCCGCCCGCGTGGCCGTCCCACCTCTCGAACGACTCGCGCGCGTCCGCGAAGTCGCCGGCCACGTCGTCCGGCCGGATCACCTTGGCGAAGTACTGCCGCACCCCGGTGTCCGCGACCGGCCCCAGGATCGCCTCCTCCTCGGCCAGCGTCGTCTTGTTCACCAGGTGGTTGACCGAGGTGGTGGTACCGCCCCTGAGCATGTCCAGGGACGCCAGCTCGCTGGCCACCCGCAGGTCGTCGATGGTCAGCTGCCCCTTGAGCGGGAACAGGCAGTCACTGATCCACTGCTCCAGCAGCAGGTCGCCGCCGAGCCCCTTGCCGTAGAGGTACCAGTCGTGCTGGTGGGTGTTGACCAGGCCGGGCAGCACGAGCGCGCCGGTGGAGTCGACCGTGCGGTCCACCGGCTCGCCCGCCAGCTCACCGGGCCGGCCGAGCGCCGCGATCGAGTCGCCGTCTACCAGCAGCTCGCCGCCGTCCAGCAGCTCGGGCCGACCCTTCGCCCGCACGTGTCCGCCCGTGAACAGTGTCCGCATGACCGCCCCTCCGACGCCTGGTCTCCGTGCTCACCGACAACTTTCCGCAATCGATTGCAGTTAGTCAAGGGCAGTGACTAAAGTGGGCCGAGGCAGCAGCTGTCTGCAATCGATCGCAGAGAGCATCCGCGCTTCGGAAAGGGCCAGCTCATGGCTGAGACAGTCGCACAGCACGACCGGGCCGGCGGGGCCCGCACCCCGCTACGTCGCCGCCGGTGGGGGGCATTCGTGGGCGGGCAGTGGGTCGAGCCGGCGGGGGCGAGCTGGTTCGAGGTGGTCGAGCCGGCCACCGGCGAACCGCTGGCTCAGGTCCTCGCCGCCGACGAGGAACTGGTCGACCGGGCGGTATGCGACAGCCGCCGCGCCTACGACGAGGACTGGCGGCACCGCACCCCGCGCGAGCGCGGCGCGCTGCTGCGCCAGGTCGCCGAGGTCATCCGGCAGCACGCCGACGAGCTGGGCGAGCTGGAGGCCCGCGAGGTCGGCAAACCCCGCAGGGACGCGCTGCGCTTCGACGTCTCGTTCAGCTCCGCCGGGTTCGACTTCTACGGCGGCCTCGCCGACACGGTGCACGGGGACCTCCTCGACCAGGGGCCGATCGAAGCGCGGGTCAGCTACGAGCCGTACGGGGTCGTCGCCGCGATCCTGCCGTTCAACTGGCCGCCCATCCACTTCACCAAGAAGGCGGCGCCCGCACTGGCCGCCGGCAACACCGTCGTGATCAAGCCCGGTGAGCAGGCGCCACTGACCGTGCTGCGCCTGGTCGAGCTGGCCAATCGCGTACTGCCGCCCGGCGTGGTCAACGCGGTGGCCGGGCTGTCGGCGGGCGCGCTCGTCGCCGGCCACCCGACCGTGGAGCGGATCACCTTCACCGGCGCCACCGACACCGGCCGCAAGGTCCTGCGCAGCGCGGCGGAGCACCTGACCTACGCCACCATGGAGCTCGGCGGCAAGAACGCGCTGCTCGTACTCGAGGACGCCGACATGGACGTCGCGGTGCACACCGCCATCGAGGGCATGTTCTACAACCAGGGCGAGGCGTGCACCTCGACCGCGCGGCTGCTGGTGCACCGGTCGCGCTACGACGAGTTCGTGGAGCGGTTCGTCGCGGCCACGAACCGGCTGGTGGTCGGCGACGGGCTGGACCCGGACACCGACATCGGGCCGATGGTGGACGCCACCCAGCAGGCCAAGGTGCTCGCGCACATCGAGACCGCGCTGGCCGAGGGCGCCAAGATCGCCACCCAGGGCAGCGTGCCGGACCGGGCCGACCTGCGCGCGGGGTACTGGGTGCCGCCGACCGTGCTGACCGAGGTCACGCCAACGATGCGGGTCGCCCAGGAGGAGATCTTCGGCCCGGTGGCGGCGATTATGGTCTTCGACACCGAGGACGAGGCCGTGGAGATCGCCAACGGCACCGCGTACGGGCTGACCGCCGCTCTGATCACCACCGACCACTTCCGGGCCAGCGCCCTCGCGGCGCGGCTCGAGGCCGGCATGGTCTTCATCAACAACTACATGCGGCGGTCGTTCCTCGGTTCCCCGTTCGGCGGTGTGAAGGGCAGCGGTTTCGGCCGGGAGAACTCCCTGCAGACCCTGCACGAGTTCGTCCGCGCCAAGAACGTGCGCTTCCCCTCCGGCCGAGGCCCCATCCCCACCTGGCCGCCGACCTCCTGACCGGGTTGACCGGCCGCGACTCACCAGTCCACGGCGATGTACTGGGACTCCAGGTACTCCAGCACGCCCTCGTGCCCACCCTCCCGGCCGATGCCGCTCTGCTTCACGCCGCCGAACGGGGCCGCCGGGTCGGACACCACGCCCCGGTTCAGCCCGACCATGCCGGCCTCCAACCGCTCGCTGACCCGCAGGCCGCGCGCCAGGTCACCGGTGTAGACGTAGCCGACCAGCCCGTACTCGGTGTTGTTGGCCAGCGCGACGGCCTCGTCCTCGGTCCCGAACGTGACGATCGGCGCGACGGGCCCGAAGATCTCCTCGGTGAGCACCGGCGCCTCCGGCGGCACGTCGATCAGCACGGTCGGCGGGTAGAAGTAGCCGGGGCCGGCCGGCACGGTGGCCCCGGTCAGGGCGGTGGCGCCCAGCGCGAGGGTCCGGTCCACCAGGTCGGCGACCTTGCGCCGGCTGTCCGCGTTGACCAGCGGGCCGAGCTGCACGGCCGGGTCCAGGCCGCTGCCGGTGCGCAGTGCGGCCATCTCGGCGGTCAGCAGGGTCGCGAACCGCTCGGCCACGTCCGCGTGCACGTAGAACCGGTTGGCCGCGGTGCATGCCTCGCCGCCGTTGCGCATCTTGGCGACCATCGCGCCGGACACCGCGGCGGTAGGTCCGCGTCGGAGAACACCAGGAACGGCGCATTTCCGCCGAGCTCCATCGAGCAGCTGACCACCGTGCGGCTCGCGGCGGCCAGCAGCACCCGGCCGACCTCGGTGGACCCGGTGAACGACAGCTTGCTCACCCTCGGGTCGTCCAGCATCCGGCCGACCACGGCGCCGGACCGCGACGACGGCAGCACGTTCACCACACCGTCCGGCACCCCCGCCTCGGCCAGCAGCGCGGCGATGGCGAGCGCGGTCAACGGCGTCTCGCTGGCCGGCTTGAGGATCACGCGGCAGCCGGCCGCGAGCGCCGGGCCGATCTTGCGGGTGGCCATCGCCGCCGGGAAGTTCCACGGCGTGACCAGCACGGACACTCCGATCGGCCGCTGCGTGACGAGGATGCGGTTGGTGCCCGACGGCGAGGTCTGCACGCTGCCGAGCAGCCGCACCGCCTCCTCGGAGTACCAGCGGAAGAACTCGGCGGCGTAGGCCACCTCCGAGCGCGCGTCGGCCAGCGCCTTGCCGTTCTCCAGCACGATCAGCCGGGCCAGCTGTTCGGCGCGCCCGGTCATCAGCTCGAACGCCCGGCGCAGCACCTCCGCCCTGGCCCGGGGCGCCGTGGCGGACCAGCCGGTCAACGCGGCGGCGGCCTCGGTGACGGCGGCATCGGCGTCGGCCACGGTCGCGTCGGCCACCTCGGCCAGGCGCAGCCCGGTGGCCGGGTCGAGCACCTCGAGGGTGGCTCCGTCGGCGGACGGGCGCCACCGGCCACCCACGAAGAGCTGGCGCGGCACGCCCTCCAGCACCCCGGCCAGTACGTCGGCGGCGGTGACCTCCGGAGATCCGACAGCTCCGACAGTGGTCATGCGAACTCCTCACGCTGTGCCGCGAGCCGCGGCGGACTGAGCGGGCAACGGGGGTCGTGGGGGGGGGGGGGGGGG
>DATAZG010000181.1:0-56244 GCA_036272155.1 Pseudonocardia sp.
GCGTAGGCCTTCGCGGCCGAGGTGCCAGGTTTGGTAGGTGACGCCGAGTGCCATGGAGGATGCGGTGGCGGTGGCGAGCATGGTGACCAGGGTGTTGGCCCCGGCTGGGGTGGTGGCGAGGGAGTAGAGCATCACCAGCAGTCCGGAGACCATCGCGGCTGGGCCGATAACTCCCAGCCAGGCCCAGAACGACTTCCAGCCCTTACTCAAGTTCTTCGGTGTGGTCAGCAGGTTGCCGAGCTGGGTCAGGTTGAACCGGACCACTAGGCCGAGGTGCGCGGCGGCGAACAGCCCGCCCATGGTGAAGACCAGCCAGCCGTTGGAGAACGGCAGCAGGTCCAGGGTGTTGGTAAAGATGCTGGTGAAGCGGGTCAGGGAGACGACACCGACGACGCCGGTGAGGATAGCGACGACGGCCTTGGTGCGGGCGGCGGCGCCGGCTTCCAACCGAGGCCCGAACTCCGAGGCGCGGAAGGCCCCGATGCCACCGCGCGTCAGCATGGCCACCGGACCCACAACGCCGGCGGCCACGAGCGGGATCGAGCCGGCCACAACGCCGGTCACCACCGCGATCGCGGAGCCGAGCACCACGACGCCGGTCCAGGGCCGATCCCACAGCGACCGCGCCACGGCCGCCACCGCCACCGCCGCGGCCAGCCCAGCACCGACCGTGGCGACCGGCCCGCCGACCAGCACCAGTCCAGCCGCGATACCGCCGCCCACCGCGGCGCCGATCCGCAGCCCGGTCCGCCACCGTCCCGGCGGCGGGGTGGACCAGTTACCGAACACGGTGCGTGCGCCCGTGAAGAACCCGCCGACGGCCTGCCCGTAGCGCCAGCCGAAGAACCCGCTGACGAGGGCGAGGACCGAGCCGCCCAGGATCAGCAGCGAGATCCAGGACCGACCCGAGCCCCGCTGCCCCTGGCCCGGTAGCGGGTTCTGTGTGCCCGAAGCTGTCGCGCTCGTTGTCGGCGAACCGGTCTGGCTCTGGCCCGTAGTTGGCGATCCGCTCGGGGTGCCGCTCGGCGAGGACTGGCTCGACCCCGGCGACTGACTGGTCCCCGGCGGCCCGGACTGAGTCGGCGGTGTCTGCACCTGCACCGGGGCCCGCTTGTCCAGGTGATCCGGGTTCGGCAGGCCGGAGATCGCGCCCCGGTAGCCGGCCAGGTCGTGGAACCGGTCGACGAAGATCCGCCAGTACGAGTCGCCCGGCTGCGCGATCCAGGTGCCGGTCCAGGACGCCGGTGCCCGTACCGACTCGCCGCCGATCCGCTCGTTCGGGCCGGTGAACCGGTTGCCGTTCAGCTGGTTGAACTCGCCGAACTGCCGATCCTCGTAGCCGAGGCCGCGCGCCACCGTGATCGCCCGGTCCGAGTCCGCGGCGGTGAACTCGACCTCGTAGCCCATGACCGGGCCACCCTGCGTCCCGACCACGCGGACCTCGGCCCCCACCGCCAGCTGCACCGTCTGCTCGGCCACCACCGGGGAGGCGTGCGCCGGCGACTCGCCGACGATCCCGAGCAGGCCGGACAGACCGAACGTGGCCGCGATCAGCACCGCCGCCGCACCACCGATTCGGCGCGCTCCGGACGTCCGGGTGGTCTGTCGGTACAGCGACCGAATGGTCAGGCCGGTCAGCACTCCCGCGCCGGTCACGATGCCGAGCGGAGCGCCGAACACGATCGCCAGCGCGGAGCCGACGACAGCCGCGGTCGGCAGGTTCGCCACCGCCGCGAGCAGAACGGCAACCGACGGCGGTGCACGGGCCTGTCGAGGTGTCCAGATCGGCCGGATCGCCACCGTGACCACCGCGGTCACCAGCGCACCCGAGATGAGCACGGTCGGGCTCAGAGGCAGTCCGGCCAGTGCCAACCCGCCGCCGGCACCGCCCAGCACGACGGCGGTGAACCCGGTCGCGGCCGGCCACCGTCGACCGGCGGAGCCGCCGCCGGTCGAACTGGTCGCGGTCGTTGTGGCGTTTGAATCCTGGTCGGTGTCTCCGGACGTGGTGCCACTCGGGTCCGAACTCTGGTCACCATCACCCGAGGTCGTCGCCGGGTCCGCGCCCTGGTCACCGGACGTGTCGCCGGTCGTGCCAGCCTGATCGGCTTCGGAGGTGCCGGGCACCGGTACTTGCGAACCGTTCTTCGCCGGCCCGGACGCCGTGGCCGGGTCGCCGCCCGACTGTCCCTTTCCGTCCGTGCCAGCCTTCGCGGCCTTGGCCTGCTCGGCCAGCTGGTGGGCCCGGACCAGCGCGGTCTGGGCCTCGCCGGCAGGCACGGTACTGAGCAGCCGGTGGAGCCGGCTCAGCTCGACGGCGACCTCGCGGTGCTCGAAGCCAGCGTGCACCGAACCGGTCAGCAGCAGCATGCGCTGCACGGCCGCGCTCGCCTGCCCACCGACGGCCTCCGCCCATGGCGCCTCCGCCCAGTTTCCGGTGCCTGGCCGGGCAACCTGGTGGACGCCGTTCACTAGATTCCGCAGCAGGAGCAGCGCACCGGTGTAGTCGGCAGCGGCCAGCCGCTGCCGGATCAGCCCGACGGTGTGCGGGGAGATGCCCAGGTGCGCGGCGGCGTCCGCGTCGGACAGGTTGGTCAGGGCGTCGGTCACGGCGTCGGCGGCTTGCGTCTGCTCGGGGGAGGGGCTGGCCTTGGGGTGGTCGGCCAGGTGTGGGGCTTCCTCGGCCAGGAAGTCGGCGACCGCCTGGTGGTAGTCGCCGAGCGCCCCAGCCATGCCGGCCTCGGCCGAGCACAGCCCACTGCAGGCCTTGTCGACGTCCCGGTCCGAGCCGGTGGTCTGGGCGAAGTCGACACGCGCGTCGCGCACCACCGGCACCAGCTGCTCGACCCGCTCCGCCGCCTGCTCCAACTGCTGCCGCGTCTCGGTCTCGGTGACCTCCCGCGTCCGCGGCGCGTCCAGCTCGCTCTGGTCGGCGGTCCGGCGGGCGGGCAGGACCCGTTCGATGAGTGTCTTGGGCTGGCTCTTGCCGTTCACTACGCGGACCAGGTCCCGATCCGCGGCGCGCTGGGCCCGGTTCACCGCCCGGTCGACCACCCTGGTCATGAGCCGGCCGGTCATCGCCTCGTCGCTCGTGCCGTTCGACTTGCGCAGCGCCCAGAGCAGCGGCTTGTTGCCGTACGTGGTCAGGATGTGGTCACCGATGTAGAGCATCTCGCCGGCCTGGCCCGGGTCGCCCTGGCGAGCGGCCCGACCGAACAGCTGCTCGGTGCCCCGGGAGGACTCGAACAGCTGACCGGCCCGGACGCGCAAACCGCCCTGCCCCAGCACCAGTTGCCGGGCGGCGGACGTTGCGGACTGTCGCCCGACGCCGCCGAGGACGATGTCGGTGCCGCGCGCGGCGATGTTGGTGACCACGGTGACCGCACCCGGGCGGCCGGCGGCGTCGACCCTGGCCTTCTCGAAGTGCACCCGCTCGCCCCGGGCGTTGAGCACGTCGACGTTGACGTTGCGCCCGGCCAGCAGTTCGAAGAACCGCTCGGACGCCTTCGGGGTCCGGAAGTTGATCAGCCACGGCGCCGTGTTGCCGTCGGCGTGCGCCTGGGTGATCTCGTCGGCGATCGCGTTCAGCCACGCGTCCTCGGACGTGTACATCCGGCGCGGCAGCTGTTGCAGCTTGCTCGGTGCGTGCGTCGCCATCTCCACGACGTCCAGGTCGTACAGCTTGCCGAGCAGCCGCCCGACCGCCTTCGCGGTACCGGTCATACCGGCGATCCGGTCGTAGCTGCCGAAGTAGCCGACGGTCGTGGTCTCCGCGATCTTGATCTGCTTCGGGCGGAGCGTCA
The DNA here is from genome assembly GCA_036272155.1 of Pseudonocardia sp. Taxonomy (GTDB): domain Bacteria; phylum Actinomycetota; class Actinomycetes; order Mycobacteriales; family Pseudonocardiaceae; genus Pseudonocardia. The sequence goes on from DATAZG010000181.1 coordinate 3,804, forward strand.
GCCCGAGCTCGACCTCGACGGCCTCGTGCACGCCGTCTTCCCAGCGCTGGCCCGCCTGGCCTCGGCCGTTCAGGTTGTCCAGGATCTCCACCACGTCGCCGTTCTGGATGGTGAAGTCCACATCCAGGTTCTGCGTCCGGGCGTAGAGCGCGTTGGCGATCTCCTTGCGCTGCTGCTCGGTCAGCGACCCGGGGAGCTCGAGGCGCTGCTCGATGCGCTTGGCCTGCTTCGCGCTGACGCTGTAGCCGTTGCGGCCCTTGCTGTACTCACCCTTCTCCAGCTTCAGTGCCAGCTCGCGGGCTGAGAGGAGCTCCCAATGCCGAGCGACACCGAGCGACTGGGCGAGTCGATAGGGGGTGCGACCCCAGTCGACGAGAACCATGTCGGCCTCGTCGATCAGCGCGAAGGTCCGGCCGCGCTGTACCGGCTGTTCCCCGGGCGCCAGTTGCCGGTCGGCGAGGTAGTCGAAGAGGAACTCGGAGGCCGAGCCGACCGTGATGTCGGCGTCGTACTCGCCGCGGCGCCCGACCTGCTCTCCCGGCTTCAGCTCGCCGACGGTGAGCCCGATCTTCGAGAGCACGGACCGGTAGGTCGTCGCCGTCTTGCCGGCCAGGATGCTGTCCGTGGTGACCACGTGCACGCCGTAGCCGTCGGCAGCCGGCCCGAACTCGGCCCGGAGCTGCAGGGCGCGGCGCGCCGCCGGCAGCAGACCGGTGATTTCCTTGCCCTCGCCAGTCTTCATCTCGAGGACGAGGCCGCGGGTGCGGCCCTTCAGGATGGCGAACCGGGCCTTGCCGGCCAGCCCGCCCTCGTCCAGCAGGATGGCGCCGGCCAGTTGCACGTCGTGCAACAGGCGGAACTTGCCGCTCGCGCTCGGGGTCAGCCGGATCAGCTCGGCGAGCAGCGCATAGTGCTCGACCCTGCTCATCGTCGGGTCGGTCAGCGCTCGATCGACCAGCGCCAACCGCTCGTCCCGGGTCAGGGTCGACCACAGTTGCTTGATGGCGCTGATCTCGTCGCGCACCGAGCGCGTTGCGCTCTCGACCTTCAGCTGGTGCCTAAGGTCGTCGACCTTGGCCTGCAGCGCCTGCTTCGCGGCCTCGGTTGTCGCGGCCTCGGTTGTCGCCGCCTTGAGGGCGGTCCTGGCGTTCTTGAGGTCGGCCTTCAGTGCGGCCGCATCGGGTGCCTCGGCCCCCTTGGGGCGGAGCTGCCCGACCGAGGTGGTCGCGCCCAGGTCCTTGCCGCCGGCGATCTCCGACAGCGGCCTCTCGGCATCGGGTCGGTGGTAACCAGCGCTCGGTCGCGGGGTCTTGGCCGGCGCGCCGAACTCTCCGATGCTGGGTTGGGTACCGCTACCGGTCTTCGAAGTGTCGTCCCCGCCTCGGGCCGCGCCGGCGGTGTCTTCGCCCGTCACGTCCTTGCCCGGGGTGGCCTTGCCGGCCGCTTCCTCGGAGCCGTCCTTGCCCGGCTCGCGGGACTTGGCGCCGACGTAGGGGCTGATCTCGTCGGCCAGCTTCGGACCCGGGCCCCTGCCCGAGTCGCGGACCGTGACCGCTCGTGTGTTCTCCGGTGCCGAGTGCAGCACGTCGGAACCGTCGTAGAACTGCATGCCGGTGCGCGTCTTCACGCCGTAGATCACGTGAGCCGCGCCGCCCTCGCCCGTGGTCCAGACGAAGACACCGGTGCCTTCCGGAACAGCGGGATCGGCCATGCGCTGGTTGAGCTGCGCCTCGCCGGTCAGCTCGGTACGACCGTTGAAGCCGCTCTCCAGGTTCTCCTGTACCTGGTCGGTGAGCTGGTCGCGCCGGATCGGGGTCGGGATCTGGCCCGGGTTGCTCGGGTCCGCGGAGCGGGCCCGGGTCGGTGCCTCACACCCACAGGCCTTGGTCGGGCCGAGCGGGAGCTCGGTCGACTGGGGGCCGCCGGACTGTTCATCCGCGCGGTTAACAGAAAGTTCGCCGTCGCCGGTTCCTGGCTGGGTCTCCTCGCTCGGGTTGGGTTTGGTGGCCGTGTCGCGTTGTCCCGGGGGACCGTTGCTCGGTGAATAGTCGAGCGGGTTCTCCGGTACCGCGGGCTTCGAGTCGGTGCTGCCCTGACCGGAGACCTGACGACCACCGGCCGGGCCACCGGGCGGTCCGTCCGAGAGTGGCGTGCCATCGCCACCCGAGCCGCCGCTGCCGCCCACCCGGGTGTTGGTCTGGTTGGTAGGGGGAGCGGGCTGTGGGTCGGGGACTCCCGGCCGGCCCGGGCCGCCACCCTTGCCGGGCTGGAGGACGGCGCCGCCACTGGTGCCCTGGTCGGCGGAGCCGGTCGAGCCGGAGGTGGACCGTTGCACCACCGGGGTGGCCGTGGTGTTGGCCGGCCGCGTTGTGGTGCTCGGCGTGCTGGCGGCGGTGATCTGGCCGCTTGCCGGCTGGCCCGGGCCGCCACCCTGCTGCTGGCCGGTCTGCTGAACGACCGGCTGCGAGCCGCCGGGGCGCGGGTTGCCGGACTGGGTTGGCGGAGGGTTGCCCTGCTGGTGGTTGGCGGACTGGGCTGGGTCGCCGGCCCCCGGGTTGTTCTGCTGCCCACTCTGTCGGATGGCGGGTGTGCTCGGGGCGCCGGGCTGCTGGGCACCGGGCTGGGCGGGCTGCTGGCCACCTTGCTGGGCGGGCTGCTGGGCGCCGGCCCTCTGGCTGCCGGACTGCTGGCTGCCGGTCTGCTGGGCGCTGGACTGCTGGGCGCCGGTCTGCTGGGCGCCGGTCTGCTGGGCGCTGGACTGCTGGGCGCTGGACTGCTGGGTGGCGGTCTGCGGGTTGCCGGGCTGGCCAGCCTGCTCCACAACCTGCCGGAGCGCGGCCTGGCGGTCGGCGGTCCGGATCGCCGACCGGGCGTCGCGTCGGCTCGCGCCGGTCTCGCGGGCCACGTCGCGCGCCGTCGGTCGCACACCGTCGTCGTCGGTCATCTGGTTGACCTGGGTGACCAGATCCTGGTGATCGTTTGCCCGGAGTGCGTTGCGCACGGTCTGCTCGCCGACCCCGTACCGGCGGGCCAGCTCGGGCACCGACCGCTGCTGGCCGCTGTTGGCCTCGGCGTCGGCGGCGATCCGCTCGGGCAAGGTCCGACCGGTCGTCGGCCCACCGTTGTCCGGGCGGGGCAGGTTTGTGCCGTGGTACGTCTGCGAGTCCATGGCGTGCAGCGCGGACCGCGCCTCGGTCTTGCTGACGCCGGTCTCGGCGGCGACCTCGCGCACCGATGGCCGGACGCCATTGTTGTTCGCGGTCATCTCGCTGACCCGGTTCACCAGCGGTTGGATCGAACTCTCCCGGATGGCCCCACGCACGTCCTTCGGGGAAGCACCCAGATCGGAGGCCAACTGCCGCGGCGGCGGCCGGACGCCCTCGTTCGCCCCGGTCGCCTGGCTGATCCGGTCGCCGACGGTCAGACCGGGCTCGTTCGGCCCGCGGGGCAGGCTCGCCGGGCCGGTCGCGGGCCCGCCCCGGTAACCGGTCATGAACGGCGCCCTGGCCAACGCGATCGGTGCGCCCATCATCAGTGCGCCGGTGCCGAGGCCAACCCATGCATCGGTCCGGGTGGCCGGGCTCATGTAGCCGTCCTGGCCCGGGTTCGGGTTGGTGGCGTAGTAGCGGCCGAGCGAGTAAGCGCTCTCGGCCATTGGTTCGGCGAAGGCGGCCATCGAGGCCCGGTTGGCCCATACCGCGACCGGGGTGCGGGACGCCGCCGCGGCCGAGGCAAAGCTCAGCCGCCCGGCATTGGCCACGCTCAACTCGGCACCGCCTGCCGCCATGACTCCACCCGCCGCCGTCGCACCGCGGGCCGCCGACGCCAACGATGCACCGAAGCCGATGAACGACAGCGCGGAACCTGCGATGGTGAAATAGTCAGCCCTGGCCGCCGGGTTGGACCACGAGTTGCTCTGCCCGTGCGCGCTGCGCTCCTGGATGTTGTCCACCGCGTCGCTGATCAGATAGCTCGCGCCACCGATCATGGCGATGCCACCGATCGCGGCCGGGGTGGCCAGGCCCGCGGTGGCGATGGCGGCCACGCCACCCCCGACGGTGAACACCACGCCGCCCACGAACATGGCCCCGGCGGCGATCCACTTACCGGCGACCTTCCAGCCGTTCTCGTACTTCGCGGAGTCGGACGACATCCCGACCGCCTTCCCACCGGCCGGGTCGGTGGGGCTCCCTGTCTTCGGGTCGATCCCCGGGGCGATGTAGAGACCGTCCTGGCCGTCGGCGGCCGTGAGCGTGCCGTCCTTCGGGAACATCTCGTTGTGTTCCCGGAGATCGTTGAAGTTCCCGAAGTCGTTGCCCTTCGGGTCGACGTAGCGGACGCGGCCGTCCTTGTCCGTGATCCGGAACAGGTTGATCCACTCGTCCTTCTGCGGCTTGTCTCCGTCCTTCGGCGGGGAATAGAGCATCCGGACGACGTCGACGTCGATCGAGTCGTCCTTGCCCTTGCCGGTCAGGTCCCGAATTCGTCTGGAGGCGTCGTCGTCCGCCCCCAAGCTGATCGTCTTGTGCTCGGCGGTGAACTGGCGGTTCGCGAAGTCCTGCGGGGTGCCCTCGGCGGCGAACTCGGTGAGCTGGTTGCGGTCCGCCACGTCCTTCGAGTTGGCCAGGTGCTTGTAGTAGTCCGACAGCTTGGAGTTGTCGGCCAGGAACTTCGGGTAGTTGATCGACGCGTCGAACGTGCGGGCGAAGTCGTCGTTGCCGGTGGAGGGCAGCCACATATCGCCGAGCCGGTTGCCCGGCTGGCGCGGCGCCTCGATCGAGGCGTCGTAGCCGGCGTAGACACTGTCGGTGAAGCCGGCGATCTTCTGGGCGGCCTTGGCCTGTTCGGCGGTGTCCGGGTCGACCATGTGCTTCATGAAGCCGTCGACACGGTCGGCGTTCTCCTTGGCGACCTGAATGTCGTCCGCGTAGCCCGGAGCGTTGGCAAGGTCGGCGGCGGCCAGATCGAGGTTCCGCAGCCGGCCCTGTGAGGCGTCGAGTGCATCCATGTAGGGCTGCTGCTTCTGCTGCAGGTCCTTACTGGCGGCGATGAGGGACGCTTTTTCCTTGTCCAGGTCGGCCTTGTTACCGCCCTCGCCCCGGTTGTATGCCGCGACGGCCTGGTCGTACTTGGTCTGCCGGTCGGCGAGGGACTGCCGGTCGTCGGCGAAGCCGGCCAGCTTGTCGGCGTTGGTCCGGGCGACGTTCTGCTCGTTGACGAGATTGTTCTTGGCCTGCGTGCGCTGCGCCTCGGTCGGTGGGTGCTTCGGGTCGTAGGTGTAGTCCTTGTTGTACTGGGCGACGAGCTTCGGGTCGTCGACGAGCTGCCGTTCGATCTCGTCGGCGGACCTCGGCTGGGTGGCGTTGACCATGCGGACGTCGTCCACGGCCTGCCGGGTCTTGCCGATCCGCTGCTTGGTCTTGTCGTCCAGTTTGTCGATCATCCCGGCGATCTGGTTCTGCTCGTCGAGGGTCACGACGCCGTCGCGGTCCGCGTCGTCCATCGCCTTCGTGATCGGGGCGATCAGCTTGTTGCCGGTCTGGGCCATCCACGCGTCATGGGTGTTGCCGGTGCCGTAGCGGGCCACCGCAAGAGCGCGGGACATCAGGTCCTGCCGGCCGACGGTCTCCATGGGCAGCGGGCCGACGAAGCCCTTGGGTCGCGCCTTCTCCTCCGTGTCCGACATACCCAGGGCCATGGTGACGCTGGCGTCCGGGTTGATCCAGCGCAGCCGGTCCTCGGGCTTCGCCGAGCCCGAGCAGCCGCCGGTGGTGCCCGATCCGCCTTCGGTGCCACCGGCGCAGGACTGCCCCCGGCCGTAGCCGTCGTCCTCGGCGTAGCCGAGGAAGACGCCCGCACCGTTGCCGCTGTCTCGGACCCAGTCCCGGTACTTCGAGCCGTCCTGCGCCCAGACGTATCCCGTGCCGTCGGCGAAACCGACCGCCCAACCACCACTGCCGTCGTCGTTGCGCAGCTGCTGGACCCATTCGAACTTGCCCTTGCCGGTGCCGTGCCAGTCGACCTCACCGAACATCGAGTCGGGCTGGCCGGTGGCCTTCTGGTTGGGCCCGGTCCCGGTGCAGCTGCTGGTGGTGCTGAAACAGCTGTTTCGGCCGCCGAGGCCGGGACCGGTCGGCATCTCGTGCATCCCGAAGCCGGCGCGGTCTCCCTCACCGGTGCAGTACCCGCACTCCACACCCGCGCCCTCGGCACTGGTGATGGTGGCGTTGCCGGCGACGTTCCCGTCGCTCTCGAAGCGCATGTGGCCGCCCCAGCCCATCGTGTCGCGGACCACGATGTCGGCCTTGCCCGAGCGCAGGGTGAAGTCGTCGCCCCAGGCGGACTTGTACTCGCCGCTGCCGTTGAACTGGAAGCCGGCGCCGTCCGTGGAGCCGCCCTCTCCAGCGGTGATCTTCGCCCAGGTGCCGTGGGTGGTGAGGCTCTCGAAACCGGGGGCGCCGTCCTTGATCGGCTTGGCGCCTTTGGGCAGCTCGACCTTCGGGCCCGTGTAGGTGATGGAGCCGTTGACCTTCTGGTCGGTCTGGAACGGGATGTTCGCGTCGACGATCTTCACCTTGTTGACGCTGCTCGGGCTGTCTGCCGTGATGGTGAGTCGCTTGCCGCTGCGCCCGTCGGTGACGCTGCCGTTGCCACCGACCGTGGCTTGGGTACGGCCCTTGTCGTCACGGGCGATCGCGGCGCTGGTCTGCCCGTAGACCTGGTGCCGGCGGTTGTCACCGTTGGCCACCTGATCGGAGGCGCCGAACCGGGTATCGCTGCTGGCTGGAGCCTTCGGGTCGTAGCTGGCCTGGGGGCCGTTGTCCCCGGAGCTGAAGACCTTGCGCCCGTCGGCGCCCGTCGGCAGACCCTGGACGCACTTCGCGTCGCAGGTCTTCGGGTCCGCGCCCGAAGCCTTGTACGACAGGGTCGGGTTGCCGTCCTTGTCCAGTCCGGCCGTGGACCCGCTCTGGGTCGGGCCGAGGTCGCCGAGATCGAGCGGCTTGCCATCCTTTCCGGTGGCCTGGCCCGTCGTGCCTGGCGGCGGGCCGGTCGGCGGGGTGGTCTTGGTGAACGTCGGGGCGTTCATGCTCTGGGAGAAGTTCGCGCAGTTGCCGCTGCAGGTGGCGGTGCCGCCGTCCGGGTCGTACGGGTTGGCGGTGGCCGTGACGCCGCAGCCGCCGCTGCCACTTCCGCTGCACTGCGCGGTCTTCGTCGCGTCGAGGCGGCCGCCCCACTCCGTCGGGGTGGGTGCCACCTCGGCACTCGCGGAGTCGGCGGCGAAGGCGGAGTAGTGGGTGCCCGAGCAGTCCGCCTGGCCGGAGCAGCTCGCCGAGGCGTATGCCTGGTTGCCCTTGGCGTAGGCGGACGCGGACACCGCAACCCCGCCGGCGCCCTTGCTGCCGCCCCCGACCCCGTGGGCGTAGGCCTCGGCGTGTGAGCCGGACTTGTCCCGCATCGACGCCGAGCGGGTCGCCTCGTAGTGGTAGCTGCACTGGGCGCCGTCGGCGCCCTGGCAGGATGCCGACGCCTGCGCGGAGTTACCGCTGCTCTGCGCCGTGGCGGAGGTGATCGCCTGGCCGCCGCCGAACTCGCCCGTCTGGGAGCCCACCGCGTCGGCCTTCGCGCCGGCGGCCCTGGCGTGGCTCTCCGAGCGGTAGGAGAACGAGCACGTCGAGCCCTCGGTGCCGGCGCAGCCGGAGCCGGCCAGGGCGTACTCCTTGCTCGCCGCGACCTGACCGGTGCTGGCGCACTGCCCGTTCGGGCCGGCGGTGCAGTCACTGTTCGCCTTGGCGGTGTTCGTCCCACCCTGTGAGGTGGCTTCGCCGGCGCCCTCGATGTGGGTCTTGCATCCCGTGCCGGCGCAGCTCGCGTTGACCTGGGCGAAGTCCTTGCCGGCCATGCCGCCCGTGCCGGCCTGGCATTGGCCGTCGGCGCGGCAGGTGGCGCCGGCCTCGGCGGTCACCTTCGCCGCCCCGATCACGTCGGTGTTCGACGAGGCATGGGTGGCGCAGCCGGTCTTCGTGCCGTTGTCACAGGCGGCGGTGACGAATGCGCTGGTGCTGGCGGAGCCCTTGGCCGGGTCGTCGTCGGTGGCGATCGTCCTGGTCGATCCGGCCGTGATCTGCGCCTGGCAGGCGGTGCTGGCGTCGCAGGTGGTGTCGCCGGTGGCAGTGCTGGTCGTCTGCTGCCCGTTGGGACCGCCGACCGACTTCGCGGTCCCGTGCAGCGATCCGGTGCAGCCGGCCTCGGGGCATACGAGCTGGGACGTGGTCTGGGCGTTGCCAGCGGCCCCGGGAACCGTCGTGGACTTGTCGTCCTGGGACTGTCCGGCATTCGGCACCGTGGTCACGGTGGCGTCGCTGGTGACCGCGCAGCCGCCGGTCGCGGTGGTGGAGCAGGTGGCGTCGGTGTGCGAGTCGCCGGGGGTGCCGCTGGTGGCGCCGGTCGTGCTGGCCGTGCAGCCGGGGCCCGTGCACTGGGCCATCGCGCTCGACTCGGACCAGGTGGCCGGCACGGCGTCGGCGGGGAGCGGCTTGTTCGCGGCCTCGGTAGCCGAGGCGGCGGCCTGCTTGGCCTGGTCGGCGGTCTTGGCCGCGTCGGTGGCGGCCTGCTTCTGGGCGGCGGTCGCGCCGGGGAGGGCGGCGGTCTGCTTGGCCTTGTCGGCGGCCTGCTGGGTCTGGGTGGCCTGGTCGGTGGCCTGCTGCGCGGCGGCCTTGTTCTGTTCGGTGAAGACGTCGGCGACGACCTGGCCGGATGCCGCCGTGGAGCTCGAGACGGCCTGGCAGGCGCTGCCGGTGGTGTCGCAGGTGCTGGTGGTCTCGCCGGTGGCCTCCGGGGGTCCCCGCGACCCGGTGCCGCCGCCGGTGTGGTCCGCGCCGTCGATGCCGGTCGCCACGCCGTGCGGGGTGCCCTGGCACGGGCCGCTACCGTCGCAGGTCAGCGTGGCCGACGCGGACGACCAGCTCGATGCGCCCGGCACGGTCGGGCCGCCCGAGTTCGCCGATGAGCCGGGCGCGGTGGCCGGCTGGGTCGGCGCCTGACCACCCTGGCCGGCCGGCGACTGGCCGTCGCTGGGTGAGGCGGTGGTGGGCTTGCCGGTGGTGGTGCCTGTGCCGCCGCCGTTGGCCGCGCTGCCGCCGGCCGTGGTGTTGCCGGTGTCGTCCGAGGTGACCGTGGCGTTGTCGCTCGACGTGTCCTGCACCAGCGGGGCGATGCTGTTGGCGTCCGGGCCGGAGGAGGCGGCGCCGTTGACCACGGCCTGGCACCTGCCGCCGGTGACGCCGGAGCAGCTGCCCACACTCTGGTTGCCGCGCGGGTCGGGGGAGACGGTCGGGTCGGTGGCGGTGACCGAGGCGGAGATCATGCCGGTGCACTCGCCGCCGCTGCCGTCGCAGGTCATCTTGCCGCCCACCACGGAGGCCGCCGACGGGCCGTCGGGCATCCGGGCGGCGTTGGCGGCCTGGCCGTCGGGGGCGTACGTGGTCGCGGCGCCGGGGCCCGTCGTCGCCGTGGACAGGGTCTGCACCTGGCAGGAACCCGAGCCGGTCGTGCAGCTCACGCTGCCCTCGGAGGTGCGCGGCTTACCGCCGGCGACCGCGCCGTCCCAGGCGGCCGACGTGGTGTGCGCGCTGCCCGAGCAGGTCGTGGAGGTGCAGTCGATGCTCGCCGCCGAGCGGGAGGTGGAGGTCGGGCCGGAGGTCGGCTGGCCCTTGATCGGCTGGCCGGTCTTCGGGCCGAGCTGCACGTACTCGGCGACCGTGGAGGCGGCCGAGCTGGCCTGGCCGAGGCAGCCGCCGCCCTTCACCGTGCAGTCGGCGCCGGTGGAGGAGCCCCGCCGGTCCTTCGACACCGCGGTGTCCAGCGCGCTCGTCTCGGCGTAGGAGTTGCCGCCGCACTCGGTGGAGTCCGTGCAGCGGACCTGCGCGTCGGCGTGGCTGACACTCACCGGCCCGGCCGGGGTGGCCGGCTTGCCGCCGGCGGCCGGCTGCGCGTCGCGGTGGGCCACCTCGGTGTCGCTGACCGACCCGCAGGTGCCGCCGACGCCGTGCACCGAGCACTTCGTCGCGCCGTTGCTGTCCCGGCCACCCGTCACGTCACCGGACGCCCCGCCCGAGCTGGCGCCGGACTCGCTCGCCTTGCAGTCGGCGGAGCCGCAGCTGAGCGTCGCTGTGGTGCGGCTGCTCGCGGTCAGGCCCTTGGCCAGCTCGGCGACCGGGTCGGCCTTCGGCGTGGCCGAGGTGGTGGGGGCCGGGGTGGCTGCGTCCGTGGCCGGGGTGACGGTGTTGCCGGGAGCGGCGGTCTCGGTGGCACCAGGGGCGGCGGCGGTGTTGTAGACGGCGGTCTGGGCGGGGTAGCCGGCGGTGCTGGTGTCGGGCGCCGGGCCGGTGTTGCCGACGGTCGAGGAGGAGTCGTTGGCGCAGTCGCCGGTCGCGCCGCCGACGGTGCAGTCGTGGTGGGCGTCGGTCGTGCGGGTGGCGGTCTTGCCGTCGATGCCGGCGGTGATCTCGGCGTGGGTGGAGGTGCTGGCCTTGCCGGAGCACCCGGTCGCCCGGTCGCACTCGATCCCGCTGTTGGCCAGCGTGCCCTGGTCGTCGCCGAGACCGGAGGAGGAGGTGCAGCTGCCGCCGTCGACCTGGCAGGTCGCGGTGCCGGACTGCGCGCGGCTGTCGGTGTTGGTCTTCGCGGGGACGGCGGCGACGGCGGGCTGGCCGGTGGTCGGGTCGGCGGCCACGGCGGGGGTCGCGGCGGTGGTGTCGGTGTGCTCGGTCCTGCCGCCGGTGCTGGTCTCGGCGTTGCCGGTGCAGCCGGTGGCGCCGCTGGCACAGTGGGCGGCGGCCTCGGCGGCCGGCGCGACTGAGGTGGTGGACGGGGTGCGCGCGTCGTCGCCGTAGAGCAGGCCCGCGAGCCAGCCGCGCTGGCCGGTGTCGGTGACGCCGGCCCGCACGGTGGTCGTCACGTCGCAGCCGACCGTGTCGGCCTGGCAGTGCGCCTTGCTCGACGCCTCGCCGTTCTCCTTGGCCCGCTGCGCCGCGGCGGGCGCTGTCGCCGAGTCGCTGGCCGAGGTGTCGGCGGGAGTCGCACCGGTGGGCGCGGTCTCGGTGGCGCGGCTGCCGGTGGAGCTGGTGTCGCAGGTGCCGTTGGAGGTGTTGCAATCCGACCCCGCGTCGGCCCGGTTGGCGAAGCTGGTCAGCGCGCAGTTCTTCGTGCACGACCCGGTGGCCTCGGCGGCGCCCTCCGTCTTGCCGGCGGCGAGATCCGCCGCGTCGGGTTCCGTCGGGGTCCGCCCCGAGGTGGTGCAGCCGCCGCGAGCCTGGCAGGACGTGTCCGCGCCCCGCGAGTCGGCCACGGTCTGGGTGTTGCAGTCGCCGGTGCCGCAGGTGGCCGACGCCGTCGTCTTGCCGGCCGTGCTGTTGGTCTTGCAGCCGGACACGTCGCACGACGCCGAGGCGGTGCGGTCGCCGGCGCGCGACGAGCTGCTGCAGCCGGACACGCCGACCAGGCACAGGCTGCGGTCCTCGCTCGACTGGCCGGTGGTGGCGTCGGTGGTGGTCGTCGCGCACTCACCGAACGCGCCGGAGGTACCGCAGGACGCTCCCGCGCCGTCCCGCCCGCCGTCCGGCTCCTGTAGTGCGGAGCCGCCGGCCGCGTCCCGCAGCTGCTGGGTCTGGGCGTAGACCTGGTCCTGCTGGGCGGCGTACGCGGCGGCGCGCTGGTCGTACGTCGCCTGGTCCAGCTTGCCGGCGGCGAGCTGCTGCTGGTCCGCGTCCAACTTCGTCTTGGCGGCGGTCAGGCTCTGCTGACCCTTGATCGTTTCGTCGATCAGCTGGCCGTCGTAGGGGGACACCGCGGCCGTCGAGGTGTCGGCCTTGGTCTGCAACGCCTGCTGGGCGGAGACCTTCTCGTTGTACGCGGCCTGCGTGATCGCGCCCTTGGCCAGCTGCGCCTTGGCGTCGTCAACGCCCTGCTGGCCCTTGATCACCGCGAGGCGGTCGTTCAGTGCCTGGTTGACGCCGGTGGCGGAGCTGGTGTCCTGCCACCAGGCGGCGAGCTTGTACTGCTGATCGGGGTCGGTGGTGTTGTCGGCCAGCAGTGGCGGGGGCGCCCGGCTGCCCAACGAGCTCGGCTGGCGGGGCTTGAGCGTGCCGCCGACCAGCGCGCACTCGTCATCGCTCTGGCACTCGGTACCGGCGAACTGGTTGTCCGCGCCGAGCGACGACCCGCTGTCCTGCCCGCCGGTCGCCTGGCCGCCGTTGCCGCCGCTCCCGCCGCCCGACGCGCCGCCGTTCGGCCCGGTGTTCGCCGCCTGCAACGCCTCGAGCACGTCCTCGGCGGCGGCGGTCAACATCTGCCGGGCCTGCGCGCCGGCCTGCTGGCCGGCCGCGACGGTGACCAGGCCGGACACCGCGTCCACGACCCCCGACAGCACCTGCTGGAAGTCGTCCAGCGTTGCCGGCCGGCGCTGGGTGGCGCCACTCGTGTTCTGGCTGCCCGGGCGGTTCCGCCACGGCTGCCCGAGGTCGTCCTGATCCTGGTCGTTGTCCGCGGTCTGGCCGGTCTGGCCGGTCTGGCGCTGGGCGGTCTGTCGCTGGGCGGGCTGACCCTGGGCGGGCTGGCGCTGGGACAGCTGGCTGGCGTCGGCGTCGGTCAGCTGACCGACGCCGCTGGCCCGGTCCGACCCGCCTTGCTGCCCGACGCCGAGCCGCTGGAGCAGGTCCCGCACGAAGCTGTCCGTCGCGTCGGCGATGGCGCCGGCCCGGGGGCGATCGTTCGGCCGCTGCTGATGGCCGGCGGACAGCGCCCGGCCCGTCGTCGGGGGGCCGGACCGGCCGGGCTGCGTCAGACCGAGCTGGTCGAGCAGATCACCGACGAAGTTGCCGGCCGACTCGCGGATCGTGCTGGCGACGGTGTTCACAGTGTTGTGGCTGGCCTGGATGTTCTGCGCGGACGAGTTGTGGCCGGGATTGGGGTTGCTCAGGCCGTCGGTGAGCTGGTCGGTGAGGTCGGTGAGCGCCTGCTGGGTCTGCTTGCCGGCCTTGGTGCCGGCGACGTTGGAGACGATGCCGGAGGCGAGGTCGGTGAAGTTCGACAGCGCATCGTCGAGGTTCTGGGGGTTCGCCTGCTGGGTGCTGGTGCCGCCCTGGTCGGTGGTGCTCTGGTTGGCGCTCTGCTGGCCGGTTGAGGTGGCCGGCGAGCTGACGCCGAGCAGTTGGAGCAGGTTGCCGACGAAGTTGTCGACGAGTTGGCCGATGGCGCTACCGAGGTTGGTCTGCTGCTGGGCGCCCGAGCCGGAGCTTGAGGTACCCGAGCCGGTGGTCGGCCTCGGGTTGCTCGGACCGGCGGTCAGCTGGTCGGTCAGGTCGGACAGGGCCTCGTGGGTTTGCTTGCCGGCCTTCTTGCCGGCGATGTCGGAGACGATGCCGGTCGCCACATCGACGAAGTGGGAAAGCGCCTCGGTGAGGTTCCGCGGCGCAACCTGCTGAGCGGCCTGGTTGCCGGTCGCCGCCGAGGGCTGGCTAATTCCGAGTCGCTGGAGCAGGTCGGCGACGAAGTTGTTCGCCGATTCCCGGATCGAACTGGCCAGGTCGGCAGCAGGCTTGCCCGGAACGCCGGAGCCGGGGGAGCTGGTCGCCGAACCATTGCCCGGCTTATTCATCTTGTCCAGCGAGTTCGTCAGCTGATCGGTGAGGTCGGTGAGCGCCCGGCGGGTTTGCTCACCGGCCGTGCCGCCCGCGATATCGGAGACGACCCCGCTCGCGGTGTTCACGAATTGCGACAGCGCATTGTCGAGGCTCGACGACGGGGGCTGCTGCGCGTGCATTCCGCTCTGGTTGCCCCGGCGGATTTCGTCGGCCGGCGACTCGGGCTCGGCCTTTCCGAGCCGCTCCATCAGATCCTGCAGGAAGTTGATGACCGGCCGGTGAATTGAGCCGGGTCGGTCGCCCTGCGCATTGTGCTGACCGGTCGGACCAGTGGTGCCCGGCCGGCTGTTGGAAAGCGCCGAGGTGACGGTGCCGCCGACCTGCTTGATCAGGTTCTGGGTGAAGTCGGCCGCGGAGTCGCTGATCGACTTCAAGGTCTTGTCGTCGAGCCGGGGGAGTCGGGCGGTCGGCTCGGTGGTGCTGGTCTGCGACGCCGGGTGGGCGGAGACCTCGTGCAGGGCGGTGCGGAGAGCGTCGGTGAGGTTGGTCGCCGCCGCCGGGGGTCCGCGCGCACCGGTCCAGGACACCTGGCTCGGCGCGGGGTCACCCTGACCGCGCGCCCCGGCGAGTGCGTCGTGCTGTCCGGCCTGACCCGACCACGGGTCGGCCTGGACGGCGTCGGGGGACGCTCCGCCCGTGCCGTGCTGACCGCGGGAGGGGCTGACGAAGTTGGTCTGTCGATCGCTCGGGGGAGCGCCGGAGTTGTGCGCGCCGCCGCCGTTGAGTGCATCGCCGGCGGCGAGCGCGTCCTTCAGTTCATCCGCCACACCGGTCAGCGCCTGGCGGGTCCGCGCGCCGGCGCGATCACCCGCCACTGCCGTCACGATGCCGGACGCCAGGTCGACCGCGCCCGTGAAGATGCCGTCCAACCGTTCGGTGGACACCTGCCGGATCGGGGTGCCGTCGGACTGCTGCCGGGCGGCCGCCGGCCGCTGCGTCGAGGTATTGGTCGACGTGTTGGTCGAGGGAGCCGCCGGCTGAACCTGCGACAGGTCGACCGGGTCGGGGGTCGCCTTCTGGGGCGCGCCACCCCGCGTGCCGGACCGGGCCGCCGCGTCCCGTGCGCCCGCCCGGGTGTCGGCCACGGTGTCGCGTGCGGCCGTCCGTGCGTCGGTCGCCGCGGGCCGCGAGTCCTTGATCGAGTCGTGCGCGGCGACCCGGGTGTCGCTGACCGCCTCCCGGGCGTTGCCGATCGCCTCGAGTCCCTGGGCACCGGCTCCGGTAGCCGGTTCGCGCGCGGCCTGCCCGCCAGCCGCCCGGTCCGCCGAAGCGGTTGCGGTGGCGGTCGTGGACTGGCCGGACGCACCGGTCGAGGTACCGGCCAACCGGTCGGCGAGACCGGAGACGAACGTGAGCACCGGGTCCACCGCGGACCGGATCGAACCGGCCACCGCGTGGGTCAGCGCGCTCACCGGGCCGGGGTCGGCCGCCGTGCGGAGGTTGGCCACCGCGCTGGTGGCCGCGGAGTCACGGCCGTGGCCGTGGCCATCGACGAGCGGCCAGGAGGTCGACTCCTCGGTGCCCGGGTCGGCCACCTGCTGCTGCCTGGCCGCGCGGAGCTCGCTCAGTGACCGCGGCCGGTGGCCACTCGGGTTGGCGGACAGTTGGCCGCTGGCCGAGCTGGCGCCGGACACTCGCGCCCGGCCGCCCACACCCGGCTGGCCCGCCAAGCTCGACACACCCGAATCGTCGATCTCGGCGGAACTGTCATTCCCGTCGACCTGGGCGCTCACCAATACGATGTCGTGCTGCTCGGCTGCCGCCGCGAATTCATTCGTGCCGGCGGTCGAATTGAGCTGATGCGAATTCCCGCCGACCGCCCCGACCATCGCGGCTACCCAGATCAGCGCGGCGCCGATGAGCACCCTGCCGAAGGTCAGCGACCCCAGCGCGCGCCACAGCAACGACACCACGGTGCTTGCGCACCGGGTGCCTGCCGAGGTCGCGGTACTCACTGGAGGTCGCTCCTGGATCGCCGAGGAAGGTGGTGCGGGCCGGAGTCCCGAGGGACGTCGGTCGCGCGGAACTTCTGGGGGTGATCGGAACCAACCGCGGTATGCCTCACGCGGAGGAACATCCTCGGCCGCGGGGCTACTCAGGCACCCGGAACCAAGTCGATCCGCACGTGACCACGTACTACAGCCACCTGCGCGCGGGCCGGCGCGGAGCACCAACTCACTCGAGACGATCGGCACGATACGCGGTATTCCTCACGCGTAAGCGCATCCTCGATGACCGGCACACCAGCGCCAGCGGCACGAGTCGATCCCCTCTGCGCTGCAGGATAGGAGAAGGAGTCCGGTGCTGTCCACTCGAAAGCCGCGTGGGTGGGCCGACGGTGTTGATGTCCGCGCTCGCCCGGACGGCCGATGAGGTTCGGCCGGGCGGGCTCGCCGGGGCGGGGTGACGGGCCGGCTCGGGTCGGCGTCCGGGACTCGCCCGCACCGTCCCGGGGAGTCCGCCGCTCGGTGGCCCGGTGCTCGTCGTGGCGGCCCGCCTGCCCCTCGTCTCGGCCGCCCGTGTGGTCGCCGAGGCGAGCGTCGGTAATGGAGGTTCCAGTCGTCCCACAATGGCGGTTCGAATAGTCCCGGACTCATTGTTCGGCAGAATTTCAGGTGGGCGTGTTCGGCAATTTCGGAGCGTCGGTGAAGGGTCATCCAGTGCGGCCCGCGCGGACCTTAACCGATCGCTCGGTTGGGACACGACGGGCCGGGGGTCGACCTGCCGGAGGGGTCCTGGTCGACCGGTGGCCGACCTCCGGATCGGCGGTCGAGGGATCGGTGGCCGGCCTCCGGATCGGCGGTCGAGGGGCCGGTGGCCGGCCTCCGGATCGGCCGTCGCCGACCGATCGGCCTGACCGTGGCCACGCGGCCAGTGCCCGCTTCGAGGGTTCGCGGCCACGTGGCCGACGACCGCGGTGAGGGTCCGTGGCCACCCGATCGGGGACCCCGTCGGAGCATCGTGGTCGCGTGGCCAGCGGTCGCCGCGGCGCGCCGCGCCCGGCCGACGCGCCACTCGGGATGGCTTCCTCGGGGAGTGCCGCGACGCCCGGAGTGGGCCCTCTGTGTCGCGGCCGCGACCCGGAGGATGCCCTCCGATCTGGCGAGGCATGGTCGGACAGTGCCCTCTACTTTTGCGGGAGTGCATCGCCGGAGGAACTCCTCCGCTCTCGCGGGTGGACTGTCAGAGGGTTTCCTCCGCTCTCTCGTGGGAGACGCTTCCGGAGGACGCTCTCCGCGGCCGAGGCCGCGCCGCGCGAGGGTTCCGACACCGCCGCCCGGCCCGCCGGTGGCTCCCCTCCGTTTACCACCGGCGAGCTCAGAGGCGAGCAGCGCCGCCCACCCGCTGGACGGCCTGCCGGAGCGCGTCGCGGCACGCGGCGATGGCGGGGTGGCCGCCTCGGCCGCGCTGGGTCGCGGTGAACAGCTTGCGGGTGTGCGGGTCGCCCGGTAACCGGAGCAGGGTCACGGTGGGGAGTTGGTCGAACCAGATGAGGTCGGGCAGCAGCGCGGCGGCGTGGCCCATCTCGACGAGTCGCTTGTGCACGAGGATGTCGCTCGTCTCGTACCGGACGTCAGGGTCGAAACCGGCGAGCCGACACAGCTCGACCGACCACCGGCGGGACGCCGACCCGGGCGGCTCCATCACCCAGGGTTGGTCGGCGAGCCGGGCCAGGTTGTGCCGGGCGTCGCCGGGGGGCAGCGCGAGGCGGACCCGGTCGCCGCAGAGCTCGACCCGTTCCAGCTCGGCCGGCCGGGCGATCGGGTGCCCGGGGTACTCCTCGCCGATCACCAGGTCGAAGTCGTGGGTGACCATGGCGCCCAGCGCGGACTCCGAGTCGGCCTGGACCACCTCGACCCGCAGCCGGGGATAAGCCTCGCTGAGCACCGTGAGCATGATCGGCACCAGCGTCAGGTTCACGGTCTGGAACGCGCTGATCCGCACCCGGCCGGTGAGCTCGGTCATCGACCGGGCGATGTCCGACTCGGCGGCCGCCAGCTGCCGCAGCACGGCCTCGGTGTGCTCGACGAGGATCTCCGCCTGGGGGGTCAGCCGCAGGCGCCGGCCGTCCGGCTCGAGCAGCGGCACGCCGACCTCGCGCTCCAACTGGGAGAGCTGCTGGGAGATCGTCGAGGGGCTGTAGGACAGGGCGTCGGCGACCGCGGTGAGGGTGCCGCGGCGCTTGAGCTCCCGCAGGAGCCGCAGCCGGCGCAGGTCCAGCATCGTCTATGATCTTTCGCCTAGGCCGAACGTTTATCTTCGGAAGAATCCACTTTACCCATAATAGGATTGCCCGCAGTCTCTCCGTGACGCCTATCACCGCGTTGTTCAACTCGAGGGCGAAACCCGTTCTCGTGCCCCTATCTGAAGAAGGTCAAGCCGTGACTCCTGTGAACCCGGACGCGGACGCAACCGAAAAGGACGGCGCCGAAGCGGGCTTCCACAAGGATCTGGGAAATCGCCAGGTGCAGATGATCGCGATTGGTGGCGCGATCGGTGTCGGTCTCTTCCTCGGCGCCG
The DNA here is from genome assembly GCA_036272155.1 of Pseudonocardia sp. Taxonomy (GTDB): domain Bacteria; phylum Actinomycetota; class Actinomycetes; order Mycobacteriales; family Pseudonocardiaceae; genus Pseudonocardia. Next base: position 22,025 of record DATAZG010000181.1, read on the forward strand.
GTGGCCGCCTCAAGGAAATCGGCCCGTCGCTCATCCTGGCGTATCTCGCCTGTGGCATTGCCGCGTTCTTCGTGATGCGGGCTCTGGGGGAGCTCGTTGTCTACCGGACCCGCCAGGGCAGTTTCGTCTCCTACTCCCGGGACTTCATCGGTCCGTGGGCCGGATTCGTGACCGGCTGGATGTTCTGGGTGAACTGGGCGTTCACCGGCATCGCCGAGCTCACCGCGATCGGTATCTACGTCCATAAATGGCTGCCCACCATGCCGCAATGGATAACCGCGCTCGTCGCCCTCGTTGTGGTCTTCGCCGCGAACATGATCTCGGTGCGGCTGTTCGGTGAGCTCGAGTTCTGGTTCTCGATGGTCAAGGTGCTGGCGATCTCGACGTTCCTGGTGACCGGGCTGTGGCTGGTCATCTCGCACGCCTCGATCGGCGGCGGGCACGCCGGTCCGGCGAACCTGTTCACCGGCAACGGCCTCCTGGGCGACTTCTTCCCGACCGGCTTCGCCGTCGCCCTGCTGAGCCTGCAGGCGGTGATCTTCGCGTACAACGGCGTCGAGATGGTCGGCATCGCCGCCAGCGAGGCCAAGAACCCGAAGAAGATCATCCCCAAGGCGATCAACTCGGTGGCCTGGCGGATCGGGCTGTTCTACTGCGGCTCGGTGCTGCTGCTGGTGATGATCCTGCCCTGGACCGCCTACGGCCCGACCGAGTCGCCGTTCGTCGTTGTGTTCTCCAGCCTGGGTGTCCCCGCCGCCGGCCACATCATGAACGTCGTGGTGATCACCGCCGCCTGGTCCTCGGTGAACTCCGGCCTCTACTCGACCAGCCGGATCATGCACGGGCTGGCCGACGTCAGGCAGGCCCCCCGTTTCACCGCCCGGATCAGCGGCCGCGGTGTCCCGGTCGGCGGTCTCTTCCTGACCGTGATCGTCTACGTGTTCGGGGTCGTGCTGAACTACCTGGTGCCCTCCGAGGCGTTCGACATCGTGATCAACATCGCCGGCCTCGGCACCATCGCCGTCTGGGCGTCCTTCCTGGTGGCCAACCTCCGGATGCGCGCCATGGCCGCCCGGGGCGAGCTGGAGCCGCCGCCGTTCCGCATGCCGTTCGCCCCGTGGAGCAACTACCTGACGCTGGCCTTCCTGCTCATGGTGGTCGTGCTGCTCGGCTTCGCGAAGGACTTCGCGCAGCGGGTGTCGTTCTACTCGATCCCGGTCGTCCTGATCGGCCTGTTCATCGGCTGGCGGGTGGTGCGCAAGCGCACCCCGGGCGAGGCGGAGCTGCAGGTCGCCGCGCCGCACCGGGATGTGTCGGAGCGGAGGTAGGGAGTGCGGGGGCGCCGCGGCGGGCTGTCCGGCCGGCCGCGGCGCACTCCGGACCGGCGCACCGAGGGCCGCTTCCAGCAGCGCAATCGGGCAGTAACATGTTGCGCCATTTTGAACGATCCTTGAAAATCTTGACTAGTGTCCTGAATCGGCGGCAGCGCGTGTCCGGAGGGGGACGGCCTTCTGTTGCGAGTAGCAAGCTCGTGGTCGGGCGGACGCCACCTCCCCGGTGAAGTTGGCCGGTCGTGAGCACCTCTACGCAGGTGTGCGCCCTGCCGGGATGTCGGAATCTGACCGAGAAGCGCGCGGGCCGGCCCCCGCGCAAGTACTGCTGCGCCGCTCACCGCAAGGCCGCCCGCGCGCCCGAAGGCGCCCCGCCGCTGCCGGTCGAGCCCCCCGAGCCCACTGGACCCGCTGACCCAACCGGACCCGCACCGGCAGCTGGACCCGCTGAGTCGACCGGACCCGTTGTGTGCAGCGGACCCGCTCCGTCGGCCGAGGTCGGTCCGTCGGCCGGACCTGCACCAGGCTTCATGCCGGCGGGCTCCGCCGGGTCGGCCAACGGCGCGAGGCGCGGGGCGATCGCCACGGCCACCGCCCACGCGACCCGGGCCGCCATCGCCTCGACGACGCCCCGCCGGCCCCGGGTCGGCCAGTACCGCCGGTTGGTACCCGAACCCAAGGGGGAGCACAGCGCCCGCCGGCGCCGGCTGCGTCGGCTGGCCGCGCTGTCCTTCGTGGTCGGCGTCGGGTCGGAGCGACGGGTCTACTCGGGCACCCTGGCGTCGGACGGCACGCCGGCCTCGGGCGAACCCACCTCCGGTTCGGCCGCGGCGGGGCGCACGCTCGCCGGGGTGGCCAGGGCCGGTCTCGCGGCCCCGCTCGCCGGTTTCGCGCTGCTGGCGGAGCTCGATGCCCGGCTGGTCGCCGCCGCGCGGTCCCGCTTCGCCTCGGTGTTCATCCGCACCGAGCGCCCCACCGGGCGAGCGTGCCCCGAGGAGTTCCCGCCACCCGCCCCCGCACCGACCGCGCCGACCGCGCCGACCCGGGAGATCCCGCCGAGCGCGCTCGTCCCACCGGCCGTGACCCCTCCGCCGTCGCAGCCCACCCCCCGGATCCCGGACGGGCCGCGCGCGGAGGGGCTGCGCCGGGAGGCGAAGCGGCGGGCCAAGATCCGGGTGCGCCAGGCCGAGGCCAAGGAGCGCGAGTTCCTGCTCGAGGAGCAGGTGCCGCTGGCGGGGTACGCACACGAGGCGTTGCGCGCGGCGGTGCACAGCCTCGTCACCAACCGGCTGCGCTCGTTCCTGACCACGGCGGGCATCATCATCGGCATCGCGGCGGTGATCGTGCTCGTCGCGCTGGGCAACGGGATGAAGACGCATTTCAACGAGCAGTTCAGCCGGCTGGCCAACCAGATCACCGTCACCTCGGTGGAGGGCACCAGCTCGGGCGGCACGGCTTCGCGTGATCTCACCGACCAGGACGTGGCGGCCCTGCGCGACCCGTCGCTGGCCCCGGACATCGACTCGGTGTCACCGTCGGTGGCCGGCACGGTGACCCTGAGCGCCGACCAGAACACGGACCGCGCCAGCCTGGTCGGCGCGACCGACAACTACCTGGACCTGGTCGACCGCAAGATCGTGGCCGGCAGCTGGCTCACGCCGAAGCGCGGCTCGGCCAGCGAACGGCAGGCCGTGCTCGGGCCGCAGGCGGTCGCGCTGCTGTGGGGGCCGACGGCGAACGCTCGGGACGTCGTCGGGTCCTCGGTCCGGATCGACCGCACCACCTTCAAGGTGGTCGGCGTGCTGGAGACGAACGGGCAGAACGACAACGTCGTGATCACCCCGTTCGAGACCGCCCGCACCTACCTGGTCGGCAACGTCGGCGGAAAGGTCGACCAGATCGTGATCAAGTCCACAAGCGTCGACACCATCGACAGGGCGACCAGCGAGATCGTCGAGATCCTGGACACCCGGCACCGGATCAAGAGCGTCGGGGACCGTGACTACAACGTGCTCACGTTCACCACGCTGCTGGCCAAGAGCACGCAGTTCATCAATTTCCTGACGATGTTCATCGTGGCGATCGCGGCCATCTCGCTGCTCGTCGGGGGGATCGGGGTCGCCAACATCATGCTGATCTCGGTCACCGAGCGGACCCGCGAGATCGGCATCCGCAAGGCCGTCGGCGCGACCCGGCGGGCGATCCTCCGGCAGTTCCTCAGTGAGGCGGTGATGCTGACCGGTCTCGGCGGGGTCGTCGGCGTCGCGCTCGGCATCGGCCTGACCGTCGCCGGTGGGTTCGTGCTGCCGCCGGCCGGTTCCGTCGACGCGGCCGACTCGAACTTCCCGGCGCCCATCCTCAGCGCCTCGTCGGTGGTCATCGCCTTCGCGGTGAGCCTGGTCATCGGCGTGCTCGCCGGCGGCTACCCGGCCTACCGCGCCGCCCGCATGCGCCCCATCGACGCACTCCGCTTCGAGTAACCGGCGCGTCCGCACAGACCGTTCCCCCACCGCACAGACCGTGCACGGTCTGTGCGGTGGGTACTTGGTCTGTCTGTGTCGGCGGCGACGTTGGGGGTGGCGGGCCTAGGTTGCCGGGTCGGCTGCTCGCCGGGGCGCCGCCGCGACGCCGTTGGTGGGTGGTTCGCCAGGCTGCTCGCTGATGAGGCCGCGCTGGTGGGTGACGACGTCGGCGAAGGTGTTGATGAACTGGTCGAACGCTTCGGGGGCGAGCCGGGCGGCGTGCCGCTGGTGCATCAGCCAGATGATCTTGTTGGCCGCGCGCGCCTGGCGCAGGCCGCGTTCGGTGCGGCAGACGAGCTTGGCGCGGCGGTCCGTCGGGTCGGGTTTGCGGTGCACGTAGCCGAGTGACTCGAGCTCGTCGACCAGGGTGCCGACGACCTGCTTGTACTGCCCGGACTGCCGGGCGAGCTCGGTGGCGCGCACGCCGCCCGGGGTGAGGTAGGCCAGCACGGCGCCGTGCCGGGGGTGCAGGTCGTCGAAGCCCTGCTCGGCGAGCGCGCGGTACAGCTCGTGCTGGAAGGCGAACAGCAGCCGCGCGGCCAGCATGCCGAGGTCGGGGTCGACCCGGTCGTCCCAGTCGATCTGGTCGGGTTCGTCGGGGAGCGTCATCGGCTCGTCTGGCCCCCTCGGCTCGGCGTCACCCGACATCGGGGAACGGGTGAACGGCTCACGAACTAGTCATATTAGCTGACTAGTGCGGCGGCCGGTCGATCGGTGGAAGGTTCGCCGATGGTTGCGTGGCGGGGGCCCGTCGGCTAGCTTCTCAGTTAGTAAAAATATATGACGATGATAGTTTTGGACAATAATCAGTGGGAGCGTCGAGGTCTCGATGGCCGAGGAACAGATCTGGTCGATGCCGGCGACCGCGCTCCTCACCAGGTACGCGAGCGCCGAGCTGTCACCGGTTGAGGCGCTCGAGGCGTTGATCGCTCGCGCGGAGGCATGGGAGCCGGAGCTCAACGCGCTGGTCACGTCCGCGTACCCGGCGGCCCGCTCGGCGGCGCGGCACTCGGCGCGGCGCTGGCAACGGGGCGAGCAGCGGCCGCTGGAGGGCGTTCCGGTACTGGTCAAGGACCTGATCGACACCGAGGGGCTGCGCACCACGCTGGGCTCGGCGATGTACGCCGACCGAGTGCCGAGGGCGGACGCCGACGTGGTCGGCCTGGTCCGCCGCGCCGGCGGGATCGTGCTGGCCAAGACCGCCACGCACGAGTTCGGCTGGGGCATCACCACCGACAGCCCGGCCTTCGGGCTCACCCGCAACCCCTGGTCACCGGGGCGTATACCGGGGGGCTCCAGCGGGGGTTCGGCCGCGGCGCTGGCGGCCGGCTACGCACCACTGGCCCTGGGCAGCGACACGGCCGGCTCGATCCGCATCCCGGCCGCGTTCTGTGGCGTCGCCGGGCTCAAGCCCACCTTCGGCGCCCTGCCGGTCGCGGGCGTGGCCGGCTTGGCGCCCTCACTGGACCACGTCGGGCCGATGGCCAGGACGGTGGAGGACCTGCGGCTGCTGTGGTCCGTGCTCGGCCCGCCGGCCGCGCGGTCTTCGGCGTCCCGCCCCAGGGTCGGCCTGCTCACCGACCTCGCGGGGCCGGTGCCGGACGCCGCCACCGCGCGGGCCTGCCGCCGGGCGGCGGACGCGCTGGCGGCGGTCGGTGTGCCCGTCGTCGAGCTCGCGGGCCACCACCTCACGCCGCCTTACCCGATCCTCGCGGCCACCGTGCTGGCCGAGGGACTGCGCACCCATCGCCGGCTCGGGCGGTGGCCGGCGCGGTCGGGGGAGTACGGCGCGGACGTCCGGGCCCGGCTGGAGTTGGCGGCCCGCGCGCACCCCGACCACTACCTGGACGCGCAGGCGCGGCGCGCGGACCTGCGGGCCGGACTGGCCAGGTGGTTCACCGAGGTGGACGTCGTGCTCTCCCCGGTGTCCGCCGAGGGGCCGTGCGCGGTGGGGCAGAGTGACCAGGGCTACCGCGAGCGGGTCATGACGTACACCGCCCCGCAGAGTCTGTCCGGACTGCCGGCGCTGACGCTACGCGCCGGGTTCGACCGCGACGGGCTGCCCATCGGCATCCAGCTCACCGGCCGCTTCTGGCGGGAACACGAGCTGCTCGAGCTGGCCGCCCGCCTGGCCACCGAGCTGGTCGACGCCGAACCGAACCGCTGGCCCGATCCGGCGCGGGACGACACCGAACACACCGACACCGAACACACCGACAGGGGAGCGACTCATGCCGTACATCGCGGGTAGTCACCACATCACCATGAGCGTGGCCGGGGCGCAGGAGGACGTGGACTTCCATGTCGGGGTGCTCGGCCTCCGGCTGATCAAGCGCACGGTGCTGTTCGACGGCAAGATCCCGATCCACCACCTCTACTACAGCAACGCCGACGGTGACCCGAGCGCGGTGCTGACGACGTTCCCACTCGGGCACGCCGGCCAGTTCGGCCGCCGCGGCACGAACCAGGCCCGCGAGGTGCTGCTCGCCGCGCCGGCGGGTTCGCTGGACTTCTGGTCGGGGCGGCTGCGCGAGCGATCGGTCGACGTGCGGGACGCGACCGTGTTCGACCGGCGCCGGCTGTTGTTCGCGCACCCGTGCGGTATCGAGTACCAGCTGGTCGAGGTCGACGACGACCCGCGCGTCGGCTACACGGGCGGCGGCGTCACGCGGGAACACGCCATCCATGGCATCTACGGCGTGGGCGTGCACGTGACGGGCCCGGACACCGCGGTCGAGTTCGCCGCGAACCACCTCGGCGCCCAGGACGGCCCCACCGAGGGCGACCGGTTCGCGTTCCAGGCCGGCAAGCCGGGGCTGGGCGGCGCGGTCGAGCTGGTGGTGAACCGCCGCGACGACCCGGGCACCTGGACCTACGGCGCCGGCACCATCCACCACTTCGCCTGGAACGCGGAGACGCTGGAGAACCAGGACGCGCTGAAGGACGAGATCGAGGGCGTCGGCTACACCGACATCTCCGAGCTCAGGGACCGCAAGTACTTCAAGTCCGTCTACGTGCGCTCGCCGGGCGGGGCGCTGTTCGAGCTCGCTGTCACGCACGCCGAGGGCGGCTGGACCTGCGACGAGTCGCCGAAGGAGCTGGGCAAGCGGTTCCAGCTGCCCAGCCAGTTCGAGACCCGCCGCGCCGAGCTCCTGGCCCGGCTCGAGCCCATCGAAGCCTGAGCGCCGCACACCCCGTCCGGTACAGACACGGACCATGGAGGTCGACCGTTGCTCAAGACCATTCTCGGCGCGCGGTTGCGCTGGTTCGAGGCCCCGAACTGGATCTTCGAGCCGGTGCTCTTCGGCCCGGACTCCGTCGAGTACACGGTGACCCAGGGGCCCCACGCCGGCCGGCACGCCATCCAGCGGACGTACTACCAGCGGGTGGCGCCCGGTATCGAGACCACCGCCTGGTACGAGGAGAACGGCGCGCTCGTCCACATCACCTGGTACCTCGAGGCGCAGACCACCCACCGCTTCGCGGCCATCCCCGCCTACATCCAGGACATGGCCGAGCTGCGCGGCGACAACCAGGACCCGGCGTTCCTGGAGCGGGTCGGCAATCTGGCGGCGGCGGGACCCGACGCACCCCGGCGGATCATCTCCGACGACGGCTACTTCGAAGTCCTGTAGCGCACCCCGCACCCCGCACCCCGCACCCCGGCGCCCGCCGGGAGCCGCCCGCACCCCGCCGGGAGCCGTACACCCTCTGTGGTCGCGGCGCACCCACTGCAGCGGGTGCGCGGCACCCACGCCGGGTGTGTGGTGCCGCGCGCGGGCTCAAACCCGCACCGCCGCGGCAAGATCGTCCGGTGGACCTGCCCCTGACTGAGTTCGACCCCACGAATCGCGCCCTGATCGAGCCCGAGCCGCCGGCGCTGACCGAGCCGCTGGCCGAGCGGGTCGTGCTGTGTTTCTTCCCCGAGGTGCTCGCCGAGCTGGCCGAGACCCGGGGCGCGCGGCGGATCGGTGCGTTCTCCCGCGAGCTGGGGGGTCAGGAGATCTATCTGGTGTGGCACCGGGGCGTGCCGGTCGCGGTGTTTCATCCGGGTGTCGGGGCACCCCTTGCGGTGCTGCACCTGGAGCGGGCGATCGCCGCCGGCGGTCGGGTGTTCGTCGCGTGCGGGGGAGCGGGCGCGGTCGTCCCCGGGCTGGCGCTGGGGCATGTGGTGGTGCCGGAGGCGGCGGTGCGGGACGAGGGGACGTCGTACCACTACGCACCGGCCGCGCGTGAGATCCGGGCCGACCCCGAGGCCGTCGCCATCGCGGTCGCCGTGCTCGAGGAGCGAGCCGTGCCGCACACGGTCGGCACGACCTGGTCGACCGACGCGCCGCACCGGGAGACGCTCGACCGCATCCGGACCCGCCGCCGCGAGGGTTGCGTCACCGTGGAGATGGAGACCGCCGCCTTCACGGCGGTAGCGGCGTTCCGGGGGGTCCGGTTCGTGCAGCTGCTCTACGCCGGCGACGACGTCAGCGGGCAGGCCTGGGACAACCGGAGATGGACGACGGCGGACGCGCGACCTCAGCTGCTCGAGCTAGCCCTCGACACGGCCGTCCGGCTCCGACCACGCCTCGCCACCCGCAACGATCCGATCGGGTCGGACTAAGTGTCCTGCCCATCGGGGTTGAGTTCGCGGCGCGACGCTGGGCGGCGCGCCACCGCCAACCTCCTCGGGGTCGGTCCGGGCGGTGGCGTTGTCGAAGGCGGTCAGTGCGATGGCGGCCGCCTGCCGTAGCTGCTCGCGCGGGACGCCGGCGGCGGCGTGCACCGCCTGGCCCTCGGCGAAGATCATCACGAACCGGGCCAGCGCGGCCGGGTCGGCGGTCGCCGGCAGGTCGCCCTCGTCGACCGCGCGCGCCAGCCGATCGGCCAGCGCCCGCTCGCCCGCGAGCCTGCTGGCCGCCAGGAACTCGCAGACCCCGGCGTTGTCGGGGCCGCAGGAGGCACCCCCCTGGATGGACAGGCAGCCGGGCGGCCGGCCCGGCTGGGTCAGCGCCTCGGTGTTGTCCCGGAGCAGGGCGCTGACGACGCCGTGCGCGGTCGGCTCGTCGAGTGCCTGCCTCGCGTACGCCATGTCGATCTCCGCGTAGCGGGCCACCGCCCGGTGGAACAGCTCCTCCTTGCGCCCGAACGCGGCGTACATGCTGGTCTTGTTGATGCCCATGGCGCCGGTGAGTACCTGCAGGGACGCGCCCTCGTAGCCGTGGCGCCAGAACGCCTCGACGGCCCGGTCCAGCGCGTCGTCGACGTCGAAGCTCCTCGGGCGCCCGCCTGGCATGTGACCACCCCGCCTCTCCTCGGTTCGGTAGACGCGGTCGGGTCGACCGAGTTTAAAACCGTTCGGTACGAAATTTTGCCACGCCGGGGCCGTCGGTGCTAGCGTCTGATTCAAGACCAGTCGGTACATAACTGAGGGCGGGGAGACACGATGGAGCTCGGCACGCTGGGGATCTGGAGCATGCAGCTGCGCGACGCGCGGCGGGACGGGGTCCGGGAGGCGGTCGCCGAGCTGGATGCGCTGGGGTTCGGCACGCTGTGGATCCCCGGGCTGGACGGCAAGGGCGTGTTCGACGACGTCGATGCGCTGCTTGCGGCGGCGCCCCGAGTCGCGGTCGCCCTCGGCGTGCTCGCGGTCTGGGGGCAGCACCCCGCCGACGTCGGGCGGACGATCGCCGAGCTGGACGCCGCGCACGGTCCGCGCACGTTGCTCGGGCTCGGGGTCAGCAGCCCGGAGTCGGCGGCAGCGGTCGGGCAGGAGTGGGGCAACCCGCTGGACACGATGTCGAACTATCTCGACGAGCTCGCCGCGACCGAGCACCCGGTGACCCGGGACCGGCTCCTGCTCGGTGCGCTCGGTCCCCGGATGGCGCGGCTGGCGGCGACTCGCACCGCCGGCCTGCACCCGTTCCTCGTGCCGGCCGAGTACTCCGAGGTCCAGCGCGCGCAGCTCGGCGCCGAGGCGCTCGTCGCGCCGCATCTCGCGGTGGTGCTGGACACCGATCCGGCGCGAGCGCGGGACATCGCCAGGGCCGGCATCGGCTTCTTCTTCGGCCTGCCCGCCTACCGCGCCAACCTCGCGCGCTTCGGCTTCGGGGACGACGACGTGGCGGACGGTGGCAGCGACCGGCTGGTCGACGCGGTCGTCGCGCACGGTGACCTCGCCGCCGTCGCGGGGCGGATCCGGCGGCACCTGGACGCCGGCGCCGACCACGTCGCCCTGCACGTGCTGACCGGCGACAACGACCTCCCGCGCGCGCAGTGGCGCGAGCTGGCGACGCTGCTCGGCCCGGACGGGAAGATCGCCTAGCGCTCGCCCGTGGGACGTCGTCGCCGGTGGGTGCCGGGCCTGAGCGGCGGCGCGCCCAGGCCCGGCCGGCACAGGCGCCGGTCGGGGCCGCTACCGGCCGGGGAGCACGAAGTGCTTGATCTCCTGGAACTCCTCGATCGCGCGCTGGCCGTTGAGCCGCCCGAGCCCGCTGTGCTTGAACCCGCCCTCCTCCATCTGGTCATGCACGACGGCCCAGGTGTTGGTCCACACGGTGCCGGCGTCGATCTCCCGGCCGACGCGCAGTGGCCGGTCCACATCACGGGTCCAGATCGAGGCGGCGAGCCCGTACTCGGTGGCGTTGGCCCGGCTGATCGCGTCCGCCTCGTCGGTGAACACCTCGAACGTGGCGACCGGCCCGAAGACCTCGCGCTGCACGATCGGGGACTTCAGGTCGGCCACCTCGACCAGGCTGGGGCGGATGAACGCGTCGGTCGCGTCCGGCGCCCGGTTGACCAGTCCGCCGCGCACGACGACCGAGGCGTACTCGGTGGCCTCCGCGACGACCGCGTCGACCCGCTCGGCGTTGGCCCGGTCGATCATCGGGCCCATCTCGCTGCGCGGGTCGTCGCCCGGCCCGACGACGACCGCGCTCAGCGCATCGGCCAGCCGGCGGCGCAGCTCGGCGGCGATGCCCCGCTGGGCGAGGACGCGGGCGCCGGCCATGCAGAACTGTCCGGCGAACGTGGTGATCGCGGCGGTGAGCACGGGGACGGCGGCGTCCAGGTCGGCGTCGTCGAACAGGAGCATGGGGCTCTTGCCGCCGAGCTCCAGGGAGAGCGGTTTGAGCTGGGCGGCGGCCTGGGCCATGATCGCCTTGCCGACCGCGGTGCTTCCGGTGTAGCTGACGACGTGCACGTCGGGGTCACTGACCAGTAGGGGAGCGCCCTCGTTGCCCGACTCGGTGAACCCGTTCAGTACCCCGGCCGGCAGACTCGCCGTCTCGGCGATGATCTCGTAGAGCAGCCCGTTGACCAGCGCCGTCTGCGCCGGCAGCTTCATCACCACCGTGCAGCCGGCGGCCAGCGCGGGCGCGAACGACCGGACCGACAGCACGACGGGTGAGTTCCACGGCACGATGACGCCGGCCACGCCGATCGGCTGGCGCAGCGTCATCGAGTACCGGCCGGGTGCGACCTCGCCGGCGCGGCCGGAGTCGGTCAGTGCGAGCGCGGCGTTGTAGCGCAGCTTGGGGATCGTGGAGTCGACCTCCATGGCCGCGTTGCCGAGCGTCTTGCCGTTCTCCCTGGCCAGCATGGTGACCAGGTCGTCGCGGCGCGCCGCCATCCGGTCGGCCAGCTCGTTCAGGGCGCGGGCGCGCAGCTGGCGGTCCCGCGACCAGGTGCTCTCGGTGAAGGTGCGGCGGGCGGTGGCGATGGCGGTCCGGACGTGGTCGAGCTCGGCGTCGGCGTAGCTGCCGAGCACCGCGCCGGTCGCTGGGCTGCGCGCTTCGCCCCGCTTCGGGCTGTCGACCCACTGGCCGCCGATCAGGTTGCGGGCGTGCGGCGGGGCCGGGTTCGTCGCGGCCATGTGCGTCCTCCTGGGGATCTGGCTGGGGATCTAGGACTGGCGGGCGAAGCGGATGACGGGCTTGAGGGTGTGGCCGGAGCGCGCGTCGGCGACGGCTTGGCCGAGTTGGTCGGGGGTATAGGTGCGGATCATCCGGTCGAAGGGCAGGCGGCCCTGTCGGTGCAGTTCGACGAGGGTGGGGATGAAGTTGATGCGGTCGCTGGCGCCGCAGGTCACGCCGCGCACGGTGCGCCCGTCGATCATGGCGTTGATGTTGAACGACGCGCGGGCGTCGCCGCCCGGGGCGCCGACGACGGCGACGGTGCCGTGACTGGCGATCGCCTCGATGGCCTGTTCGAGCAGGGGCGGCACGCCGGTCGTCTCGACGATGTGGGTCGGGCCGGTGCCGCCGGTCAGGTCGCGCAGGGTGGCCGGCAGTTCGATGCCGGTGCTGTTGACGAGGTGCTGTGCGCCGAGTTCGCCGGCGAGCTTGAGCCGGGAGTCGATGATGTCGACGGCGATGATCGTGGTCGCGGCGGTGAGCCGGGCGGCCAGCACCGCCGAGAGGCCGACCGCGCCGGCGCCGAACACGGCGATGCTGTCGCCGGGTTGGGGGCGCAGGACGTTGAGCACGGTGCCGGCTCCGGCCTGGACTCCGCAGTTGACCGGGGCCAGCGCGGCGAGCTCGTCGTCGTCGGCCGCCTCGACCGGGACGACGCTGTGCTCGCTGACCAGGGCGTGGTGGGCCAGCGACGACTGGCCGAAGAACTGGCCGCCGATCGGGGCGCCGTCCTCGCCATGGATCGGGGCCGTGCCGTCTTCGCGGCGGCCGCTGAAGTTGCGGGCGAAGAACGACTCGCACTGGGTGGGTGCGCCGGTCCGGCAGCGTGGGCAGTGTCCGCAGGAGTTGAAGGTCAGCAGTACCTGGTCGCCGGGGCGGACCAGGGTGACGCCGGCCCCGACGGCCTCCACCACCCCCGCCGACTCGTGGCCGAGCACCGCGGGTAGCTGGGTGGGTTGGCGGCCGGCGAGCACGGTCAGGTCGGTGTGGCACAGGCTGGTGGCGACGATCCGGACCAGGACCTCGTCCGGGCGTGGGTCGTCGAGCACGACCGTCCGCCAGGCGAACTCGCCCACGCCCGGTTCCGCCACAGCCGCTGTAGTCGTCGTCGACAAGGTGACCTCCATGTCCTGTTTATAAGGACATGAAACCTGCAAAACAGGACAACGTCAAGTGATGTCTTGAGTAGGCGTCGTCGGGAAGCCGGCTCGCTCCGACCGCTTGTCGGGGCTATTGGGCACGACAAGTGGGTCTTGTCGTGCCTAATTCGCGCGACAAGTCGCGCGGACGGTCGTCACCGGCGCGGGTCAGCCGAGGTAGAAGTCCTTGCGGGCGGCGACGAACTCCTCGATCGTCTGCGCCGGCACGCCGGTGACCCGTTCGACGTCGTTGGTCGAGCGGTCGTAGCGGTTCTGGTGGTGCAGCCGGGCCATGGTGCCGATGTGCTGCTCGATGTGCGGTGTCAGGCCGGCCTTCGGCAGTACCTCGGTGAGCCACTGCCGCAGCGGTACGTCCACGTAGGTGACCGGGCGTCCGAGTGCCCGGGAGTACTCCTCGGCCACGCCGACCAGGTCGAGCGTGCGCGGCCCGGTCAGCTCGTAGACCTGCCCGACGTGCGGGGCCGGGTCGCGCAGGACGGTGGCGACGACCTGGGCGACGTCGGACGCGGCGACCGGGGAGGTGCGGCCGGTGCCGAAGGGCAGCGCGATCGTGCCGTTGGCCCGGATCGAGCGCGCTGCGAGTGTGGTGAACAGCGGGTTGTCCAGGAACGACGTCGGCCGCACGTGCACGACCGGCAGGCCCGACCAGTTCAGCACCTGCTCGGAGAGCCAGTGCAGCCGCTGCTGGTGCGACTCCTCGGTGCTGGTGGCGGTCATCTGGGACACCGTCATCTGTGACATGTCGACCAGCCCGTCGAGCGTGCCGTGCTCGCGCGCCACGGTGGCCACCACGGTCGCGGCCAGCAGGTAGTCCGGCGACACGGTCATGCTGAAGTACATCCGCCGGACGCCCTCCAGTGCGGCGGCGACCGTCTCGGGCCGGGTCAGGTCACCGAGCACGACCTCCGCGCCGAGGGTGCGCAGCTCGGCCGTGCGCTCGTCCTCGCGGCGGGCCAGCACCCGCACCGGGATGTCCCAGGCTTGCAGCCGATCGAGCACGGTGCGGCCGACGCCGCTCGCGCCGGTGATCAGGACGAGGTTGCTGGCAGCCATCGGGGGCTCTCCTTCGCTCACAGCTGACGTGCAAAGTTGCACTATCGAACCTACTCTGCCCCGCGTCGGTGCGGCGCGCCGCGCCCAGGCCGGTCAAACTGAGGCGGTGACGGCAGCTGATCAGCTCGACGACCCGTACCTGTGGCTGGAGGACGTCGGGGGTGAGGAGGCGTTGGCCTGGGTGCGGGCCCGCAACGCCGAGACGCTGGCCGAGGTGGCCGACGGGCAGCGGTTCGGCGAGCTGCGCGACGAGATCCGCGAGGTGCTCGACGCGAGCGACCGCATCCCGTACATCAGCCGCCGGGGCGAGCTGTTCTACAACTTCTGGCAGGACGCCGAGCACCCGCGCGGGCTGTGGCGGCGGACCACGCTGGAGAGCTACCGCACCGGGGACCCGGACTGGGAGCTGCTGCTCGACGTCGACGCGCTGGCCGAGGCGGAGGGTGAGAACTGGGTCTGGCAGGGCGCCACCGTGCGCCGTCCGGAGTATGTCCGCGCCCTGCTGAAGCTGTCCCGGGGTGGTGCGGACGCCGGCGTGGTGCGCGAGTTCGACCTGTCGACCAGGACGTTCGTGGCCGACGGGTTCACCCTGCCGGAGGCGAAGAGCCGTGTCTCCTGGGTCGACGCCGACACGGTGTACGTCGGCACCGACACCGGCCCCGGCTCGATGACCACCTCCGGCTACCCGAGGGTGATCCGCCGGTGGCGGCGGGGCACGCCGGTGACCGAGGCGCCGGTGGTGTTCGAGGCGCCGGAGACCGACGTGTCCGCCTACGCGGTGCACGACAGCACCGAGGGCTTCGAGCGGGACCTGGTCGGGCGCAGCCCCGACTTCCACACCAGCCTGGAGTACCTGCTCCGGCCCGACGGCTCGGCCGAGCTGATCGACGTGCCGCCGGACGCCGACACCGACGTGCACCGGGAGTGGCTGCTCGTGCGGCCGCGCTCGCCGTGGACCGTCGGCGGGACGACCCACCCGGAGGGCTCGCTGGTCGCGTTCCGGTTCGACGACTTCCTGGCCGGCGCCCGCGAGGCCACGGTGCTGTTCGCGCCGACCCCGAACCGGTCGCTGCGCCACCACTCGTGGACGCGTCACCAGCTGATCCTGTTCATCCTGCATGACGTGGTGACCCGTACCGAGGTCCTCAGCCCGGACCGGGGTTGGGCCAGCTCGGCGCTGCCGGGGAGCACCGAGCTCGGCGCCTGCGAGCTGGTCGGCGTCGACCCGCACAACAGCGACGAGTACCTGCTCGACGTCAGCGGCTTCACCCAGCCGTCGACCCTGCTGCGCGGCGACCTGGCCACCGGCGAGCTGGAGACCCTGCGGCGCTCACCGGAGCGCTTCGACGCCACCGGGATGGGCACCCGCCAGTACTTCGCGGTGTCCGACGACGGCACGAGGATCCCGTACTTCGTGGTCGGCGACGAGTCCGAAGCGCCGGGCCCCGTGCT
Organism: Pseudonocardia sp.; assembly: GCA_036272155.1. Classification (GTDB taxonomy): domain Bacteria; phylum Actinomycetota; class Actinomycetes; order Mycobacteriales; family Pseudonocardiaceae; genus Pseudonocardia. The sequence continues at coordinate 37,444 of DATAZG010000181.1, forward strand.
GATGACCGGCTACGGCGGCTTCGAGATCGCGCTGACCCCGTCCTACAGCGGGATCACCGGCCGGAGCTGGCTGGCCAGGGGTGGCCGGCACGTGGTGGCCAACATCCGGGGCGGCGGCGAGTACGGCCCCGCCTGGCACACCAGCGCGCTGGGCGAGCACCGGCACCGGGCCTACGAGGACTTCGCCGCCGTGGCCCGCGACCTCGTCGCCCGGGGCATCACCACCCCCGAACAGCTGGCCATCCGGGGCGGCAGCAACGGCGGACTGTTGATGGGCGTGATGCTGACCCGGTACCCGGAGCTGTTCGGCGCGATCGTGATCCAGGTGCCGCTGCTCGACATGCGGCGCTACCACCTGCTGCTGGCCGGGGCGTCCTGGATCGCCGAGTACGGCGACCCCGAGGTGCCGGCCGAGTGGGAGTGGATCTCGAAGTACTCGCCGTACCAGAACCTGCGCCGGGACGCCGCGCTGCCGCCGGTGCTGGTCACCACGTCCACCCGGGACGACCGCGTGCACCCCGGACACGCCCGCAAGATGGTGGCCCGGCTGCGGGAGTTCGGCCACCGCGTCGACTACTACGAGAACATCGAGGGCGGCCACGGCGGCGCGGCGGACAACGCGCAGCGGGCCTTCCAGTGGGCCCTGGTGCACGAGTTCTGCTGGCGGGAGGTGGGTGCGCCGCGGCCCGCGGAGGCCCGCCGCTGAGCCCCGCGCGGCGCCGCGTCGTGACGGGCGCGGCGGCCCCGCGGGGTCACGCCGTGACGGGTTGGGGCAGCAGTGCCTCGCCGAGCCGGCGCCAGTGCGGCATCGCCGACTCGCCGGGCCGGACGCCGATGACCTGCACGCCGACGTGGTCCGCGCCCGCCCGCACGTGGCCGCGCAGCTTCTCGACGATGGTGTCGAGGTTGCCCCAGAACACGAGGTCGTCGACGATCCGGTCGCTGCCGCCGCCCGCGATCTCCGCCTCGGAGTAGCCGAGCCGGCGGAACTTCGCGACGTTGTACTTGGTGGTCAGGTACACCTGCAGGTGCTCGCGGGCGATCGCGCGAGCCCGGTCGGGGTCGGACTCGAACAGCACCGCGTGCTCCACGCCGAGGAACGCGTCGGGGCCGAGAATGTCCCTGGCCTGCGCGGTGTGCGCCACGTTGACGTGGTACGTGTGCGCGCCGGCCGACCGGTCGCGCGCCAGCTCGAGCATCCTCGGGCCGTAGGCCGCCAGGATGCGGCGCATCGGGGCGGCGGGTCTGGGGTTGGGGGTGTCCAACGCGTCCAGCTCGTCGAGATACGCGGACATCGCCGCCAGCGGCTTGCTGTCGGGCCGCTCGCCGCCACCACCGCCGAGCCCGAGCACGTGGCGGTTCGGATAGGCGTCGGCGAGCAGCAGACTGGCCCCGTGCGTCCACCGGGCCCCGCGCGACCAGATCTGGGCGATGCCGTTGACCACGTGCATCCGCTCCGTGCAGGACAGCAGGTAGCCGGCATGGGTCAACGCCTCGCGCCCGTCGCGCTCGGGGATCCAGAAGGCGCGCCAGCCCTGTGCCTCGAGCTCCTGGATCGACTCGCGCATCAGCACGGCCGGCTGGTCCTCGAAGTCGAACGTCCAGATGCCGAACCGGCCCAGCTCCAGCCCCTCGATGCTGCCCATCGAACCTCTCCCCGTGTGCGTCGGCGACTTCAAATCGTACTATCGTAGAATCTCGATATGTATGCTATCACCGATCGTATCGAAGTCCTTCGAAATGTCGGTATCGACCTATAATCGGGCGCTATGGCGGAGGTGGCGGCGGACGAGGTGGCGTCCGAGGTGGTCGACGCGCCGGATCCGGAGCTGGTGCGCGCGCTGCGGGCGCTGTCGAACCCGATGCGGCTGCAACTGCTGCTGTGGCTCCGGGAGCCCGGGCGGCACTTCCCGGCCGAGGCCGCGATCGCCGACCCGATCGAGGTCGGTGTGTGTGTCAGCCACATCCAGGCCAAGGCGGGGCTGGCCCAGTCGACCGTGTCGGCCTACATGGCCGAGCTGCAGCGGGCCGGCCTGGTGCACGCCACCCGGGTCGGAAAGTGGACGCACTACCGGCGCGACGAGCAGCGCATCGCCCAGCTCGTCGAGGTGCTCGGCCGGACGCTCTGACTCAGATGACCCAACCGGAGGCGCGCACGCCGGTGCTGTCGACGGGCCGCCTGCGGCTGACGACGTGGCTGCCCGGCGACTACGCCGACCTGTGCGCGCTGCACTCGGATCCGCTGGTCATGCGCTACCTGCGCTCCGGTGTCGAGGGTGCCGGCGAGACGCGGGCGCGGCTGGACCGGTTCCGGCGCGAGCAGGGCGAGCTGGGCTGGACGAAGTGGCGCCTGGTGGACGCCGACGGCCGCATGGTCGGGCGGGCCGGGTTCAACCTCACCGCCGACGGGCAACACCGCGAGCTGGGGTACGTGTTGACCCCTCGGCTGTGGGGCCTCGGCCTGGCCACCGAGATCGCCCGCGCGCTCGTCCGGTGGCACCGTGAGCGCCCGGACCCGCGCCGGCGCCCCGAGCTGCACGCCTACGCGTTCGCCGACAACGCCGCGAGCCGGCGCGTGCTGGTCAAGGTCGGCTTCGCCCTCGTCGGTGAGGTGCACGGCGGCGGCGTGCCGCAGGTTCGGTACGAATTGACCTGAGCCGGTTCGGCCCGGTCCGTCAGAGCGCCGACGGGGGCAGCTCGTCCAGTGCCGTGAGCACCTCGCGCAGCCGCTCGGCCAGGTTGTCCCGGTTCGACCCCCGGTAGAGCGGGCCGGTGCCGTCCGTGAGCAGCGCTCTGAGCTGGGCGATGCCGTAGGCCGAGACGAGGCCCGGGGCCTCGAGGCGGTCGCGCAGCGCCTCCATCTCGGGCAGCGCCGCCCGCACGTTCCGGTAACAGACGGGCACGTGGTTGGACCAGGCCGGTTGGCTGGTCAGAGCCACCAGACGCTGGACCGTCCGCGCCAGGTGGCGCCGGCTCGGGCGCCCAACCAGATGGACAGCGCGCACTGCCAGCGCGACGCTGTTCTCGGGCGGCTCGCCGCGGCAGAGCCGCTGGTCCAGCCCGTAGGCCCGGACCCGCGCCACTACCCGGTCGAGTACCCGGACCCGGCAGTCGACCAGTCCCTCGCTCGGCGAGACAACTAGGACCTGGCCGGTTCGCGCCGGGGCACCGCCCGGTGGCTCCCCGCCGGCCCACCCTTCGATTCGCGTGACCATATAAGTAAGTTTGCTGGTCATGCAGTGACCTGTCAATCGACTTTAAGGGTCACGCTCGCGTAGCCTGAAACTGTGTCGCTGCCGCAGTGGGTGCCCGGGGTCGAGAGCAAACCGGCGCCGATGCCGCTCCTGCTGGTGCAGGCGTTCGTCAACACCTACGAGGTCGACACCGACACTGACCTGCTGCGGGAGCCGGAGTCCGCGCGGCGCTGGCTCGTCGAGGCGGGCCTGCTCGCCCCCGGGGAGGCCGTGGGCCCGGACGGGCTGGCGCTGGCCCGGCAGGTGCGGGAGAACATCAGGGCCCTGCTCGTCGGGAACGCCGGAGGACCACCGGCCGAGGCGCGCGACCTGGAGCCACTCGCCGGGCTCGCGCAACGCTGCCGGCCAAGGCTGCGCCTCGAGACGTCCGGCGAGGTGCGGCTGGAGGGTGAGCCCGGCGGCGGCCTCGACGGCGCGTGGCCGACACTCCTGATGACCATCCGGGACGCCCAGCTGGACGGGAGCTGGCAGCGGCTCAAGTCGTGCGGTGCCGACGACTGCGGCTGGGCGTTCTACGACCGCTCGCACAGCCGGCGCGGCCGCTGGTGCGACATGTCGAGCTGCGGGAACCGGATGAAGAACCGCACCCTGCGCACGCGCAAACGAACCGCCGACTAGCTCCGGAGCCGACAGCCGCCGTCTCGAGCCCGCGGCGCGCTCGAGGCGCCGGCTACCTCGCCGAGTCCAACCACAGCGGCCCGCCTCGCGCGGTCCGACCCCGCCACGGTTGAACTCGGCGAGTTGGTGGGCGGCGGTGCGAGTTCGTGGGCGGTGCGCGGTGCGGGGGAAGGTGCGGGGTCTAGGCCGTCTCGGTGGGGCCGGTTTTCAGGGCTAGATCTTGTGTGGTTGGCTAGCCAGGGACATCGATTTCCGGGCCGGGTCACCCGGTCGGGCCACGCGGGGGAGTGGTGGCAGATGCTCACGTCGCACCGCTATGTGGACGGCGCCGTCGTCCTGACTGTCTCTGGCGCCGTCGACTCTCCCACCGCGGTGAGGGAGCTCGAACGCCTGCTGTTCCGCCACGGCGACAGCGGTGACCGCCTGGTGCTCGACATGATCGACGTCACCGCGCTCGGGTCGGCCGCGCTGGCCCTGCTGGCCGGGGCGGCGTCGCGGCTGGACTACCGGGGCAGCCAGGTCATCGTCATCGGGGAGCGCCACGACGTGGTGCTGCGCGCGGTCGAGAAGGCGCAGCTGCTGACGACCTTGCGGCTGTTCGACAGCGTCGAGCACGCGCTGGCCGCCGCCGCGCCGAGGCTCTGACCAGCCGCCGCGAGACTCTGACCAGCTGTGCCGAGGCTCCGACCAGCCGCTACCGGACCCGGTCGGCCCGGTCGCGGGTGCGCAGCCAGACCAACAGCGCCACGAGGTCGTCGACGTCCCCGCTCTGCGTGCGCCAGGACGACACCGAGATGCGCAGCGCCGGCTCGTCCGCCCATTGGGTCAGGCTGAGCCAGGCTCGTCCGGAGCGCGCGACGTCGCGGTGCAGCCGGCGGGTGGCCGCGGCGTCGTCGGCGCGAAACAGGACCTGGTTGAGCACGACCGGGCTCAGCACGGCGAAGCCGGCGGCGGCCAGCTGGGTGCCGACCCGTTGCGCGAGGTCGATCGTGCGGTCGACCAGCTCGGCGACCCCTTGCCGGCCGAGGCTGTGCAGCGCGGCCCACACCGAAACACCCCGGGGTCGGCGGGAGAATTCGAGGGTGAGGTTGCGCTGCGCGGTCGGGTCAGGCGCGGCGTAGGCGGCGTCGCTGTTTGTGGTCGCGGTCAGAGCGCCGGCGTCGCGCACGATCGTCATGCCGCCGTCGTAGGGCGTGTTCAGCCACTTGTGCGCGTCGACGGTCCAGCTGTCCGCCCCCTCCACCCCGGCCAGCAGCGCACCCCGCCGCGACGCCCGCGCCCACAGCCCGAACGCCCCGTCGACATGCACCCAGGCTCCCCGGTCACGGGCCAGCGGGATGAGCGAGGCGAACGGGTCGACGGCGCCGGTGTTGACCTCCCCGGCCTGCAGCACGACGACCGTGCAGCCCCCGAGCGCGGGGAACCGCCCGGGGTCGACCGCGCCCGTGGCGTCGACCGGCGCGACCGCGATGTCCCGCTCGCCGACCCCGAGGACCCGCAGCGCCTTGCGCACCGTGCCGTGCACGAGCTCGGGAACGACGAACCGCACGGCCGGCGAACCGCGCAGGCCGAGACGGGTGAGGTCCCAACCGGCGCGGGCCAGCACGGCGCGCCGGGCGGTGGCCAGCGCGGTCAGGGTGCACGCGCTGGCGCCGGTGCCGAAGCCGACGGCGCTGTCGCGAGGCAGGTCGAGCACGTCGAGCACCCAGCGCGCGGCCACGGCCTCGATCGTCGCGGCGGCGGGCGAGGTCTCGAAGGAGGCCCCGGACTGGTCCCAGGCCAGCAGCAGCCGCTCGGCCGCCGCCGCGACCGGCAGGCTCGCGCCGATCACGTAACCGAAGTACCGGGACCCGTTGGAGACGGTCGTGGCGGGGCTGCCCCAGGCGTCGAGCAGCTCGAGCGTCTCGGCGGGGTCCGAGGCCCGCTCCGGTAGTGGAATGTCGAACCTGTCCAGCCCGACCAACGCCTCGGCGGGCGGGAACACCGGCCTGGCCGGCGACGCCGCGAGGTAGGCCCGCGCCCGCCGGTCGGCCTCGGCGATCAGACCGAGCTCAGGGCCGAGCTCGCGGTCGGTCACGGCCGGCCGGCCCGGCGCCGGCTCTCCAGTGCCTCCAGCATCGGGTCGGTCGTGCCGACCAGGTGCGCGAGCATCGTGTTGCCGGCGTCGGTGGGCTCGTGGGCGCGGATCGCGCGCAGGATGTCCCGGTGGTCGGCCAGCGAGCGGGCGGGCTGGTCGGGTCGGCCGAGCGACTTGCCGGACGTGCGGTCCAGCGCGTCGCGGACCCCGTCCAGCAGCCCGACCAGGATCGGGTTGTGCGAGGCGCGCGCGACGCCGAGGTGGAACCGCCGGTCACCCTCCAGCCCGGGCAGGCCTCGGTCGATCTCCGCCGCCATCAGGTCCAGCGCGGCGTCGAGCTCGGCGAGGTCCTCCGCGCTGGCGCGGCTCGCGGCGAGCCGGGCGCACTGCGTCTCCAGCGCCTGCCGGGTCTCCCAGATGTAGGGCAGGTCGAGACTGGTCTCGTGGCTGTCCGCCACCGCCACGCGGACCGGTTCGGGGCTGCGCCGCCGCAGGAACAGGCCCTCGCCGTGCCGGGCCTCCACCATGCCGTTGGACCGCAGCGTGGCCACCGCCTCCCGAATCGAGGAGCGCCCCACCGCCAGCGCCGCGGCCAGTTCGCGCTCGGAGGGCAGCCGGTCACCGGGCTGGATGCCGTTCGCGTCGATGTACTCCCGCAGCGACGCCACGACGCGCTCGAACATCGCCTGCCGGCGCAGGGGACGCAGCTCTACCGGCTCGGGCATTCGCCATCCTCTCGACTGGTCTGGCCACCATACCTCCTGCGCGATCACGACCATCACCCGAGCCTGAAGGCTGCTGTTGAACCGTTACACCGTTGAAACCGACCACTGAGTACCGTACTGGTCTGACCACCGGACCAGCGAGGAGTCGGCATGGCTTTTGTACGCGACCACGGCATTCGGACCGACGAGCAGGCCCAGGCCGCCGAGGAGCTCACCGCCCGCGTGCGTGAGCTCGACCTGCGGCAGGTCCGGATCAGCTGGGGTGACCAGCACGGCGTGCTGCGCGGCAAGACCGTCGAGGTCGAGCACTTCGTGTCCGCGCTGGAGAACGGCAAGGACTTCCAGACGGCCACGCTCATCTTCGATACCGCCAACCACCCTTCGGTGCCGCCGTTCGCGGCGGACGGCTTCGGCGACCCCCGGATGACCGGCCTGCCCGACGCCGTCCTCGTGCCGGACCCGGCGACGTTCACCGTGCTGCCGTGGCTCGAGCGCACCGGCTGGGTGCTGGCCGACCTCTACTACCGCAACGGCGAGCGCGTCCCGTTCGACACCCGGGGCGTCCTGCAGCGGCAGTTGGCGGCGCTCGCCGAGGAGGGCTTCGGCTTCACCGCCGGCGCGGAGCTGGAGTTCTACGTCACCCGGCTGGTCGACCCGAAGCTGTCCTTCCCCGACTGCGGCTGGCCACCGACCCCGCCGCAGGTCACCGCCCTCGCCCACGGCTACCAGTACCTCACCGAGAACCGGGGCGACGAGGCCGACGGGATCCTGTCCGTGCTGCGCGACCATGTGGTGGCGCTCGGGCTGCCGCTGGCCACCGTCGAGGACGAGTGGGGCCCCGGCCAGATCGAGTTCACGTTCGACCCGATGCCGGGGCTGCGCTGCGCCGACACCGTGCTGCTGTTCCGGAGCGCGGTCAAGCAGATCTGCCGCCGGCACGGCTACCACGCCACGTTCATGTCCCGGCCCGCGCTGCCGCACATCGTGTCCAGCGGCTGGCACCTGCACCAGTCGCTGTCCGGCCCGCTGAGCACGAACGTCTTCCCCGGCGAGGGCGACGCGCTGCTGTCCACGACGGCCACCCACTACCTCGGCGGCCTGCTGGAGCACGCCCGCGCGGCGTCGGTGCTGACCACTCCGACCGTGAACGGCTACAAGCGCTACGTCGCCGGGTCGTTCGCGCCGGACCGGATCGCCTGGGCGGAGGAGAACCGGGGCGCGATGGTGCGCGTCTGCGGGGCCCGGGGCGACGCGACGACCCACCTGGAGAACCGGGTCGGCGAGCCGGCCGCCAACCCGTACCTCTACCTCGCCTCGCAGGTCATCTGCGGCCGGGACGGCATCGCCCGCAAGCTCGACCCCGGCCCGTCGGCGGACGAGGCCTACCAGGCGGACGTCCCACCGCTGCCGTCGTCGCTGGAAGCCGCGCTGGTCCACTTCGAGAGCAGCGAGCTGATGCGCCGCGAGCTCGGTGCGCCGTTCGTGCGCTACCTGTCGACGGTCAAGCGCAGCGAGGTCGCCCGGTTCAACGCCGCCGTCACGGACTGGGAGCAGCGTGAGTACTTCGACGTCTACTGACGAAGCTGCTGACGGCACTCTTGACGGCACTGCTGACGGCACCGCTGACGGGGCTGCCGGTGGAGCGCTGCCGCTGCTCGGCGAGTACCGGCTGGCCCGGCCGGCGCGGCGCCCGGTCACCGTGGCCGTCGCGCAGCTCGCCGGCCCGTGGCTGCGGGTGCCGGAGCGGCTGGCCAGGCTGGCCGAGGCCGTCGAGGCGGCCGCCGCCCAGGGCGCCGACCTCGTGGCGACCCCCGAGTCCTACCTGTCCGGCTACCCGTTCTGGCTGGCACGCACCGGGGGCGCCGCCTTCGAGGACCCGGCCCAGAAGGCCTGCTATGCCTACTACCTGGACGCCGCGATCGAGGCCGGCGACGCCACGCACCGCGAGCTGTGCACGCTCGCCGCCGACCTGCGGGTGACGCTGCTGGTGGGGATCACCGAGCGGGGCGCCGCCGCCGGCCGGGGCACGGCCTGGTGCACGCTGCTCACCCTCGACGCGAAGGGCCGCACGGTCGGGCACCACCGCAAGCTCGTGCCCACGTACGACGAGCGGCTGGTCTGGAGCCCGGGCGACGGTGCCGGCCTGCGGGTGCACGAGGTGGCCGGTACCCGGGTCGGCGGGCTGAGCTGCTGGGAGAACTGGATGCCCCAGGCGCGCTCGGCGTTCTACGCGCAGGGGGAGGAGGTGCACGTCGGCTGCTGGCCGGGGTCGGCCGCGCTGACCTCGGACATCACGCGGTTCGCCGCCGCCGAGGGCCGGATGTACGCGGTGGCCGCCGCCGGCCTCGTCCGGGTCGAGGACGTGCCCGACGACTTCCCGCTCGCCGGGCCGTTGCGCGCGGCCGGCGACACCGGGTTCGACGGCGGCAGCGCTGTGGCCGCCCCGGACGGCACCTGGCTGATCCCGCCGTGCACCGGCCGGGAGGGGCTGCTCATCGCCGAGCTCGATCCCGGCGCCGTCACCGAGGCCCGGCTGACCTTCGACCCGACCGGCCACTACGCCCGCCCTGACGTCTTCCAGGACACCGTCGACCGCCGCCGCCGCGCCCACACGAACTTCCTCGACGGGCCTGACTGACGAGCCGGCTCCCCGTGATCATCAGGACCTGAGGGCTGCTTTTCGGGATGCCACAGCAGCCCTGGCGTCCGGCTGATCACCCACTTGGGCCGGAACGGCCGTCACCGGTGGCGGCCGTGATCACCTCGTCAAGGGTCTCGCGGGAGCGGACCAGGTCGGCGATCGTGCGGTCGATCCGGTCCCGTTCCCGGCGCAGCTGGGCGGCCAGTAGCGGGGTGGCCACCTCGGAAGGGCCACCGTCGGCATCCCGCATGCACGGCAGCAGCTCCGCGATCCTCGCGCTGTGCAGCCCCGCCGCGAAGAGCTCCTGGATGTGGATGACCCTGGCGACCGCTGACTCGGGGTAGTCCCGGTGCCCGCCCGGGCTGCGCCTGGCGCTCAGCAGGCCCTGCTGCTCGTAGTAGCGCAGCGAGCGTTCGCTCACACCGGTGCGCCGGGCCAGCTCGCCGATCTTCATCCCGTGCCCTCTCGGCCGCCCGGATCAGGGTTGAACCTGACATCAATGTCAAGTTTTACCGTGGTGGCGACAGGCGCGCCAGCACTCCGCCGGGCGCGGTCCGACGAGGAGCAGGGAGCACCCATGCCGCACGAGCTGTACGACTACTCACCGATCGTGTCCCGCCCGCCGCTGAGCTTTCCGGGCGGGGCCCGGCTGGCGTTCTACGTCGGGCTCAACATCGAGAGCTTCCGGCCGGACCTGCCAGTCGTCCCCGGCGGCCCGGTGCCCGACCCACTGGCCTACGGCTGGCGGGACTACGGCAACCGGGTCGGCATCTGGCGCCTGCTGGACGTCTTCGACGAGCTCGGCATCCCCGTCACCGGCATCGTCAACTCCGACGTGTGCACCGCGTATCCGCAGGTCATCGAGGCCGGGGTGAGCCGCCGGTGGGCCTGGGCCGCGCACGGGCAGACCAACTCCACCCTGCTCGCGGGCATGGCGCCGGAACAGGAGCGCGAACACCTGCGGGAGATGCTCGCCGTGCTCGACGCCGCGCTGCCGACCCGCCCCCGGGGCTGGCTGGGGCCCGGGTTGTCCGAGACGCGGCAGACGCCGACGTTGCTCGCCGAGGCCGGGTTCACCCACCTGCTGGACTGGTGCGCCGACGACCAGCCTTTCCCGCTGACCGTGCCCGGCCTGCTCTCGGTGCCGTACTCGCTCGAGGTCAACGACTTCCTGATGTTCATGACCGGGCCCGGGCTGACCGGCGCCGACTACGAGCGGGTCGTGCTCGACCAGTTCGAACAGCTGCTCAGCGACTCCGCCACCAGCGGCCGCGTGATGGCCCTGCCCCTGCACACGTTCATCGTCGGCCAGCCCCACCGGACCAAGTACCTCAAACGGGTGTTGCGGCAGATCGCGGCGACGCCCGAGGTGTGGCTCTGCACCAGCGACGACATCGCCGAGCACTACCTGGGGACCACCGACACGGCCGAGGTGACCGGCTGAGCCTCGGGTGGGGTGGGCTGAGCCTCGGGTGGGCGGTGTCCTGGCGGTCCGGAGGTCCGGGGGTCATTGCCCCGACGTTGACCCGTCAATCTCTGTGTCACGCCGGAATCTGACAATTGCGCGCGGGAATCTCAGTCAAAGGGCGCGCACGCTGCCTTTGTCACGGGTTGTCTGAACGTTCTCTCAGGGAAGCGTGTCCACAAATTTTGTGCTGGCTGTGATGTCGCTATGGTTCGCCGCGTCGGCAGGCCCCGATCTGTCTTGTGCCCCGCGTTGTACACCCGAGCAGCGCGGCCGGTGCACGGTTTGCCGTGGACGTTTCTTTTGTATCGAACAACATTTAGGAGTCCGGATCATGATTCGTCGCATATCTGTGTCAGTGTTGGCCGCCGCGGCGTGCGCGCTGATTGCCGGCGGTGCCGGTGGACAGATCGCGCTGACCAGCATGAGCACCCCGCTGTCGGTGTCCGGCCATTCCGTCCAGGCGGCGCCCCCGGCGCAGAAGTGTGCCGCCAACTACACCCAGGGCACCATCGGTGGCCAGTCGAAATGCCTTGCCCCCGGCCAGCAGTGCCAGCAGGCGAACGTCAAGGACTACACGCAGTACGGGTTCTCCTGCGGCAAGGTGGGCACCCGTTTCCAGCTGACCAAGACGTCGGGCGCCAAGCCCGGCGCCAAGCCCGCGGTCGCCGCTAAGCCCGCACCCAAGCCGGCCGCGAAGCCCGCCCCGGCGCATCACTGAGCTGGGCTGATCGTGAGTCCCCGGCGCGGGCCGGGGGACTCCGTTCTCGCGCCCGCTCGGTGGGTCGGGGAAACCTGACCCACCGAGCGGGCGCTTGATTTTTCCGGCGGAATTCGCGGAATTGCGCTGTGAGCTGTCGCCATCCTGGAGTTGATCAACTCCAGGGCGCGCGACGGCTGGTTGATCTTTGTCGGATGGGCGAATGTGACGATGCTGAGTCCATTCCCTATCGAGGCGTCGTAGCGCCCGCCCGACACCATCAGGATCGGGATAGATTCCGCGCCGGCTGAGTTCCGCCGCTGGCTGGGCACACGTCGCCGGCTGGGCCCGCGTCGCCGGCTGGGCCCGCGTCGCCGGACGGGCCGGCCGATGCGGTGATCCGCCACGGGAAGGTTTCCGGTTGGTGTCGGGCCGGCGATCTCTGGCCGTCGGGCCGCTGACGACCTGGAGTTTTGCGCGAATCGATGAGGTGGCGGGGTCGACCGGTGGCTAGGGTGGCTGCTGACCACAGTGGACCGGAGCGACCGAGGAACGATCGTAGTGAACGGCGATCACGAGCACGGCGGGTTCGTCATCCCGCTCGACTATGTCGATCCCGCCGGCCGGGCGGTTGATCACCAGTTGCTCGGGGACTTCGTCGGCGCGGCGGTCGCCGGCTGTCCCTCCTGCCGGGACGCGCTGCTCACCTTCGTCGCGGAGGACCCGCCGACCGCCGCGCGGCTGGTCGAGCTGGCCTGCATCGCGACCCGTGAGGCGCTCGGCGGCCTACCGGCCACGATGACGGAGGAAGCCGCCGGCGGGCCGGTCGGGCTGGAGTTCCGGCGGCTGGCCGGGGTCGGCGTGGCCGGCGGGAACGACGCGATGTTCGACGCGTGCGGGCGGCTGGGCAGCGAGCAGCGGCGGGCGGCCGCGGACACGGCCGCCGGGATCCTGATCGCACAGCTGCGGTCGGACCTCACCCGCTGACCCCGGCACCCGCTGACCCGGCCCCCACCGAGCACGGCACCCGCTGGCCGCTACATGTCCAGCACGAGCTCCGAGTCCGGGCTGGAGCAGCAGATCAGCACGGATCCTTCGGCGGGTGGTTCGAGCGGTTCGGGCCGGTAGCTGACCCGGCCGGACAGCAACGGGGTCACACACATGTGGCACACGCCCGTCCGGCACGACCAGCGGGTGGGCACGTCGCACGCCTCGGCCAGCTCGAGCAGGCTGGTGGAGTCGTCGAATGGCACCGCGAGGCCGCTGCGCGCGAAGGTGATCAGTGGCCCGGTACCGGGCGGCCCGGCCGGCGGGTGCGGCGGCACCGCGACCTCTCCGACGACGCCGGGGTTGATCGCGCCCAGGGCGCCGAACAGCTCGGTGTGCACGTCCGTGATGCCCAGCGTGGCCAGGCCCTCGCGGATGTCGGCCATGAAGGCGGCCGGCCCGCACACATACGCGGTGGCGTCGACGGGCAGCCCGAGCCCGGCCAGCGCGGCGGTGTCGAGCCGGCCACCGTCGGCGCCGGTCGCCGCGAGCTCGGCGGGGCTGGCCGCGGTGTAGAAGACGTGCTCGTGGGCGCGGTCGAGGCCGGCGAGCAGGCCGTGGGCCTCGGCGCCGAAGGCGTGCTCGCCGGGCCGGCGGGCGGCGTGCAGCCACCAGACCTCGCGCGACGTGTGCTGCCCGGCCAGCGCGTGCAGCATGGCCAGCACCGGGGTCACGCCCACACCGGCGGAGACCAGTACGACGGGGTTCTCGCCGTCCTCGAGCACGAAGTCCCCGCGCGGCGCGGCCACCTCGACCAGGGCGCCGGGCCGGACGGAGCTGTGCAGGTAGCGGCTGACCAGGCCGTGCGGCTCGCGTTTGACGCTGATCCGGTAGCCGGCGGCCCCGGGCGCCGACGACAGGGAGTAGCCGCGGGCCGGGGCGGGGGTGCCGGCGTCGGCCAGCCGCAGCGTCAGGTACTGGCCGGGCCGCGCGGGCGGCAGGGGCGTGGCGTCCGGGGCGTCGAGCAGGAACGAGGTGATCGTGGCGCTCTCCACGACGGCGTCCCGGACCCGTAGCTGGCGAAACCCCGGCCAGCCCGCCGCGGCGTCCCCGCGCACCGTCGCGGCGGCTCGGGGACCGGCCGCCGTGTCGAGCAACTCGCGGAACGAACCCTGCCAGCCGGCACTCAGCGCCGGGATCCGCAGCGCGCGGCGCAGGTTCTCGGTCTCGCGGTGGGGGAGGTAGAGCAACGCGTCGATCTCGGCGACCGTCATGCGCTGCGGGCCCTCGCCGATCTGGAAGATCTCGTCGCCGGCCCGGACCTCGCCCTCGGTGAGGACCCGCAGGTAGAAGCCCGGTCGGTGGTGCGCGACGAGCAGCGCCGGCAGGTCGGGTTCGCCCAGCCGCATGCCGACCCGGAAGCAGGTCACCCTAGGCTGGGTGACCTCGAACTCGGCGTCGCCGATGCGGAACCGGTCGCCGATGCACACCTGGTCATCGCCGAGCCCCTCGACGGTGAAGTTCTCCCCGAAGGCGCCGAACTCGATGTCCTCGCGGCAGAAGTGGTCCCGCCAGTGCCGGTACGACTCGACCTGGTAGACCAGCACGGCCCGGTTCTCCCCACCGTGGCCGCCCAGGTCACCCTGGCCGTCGCCGTCGATGTTGAGCCGGCGGACCTTGCGCGCCCCCTGCACCGGGCTCTTCCAGACCCCGGTGTAGACGGACCGGATACCCCACGGGACGGTCTTGGGCAGCCCGACATTGAGTGAGAGCAACGTCGCCATGCGCAGCTCCTCCTGATCTGTGGGGCGCCCCTAGGAGAGGCCGGCAGCGTAGTTGCGTTCCTGCAGGGTCCAGGTGTTGCCGTCCAGGTCGGTGAGCTCGGCGAAGCTGGCGTAGTCGCCGTGCTCCGGGTCGATACCGGGCCGGAAGTCACCCCGCCACGTCTGCTTGGGTGACTTGTGCCGGATCTCGCTGACCGGCACGCCCCTCGCGGTGAGCTCGTGCCGGGCCCGCTCGAGGTCCCGGACCACGAGGTACAGGCCGTGCGCGGTGCCGGGGCCCGCCTCGGTCAGGCCGACGCCGAACTGCACCGAACAGGCCGAGCCGGGCGGGGTGAGCTGCACGACCCGGAAGTCGTCGACGGGGTGGTAGTCGACGTCGAGCGTGAAGCCCACCTGCTCGGTGTAGAAGGCCAGCGCCCGATCGACATCGCGCACCGGCACGGTGACGACCTCGAGCTGGTAGTCCATGGTGTCTCGCTTCCGTGGAGCACGGTGGTGCGGGTCAGGCCCGCCGGGTGGGGGCGATCTCGTCGATGTCGAGGCCCCGGTCGACGCCGTGCGGGCTGACCTGCTGGCCGGGTTCGAGCTCCAGGACCTTGCCGTCGAGCAGCACGGTGACCTTGTCCGGCTCGAACGAGACCAGGTCGCGCACCCGCCCGACCTCGGGCCAGGCCTCCGGGTAGTACCAGGCGCCGCCCTTGACGCCCACGACGTCGTAGTAGCTGGCCAGGCCCTTGTACGGGCAGAACGTCTGGCCGTCCACGGGGGTCAGCGCCGACTCGTCGATGTCCGCCCTCGGCACGTACCAGCGCGGCGCGAAGCCCGACTCGTAGAGCACGAGCGGGGCGTGGCTGTCCGCGACGACCCGGTCGCCGACGCGCACGACCAGGTGCCGGGAGGTCGAGCGGATGTCGTTGCGGTGGTAGGCGTCGGCGGCGTGCCCGACGATGCGCTCGTCCTCCTCGTAGAAGGCGTCCATGGTCCGCCAGGCGAACGCCACCCGGTCGGCCAGCTCGCCGGCGTGGATCGGCAGGTCGGTGTGCCGCCAGGCGCCGCGCGGTGCGTCCCGGCCACCGGCGTGCACGGTGAACCAGCTGGTCTTGCCGAGGTCGCGGTGCGTGGTGACGGTCTCCAGCGGCCGGAGCGCGTCCGGCGTGATGTCGGCGATCGGGAAGTAGGCGACCGGGTAGCGGGCCGGCTCGTGCAGCAGCACGACGTCCTCGCTGTCGGCGATCCACTCCCCGCCGAACCGCACCCGCATCCGCCGGCGCAGCGGCTCGGCGAACAGCAGCCGCTCCGGCAGCGGCTCGGGTACCAGGAACCGGCCGACCGAACGCTCACTGAGCGGACCTTGCTGCCAGGACAGACCCATTGTTGTGCTCCTCTCCAGGTGTGGGGGTCAGGGTGGGAGGTCAGCGCGGAAGGTCAGGGTGGGAGGTCAGCCGAGTGGCTCGCCGCCGTCGATGCCAAGCGTGACGCCGGTCAGGAACGTGTTGGTCAGTGCGAACAGGACGCCGCGCGCGACGTCGTCGGCGGTGCCGATGCGCCCGGTCGGGTTGGTGGCGGTGATGTGGGCGAAGTAGTCCACCTTGCGCTCCTCGCCGAGCCCGTCCCAGGCGCCGGTGTCGATCACGCCGGGGGAGATCGCGTTGACCCGGATGGGCGCGAGCTCCAGCGCGAGCGAGCGGGTCAGGGTGTCGGCCGCCCCGTTGGTGATCGCCACCGCCAGCGTGCCGACCGCGATCTTGAAGGCGGCCACCCCCGAGAACAGCACGAACGAGCCGCCGGCCGCCATGCGCGGGGCGAGGTGCTTGGCCAGCATCAACGGCCCGATCACCTTGGTGTCGAACGACGCCCGCACCGCGTCCCGGTCGAGGTCGGCCAGCCGGCCCCGGGCACGCGCGGACGCGGTCGACACGACGTGGTCCAGCGGGCCGAGCCGCTCGCCGAGCGCGGCGATCGACGCCTCGTCGGTGAGATCCACGTAGTCGGTGCTGATGCCGGGTTCGTCGGCGTAGCTGATGGCGAGGGCGTCGGCGTTGCGCCCGGCGGCGACGACCTGGGCGCCGGCATCACGGGCGGCGAGCACGACCGCCTTGGCGAGCCCACCGCCCCGGCCGACGACGAGCACGGTCTGGTCCTTCAGTTCTCCGGTCATGGCAGTGTCCTTCCGAGGAAGCCGCGGAGGTACGCCGCGGCGGTGTCGAGGTGGCTCTCCAGCAGGAAGTGGCCACCGTCCAGCAGGTGGATCTCGGCCCCGACCGCGTCGTCGGCGAAGGCGAGCGCGCCCTCCGGCCCGAAGATCTGGTCGTTGCGGCCCCAGACGGCCAGCACCGGGACGCCGCTGTCCCGCAGGTAGGCGTGCAGCTCCGGGTACAGCGGCAGGTTGGTGGCGTAGTCGGCGAACAGCCGTAGCTGCACCAGGTCGTTGCCGGGGCGCGAGATGAGGGCGTGGTCGTGGTACCAGGTGTCCGGGCAGACGACGCCCGGGTCGGGCACGCCGTGCAGGTACTGCCACCGGATGGAGTCCAGCGTCAGTGTGCCGCGCAGGGCGGCCTCGGTTTCCGGGGTCTGGCGCTGCCAGTACTCGCGCACCGGCTTCCAGAAGGCCTGCGCGAAGCCGGCGTCGTAGCCGTTGCCGTTCTGGGTGATGATTGCCGACACCGAACGCGGGCTGCGCAGGGCCAGCCGCCAGCCGACCGGCGCGCCGTAGTCCTGAACGTACATCGCGTACCGGCCGACGCCGAGCTCGCGCAGCAGACCCTCGGTGAGCTCGGCGAGGGCGTCGAACGAGTAGCTGAACTCGTCGACCGGCGGTGCGTCGGAGAGGCCGAAGCCCAGGTGGTCGGGGGCGATCACGTGGTAGGTGTCGGCCAACTCGGGGATCAGTGCCCGGAACATGAACGAGCTGGTCGGGAAGCCGTGCAGGAGGACGACCGTTGCGGCGCCGGCCGGCCCGGCCTCCCGGTAGAACAGCCGCCGCCCTCCGACGGTGGCGTAGCGGTGACGGACCGTTGTCATCGCTGCTCCGTTCTGGCGCGCGTGGAATGTGGGCATCGCTGCTCGCCCGGTACGCCGATACGGCGTGCCGGATCGCTTCGAGGCTGCCCCGAGCGGGGCGCCCGTCGCATCCGCCACTGGCTGGCCGGTGTGCTGATCACTGATCGTTGAGCGACAGCATCGGGCCCAGCCGGAACCCGGCACCCCGGGACCGCACCCAGGCACCGCGCCGCCGCCGGTGAGTGGGTGAGTTCAGCGGCGCCGCACGGTCGCGGGCCGCTCGGCTGGCGGCCGCCAGGCCGTGTCGGACAGCGAAGACGTTAGGGAGGTCGGACTAACGTTTCAATGAGAAGTATATGAGTTAGTTGAACTGGTTTTCGGTGGCCTGGCTCAGGGCTGCGCGCGTGCGACGATGTGGGCGAGGGCTCGACGGAGGCCGCCGGACGAGACGGCTGTTGTCGTCACCGGCACCGGCACCGGCACCGTCACCGTCACCGTCACCGGCACCGGCACCGTCACCGGCGGGATCGGTCCGAAGCCAGGGGTGACCACGATGAAGGGGCGGTCGACCTCGTGTTCGTGAGCTGTCGCCGTCCGGATGGTGTTGCCGCTCCTAGTTTTCATGATCTACTCCCGGTTTATGCCTACTGGCTCAACTGACTCTGGATCCGTTAGGTTGGCTGCCTCGCTCGGTACGGTACCCGGTGTACACCGGGTCCTAACGTATGAAAATAGCTGTGAGACGTTAGTCATATCTTGGATCGGCGCTGTCATCCGATAGAACTAACGTATGATCAGACACCGTGGACATCAGCTTGACTCTGGATGACGTGCAGCGGGCCGGGTTCCCGATGGGGGCCGAGCCGCTGATCGCGCTCGACCTCGCCGACACGTTGATCACGATCACCACACCGTCGACCGACCTGATCGGCGACCCCGGCCGGGCCGACGTCTGGTGGGGCCTGCAGGCGGCCCGGCTGCCCAGCTCACCGACCCCCGAGCTCGGCGCCACCCGTCAGCTGCGGGCCGCGCTGCGTGACCTGTTCGACGCTCACCTCGAGGGACGGTCCGCCGCGCCGACCTCGATCGACGATCTGAACGCGTTCGCCGCGTCCGTGCCGACGAGCCCCCGGCTGCTCGGCCAGTACCCGGCGCGAACGGAGACGCGCTGGCACACCGAGCACGGCGGCAACCCGGCGCTGGCCGCCATCGCCTCGGGCGCGATCAACCTCTTCGGCGACGAGTCGCGGCTGGCCGAGCTGCGCCGGTGCGCCAACGAAGGTTGCTCGATGCTGTTCCTGGCCAGCAACCGGCGGCGGGTGTGGTGCACGGCCAACATCTGCGGCAACCGCGCCCGCGTGGCCCGCCACTACGAGCGCACCCACCGGGACGATGTGTAGGGCTCGTGGCTAGCTGTACTGACCGGACAGGTTGGTCAATCTGGTGATGGGTGTTTGGCGTCCGATGGCGGTGTGGGGTCTGTGGTGGTTGTACTCGTGGATCCAGCCGGGTAGGGCTTTGCGGCGTTGTGACTCGCCGGTGTAGAGGCG
>DATAZG010000182.1:0-24357 GCA_036272155.1 Pseudonocardia sp.
GGCATCCGAGCCAACATCTCGACCATCAGCATCGTGGGCGTCGACCTTTCGTGCGATCTTGCGGGGTAGTGCGACGCATTGTGCTCACGTGCGATTTGGTCACGATCGGCGGGTTGACCGAGATTTGACCGTTATCCAGCCGAAACACCGGGACCCCTGTCAGGTTGCTTCGGATGTTGTGCGTTATTTCACTCGGACGAGGGGCTATAACAACGTACGGAGAGTGACATGCCCTCGCTGTCGGTATCCGGGGCAAAAAAGCAAGAGCCGGATCCCGGTGGCGCCGCCCGATCTCCGTGCCCGATCGCGCGGCGCCTCACCGAGAGCCGGCCCGACGTGCCCCTGCATGTCTGGCGTTCCTGTCCGAGGTGCCTGTCCGAGGTGCCCTACGGGCTGGTTACTCAGCCGGCGTCCTGCGCCACCTTGGCGAGGGTGTCCAGCTCCGCCAGCGTCTCGGCCTCCGGTTGGGTGCGGAGCAGGAACGTCACCCGCTCCACGCCGCCCTCGGCGTACCCGTCCAGCGCGGTCCGGCTCGGGCCGGCACCGAAGATCGTGAACGGCACGTCGGTGCGGCCCTGGTCGGCCAGCCACTGCCGGACCCGGTTCAGCTCGGCGGCCCTGGTCTGCCCGCGCGGCAGCCAGGCGTCGCCGTACTTGGCAAGGCGGTCGAGTGCGGCCTTGCTCTCCCCGCCGACGTAGATGGGCAGGTGTGGCTTCTGCACCGGCTTGGGCCAGGCGAAGATCGGGTCGAAGTTGATGTGCTCGCCGTGGAACTCCGCCTGCTCCTTGGTCCAGATCTCCTTCAGCGCGGCGAGTTGCTCGCCCATCAGTGCGCCCCGGGTCTTGGGATCCACACCGTGGTTGCGCATCTCCTCGCGGTTCCAGCCGGCGCCGACGCCCAGTGCGGCGCGGCCGCCGGAGACCACGTCGAGGCTCGCCGCCTCGTTCGCGAGGTGGATCACGTCCCGCTGCGGCACAAGCGCGATCCCGGTGGCCAGCAGCAGGTTCTGGGTGGCCGCCCCGACCGCCGTCAGCGCGACGAACGGGTCGAGAGTGCGGTAGTAGACGCGGGGCAGCTCGCCCCCGCCGGGGTAGGGGGACTCCCTGCTGGCCGGGATGTGCGAATGCTCGGCGATGAACAGCGAGTCGAACCCGCGTTCCTCGAGCGCCGCGCCCAGCGGGCCGGGTCGGATGCCTTCGTCAGTGATGAACGTCGCGATACCGAATTTCACTCTCGGCACAACCCGGCCGGGGCGCGGAGCATTCCTGGGCTCACTCAGGTGGTGGCCGCCGAATTTGGTTGGCACGCACGCCCGGACCGACTACCAACCATAGACATGACAACAACCGCCACGAGGGCCACGCTCGCGCCCCGGCTGCTGACCGACGGCGACTGGCCCGAGTTCCTGGCCATGGTGTCGGCGGCCTTCCTGTCGGACCCGGGCGCGGACCCGCTGGGGGCCGAGCGCAGCCGGGCGGTGCTCGAACCGGGCCGGACGCTCGGCGTCTTCGACGACACCCGGCTGCTCGGCGGCGGCGGCATCCTGACCAGGGAGATGACCCTGCCGGGGAGTGGACCGAGCCCGGTCGCGGCGGTCAGCCACGTCGGGGTGCGCCCGGACGCGTGCGGTCGGGGCGCGCTGACCGCGCTGATCCGCGCCCAGCTGACCGGGCTGCACGAGAGCGGCGGCGAGCCTGTCGCGGTGCTGTGGGCGTCCATGGCACCGATCTACGGGCGGTTCGGCTACGGGCCGGCCAGCCGCCGGGGCGAACTCTGTGTGCCGGGGCGGGCGCCGTTCCGGGAGGGCTCGCCGGCCGGTGGCACGGTCCGGTGGCTCGACGAGGCGGGTGCGGCCGAGTCGGTGCGCGCGATCCACCGGGGGTTGGCCGCGGGCCGGGTGGGCTGGGTGTCCCGCCCGGAGGCCAGCTGGCGGTGGTGGCTGGCCGACCCGGAGACGGGCCGGGGCGGCTCGACGGCCTACCGGTACGCGCTGCACCAGCCGCGGGGCGGGGGCGAGCCGGACGGCTACGCGGTGTTCCGGCTCAAGCCGAACTGGCCGGCCGCCGGGCCGGACTTCGAGGTGGACATCCACGAGCTGGTCGCCGCCAACCCGGAGGCGTACGCGGGGCTCTGGCGCTCGCTGCTGGACCTCGACATGGTCGGCAGGGTGCGGTACGGCAACGTCGCGCTGGACGACCCGATCCCGCAGCTGCTGGTGAACGCGCGGGCACTGCTGTCCGACGTCGGCGACGCGCTCTGGGTGCGGCTGGTCGAGCTGGACCGGGCGCTCGCCGCCCGCCGGTACGCGGCCGGGTGCGACCTGGTGTTCGCGGTCACCGACCGGTTCTGCCCGTGGAACGAGGGCCGCTGGCGGCTGCGGGCGGGTGCTGACGGTGCCGCCGAGGTCGCCCGCACCGAGGCCGAGGCTGACCTGGCGTGTGACACCACGGACCTGGCTTCGGCCTACCTCGGCGGTATCCGGCTGAGCGCGCTGGCGGCCGCCGGCCGGGTCCGCGAGCTGCGCCCCGGAGCGGTGCTGGCGGCGTCCCGGGCGATGGCCGGTGATGCGGAGCCGTACTGCCTGGATGTGTTCTGACCTTGATGTCCTGACGACCTGTGTGCTGGCCGGCCCGCCGCTCAGAATTCGCGGCGGGCGGCTCGTAATCGGTCCAGCTGCCCGTCCGCCAGCGCCGACCAGAAGCGCAGGGCGGCGTGCTCCATCTCCAGCCCGAGCTCCAGGGTGATCATGCGCGGCCGCGCGGGCTCGCTGTCGCCGAACCGGGCCTGCATCTCCTGGTAGACGGTGATCCGCTCCTGGTGCTGCTTGATCTGCTCGTTGGCCAGGTTGGTCACGTCGCCCGGCTCGCCCACCTCGTTGAAGAACAGCTTCAGCTCGGCGATGTCGCGCATCTGGAAGTGCTCGTTGGTCGGCGCGGCGAGCCAGCTGCGCACCGCGGCCCGGCCGGCGTCGGTGATCGAGTAGGTCTTGCGCCGCCGGCCGCCGTCCTCGGTGGACAGCTCGAGCAGGCCGAGCTCGGCGAGTCGGTCCGGCTCGGAGTACAGCTGCGCGTGCGGGAAGTGCCAGAAGTAGCCGACCGAGTGGCCCACCGCGCGCTTGAGGTCGTAGGGCGTCGACGGGCCGCGTAGCGCGAGCATCCCCAGTACGACGTACGACGTTGACGACAGTCGGATACCGCTCACCGGTTCCACCCCTCACTGTCCTCGGCGAGTGTGCCGTAGGTCACTCGAAGCGCCGCTCCGATGCCGGCGGAGCCTAGGCCCCCCGGAGTGTCATCGCCCAGGCACCCTGAGTGTATTCACTCCACCATCCAAATCATACGTTCGGTGGTGTGACGTCGACCGTCCTATGACTACCGTCCAGAACAGATTATTGAGGGTGGTTTTGCGGATGGACCTGGTGACCACGCTGCGGTGGGCAGCCGAGCGTTTCCCGTCCCGGCCGGCGGTGTGCGGCACCGGGCGCCAGTTCAGCTACGTCGCCTGGGAGGCGCGCACCAATCAGCTGGCCCGTGCGCTGGCCGGCGCAGGGGTGTGTCCCGGTGATCGGGTCGGCGTGCTGGTGCGCGGCGGCGAACCGCTGGCCAGCCTGCACCTGGCGGTCCAGAAGCTCGGGGCGGGCACGGTCCCGCTGTCCACCCGGTTCGGGGCGGCCGAGCTGCGCTACTGCCTGGCCGACGCCGGGATCCGGTTGCTCGTGGTGGAGGAGGCCACCGCCGCGCCGGCCGGTACCGCCGTCGTCGGACTCCCGGTGGGTGTGCGGACCGCTGCCGAGCTGGACGCCGTCGCGGCGCTGGAGGACGACCACCCGCTCCCGGTGACGCCGGCGGAGGACGCGATCAGCGTGCAGCTCTACACCTCGGGTACCACCGGCCGGCCGAAGGGCGTGCCCCGCAGCCACCGCGCGGAGCACGCCGCCGCCGTCGCGCACGTGGTGCAGACACAGCTGCGGCTCGGCGAGGTCAGCCTCGGCGTGATGCCGATGTTCCACACCATGGGCCTACGCACGCTGCTGGCCAGCATCGTGGTCGGCGGGACCTGGGTCGGGCAGCCGGTGTTCGACGCCGACGAGTCCGCCGCCCTGATCGTGCGGCAGGGGGTCACCTCGCTCTACCTGGTGCCGACGATCTACTGGTCCCTGCTGCGCACCGGGCGGCTCGGCGCGGCGGCCGCACTGGACCGGCTGGCCTACGCCGGGGCCGCGATGGCACCCGCACTGGCCGAGCAGCTGACCGCCGAGGTGGCGCCCGGCGCGTTCGTCAACCACTTCGGCAGCACCGAGATCTACACCTTCACGATCGGGCCGGACGTGGCCGCGAAGCCGGGTTCGGCCGGCCGGGCCGGCATCTTCTCCCGGGTTCGCCTGGTCGCGCCGGAGCCGGATGCACCGCCGGACGCGCTGGTCGGGCCGGGGGAGCAGGGGCAGGTCATCGTGTCCATGGCCAGCCCGGAGGCGTTCACCGGCTACTGGCGCCGGCCGGACGCGAACGCCACAGCGATCCGCGGCGGCTGGTACTACACCGGTGACCTCGCGGTCGCGGACGACGACGGCGATCTCTGGGTCTCCGGCCGGGTCGACGACATGATCAACTCCGGTGGCGAGAACATCTACCCGGACGAGATCGAGGCGGTGCTGGTGCGCTGCCCGTCCATCGAGGACGTGTGCGTGGTCGGGCTGGCCGATGAGCGGTGGGGGCAGGCGGTTACCGCGTTCGTGGTGCCGGCGCAGCGGGTCGCGCCGCTGGCGGCCGCCACCGAGGCGCTCGCCTACGCCCGCGAGGCGCTGCCGTCGGTCAAGCGGCCCAAGAAGGTGATCGCGGTCGACGCCATCCCACGCTCCGGGGTCGGCAAGACACTGCGCCGCACCCTGGTCGCCGGCGAGTTCGACTCACGGGGTGAGGCCGGTGGCTGAGTCGCGTCCCGGACCGGGCGCCCGGTCCGTCGCGGAGGTGCCGGAGTGGGCGCCGGCCCGGGTGGAGGACGGCCCGCTGGTCACCGGGCAGGGCCGGTTCCTGGACGACCTCGACCCGCTGCCCGGCACGCTGGTCGCCGCGGTGGTCCGGTCCCCGCACCCGCACGCCCGGATCGGCGCTGTCGACCTGAGCCGGGCCCGCGCTCATCCCGGGGTGGCCGCCGTGCTGGGGCCGGCCGACGTGGCCGACGCGCTGCGCCCGTTCCCGCTGTCCACCGGCGCGGCCATGCCGTACTACCCGACCGGCACCGACAAGGTCCGCTTCGTCGGCGAACCGGTCGCCGTCGTGGTGGCCACCGACCGCTACACCGCTGAGGACGCCGCCGAGCTGGTCGACGTCGAGTACGAGCCGCTGGACCCGGTGGTCGGTGCCAGGGCCGCGCTGGCCGACGGCGCCCCGCTGCTGCACTCCGATGCCGGGTCCAACGTGGCCACCGACCGGACCTTCTCGTTCGGCCCGGTGGACGAGGCCTTCGCCGCCGCCGCGCACGTGGTCGAGGGGGAGTACCAGTTCCCGAGGTACTCGTCGGTGCCGATGGAGTGCTACAGCGTGATCGCCTCGTGGCTCGACGGGGTGGACGGCGGCTCGGTGGAGGCGTGGGCGAACTTCCACGGCCCGTTCACGATGGTGCCGGTGATGGCCGGCGCCCTCGGCCTGCCCACCTCGCGGCTGCGGCTGCACGTGCCCGGCGACATCGGTGGCAGCTTCGGCATCAAGGCCGGCATCTACCCGTACGTGGTGCTGATGGCGCTGGCCAGCAAGCACGCCGGCGCCCCGGTGCGCTGGACCGAGGACCGGATCGAGCACCTGCTGGCCAGCTCCTCGGGCGCCGACCGGCTGATGCGGTTCCGGGCGGCCGTCGACGCCGAAGGCCTGGTCACGGCGCTGGACGCCGACCTGGTGGACAACGTCGGCGCCTACCTGCGCCCGCCGGAGCCGTCCACGCTGTACCGCTGTTTCGGCAACATCACCGGGCCGTACCGGATCGCGGCGGTGCGGATCCGGGCCCGCGCGGTGGTCACCAACCAGATGCCGACCGGGCTGAACCGGGGCTTCGGCGGCCAGCAGCTGTACTTCGGCCTCGAGCGGCTGATGGACGAGGTGGCCGCCGCGACCGGGCTGGACGTGTTCGAGGCGCGGCGGCGGAACCTGGTCGCCGGGTTCCCCTACGAGACCCCGACCGGCGGCGTGTACGACTCGGGCGACTACGGCGGCGCGCTGGATCTCGCGGTGAAGAACGCCGACCTGGACGAGCTGCGGGCCCGGCAGCGCACGGTCCGTTCCCGGGGCGGCTTGTACGGCATCGGCGTCGGGCTCGTGGTCGACCCGTCCGGCACGAACATCGGCTACGTCGGTCTGGCCACGCCCGCCTCGGAGCGGAAGCCGGGGCGCGACAAGTCCGGTTCCACCGAGCACGTGCGGATCTCGGTGGACCTGTCCGGCGTGGTCACCGTGCTGCTGGGCAGTGTGCCGCAGGGCCAGGGACACGCGACGGTGGCCCGCGCGGTCGCCGCCCGGCGGCTCGGCCTGCCCGAGGAGCAGGTCCGGGTGGTGGTGGACATGGACACCGCGACCACGCCGTGGACGGTGACCTCGGGCAGCTACTCGTCCCGGTTCGCCCCCCTGGTGACCAGCGCGGTGGTGCAGGCCGCCGACCGGATCGCCGCGACCCTGCGCGCCGCCGGCTCCGTGCTGCTCGAGCTGCCCGCCGACGAGCTGGAGCTGGCCGACGGGATGGTGCGGTCCCGGGCGGAGCCGGCCCGCTCGGTGCGGTTCCGGCACGCCGCCGGGGTGGTGCACTGGGACCCCGGCGCGCTGCCCGACGGGGTGTCGGCGCGGCTGTACGAGGAGGCCGCGTTCACCCCGCGCGAGGTCCGGGCGGCCACGGCGGACGACCGGATCAACTCCTCGCTCTGCTACGGCTTCGTGGCCGAGCTCGTCGCGGTGCGGATCGACCCGGACACGTACGAGATCACGATCGACCGGGTGTCCTCGGTGCACGACGCCGGCACGGTGCTCAACCAGCAGCTGCTGGACGGCCAGGTCTACGGCGCGCTCACCCACGCCCTCGGCGGCGCGATGTACGAGGAGTTCCGATACGCCCCGTCCGGCCAGCCCACCTCGGCCACGTTCCTCGACTACCTCTGTCCGACCAGCGCGGAGGCCGGCTTCGAGCTGCGCACCGACCACGTGGTCAGCCCGTCCCCGCTCACCCCGCTCGGGGCGAAGGGCTGCGGCGAGGGCTCGTCGATGAGCTTCCCGGTCGCGCTGGCCAACGCGGTCGCCGACGCGCTCGCCCCGGCCGGCGTCCGGATCACCACGCTCCCCCTGCACGGCGAAGTTGTTCACCAACTACTGACCCGTGAGTGGCGAGTTGGGTCAGGACCCAACTCGCCACTCACGGGTCCTGAGGAGCTGACATGGCGTTGACCGGCGGCGAGGTACTGCTGGACCGGAGTCAGGACGGGCGGGTCGCGTACCTGACCCTGTCCCACGGCCGGTACACAGTGATCACCTGGGAGATGCGGCGGCTGATGGCGGAGCGGTTCGCCGAGCTCGACCGCGACCCGGACGTGCGGGTGGTCGTGCTGCGCAGCGACGGCGAGCACTTCACGTCCGGCGGGGACATCGCCGGCTTCATGGAGGTCGACCCGATCGACTTCACCGACCTCGGGCACAACATCACCGCGCCGGGCCGCAGCCCCAAGCCGGTGATCGCGGCCGTTGACGGCTACTGCTTCGGGGTCGGCTGCGAGCTGGCGCTGTCCTGCGACATCCGGCTCGGTACCCCGCGCACCCGGTTCGCGCTGCCGGAGATGAACCTCGGCATGATCCCCGGTTCCGGCGGCACGCAGCGGCTGGCCCGGCTGATCGGGCTGTCCCGGGCCAAGTTCCACATCATGACGGCCACCCGGATCCCTGCCCAGCAGGCCCTGGACTGGGGCATCCTCGCCGAGCTGCACGCCGACCGGGACGCGCTCAACACGGCGGTCGACGCCCTCGCCGCGAAGCTGGCCGACTTCTCCCCGGCCGCCCAGCGCACCGCCAAGGAGGTGCTGGACCGGGGCGTCGACGCGCCTCTGGCCACCGGGATCGAGCTCGAGCGCAAGGCCTACGCGATGCTGCGCGCCACCGACGACTTCGCCGAGGGCGTCGCCGCGTTCACCCAGAAACGCGCCCCCAAGTTCACCGGCCGATGACGCCCGTCCCTCAGGCGCCCGTAATGGCCGGCGTGGCGCGCGTGGCCGGCGTGGTCGTGGGGCGGTGGTCGCCGGCGGGTTGGCGGGGTGGGGTGCGGTGAAGGCGGCGGCGTTCGGGTACGTGCGGCCGGGGTCGCTGGACGGGGTGCTCGCGGCGCTGGCCGACGGCGACGCCAAGGTGCTGGCCGGTGGGCAGTCGCTGGTGCCGGTGCTGGCCATGCGGCTGGGTCGGCCGGCCACGCTGGTGGACATCAACTCCGTCGCTGAGCTGTCGGCACTGCGGCGGGTCGGCGGGGTGCTCCGGATCGGGGCCACCGTGCGGCAGCGCGCGCTGGAGCACTCCGCCGAGGTCGCCTCGGTGCCGCTGCTCGGGCTCGCGTTGCCGTTCGTCGGCCACCGGGAACTGCGCAGCCGGGGGACCGTGTGCGGCAGCCTCGCGCACGCCGACCCCGCCGCCGAGCTGCCGGCCGTGGCCTGCTGCCTCGGCGCCGTGCTCGAGGTGGCCGGGCCGGCCGGGCGGCGGCGGGTGCCGGCCGAACGGTTCTTCGCCGGTGCCATGACCACCGAGGTCGGGCCGGACGAGGTGCTGGTGGCCGTCGAGTTCCCGGTGGCCGACGCCGGGGAGGGGTTCGGGTTCGCCGAGGTGGCGCGGCGGCACGGGGACTTCGCACTGGCCGGGGTCGCCGCGCGAGTGGTCGTCGCGGACGGTCGGCTGGCCGCCGCGACCCTGACCGGCTTCGGCATCTCCGACCGCCCGGTGACCCGGGACGTCGTCGCGCTGCTGCGTGCCGCCGACGGGGCACCCGCCGCCCTGCGCGAGGCCACCGCCGAGCTGGCCGCCGAGGTGGTCGACACCGCCGGTGACGCGCACGGTTCCACCGGCTACCGGCGGCGGCTGTTCGGCGTGCTCGCCGCCCGCGAGCTGACCAGGGCAGCCGACCGCGCCCACACCACCCCCGACGACCCGGGGGCGCCCTCATGACCCAGCCGCCGAGCACCCCGCCGCCGAGGAGCCGCGTCGAGGCGGGCGAGCTGGTCGACGTGCCACTGACCGTCAACGGCAGCCCGGTGACCGTGCGCGTGCCACCCCGGATGCACCTGGCCGACGTGCTGCGCGAGCACCTCGGGCTGACCGGCACCCACCTCGGCTGCGAGCACGGTGTGTGCGGCATGTGCACGGTGTTGGTGGACGGCGAGGCGGCGCGGGCGTGCCTGCTGTTCGCGGTGCAGTGCGAGGGCGCGGAGGTGGTCACCGTCGAGGGCCTCGGCCGCCCCGGTGACCAGCACGTCCTGCAGCGTGCGTTCGCCGCGCACCACGCGCTGCAGTGCGGCTTCTGCACCCCGGGCATGTTGCTCAGCGGCTACGACCTGCTGGCCAACGGGCCGGCCGGCACCGCCGTGGCGCCGGAGCGGCTGCCGGTCGAGATGTCCGGCGTGCTCTGCCGGTGCACCGGGTACCGGGGCATCCTGGCCGCCGTCGCGGACGTCGCCGCCGCCTGCCCGGACGGCCTGCCCGGCCCCGGCAACTGCGCGCCGAGGCCACTGCTCGGCCGATCGAGCGGTGGCCCCGGCGGGGGATCCGGCGGAGGTCGGCCGGCCCGGGGCGAGCCGCCGAACAGCGCGGCCGACTCCGCTGCCACCCCGGCCGCCGACTACCCGGAGCCCGAGCGGCCACGGGGGGCCCCTTCGGCGACGGTGCAGGTGCGCAGTGAGCTGTCCGCTCCGGTCGAGGCGGTTTGGCGGGTGCTGGACGACTTCGCGCGGCTGGCCCGCTGCCTGCCCGGCGCGACGCTGGTCGAGGTCCTCGAGGACGGCCGGTACCTGGGGCGGGCGGTGGTCGCGCTCGGGCCGGTCAAGCTGAGCTTCGACGGGGTGGCGCGGGTCGTCGAGCGGGATGCCGACGAGCATCGGCTGCGGGTGCTGGCCCGGGGAGCGGACGCCGGCGGCAGCACCACGCAGGCGGACATCCGCCTGCACGCGTCCGCTTCGCCGGGTGCCGCCGAGCCGGGCACGGCCGAGACTGGCGGTGCCCGGCTCGGCGGTGCCGGGACTGACGGTGCCGGGACTGGCGGTGCCCAGACTGGCGGTGCCCAGGCCGGGGGCACCGTGTTGCACGCCGAGGCCGATCTGTACCTGTCGGGGCGGATCGCCCAGTTCGGCCGGGCGCTCGCCGGGGATGTGAGCCACCGGCTGTTCGAGCAGTTCGCCGCCGCGGTGGACCGGGCCGCCCTGACCGGCGAGGAGCCGGCTGAGGTTGCCGGGCCGAGCCCGGTGCGACTGGTGCTGGGCGTGCTGCTGGGGCGCCTGCGCGCGGGCGCATCGCTCCGGCGCCTGCGCGCCGCGTTCCGCCGCCGCGCCCGCTGACGGCGGCGGGAGCCCCCACTGTTCGCGGAGCCGCGCCGCGCGAGCAGGCCCCGCCACCGCACACCCTCTCCGGTCGCCGCGCACCCACGGCGGCGGGTGCGCGGCGACCAGAGAGGGTGTGCCGCCAGCGATCCGAGGCGGTCCGTCCCGGTCGCGACATTACCTGGTTTGCTATTGCTGCACGTTAAGCTAAATTGGCGCCCGAGGCCCGCTGACGGGCCCCGGCCGGGCCCGGAGAGGGGCCTTGACCTCAGGTGATCTGTTCGCCGTCCCCGGAAGGACACCATGAAGATCATCGCCTATGACCAGTTCAAGCCGGGCATCACGCTCGAGGACATCAACCCGTACCTGCCGGAGGAGGTGTCGAACGTCTGGCGGCTGTGGAAGGCGGGCATCGTGCGGGAGAACTACGCGCGGGCCGACGAGCCGGGCGTGGTCATCGTGTTCGAGCTGGACTCGGTGGAGGAGGCGCGCCGCTACACCGATGACTTCCCGCTGTCCAAGGGGGGCTTCCTGGAGTGGTTCTTCATACCGCTGATGGTGCCGGTGCCGATCGAGAGCCTGTTCCGCACGGAGATCGACGTCAACGAGCCCTACGACCGCACCACCGCGACGGCCAGCGGGTCGGCGAGCTAGGTGCCCCGGGTGCGGCGGGAGGGGGGCTCGTGGTGTCGGTAGGTCGTACGGTGCCGAGGTCGCTGGAGGAGATCGTCGACCCGGCGCGGCTGGCGTTGCTGGTCTACGACATGCAGGTGGGGGTGGTCTCGCAGCTGGTCGACGGCCCGGCCGTGACGGCGAGGGTGGCCGAGGTGCTGGCGGCGGCCCGGGCGGCGGGGGTGCGGGTGTTCTTCACCCGGCACACCACGCTGCCGGTACAGCTGCTGGGCGGGGGCGGGCTGCGCACGGCGATGAGCTGGCAGCGCACCGACGAGGTCGACGCGCTGGTCTCGACCTTCCCGCCGGAGGCGGAGCCGACGCGACTGGTGCCCGAGGTGGCGCCGCGGGCGGACGAGGCGGTGTTCGACAAGTTGGCCATGTCGGCGTTCGTGGGCACGCCGCTGGACTTCGCGCTGCGGGACGCGGGCATCGAGGGGCTGGCCGTCGTCGGGGTAGCCCTGGAGGTCGGTATCGACCCGACCGTCCGCCACGCGCTGGACCTGGGCTACCTCCCGGTGCTGGTCACCGACGCGTGCGGGCGGGGCAACGCGGCGGCGGCCGAGCGGTCGGTGGCCCAGCTGACGTGGTTCGGCGGCACGGTCCTCACCGACACCGCTGGGTTCACCGCCGCGCTAGCGAAACACGCAGCTGATGGGAAGGGGTGAGCCGCGATGCGGATCGGGATCATCGGGGCGGGCAACATCGGCGGCAACCTCGCCCGGCTGCTCGTCGGCGCCGGCCATCGGGTGACGGTCAGCTTCAGCCGCGACCCGGCCGCCCTGGCCCGGCTGGCCGAGCAGCTCGGGGCCACCGCCACCACCCCGGCCGAGGCCGCGCGGGACGCCGAGGTGATCGTGCTGGCGGTGCCGTGGGGCGTGGTGGACGAGGCGCTGGCCGCCGCCGGCGGGGCGGCCGGGCTGGCCGGGCGGCTCGTGCTGGACACCACCAACCAGTTCGAGCGCCGCGACGGCGCGCTGGCGGTGCTCGACCTCGGCGGGGAGTCCGCGTCGGCCTACAACGCGCGCAAGGCGCCCGGGGCGCACTGGGTGAAGGTGTTCAACACCCTCACCGCGGGCTTCCAGGCCAGCTCAGCGGGGCGCACCGGGCCGGACCGGGTGGTGATGTTCTACGCCCTCGACGAAGCCATCGACGCCACCACCGACGACGCCACCACAGACGCCACCACCCTCGCCACCACAGACGACACCGCGGTGGCGACGGTGGAACGGCTGGTCAACGACGTTGGGTTCGACCCGGTGCGGACCGGCACGTTCGCGCGCGACGAGGTCGGCCATCAGGAACCCAAGGGCGACCTCTACGGCGAGGAGTTCCACCACGACGGGGCGCTCGAACTGGTGGCGAAGCTGCGCGGTACCCCGCCCAGCGGCCGGGGCAGGCCGTGAACGACAGCAAGCGGCTGGAGGCGTTCAGCGACGGCGTGATGGCGATCGCGATCACGCTGCTGGTGCTGGACCTGCACGTGCCCCCCGCCGGGGACACCGAGGCGCTCGGGCTGCCCGGCGCGCTGGCGCACCAGTGGCCAGCGTACGCGGCGTACCTGGTCAGCTTCCTGGTCATCGGGATCATCTGGATCAACCACCACGCGATGTTCAGCCTGGTCCGGCGGATCGACCGGGCGGTGCTGTTCTCCAACCTGGCGCTGTTGCTGGTGGTCTCGGTGATCCCGTTCCCCACCGAGCTGCTCGCCGAGTACCTCACCGCCGGGTCCGCCGCGCACGTGGCCGCGGCGGTGTACAGCGCGACGATGCTGGGCATGGCGGTGGCGTACACGCTGCTGTGGTGGGCGGTCAGTCGGGACGCCCGGCTGCTGCACCCGGACGTGGCCATCGGGCGCACCGCGCTGCGCCGCTTCGGGGCCGGCATGGTGCTCTACGGCGGCTGCATCGCGCTGTCGTTCCTCAACGCCTACGCGACCCTCGCGGTGCACGGCGCGCTGGCCCTCTACTACTGCTTCGACCAGCTCAACCCCACGACCACCGAGGCGGACACCGCCGACGCCAGTGCCTAGGAGCCCGCTGAACAGCACCCTCCTAGCGCGCGGCCACCACACGGCCAATCCGGGAGAACGGCATGAAGGTAGGAATCATCGGCGCCGGGAACCTCGGCACGGCGCTGGCCGAGCGGCTGACGATCGCCGGCCACCAGGTCATGTTGAGCTACAGCCGCGACGCGGAGCAGCTGGCGGCCGCGGCGGCCGAGCTCGGCGCCGGCCACGGCGAACCCGCCGCCGTCAACGCCTGGGCCGACGTCCTCGCACTGACCGTGCCCTGGCCGGCGGTCCCGGACGCGCTCGCGCGGCTCGGCGAGCTGACCGGCACGGTCCTGTGGGACTGCACGAACCCGCTGAAACCTGACCTGAGCGGCCTCGAGATCGGCACCACCACGTCCGGCGGCGAGGAGCTGAGCCGCCTCGCGCCCGGCGCGCGCGTGGTGAAGGGGATCCCGCCCTTCGCCGAGCTGCTCCGGTCGGATCAGCCGCTCGTCGCGGGCCGGCCGGCGGGGGTGTTCGTCGCCGGGGACGACGCCGAGGCCAAGGCGATCGTGAGCGGCCTGCTGGCCGACCTGCCCGGCACCGTCGTCGACGCCGGCGGGCTGGAGGCCGCCCGGTTCCTCGAGCCGGCCTCGATGCTGCTCGTCCATCTCGCCTACCGGCAGGGCCTCGGTCCGCGCCTCGCACTCGATCTCGTCCGCTGACCCGAGCACGCCACACCCGAAGCGGGAGCAACCATGACCACCATCGCACCGGGCGGCGGCCTGGCCCATCACCGGAGCATCGACACGGTCAGCGCGCGGCCAAGGCGCGCGCTGCTGGTGGTGGCCAACCCGGCGGTCAGCACCACCACGGGCTGGCCGGTCGGGTTCTGGGCCGCCGAGCTGACCCACCCCTACTACGAGCTGACCGAGCGCGGCGTCGAGGTCACCGTGGCCAGCCCGGGCGGCGGGCCGGTCGAGTTCGACGCGCTGTCCGACCCCCGCGACGAGTCGAGGTGGTCGGCGGAGGACCTGATCAGCATGGGGTTCATCCACACCCCAGAGCTGATGGCGCTGCTGGCCGACACCCCCAAGCTGGCCGACCTGGATCCCACCACCTTCGACGCGGTGCTGGTCTGCGGCGGGCAGGCACCGATGTTCACCTTCCGCGACAACGCCGTGCTGCACGGCGTGATCCGGGCCTGCTACGAGGCCGAGAAGATCACCGCCGCGTACTGCCACGGGGTCGCCGCGCTGGTCGACCTCACCCTCTCCGACGGCTCCCACCTGGTCGAAGGCAGGACCGTCACCGGGTTCTCCAACGCCGAGGAGGACTACAGCGACCGGGCGGCCGGCGTCCGCGTCATGCCGTGGCGGCTGGAGGACGCGCTGCGCGAGCGGGGCGCCAACTACATCCAGGCCGGCGTGTTCAAGCCGTTCGCCATCCGCGACGGGCGGCTCGTCACGGGGCAACAGCAGTACTCCGGACGCAAAGTCGCCCGGCTCGTCCTCGACATGTTGGGGCTGTGACTGGATGAACAGAAGCGACGAGATGGACAGCGGCGACCTCATGAACAGTGGCACGAACACGAGCTCGGACGTCAGCCGGGCGCCCTCGGCGGAGGCCCTGTACCGGACTGTCTCGGACCTCGCGCGGGCCTGGCGCCGCGCCGACCTACCGGGCGCCGAGCAGGTCGCCGCCCGGCTGGCCGGCACGGTCGTCCGCCCGTTGCGCGAGCTCACGCCCCGGCCGCCCGAGACCCCCGGCACCGGTCCCGAGCCGGGCCCGGCAACGGGGCCGGTGCCGGGGGTGTCGGCACCACCGCGACCGGACCGGGAGCAGCTGGAGTCCGACCTGCTGGAGCTGGCGCTCGCCCTCACCCGCCGCTGCATCACCGACCCGCACCCCGGCCTCCTGGAGGCCTGCGCCGGCGCGCACCGACTGGTCGCGGACGTGTTCGGCGAGCCCGACACCGCCGACTCCAACACCGCCGAGCTGCTCGAGCTCGCCCGGCTCGCCGCCGAGATCCCCGCCGGCCCGCGCGGCCGGCTCGTGGTCCGCACCGACGGCCCGTACCTGCTGGTCGGGGGCCCGGTCATCCTGTCCAGCTGGCTGGGGGAGCCGATCGCCCGCCCGCCGGTCGCGGCCCTGTGCCGCTGCGGCCGCTCGGGCAGCCGCCCCTGGTGCGACGGCACGCACGCCGAGGTCGGGTTCAGCGGCGCCAAGCTCGACACCCGGGTGCCCGACCGGATCGACACCTATCCGGCTCGCCAGTTCGAGATCCGGGACAACCGCGGCCTCTGCGCCCACTCCGGGTTCTGCACCGACGCCCTGCCCACCGCGTTCCGGGTGGCAGGCGAGCCGT
The DNA here is from genome assembly GCA_036272155.1 of Pseudonocardia sp. GTDB lineage: Bacteria > Actinomycetota > Actinomycetes > Mycobacteriales > Pseudonocardiaceae > Pseudonocardia. The sequence goes on from DATAZG010000182.1 coordinate 15,572, forward strand.
TCGTCGCCCCGGCCGGCGCGCGGGCCGACGACATCTTCCGCGCCGTGCAGAGCTGCCCGTCCGGGGCGCTGCGGGTCGCCCACGACGACTCGGCCCCGCCCGACCTGGCCGACACCGCGCGTGAGCCCGGCGTCGAGGTCAGCCTGGACGGCCCGTACCGGGTCACCGGCGGCGTCGACCTGGTCGACGACTCAGGAACCGGCACGGCCAGGGCGCCGCGGGCCTCGCTCGAGCACTACAGCCTCTGCCGGTGCGGCCACTCCGCCAACAAGCCGTTGTGCAGCGGCGCGCACTGGTACGCCGACTTCCACGACCCGGTGCCCGACCCTGACACGGAGCCGACCCTGTTCGCCTGGGCCGGCGGCTACCCTGCGCTGCTGCGGATGACCAGGCTGTTCTACGAGCGCCACGTGGCCGCCGACGAGCTGCTCGCGCCGCTGTTCGCCCGGATGGAACCCGACCACCCCGAGCGCGTCGCCGCCTGGCTCTCCGAGGTCTTCGGCGGGCCCGAGCTCTACAGCCGGCGCTACGGCGGCTACCCCCGGATGCTGGCGCAACACCTGAACAAGCACCTCGGCGAGACCCAACGCGCGCGCTGGGTCGCCCTGCTGGCCCGCAGCGCCGACGAGGCCGGCCTGCCCACCGACCCCGAGTTCCGGGCCGCCTTCACCGGCTACCTGGAGTGGGGCTCCCGCCTGGCCGTGGAGAACTCCCGATCCGACGCCGAGCCTCCACCCAACATGCCGGTGCCGAAGTGGTGGTGGGTCTGCAACACGACCCCCGTCCCACGGCCCACCGGTGGCGCGGCGGCCCAGCCCGAACCCGAGCCGCCACCGCTGCCCGCCGAGGGCGAGACCGTGGGCTTCGCCCAGCACATCCAGGGCCTGTTCCGCGCCCGCGACCGGGGGGCCATGCGGTTCGCCTTCGACCTGCACTCCGCCGACGACGTCACCCGGCACGCCGACGCGATCCTGGCCAAGCTGCGCGACGGCAGCATGCCCTGCGATGGCGTGTGGCCCGACGACCGGATCGCCGTGTTCGCGCGCTGGATCGAGCAGGGCACCCGGCCCTGACCAGCGCTGTTGGCGGGATCAGTCCGCGGCCGGCCGGGTGGCGCGTCCGGCGCGGCGGCGCTGGGTGGCGGTGGCGTGTGGCACCGGGTTGGCCCGCTCGAACGACACCAGGAGCTTGCGCAGCAACGCCGTGAGGGCGCTCAGCTCCTCGGCGGTGAGAGGGGTGAGCATGCGGCGCTCGTTCGCGACGTGCAGCGGGCCGACCCGCTGCAGGAGCCGCCGCCCGGCCGGGGTGAGCTGCACGTGTGAGCTGCGGCCGTCCTGGGGGTTGGGCACCCGGTTGATCAACCCGGCGTACTCGAGGGCGTGCAGCGTGTGGGTGATGGCCCCCGAGGTGCGCATCACCTCCTGGTTGATCTCGGTCGGGGTGAGCTGGTAGGGCTTACCGGCGCGGCGCAGGCACGCCAGCACGTCCCAGGACTGCCGGGTCAGCCCGTAGCGGCCGAACAGGTCGTCCAGCTCACGGTCCACGTAGGCGCGCACCCGACCGAGCCGGGCGATCACCGCGACCGTGTTGGACAGGTCGAGATCCGGGTCCTCGGTGGCCCACTGGGCCAGCACCCGGTCCACGTGGTCCCGCTCGTCCGGCGGCGGCGCCCCGGCGGAGTGGTTTTGCTGCACGGTAAGAGATCGTAGCGCCGGTCGCGGGCTGGGAGTGGTCTTCGTAGGTGTGCCGCACCCTGAACAACGCGCGCCGTGCGGCGCACGCTGGATGACGTGACCCACCGGTGCAGGGGGCCGGCCGGGGACACCGACCGGAACACCGTGCGCGATCTCTGGAGGCCGTCGTGGCTGGCACACTTTCCCTGGACAACTACCGGCTGCTGGGCCGCTCGGGCCTGCGGGTCTCTCCCATCGCGCTGGGCACGATGACGTTCGGCACCGACTGGGGCTGGGGCGCCGAGCGCGACGAGGCCCGCCGGATCTTCGACACCTACGTCGACCGGGGCGGCAACTTCATCGACACCTCGAACAACTACACCAACGGCACGTCCGAGCGGCTGCTCGGCGAGTTCGCCGGGGACAGGCGCGACAGTCTGGTGCTCGCCACGAAGTACACGATGGCGACGCGGCCCGGCGACCCGAACTCCGGGGGCAACCACCGCAAGAACATGGTCCGCGCGGTCGAGGCCAGCCTGCGCCGGCTGAACACCGACTACCTCGACCTGCTCCAGCTGCACGCCTGGGACGGGCTGACGCCGGTCGAGGAGATCCTGCGCGCGATGGACGACCTGGTCAGCGCCGGCAAGGTGGTCTACCTGGGCATCTCCGACACCCCGGCCTGGCAGGTGTCCCGGATGCAGGCGATCGCCGACCTGCGGGGGTGGGCGCCTCTGGTCGCGCTGCAGATCGAGTACAGCCTGATCGAGCGCACCGTCGAGCGGGAGCTGATCCCGATGGCCGCCGAGCTGGGGCTGGGCGTGCTGCCGTGGTCGCCGCTGGCCAGCGGGGTCCTGTCCGGCAAGTACACCCATGCCGACCTGCAACCCCGCGACGGCGAGGGCTTGATCCGCTCGCGCCGCGAGATCGCCGCGAACAGCGGCTCGCTGACCGAGCGCGGCCTGGCCATCGCGGACGTGGTCAAGCAGGTGGCCGCCGAACAGGGCTGCAGCCCGTCCCGGGTGGCGATCGCCTGGACGCTGGCCAACCCGACGGTGACCGCGCCGATCATCGGTGCCCGCACGCTCGCCCAGCTGGAGGACAACCTGGGCGCGCTGGACGTCGAGCTCACCGACAGCCAGCTCGCCGGTCTGGACAAGGCCAGCGCGATCGAGCTCGGTTTCCCGCGGTCGTACCTGGTCGGCCCGATGATGCGGAGCCTGATCTTCGGTGGCGCGACGATCCGGCCGAGGGCCTGACTCCCGCCTGACCGCCGCCGGACCCGCTGGGCCGGCCCGTTCAGCCGACCCGGCTGGGCCGGCCGGTTCAGTGGGTCAGCGTGACCTTGCTCAGGCCGGCGGGCTGGTCGGGGTCGATGCCGAGGGCCTGGCACCGGGCCAGGGCGAGCTGCTGGCCGCGCACGGTGGCCAGCAGGCACTCGCCGGCGTGGCCGAGCGCCGGCCAACCGGCCCGCGCGGCCGGCTCGGTGCCGATCAGCTTGCTGGCGGCGCCCCGGCGGTCCAGCTCGGGCCGCAGCGCGGCGGTGTCCCGATCGGCCGGGCCGGAGCCGGCGAGCAGCACGGCGGGCGCCTCGGGGCCGCACACGGCGATCGGGCCGTGCCGGAAGTCGGCGGTGGAGAAACCGTGCGCCATCACGCCGCTGGTCTCCTGCAGCTTCAGGGCGGTCTCCAGGGCGGCGGGGTAGCAGAAGCCCCGGCCGACGACGGCCATCCGGTTCGGACCGGCCAGCTCGGCGCCCAGCTCGGTGATGCCGGCGGTGTCGGCGAGCACCGTGGCGACCGCCTCGGGGAGCTGGCCGACCTGCTCGCCGGTCAGCCCGGGGGCGCCGAGGCCGCCGGCCACCGCGAGCACCGCGAGCATCTGCGCGGTGACGGTCTTGGTGGCGGGGACGGCGCGCTCCGGCCCGGCGGCCAGGTCGATCGACAGGTCGGCGGTGCGGGCCAGCTCCGAGGCACCATCGTTGGAGATGCCGACCACGCGGGCCCCGACGGCTTGGAACTCCCTGGTCAGGCTGACGATCTCGGGGGTGCGCCCGGACTGCGACAACGCCACCACGAGCCAGCCGGCGAAGCCGGTGGGGTGGTGGGCGTGCGCGGTGGTCACACTCGGCGCGACCAGGCAGGTGGGCAGGCCGGTGAACAGCTCGACGGCGTAGCGGCCGAGCAGCGCGGCATGGTCGGACGAGCCGCGCGCGAGGAAGGCCACCCCGGGCACCCGGTCGGTGGTCAGCCCGGCGACCTGCTCGCTGAGCTGCCCGAACCGCTCGGCCAGGCGGGCCAGCACGGCCGGCTGCTCGGCCATCTCGGCGCTCATCAGGGTCGTGCCCGGGGCGCTCACCGTCGGGCTCCGCGCGGCGCGTTGGGCTGGGCAATCGCCGGGTGCTCTGACATACTAAGGAGCCTTTATTAAATGGGCTGGCTTGTCAACACCGGGGTCGGTGCACCCGCTCCGGGCTGAGGGAGGTGGGCGGTGGCCTCGGCCGAGGAGATGGCGCCCGCCCCCGGGCCGAGAGCGGTCGCCGTGGCGCCCTCGGTGCTGCGTGAGATGAACCGGCGGCTGCTGCTGGACCAGCTCTTCCTCGGTGGCCCGGCCACGCGCCCCCAACTGGCCAAGGACGCCGGCCTCTCGCTGCCCACGGTGATCGCCGCGCTGGCCGACCTGGAGCACGCCGGCCTGGTCCGCCCCGCCGGCCGGACCAGCACCGCGCACGGCCGCCCGGCCACCCGCTACTGGGTCAACCCGAGCGCCGGGCACGCGGTGGGGGTGGACGTCGGGCGGGACCTGCTCCGGCTGGCCGTCGCCGACCTGGCCGGCACGCAGCTGGCTCAGCTGGAGGTGCGCAACGCGGCGCGCACCTCGGCCGCGCTGGTCGACGGCATCGCCGACGCGGTGGCCTCGGTGGCCGCCGCCGCCTCGATCGACCCGACGGCGATCACCCACGCGGTGATCGGCTCACCCGGTGTCTACGACCGGAGCCGGGGCCGGGTGCTGTACGCGGCGAACCTGCCCGGCTGGCAGCGCGTCGGCCTCGCCGAGACGCTGCGCCGTCGCCTCGGTACCTCGCTGACCGTGGACAACGACGCCAACCTCGCCGCGCTCGGCGAGCACCACTACGGCGCCGGCCAGCACAGCCAGCACTTCGTGTACGCGCACGTGGACGTCGGTGTCGGCGTCGGGCTGATCCTGGGCGGCAGGCTGTACGGGGGCTTCTCCGGCGCGGCGGGGGAGGTCGGCTACCTACCCGGGGGCGTGCCCGAGCCGGTGATCGTCCCGGGTGGCGTGGTGTCAGGTGGCGTGGTGTCAGGTGGCGTGGTGCCGGGCGGCGGCGTGGCGGGTGGCGCGCGGCGTGGGGCCCGACGGTTCAGCACGCTGGAGGACAACCTGGCGTCGGCCGCCGTGCTGCGCTATGCCCGCGAGGCGGGGTTGACCGGCTGCCGCACGGTCGAGGCCGTGTTCGAGGCGGCCCGCGCCAGGAGCGGACCCGCCGGCCAGGTCGTCCAGGTGGTCGCCGCCCACCTGGCCCGACTACTCGCCAGCACCGCCGCCTTCCTCGACCCGGAACTGATCGTGCTCGGCGGCGCCATCGGCCGGCAGCTGGACGTGTTGGAAGCGCCCACCCGCGCGGTGCTCACCCAGCTCGGCCCGATGTCGCCCAGGCTGGCGGTCGGCGCGCTCGGCGCGGAAGCAGTGGTGCGGGGCGCACTGGCCACGGGCGTAGCGCGCGCCCGAGAGATCGTCTTCACGGGCAAAGCCACCCGAACCGGCTGACCGGCACACGGCCTGCGTCCTTGGCACACCGACTCCGGACGCCGCACACGAGTTAGAACTCGGGTGCCGCGTCGACAGTCGGTGTGTCGGGGCGTCGACGTGTGTGCCGCGTCGACAACCTGTGTGCCGGGTGCGGGGGTGTGCGGCCGCGATGACGTAGCGGTGTACCCCGTCGATGCCTCGCACACGGGTTGGAAATCGTGTGCCTGAGCAGCGCATTTGTGCTCCCAGTACGAACACGAATGCCTGATTCGTGTCCGTGCACCATGTGGGCCGTTTGGATTAACCCGCTACCGTGGGCGCCGTCACAATTCTCGCTACGCTCAATGACTGAGAGTAACCATGCACTTCGCCGAGCTGCCTGATGTTCGGGCCGCGGCCGCCGCTGATGCGCGTTGCATCAGCGACGATGCCGTTGCGCTGAACAACGGTGAGTTCGCGGCGCGAGTGCGGAGCGTTGCTGGGCTGCTGGCACAACGCGGGGTGCGGCGGGGCGATGTGGTGGCCACTCTGCTGCCCAACCGGGTGGAGCTGGTGCTCACGCTGTTCGCCGCGTGGCGGCTCGGCGCGGCGGTCACCCCGATCAACCCGGCGCTGACCGACAGCGAGGCCGCGTACCAGCTGGAGGACTCGGCCACCCGGCTGGTCGTGGTGGACAACCGCCCGTCGCCGGCCGGCACCGCGGACGCTCTCGACGTCGCCGACCTGTGGACCTGGGAGGAGACCTCCCTGGACGACGACCCCTCGGTGCTGGACGCCGACGGCCTGGCGCTGCTGATCTACACGAGCGGCACCACCGGCAAGCCCAAGGGCGTGATGCTGGACCACGCCAACCTGACCGCGATGTGCGAGATGGCGCTGGCCAGCTTCGAGTTCGACGGGTCGGACCACTGCCTGCTGGTGCTGCCGCTGTTCCACGTCAACGGGATCGTGGTCAGCGTGCTCACCCCGCTGCTGGCCGGGGCGAGCACCACGATCGCCGGCCGGTTCTCCCCGGACCGGTTCTTCGCCGACGTCGAGCGCTGCCGGCCGACGTACTTCTCGGCGGTGCCGGCGATCTACGCGATGCTGTCCAACCTGCCGGAGTCGGTGCGTCCGGACACGTCGTCGCTGCGCTTCGTGATCTGTGGCGCGGCGCCGATGCCGGCCGAGCTGATCGAGCGGTTCGAGCGGCGCTACGGCGTCGTCCTCGTGGAGGGCTACGGCCTGTCCGAGGGCACCTGCGCCTCGACCGTGAACCCGCTCAGCGGCGTCCGCAAGCCCGGCACCGTCGGGTTGCCGATGCCCGGGCAGACGGTGGAGCTGGTCGACCCGGACGGCAACCGGGTGCCGGCCGGCGAGTCCGGCGAGGTCGTCATCGCCGGGCCGAACGTGATGCGCGGCTACCTGAACCGGCCGGGCGAGACCGCGAAGACCGTCGTGGACGGCTGGCTGCACACCGGTGACGTCGGCCGGTTCGACGAGGACGGCTACCTGGTACTGGTCGACCGCGTCAAGGACATGATCATCCGGGGTGGCGAGAACATCTATCCCAAGGAGATCGAGTCCGTGCTCTACCAGCACCCCGCCGTGCTCGAGGTGGCCGTCGTCGGGCGGCCGCACGAGGTGTACGGCGAGGTGCCGGTCGGCTACGTCTCGCTGCGCGAGCCAGCGGGCGCGACCGTCGAGGAACTGCTCGAGCACGCTCGGGCGCACCTGTCCAAGTACAAGGTCCCGGTCGAGCTCACGCTGCTGGAGAGCTTGCCGAAGAACTCTGTCGGAAAGATCGACAAACCGACGCTGCGCAGTTCGTTCGCCACCACTGTTTGACCGGAACACCGATCGGAGAGCCACCGTGGGTTTCATCAACGCTGATCTGCCTGACGTGGATCTGGCCACCTGGAAGGACCGGCCACATCTCGAGCGCATCAAGATCCTCGCGCTGCACTGGATCGACTACGGCTTCGGTACGCCGAAGATGATCCACGTGCTGTACTGCGTGAAGATCGCGGTGTTCATCGTGGCCGGGCTGCTGCTCGCGTCGCGGACGGCCGGCATCGGCTCGTTCGGCGACGTCGCCTCCTGGTGGACCCAGCCGATCTTCTACCAGAAGCTCGTGGTCTGGGTGATCCTCTACGAGATGTTGGGCCTCGGCGCCTCCTGCGGGCCGCTGGCGTTCCGGTTCAAGCCGTGGGTCGGGGGCTGCACCTACTGGCTGCGCCCCGGCACGATCAAGCTGCCGCCGTGGCCGGGCAAGAACCCGATCGCCGGCGGGTCGCGGCGCACCCTGTTCGACGTGTTCCTGTACGCGGGCATGATCGTCTCGGCGATCGTGCTGCTGTTCTCCGACGGCGTGCCGAAGGTCGGCCAGCCCGCCGACAGCGTGGGCCTGCTCGACCCGAAGCTGCTGGCCTTCCTGATCGGGTTCACCCTGGTCGCCGGACTGCGGGACCGGCTGCTGTTCCTGGCGGCGCGCAGCGAGCAGTACTGGGTCATGTGCATCATGTTCGCCGCGCTGCCCTACGTGGACATGATCGTCGGCGCCAAGCTCGTGATGTGCGCGGTCTGGTGGGGCGCGGCCGCCTCCAAGATCGGCAAGCACTTCGGCTACGTGATCCAGGGCATGACCACCAATGCGCCGCTGATGGTCTCCAAGTGGCTGCGGCACAAGCTCTGCAAGGACTTCCCGAACGACATCCGGCCGTCCTGGCTGGCCGGCTTCCTCGGCCACACGGGCACGGCGCTCGAGTTCGGCGCCCCGGTGATCCTGCTGCTCGTGAACAACCGGCCGGTGGTGCTGGTGACCGCCGCGATCATGGTCGTCTTCCACCTGTACATCACGTCCAACTTCCCGCTGGCGGTGCCGCTGGAGTGGAACATCTTCTACACGTTCTCGCTGGTCTGGCTGTTCGTGCTGCACCCGGCCGGCGAGTTCGGACTGGGCTCGACGAGCTCGATCTGGCTGCCGATCGTGATCATGGTGATCCTGTTCGGCGTGCCGGTGCTCGGCAACCTGCGGCCCGACCTGATCTCGTTCCTGCCCGCCGCGCGGTACTACGCGGGCAACTGGGCCACCGGGTTGTGGGCGTTCCGCCGCACTCCGGATGGCCAGCCCAGCTGCGAGGACCGGATCGACATCAACATCGTCAAGTCCTCGAAGAACCAGATCACCCAGCTCACCGAGCTCTACAGCAGTGAGGTCGCGGAGATCTTCCTGCAGAAGGCGGTGGCCTGGCGGTACATGAACAGCCACGGCCGGGCGCTCTCCTCGCTGATGCTGACCCACCTGGACAGCGCGGAGAACTACGACATCCGCGAGGGCGAGTTCGTGATGAGCTCGGTGGT
>DATAZG010000183.1:0-10072 GCA_036272155.1 Pseudonocardia sp.
TCCGTTATCCGACCCCGGTCGAGCTGGTCCGGCCCTCACTGGTGCGCCGCGCCTACGACTGGGGCACCTCCCACGCGGGCGGGCGGCGCATCGTCGCCGCCGCCAAGGACATCCTGCGCGGCAACCGGCGACACACCCACGGTCCGGTCTCCACCTCCGGCGGCGAGGACAACAAGTACAACTAGCGCTCCGTCGTTGAGCTAGCGGAATTTCGACGGTCGCTGTCCCCCTCGGTGCTTCCTGTTCGTCTCGATGTCACGAGATGATCCGACCGAGGAGGCACCGATGAAGTACGCACTGCTCATCTTCCCGAAGCCGGGTAGCCACGAAGAGCTCGGACCCGACGAGTACGGGCCCGTCAACGCTGAGTACCTGGCACTGCGCGGAGACCCGCGCTGCCTCGGCGGCGCCCATCTGCAACCGGCCGAGACGGCGACCACGGTTCGCCACAGCTCAGGCAAGGCCTTGATCACCGACGGCCCCTTCGCCGACAGCAAGGAGGTACTCGGGGGCTACTACGTGCTCGACGCCGCCGACCTGGACGAGGCGTTGGAGTTCGTCCAGCGGATTCCGGCGGTGCGGCTCGGCGGTGCGGTCGAGGTCCGGCCGTTGGTGGACATCCCGACGGAGGACGGCTTCTGATCGAGGAGATCTTCCGGCGCGAGTGGGGCCGCGTACTGGCGTCCCTGGTCGGCTTCCTCGGTGACATCGATCTCGCCGAGGAAGCCGCGCAGGAGGCCTTTGCGATCGCGGCCGAGCGGTGGCCCCGCGACGGGACGCCGAGGCACCCGGTGGCCTGGCTGGTGGCCACCGCGCGCCACCGCGCCATCGACCGGGTGCGTCGCGAGCGGACGCTCGAGGACAAGCGTCGGCTCCTCCAGAACGATCGGCTGGCCGCGAGCATGCACGAGATCGACTTCGACGACAGCACGATCCGGGACGAGCGCCTGGAGCTGATCTTCACCTGCTGCCATCCGGCGCTGGCCGTCGAGGCGCAGGTGGCGCTGACGCTGCGGGCCCTGGGCGGCCTCACCACCGAGGAGATCGCGCGCGCCTTCCTCGTGACGGAGGAGACGATGAAGCGCCGGCTCTCCCGGGCCAAGGTCAAGATCAAGGCGACGGCAATCCCGTTCGCCGTGCCGGCCGACCCGATGCTGCCGGACCGCTTGTCAGCGGTGTTGGCGGTGCTCTACCTGATCTTCAACGAGGGCTACCCCGACCGAGGCGATCTCGCCGGCGAGGCGATCCGGCTGGGGCGACTGCTGGCCGAGCTGATGGCCGACGAACCGGAGGTGTACGGGCTGCTGGCTCTGATGCTGCTGCACGACTCACGCCGGGAGGCGCGGGTGGTCGGGGGTGAGCTGATCCCGTTGGCCGAGCAGGACCGTTCGCGGCACAACCGGGCAGAGGTCGAGGCCGGCCGATCGGCGCTCGATCGGGGACTGGCGTTGCGATCGGCTGCCGGGCCGTACGTGCTCCAGGCGGCGATTGCGTCGCTGCAGGCCGAGGAGGACATCGACTGGCCCGAGGTCGCGGTGCTCTACGAACACCTCGAAGTCGTGACCGGCTCGCCGGTCGTCGCCCTCAATCGCGCGGTGGCCCTCGCCGAAGCGGGCGCGCCCGAACGAGCGCTCGAGCTCGTCGACTCGCTCGAGCTCGACGAGTACCGCTACCTCCATTCCACCCGGGCCGAGCTGCTGCGCCGTCTCGGCCGCGACGCCGAAGCCCGGGAGGCGTTCGAGCGCGCCCTGCGGCTGGCCGCGACCGAGCCGGAGCGTCGGTTCCTCGTCCGCCGGCTGTCGGAACTCTGACCGGGCGCGAAGCCGGGCCGGCGCGGAGCTGCCGCCGGCGCCATGCGGACGATCTTCACAGCCGGGTCCCGCCGAGGGCGCGGAAGGTCGGCCGCAGCTGCTCCCACAGCTGGGCGTGGGCGTCCGCCAGCCGCGCGTAGTGCGCGCTCGCCGGGCCGGGGTGGTGGACCGTCGACAGGTCGGTGCGCTCGGCCAGCGGGGCGGGCACCACACCGCCGAGGGCGGCCGCCGCGGCGCGGTACGCACCGTGCATACCGGCCTGCTCGGCGGCGACCGGCGCCACCGGCCGACCGAGCACATCGGCCACGAGCTGCGCGAACACCGGCGACAGCGCGCCGCCCCCGGATACCGGCAGCCACCGGCTCGCGTCGTACTCCGCCACCTCGGCCAACCTCGGCCCCATGATCGTGAGGATCCGGCGCAGCGCGTAGCCGACGCCCTCCATGGCAGCCCGGTACAGCTGCGCGGGCGTGGTGTCGGGCCGCAGTCCGACGACCGCGCCGACGGCCAGCGGGTCCCGCACCGGGGACCGCTCGCCGGCGAGGCTGGGCAGCATCAGCAGCTCGGTGGGGCCGGCCCGCCCGGCGGCGAGGTCGGCGTCGGCGTGGCTGGCCCCGGGCAGGTAGCTGCGCCTGGCCCAGTCGACGGTGGCCCCGGCGGAGAGCAGCGCGCCGATCAGCAGCGACTCCCGGCCGGTGGGGCCGACCAGATGGTGGATGGCCTCGTGGGGGCCGCTCGGCCGGCCGGCCAGCGCGGCCACCCAGCCGCTGGTACCCAGCGAGAGGCTGATCGCACCGGGGCGCTCGCCGATCAGCCCGCCGGTCACCGAGGCCGCGTCACCGGGGGCGTGCACCAGGGGCAGCCCGGCGGACAGGTCCAGCTCCTCCGCGGCCGCCCGGCTCAGCTCGCCGACCACGCTGACGCCGTCCACCAGTTCGGGCAGCAGCGCGGCGTCGAGCCCGAGCACCTCCAGCAGCGGCGGCCACCAGTCGCGGGCGTCGATGTCCAGCAGGCCGGTGGTGGACGCGGTGGTCAGGTCACACGTGGCCCGGCCGCCGGCGCGGCTGAGCAGATACCCGGGCGCGCCGAACACCAGGCCATGCACCGCGCGCCAGTGTTCCGGCTCGTGCTCGCGGAGCCAGAGCAGCTGGGCGGCGGTGCTGGACGGGTCGGGCACGTTGCCGATCGCCTGGCTCCACGCGGCACCGAACTTGCCGGTCAGCACACCGAGCTCGGCGGTGGCGCGCAGGTCGGAGTAGAGCAGCGCGGGGCGCACCGGCCGGCCGGCGCCGTCCAGCGGGACGAGATCCTGCATCTGGCCGGTGACCGCCACCGCGGCCGGCGGCGGCCCGGCGGCCCGGCACTGCCGCACCGAGGCCACGAACGCCCGCCACCAGTCCTCCGGGTGCTGCTCGGCGCGGCCGGGGCCGGGATGGTCGACCGGCAGCTCGACGGAGGCGCTGGCCAGCGCGCGGCCGGCCGGGTCGAGCAGCGCGGCCTTGAGCGTGGTCGTGCCCGCGTCGACCACGAGCAGAGGAGCTGTCGGCACGCCCCCAGTCTGGCCCAAACCCGGCGGCCCGGGCGGCCGCCCGCCGGCGGCCCGGGCTCAGGCCCTCGGGCGCCGCGGCCCGAACTCGACCTCAGCGACCGAGCACGGCCATCGCGGCGTTGCGCCCAGGAATGCCGCTGACGCCACCGCCGCGCGCGGCGCCCGCGCCGCAGAGCAGCACGCGGTCGTACCGGGTCTCCACACCCCAGCTCCCGACCCGCTCGGGGTCCGAGGCGTAGGGCCAGGACAGGTCCCGGTGGAAGATGTGGCCGGCCGGCAGGCCGAGCTCGCGCTCCAGGTCCAGCGGGGTCTTGGCCTCGACACACGGCCGGCCGTGGACGTCGCGCAGCAGGCAGTCCTCGATCGGCTCGGCGAGCAGGCTGTTCAGCGAGGCCAGGGTGGCGGCCAGCGCCTCCGACCGGGCGGCCTCGTTGCGGCCGACGAACAGCCGGGCCGGCAGGTGCAGCCCGAACAGGGTGAGGGTCTGCGCGCCGGCGGCCCGCTCGGTGAGACCCACGATGGACGGGTCGGTCAGCGAGTGGCAGTAGATCTCGCAGGGCGGCAGCGCCGGGATCCGGCCGGCGGCGGCCTCGGCGTAGGCGTCGGCCAGCTGCCGGTAGCCCTCGTTGACGTGGAACGTGCCGGCGAACGCCGCCTTCGGGTCCACCGAGGAGTCGCGCAGCCGGGGCAGCCGGGACAGCACCATGTTGACCTTGAGCTGGGCACCCTCCGGCCGTTCGCCCGCCGGCTCACCGAGCAGGTCGGCGATGGGTTCATCGAGCAACTGAGCCAGCGTCTGCGGGGACACGTTGGCCAGCAGGTGCTCACCGTGCACCCGGTGCTCGGCGTCGCCCCGGCGGTAATGGACCTCACCGTCCGGGGTCGCGGCAAGCACCTCCGCGCCGCACACCAGCTCGGCGCCGGCGGTCGCGGCCACGTCGGCGAGCGAGGCGGTGACCGCGCCCATGCCGCCCACCGGTACGTCCCAGTCCCCGGTGCCGTTGCCGATCACGTGGTAGAGCAGGCACCGGTTCTGCCGCAGCGACGGCTCCTCGGCGCGGGCGAACGTGCCGATCAGGCCGTCGGTCAGCACCACACCCCTGACCAGGTCGGAGCCGAAGGTCCGCTCCAGCGTGACGCTCAGCGGCTCCTCGAACAGCGCCCGCCAGGCGGTGTCGTCGGCGACGCGCGCGCGCAGGGCCTCCCGGCTGGGCAGTGGCTCGGTCAGCGTGCCGAAGACCCGCTCGGCGACCCGGGTGGTGCTGGCGTAGAACTGGCGCCAGCCGGCCAGGTCGCGGCCCGACCCGGTGATGGCGCGGAACGACTCGGCGGTGCGCCGGGGGTCGTCGGTGACGAGCAGCCCGGTCGACCCGGTCGGCGTGTAGGAGGACACCGACCGCCTGCGCAGCCGGACCGGCAGTGCCAGCTCGGCGATAATCTTCCGGGGCAGCAGGCTGACCAGGTAGGAGTACCGGGACAGCCGCACGTCGACGCCGTCGAACGCCCGGAACGAGACGGCCGCGCCGCCGAGCTCGCCCCGCCGCTCCAGCACCAGCACGCGGCGCCCGGCCCTGGCCAGGTAGCTCGCCGCGACCAACCCGTTGTGGCCGCCGCCGAGTATTACGACGTCGTACCGATCCGACCCGCTCAGCGGTGTGCGCCGACGTGGATTGGACCCTCGCGGTCGGCCAGCCGGTTGCCGCCGCCGCCCCAGTGCAGCGCGATCATCTCGGCGGCGATGGACACCGCTGTCTCCTCCGGGGTGCGGGCACCGAGGTCGAGGCCGATCGGGCTGGCCATCCGGCCCAGCTCCTCCTCGGTGAGACCTACCTCGCGCAGCCGTTCCAAGCGGTCCTCGTGGGTGCGTCGGGAACCCATCGCCCCGAGGTAGCCGAACTCGGGCAGCCGCAGCGCGACCTCCAGCACCGGCACGTCGAACTTCGGGTCGTGGGTGAGCACGCAGATCGCGGTGCGGCCGTCGATCCGGCCGGCCTCCGACTCCGCCTTGAGATACCGGTGCGGCCACTCCACAACCACCTCGTTGGCGCCGGGGAACCGGCTGGAGGTGGCGAACACCGGGCGCGCGTCGCAGACCGTGACCCGGTAGCCGAGGAACGAGCCCATCTGGGCCACCGCCGCCGCGAAGTCGATCGCGCCGAACACGATCATCCGGGGCGGCGGGGCGAACGACTCGACAAAGACGTCCAGTCCCTCGCCTCGGCGCTGCCCGTCGACGCCGTAGTGCAGCATCGCGTTGCGGCCGGCGGCCAGCAGCCCACGGGCGTCGTCGCGCAGCGCGCCGTCCAGCCGGTCCGAGCCGGTGCTGCCCTCCACCCGGTCCGGCCAGATGACCAGCCGCTGGCCGAGCCGGTCGGCCGGCCCGACGACCACCGTGGCCACCGCGACCGGGTCCTCCGCCTTGATCGCCTCGACGACCTCACGCAGCTGCGGGAACGTCTCCCGATCGATTTTCTCCACGAACACGTCGAGGATGCCGCCGCAGGTCAGGCCGACCGCGAACGCGTCGTCGTCGGACACCCCGTAGCGCTGCAGCACCGACCGTGCGTCGCCGAGCACCTGGTTGCCGAGCTCGTACACGGCGCCCTCGACGCAGCCGCCGGACACGCTGCCGACCGCCTCCCCGCCCGGGCCGACCAGCATCGAGGCACCGGGTTGGCGCGGCGCGGAACGGAACGTACCCACGACGGTGGCCAGCGCGGTCGACTTGCCGTCGTCCCACCACGATGCCAGCGAGTCCAGTACGTCACGCATGAGCCATCACCTCCAGCAACCGCTCCAGCGTGGCCAGGCTGTGCCCGGCCAACAGCTCGTCCAAGTGTGGCAACGCCGCGACTATTCCGCCCTGGATCGGGGCGTACCCGTCCTTACCAGCATGCGGGTTTACCCAGATGATCCGGTACGCCAGCCGGCGCAGTCGAGCGAGCTGCTCGGCAAGCAGGGTCGGCTCGCCGCGCTCCCAGCCGTCCGAGAAGATCACCACGACCGCCCGGCGGGCCGCCCCGCGCTGGCCCCAGCGGTCCACGAACGCACGCAGCGCGTCACCGAGCTTGGTGCCTCCGGACCAGTCCGGTATCGCCCGACCGGCGGCGGCCAGCGCCCGTTCGGCGTCCCGATGCCGCAGCTCGCGGGTGATCCGGGTCAGCCGGGTGCCGATGGTGAACGCCTCCACCGTGGTCGGCATGCGCCGCACCACCACGTGCGCAAACCTCATCAGGGTGTCCGCGTACGGCGCCATCGAGCCGGACACGTCGATCAGCAGCACGACCCGGCGGGGCCGGCCGCGGGGCGCCCGGCGGTGCAGCGTCCGGATCTCGCCGTGGTTGCGCAACGCGGCGCGCAGGGTGCGGCCCGGATCGGGGTTGCCGCGGCTGGCCGGACGGAGCCGGCGCGAGCGGCGCAGCGGCGGTTCGGCGCGCAGCAGGGCCAGCAGCGCGCGCAGGTGCTCCCGCTCGGCGGCGGACAGCTCGGCCAGGTCGCGGTGCCGCAGTACCTCGGTGGCGCTGGCCGCCACGCGCAGCCGGGCGATCTCCGGACCGTCCGGGTCCCGGTCCGGGTCCTCCGGCTCGCCGTCCTGGCTGAGCGCGGCGATCTGGGAGGGCGGCGGCCGGCGCTGGTCCTGCACGGGGACCGGCCGACCACCTCGGGACGGCTCGAACCATGCCTCGAACGCCGCGTCGTAGCGTCCGATGTCGTCGGGGTCGGCACACAGCGTCAGGCGGCCGGCCCAGTAGGTCCGCGGCTTGCTGGTCACGTCCAGCTCGTCCAGCGCGGTGAGGAAGGCGGCGACCCGGTCGGTGGTGACCGGCAGCCCGGCGTGGCGCAGCGCGGCGGCGAAGCCGACCAGCCCGGGTACCGGATCGGTGCCGTCCCCGACC
This sequence comes from Pseudonocardia sp., assembly GCA_036272155.1. Classification (GTDB taxonomy): domain Bacteria; phylum Actinomycetota; class Actinomycetes; order Mycobacteriales; family Pseudonocardiaceae; genus Pseudonocardia. The sequence continues at coordinate 7,257 of DATAZG010000183.1, forward strand.
ACCCCGGCGAGCGCGGGCGGCAGCCCCGCCGACAGCCCGGTGCCGAACCCCTCCATCGGCTAGGCCATCACCGCGTCGAGCTGGGCGCGGACCCGGTCGGCGTCCTCCCGGTACTTCAGTACCGCGCCGAGGGACGCCGCGGCGACGTCGAGGTCCAGCTCCCGGGCGCCGAGCAGCTGCAGCGCCTGCGCCCAGTCCAGCGACTCGGCCACCCCGGGCGGCTTGAGCAGCTCCAGCTGGCGCATCTTGCGCACGGCGGCGGCGACCTGGCCGGCCAGCCGCTCGGGCAGCCCGGGCAGCCGGCTGCGCAGGATGGCGATCTCCCTGGTCACGTCCGGGTGGTCCAGCCAGAGGTAGAGACAGCGCCGTTTGAGGGCGTCGTGGACCTCGCGGGTGCGGTTGGAGGTGAGCACCACGAGCGGGGGCCGCTCGGCGCGCACCTCGCCGATCTCGGGGATGGTCACCGCGTGCTCGGTGAGCACCTCCAAGAGGAAGGCCTCGAACTCGTCGTCGGCCCGGTCCACCTCATCGATCAGCAGCACGCTCGGCGTGGTCTGCAGGGCCCGGAGCACCGGGCGGGCGATCAGGAACCGAGGGTCGTACAGAGAGGCCTCGACCGCCTCGGTGTCCAGCCGTTCCTCGGCCGCGCCGGCCGTCGCCTCCAGGGCCCGCAGGTGCAGCAGCTGGCGGGGGAAGTCCCAGTCGTAGAGCGCCTGGCTCGCATCGATACCTTCATGGCACTGCAGCCGGATCAGTTCGGCGCCGAGCACCTGGGCCATGGCCTGCGCCAGCGCGGTCTTGCCGGTACCGGGCTCTCCCTCGCAGAACAGCGGTCGGTTCATCCGCAGGGCGAGGAAGGCGGCGGTGGCGAGGCCCTCGTCGGCGAGATAGCCGGTGGCGCCGAGGGCGGCGGCGAGCTCGGCCGGGGACCCCGGGGCGGCCCCTGGCTGGTTGTGATCGGTGTTACTCACCGCTCCAGCATGACCGAGCGGCCGGGTCGGGTGCCAGTTGAACGGCGGCCGAACGCAATGTTTTGATAGTGACACAGATCATGTGATCTGTATCACACCTTCCAGATTAGAACTACCTTGGCTCCAGCGTTTCCGTCTCGTGATAAACCCGTTATGACCTGCAACAATGCTGAGTGTGATGGCGAACACGTGTGTGATCATCGCGGTTACGTGACGAGCCTCGCAATCGGGTTTCTTGACTTATACCCACCTAAGTTACGTAGCGTGCTGCAGCGGCCGGTGATACAGCCGGCCGAAAATGACACCTGAGGCGCTGCACTCAACCCTGCCCAGTGCCTCAGGGGCCACCGAGAGGAATGACCACTGGGCGGGGATGGGGGAACCATTCATAGGTGTGAAAATCACACCAGCGGGATTAATTCGGTGGGAACCGTCGGGCGCTACACCTGCGCCCGAACCCGGCAGCTAACCCTATAAGTGCGGTGTGGAGAGCGTCATGACTCGATCTCGAGGCACCTCCCGCGGCCGGAGCTCCGGCGCGCGGAATCTGGCTCGTGTCGTCGTCGCCGGCATCGTTGTTGCTGGTACTCCCCTAGTCCTCGCGGGAACCGCGAACGCCGCCCCGGACAGCGTCTGGGACCAGATCGCCCAGTGCGAGAGCGGCGGCAAGTGGAGCACAAGCACCGGAAATGGATACTCCGGTGGACTCCAGTTCTCTCCTTCGACCTGGCGCGCCTACGGAGGCTCGGGCAGTCCTGCCGGAGCCAGCCGCGCCCAGCAGATTGCCGTAGCCGAGCGGGTGCTCGCCGCGCAGGGCTGGGGCGCCTGGCCCAGCTGCTCGCGCAAGGTCGGCGCTCGCGGCAAGGCAACTCCGCGCACGGTGACCACGTCGCAGCAGACCTCCGCGATTAGGACTACCCAAACCCAGGTCAAGCCAAACGGGCCCGCCCCGGTGGCGGCCCCCGTGGCCCCCTCCCTGACCAAGCCCGGCGCCAACTACACGGTGGCCCCGAGGGACAGCCTGTCCAAGATCGCCCAGACCAAGAACATCGTGGGCGGCTGGCAGGCTATCTACCAGCGCAATCACGATGTGCTGAGCAACCCGAGCCAGCTTCGGGTGGGACAGCAGCTCAACATCGGCTGATCACGCGAGCTCACGCACCAAGAGCTCGCCGCGACGAGTGGCCCGGCGGACCGACGACCGCCGGGCCACTCGCATGTCGGGAGCCCGTCCGGTGGCGCGCCCCTCGGACCCGTCGCGGGCCGGTGCACCGAGCCGCGACGGCCGACGGATTCCGGCCTACCGCGCGGGACTACTTCTCGGCGCGATTGACAAAAAACGCACCTGGTGCATGTGGATGTGAATTTGTTGGCAACACGCCAGATACATATCCCCATCAGACTCATTTGTTTTCATCGGCGATCCGTCCGACGACGATCACGGCCCGATAAAGCACACAGGGCCACCGATGTGCAAGTCTCACCTGTGAGTAACAGCCCCGACACAGCCCGTCCACCTACTCGGGCACTCGCTACGGGCAGTTGACCCACTCGTCGCTGCCGTCACTGAACTTCTGCCGCTTCCAGATCGGCAGCTGACGCTTGACCTCGTCGACCAGTTCGGCGCACACCGCGAACGCCTCCTGGCGGTGGTCGGCGGCGACCGCACAGGCCAGCGCAACGTCACCGATCCGCAGCGGGCCGATCCGGTGGCTCACCGCAATCGCCCGAACGCCGGTGGCGCGCGCGGCGATCTCGTCGGCCACCTGGCGGATGATCTTCTCGGCGGTCGGGTGGCCGCTGTACTCCAGCTCGGCCACGTCCCGGCCGCCGTCATGGTTGCGC
>DATAZG010000184.1:0-7795 GCA_036272155.1 Pseudonocardia sp.
CTTCTACTCGATGTTCGGTTTCCAGCGCACCGGCGACGGGATCTGGGCCGCCGCCGACCAGATGGCCAGGGGCTTCCTGCTCGGCGCCACCGCCGGGCGGACCACCCTGACCGGTGAGGGCCTGCAGCACAACGACGGGCACTCGCTGCTGCTGGCGGCGACCAACCCGGCGGTGCTGGCCTACGATCCGGCGTTCTCCTTCGAGATCGGGCACATCGTGCGCGACGCGCTGGACCGGATGTACGGCGACGACGAGGCCCGCGCCGGCCGGGACCCGAACGTCTTCTACTACCTGGCCCTCTACAACGACCCGTACGCACAGCCGGCGGAGCCGGAGGGTCTGGACGTGGACGGGCTCTTGCGGGGCCTGTACCGGTACCAGGAGGCCCCGGAGCACTTCGACCGGCGGGTGCGGCTGCTGGCCTCCGGCGTGGCGCTGCCGTGGGCTCTGCGGGCGCAGGAGCTACTGGCCGAGCACTGGTCGGTGGCCGCCGACGTGTGGTCGGTGACGTCGTGGGGCGAGCTGCGCCGCGACGGTGTGGCGTGCGAGCAGCACAACCTGCTGCACCCGGACGCCGAGCCCCAGGTGCCCTACCTGCGGCGCGCGCTGGCCGACCCGGACGGCACGGCCGGCCCGGTGATCGCGGTTTCGGACTGGATGCGCGCGGTGCAGGACCTCATCCGGCCCTGGGTTCCGGGTGAGTTCTATTCACTCGGCACCGACGGGTTCGGGCTGTCCGACACTCGTCCGGCGGCGAGGCGGCACTTCACCGTGGATGCCGAGTCCATCACCGTTCAGGCATTGGCGGCCTTGGTGGAACGGGGAGAGCTGGACCGGGCCACCCTGGTGTCGGCGGCGAGCAAGTACCGCATCGACGATCCGAAAGCGGCCGGACCACAGACCTCCGACCCGGGATCTGCCTGAGTCGAGGGCCCGCACTATTTACGCGCGGTTACCCGGGCGTAATTGACAAGTCGAATGTCCCTGTTCCGGGGCGGCTCCCTCGAGCCGCCCCGGAACATGTCATGACCTGTACATACCCCGGGCCGGCGCACTCCTGACGGAGTCGGGATTCGGCTTGGTACGGACATCCGGACACGGCCCTCGGCGGCCTGCCGGATTAGTCCGAAGGCTTTCTACTCGAGTGCCTCTCACTCCACTTGACGATGCCCCTCCCCCATTTGGGCCAGGCGCGGTAGTCTGCGGCCGTTGCTCTTCTCGTCCGGAGGGGTACTCCGGTCGCGGAAAGCATCCCAGCCCGCGTCAGGAACGCTGCGGGTCGGCGCGATATCCGGGGCAAGCGCCCGGAATTTCAGTACGAGGAGAGCAAGAATGGCAGAGGGCACCGTCAAGTGGTTCAACAGCGAGAAGGGCTACGGCTTCCTCGCTCCCGACGGTGGTGGCGCGGACGTATTCGTGCACTACTCCTCCATCCAGAGCAGCGGCTACCGCACGCTGGATGAAGGTCAGCGCGTTTCGTTCGACGTCGAGCAGGGCCAGAAAGGCCCCCAGGCAACCAAGGTCACGCCGCTAGGCTGACCGCGACCCTTCCTCTCCCGGAGGCTTGCCGACCCGGCTTGCCTTCGGGGCCCGGCACCGATCTCGCCGAGGCCCCGGTCGCCCGATTCCAAGCGACACGGGCAATTGACGCCGATGGGTGCGTATTTCACCTGAGCTGCCGGGTTGATCACGACCGGCGGCGGCATTCCGTGCCATGCTGCCGGATGTGACAACGGCGCGCGCGGTGTCCGGTCCGACTGTTTCAGCGCGGACCCGGCGCCGACTCGAGCAGGCTTCCGGCGGCCTGGCCACAGCCAGTGTGTCCGCGATGTCCGAGCGGCTGCCCTGGTTCCGCCGGCTGTCGGCCGACCAGCGTGCCGGCGTGCTGCTGGTGACCCAGACCGGCGTGACGAACTTCGGCGCTTGGCTGGGCGAGCCGGGCCAGACGATCCGGCTCACCGCCGAGGCGTTCCGCAACGCCCCCCGCGACCTGGCCAGGCGGATCACCCTGCGCCAGACCGTCGAGCTGGTCCGCGTAGCGATCGAGACCTTCGAGCAACAGCTCCCCCTGCTGGCCGCCGACGAGCAGGAACGCCGGCTGCTGGTCGAGGGCATCCTGCGGTTCGGCCGGGAGATCGCCTTCGCGGCGGCCACCGTGTACGCCAGTGCGGCGGAGTCCCGCGGTGCCTGGGACGCCCGGCTGGAGGCGCTCGTCGTCGACGGTGTGGTGCGCGGCGAGGTGGACGACGCCCTGGTGTCCCGCTCCTCCGCACTGGGCTGGGACGCCGAGCGGCCGGTCACCGTGCTCGTGGGCAGCCCGCCGCCGGAGAACCAGCCCGAGCCCCTCGCCGCCATGCGCCGCACCGCCACCCGGCTGGGCCGCTCCGTGCTGCTGGGCGTGCAGGGCGCAAGGCTCGTCACGCTGCTGTCCGGCGCGCTGCCGGCCCCGTCCGCGACCGGCGAGCCCGGCCCCACCCACCGGCTGGCCGAGGCGTTCGGGCCCGGCGCGGTCGTGATCGGGCCGACCGCGCCCACCCTCGCCGCCGCGCACGCCAGCGCCAGGGACGCCCTGCAGGGACTGCGGGCAGTGACCGGCTGGCCGGCCGCGCCCCGTCCGGTACGCGCCGACGACCTGCTGCCGGAGCGCGCGCTGGCCGGCGACCCGGCCGCCAAGGCGCAGCTGGTCGCCACCGTCGTGCAGCCGCTGACCTCGGCAGGTGGTGACCTCGGCCGGACGCTCGCGAGCTACCTGGACGGCGGCGGCGCGCTCGAGTCGTGCGCCCGCGCACTGTTCGTGCATGCCAATACCGTGCGCTACCGGTTACGCCGGGTGACTGAAGTCACCGGGTTCGACCCGACCGACCCGCGGGACTCGCTTGTACTACGCATCGCGCTCATCGTGGGCCGGCTGCACTCCTCCGAGTAACCTTCACACTCGCACTGAGCAGCGGTGTTACCTGTACGACCCTACAAATTCACTTCGACATTAAAGATGTGAACAGGGTCATCTTTGGAGGAAACCTCCAAAGTCGGCCCGCGGAGTTCGTATGCGTCATCACCCCCGCTGGAGCCGACGACAGTGTTGGCTGTGCCGAGTGATTGCAGTGCTCGCCCCCGGACAGGGGTCACAGACACCCGGAATGCTCGGTCCCTGGTTAACCGGCCCGAGAGCCGAGCAGGTGGACGCCGCGTCGACCGTGGCCCGCTGGTCGGAAGCCACCGGGTTGGACCTGGCCCAGCTCGGCACCACCGCCACCGCTGAGGAGATCAAGGACACCGCGATCACCCAGCCGCTGATCGTGGCCGGCGCGCTGCTGGCCTACCAGCAGCTGGTCGCCACCCTCGGCGGTGAAGAGGCGCTGGCCGGCTGCCCGACCGCCGGCCACTCCGTCGGCGAGCTGGCCGCGGCGGCCGTCGCCGGCTCACTCAGCGCCGACGCCGCCGTCGAGCTGGCCGCCGTGCGGGGCCGCGAGATGGCCGCCGCGTGCGCACTGGAGCAGACCGGGATGAGCGCCGTACTCGGCGGCAAGCCCGAGCAGGTGCTGGACCGGCTGGCCGAGCTCGGCCTTGACCCGGCCAACCAGAACGGCGCCGGCCAGGTGGTCGCCGCCGGCCCGCTCGAGGCGCTGGCCCAGCTCTCCGCCGAGCCGCCGGAGCGGGCCAGGATCATCTCCCTGGCGGTGGCCGGGGCGTTCCACACCCGGTTCATGGCACCGGCCGAGGAAGCGCTGCGCGGCTACGCCGACAAGCTGGAATTCGCCGACCCGACCCGACCGATGCTGTCCAACGCCGACGGCGCGGAGGTCAGCGGCGGCACCGACCTGCGGGACCGGCTGGTCGCCCAGGTCACCCTGCCGGTGCGCTGGGACCTGTGCATGGCCGCGCTGCGGGCGCTCGGGGTGACCGCGGTCGTCGAGCTGGCCCCGGCCGGCACCCTGAGCGGCCTGGTCAAGCGTGAGCTGCGCGGCACCGCCACGCTCCCCCTGAAGAGCCCCGACGACCTCGACTCGGTCGCCGGGCTGCTCGCCGAACACACCGGAGGTACTTCATGACCCGCCCCGCCACGTCGCTGCGGCTGGTCCCGGCGGCGCCCGGCGCCCGCATCCTGGGCTGGGGCAGCTCGCAGCCGGAGCACGTCGTGACCAACGACGACCTGGCCAAGCGGGTGGACACCAACGACCAGTGGATCCGGGAGCGGGTCGGCATCGTCAGCCGGCGGATCGCCGACAAGGACACCCTGCTGGTCGACATGGCCGCCGACGCCGGCTCGAAGGCGGTCGCGGACGCGGGGCTCAGCCCGGCCGACGTGGACACCGTGCTGGTCGCCACGTGCACCATGCCCAACCCGATCCCGAACGCCGCCGCGCAGGTCGCCCACAAGATCGGCATCTCGGCACCGGGCGCGATGGACATCAATGCCGCGTGCGCCGGGTTCTGCTACGGGATGGGCACCGCGTCGGACCTGATCAGGGCCGGCTCGGCGCGCAACGTGCTGGTGATCGGCGCGGAGAAGCTGTCCGACTGGCTGGACTGGGACGACCGGTCCACCTGCATCATCTTCGCCGACGGAGCGGGCGCCGCGGTGCTCGGTCCGGCCGAGACCGCCGACGACATCGGCGTCGGTCCGCTGGTCTGGGGCAGCGACGGCGAGATGCACGAGGTGATCCGGATCGAGCAGGCCAGCAGCAGCATCCGCCAGGAGGGCCAGACCGTCTTCCGCTGGGCCACCACCCAGATCGCCCCGATCGCGCTGCGGGCCGTCGAGCTGGCCGGGCTCACCCCGGCGGACATCGACGTGTTCGTGCCGCACCAGGCCAACCTCCGCATCGTCGAGTCGGTCGCCCGGCGGCTGCGCAAGGCCGGTGCCAGGGAGGACATGCGGGTCGCACAGGACATCGTGCACTCGGGCAACACCTCCTCGGCGTCGATCCCGCTGGCCATCGACCACATGCGGGCGGCCGGCGAGATCTCCCGGGGCGACGTCATGCTGCTCGTCGGCTTCGGCGCCGGGCTCAGCTACGCCGGCCAGGTGGTCGTCTGTCCCTAGCGCACCCGGGGTCGACCGACCCCGCTGCCCCTCCGCCCACCTGCACACATCAGACTCGGCGGATCACATCCGCCAAGGTTCCACCAAAGAAAGGGAAACCCACGTGAGCAACGAAGACATCCTCTCCGGTCTCGCCGAAATCGTCGAAGAGATCGCCGGAGTGGACGCCGCCGAGGTCACCGCGGACAAGTCGTTCGTGGACGACCTCGACATCGACTCGCTGTCCATGGTCGAGATCGCGGTCCAGGCCGAGGACAAGTTCGGCGTGAAGATCCCGGACGACCAGCTGGCCGAGCTGAAGACCGTCGGCGATGCGGTGGACTACATCGCTAAGTCCAAGTGACCTCGAACAACGACGTCGTTGTCACCGGGCTCGGCGCCACGACCCCGCTCGGCGGGGACGTGGCGTCGACCTGGGAGGGCCTGCTGGCCGGGCGGTCCGGGGTGTCCCGGATCGAGGCGGACTGGGTGGAGCGCTACGAGCTGCCGGTGAAGATCGCCGCGCAGCTGGCCGTGGATCCCAGTGAGGTGCTCAAGCGGGTCGAGGCCCGCCGGCTGGACCGCTGCGAGCAGGTGGCGATCATCGCCGCGCGGGAGGCCTGGCAGCACGCCGGCGCCCCCGGGGTCGAGCCCGAGCGGCTGGCGGTGATCGTCGGCACCGGGATCGGCGGCGCGGTCACCCTGCTCACCCAGGACGACATCATGGAGAACGACGGCGTCCGCAAGGTCAGCCCGTTGACCATCCCGATGTTGATGCCCAACGGACCGGCGGCGCACGTCGGCCTGGAGTTCAAGGCGCGCGGCGGCGTGCACGCGCCGGTGTCGGCCTGTGCGTCCGGCGCCGAGGCACTGGCCTGGGGCTGGCGCATGCTCAAGGCCGGCGAGGTCGACGTCGTCATCGCCGGCGGCGCGGAGGCCTGCATCACCGGCATCCCGCTGGCCGGGTTCACGCAGATGCGTGCCATGTGCGTGAGCCACAACGACGACCCGGAGCACGCCTCCCGGCCGTTCGACGCGGGCCGCGACGGCTTCGTGCTCGGCGAGGGCGCCGGCATCATGGTCCTGGAGCGGGCCGAGTTCGCCGCCGCCCGGGGTGCCACCGTGCACGGCCGGCTGGCCGGCATCGGCACCTCGTCCGACGGTTACCACATCACCGCGCCTGACCCGGAGGGCCACGGCCAGGCCAGGGCGATGAAGGCCGCGATGCGCAGTGCCGGCCTGGAGCCGGCCGACATCGGCCACGTCAACTGCCACGCCACGTCGACCCCGGTCGGCGATGTCGGCGAGGCGGTCTCGGTGCGCAAGGCGATCGGTGACCACCCGATCCTGACCGCGCCGAAGGGCAGCCTCGGCCACCTGCTCGGCGCCGCCGGCGCGGTGGAGGGCATCGCCGCCCTGCTGTCCATCCGCGACGGGCTCATCCCGCCGACCGCCAACCTGGAAAACCTCGACCCGGGCGTCCAGCTGGACGTCGTGAGTGGTGAGGCGCGCAAGGTCGAGCTGACCGCCGCGCTGAACGACTCGTTCGGCTTCGGGGGGCACAACGTCGCGCTCGCCTTTGCTTCGGTCTGACCCACCTGACCCCAAGGAGCACGCAGATGACAGCGGTCGATATCCGCCCGCCCGTCACCGCCACTTCAACGAGCACTGCCGCCACCGCTGTTGCAAGCACTGCCGCACCGGTCGACCCCAGGGATCCTGAGGTCCGACTCTCGGCACTGTTCGACGAAGGCACCCTGGTACCGATGCACGCCCGGGACACCAGCGGTGTGCTCGCGGCGCACGGCCGGATCAACGGCGCCAAGGTGATCGCGTACTGCTCCGACGCCGCCCGGATGGGCGGTGCCATGGGGTCCGAGGGCTGCCGGCACATGGTCGAGGCCATCGACGCGGCGGTCCGGCTGCGCTGCCCGGTGATCGCGGTGTGGCACTCCGGCGGCGCCCGGCTGGCCGAAGGGGTCGAGGCCCTGGACGCGGTCGGCCAGGTGTTCGCCGCGATGGTGCGGGCCTCCGGGCGGGTGCCGCAGATCTCCGTGGTGCTCGGCCCGGCCGCCGGGGGCGCGGCGTACGGCCCGGCGCTGACCGACGTGGTGATCATGGCGCCGGAGGGACGGGTGTTCGTCACCGGCCCGGAGGTCGTCCGCAGCGTCACCGGCGAGAACATCGACATGGAGGCCCTCGGCGGGCCGAGCGCGCACGGCAAGCGGTCCGGCGTCGTGCACGTCGTGGCCGACTCCGAGCTCGACGCGCTGTACCGGACACGCCGGATCACCACCATGCTGGCCCGGCCGGGCATCTTCGACGTGCGCTCGGTCGGCGAACCGGTCGACCTGCGCGCCCTGCTGCCCGAGCGGCGCAAGCGGGCCTACGACGTCCGCCCGCTGATCCGCGCGGTGCTCGACGACGACCCGGTCGACCCGCACGGCTGCGCGTTCGAGGAGCTGCAGCCCAAGTACGCGCCGAACATGATCATCGGCTTCGGCCGGCTCGGCGGGCGCACGATCGGCCTGCTGGCCAACAACCCGCTGCGGATGGGCGGCTGCCTGGACTCGGCCTCGGCGGAGAAGGCGTCCCGGTTCGTCCGGATGTGCGACGCGTTCGGGGTGCCGCTGCTCGTGCTGGTCGACGTGCCCGGCTACCTGCCCGGTGTCGGCCAGGAGTGGGACGGCGTGGTCCGGCGCGGCGCGAAGCTGCTGCACGCGTTCGCCGAGGCGGTGGTGCCCCGGGTCACCCTGGTCACCCGCAAG
>DATAZG010000185.1:0-32917 GCA_036272155.1 Pseudonocardia sp.
CCGTCCAGGTCGCCCTTGAGCGAATGGTCGCCGGGCAGCAGCACGACGTCGCGGTGCGGCGCGGGCGCCGGCTGGCCGAACGGGTCGCGCTCGCCCTGCACCACCAGCACCGGCACCTCCACGCCGGCCAGCTCCGGCAGGCGGTCCTTCTCCGGCTTGCCCGGCGGGTGCACCGGGAACGCCAGGCAGAGCACCGCGGCGGCACCGCCCTCCTCCGACGTGCGACAGGCCACCCTGGCCCCCGAGGAACGCCCGCCGAACACCAGCGGCACCCCTTCCAGCACCCCGGCGCCCAGGTACTCCGCGACGGCGAGCCAGGCGGCGTCCAGCTGGCGGGCCGGGGCCGGGGCGCGCCGGCCGGCGACCCGGTACGGCTGCTCGACCAGCGCCACGTGGACCCCGGCCCGGCGCGCCGACTGGGCGGTGGCCACCAGGTCGGGCGCGCCGATGCCGCCGCCGGCGCCGTGCCCGAGCAGCAGCGCGGCCCGCCCCTCCGGCGCGCAGTGCAGGTCGACCCTGGCCGGGCCGTGCGGGGTCTCGATCTCCAGCGAGCTCATCGGCGTGCGCCCGAGGTGTGGCCGCGCTCGCCCGCCGGCGCCTCAGCCTTCCGCGCCGGCGCACCGGAGTCCGACGGGCCCAGGTCCGGCGCGCCCAGGTCCAGCGCCAACGCCGGTTCGCCCAGGTCAAGCGCCAGGTCGGCCGGCTCGACCCGCTCCAGCAACTCCGGCCCCTCGTTGCGTACGTTGTTCACCCGGGACGACACCGGGCGCAGCTCCAGGCCGGCGACCAGCTCCTCGGTCGGCGGCACCAGCAGCTCAGGCGGGGCTGGGGAGTCCGGATCCAGCCAGGTTGCCCAGTCCTGCGGGGCCAGGAGCAGCGGCATCCGGTCGTGGATGTCGGCCAGTGGGCCGACCGCGTCGGTGGTCAGCACGGCGGCGGTGACCAGCGGCTCGCCGTCCGGGGACCGCCAGAACTCCCACACCCCGGCCATGGCCAGCGAGCCACCCGGGGTGCCGTTCGCCGAGCCGGTGATGAAGTACGGCTGCTTCGAGCCGCCGCCGCGCCGCCACTCGTACCAGCCGTCGGCCGGCAGCAGGCAGCGCCGGGCGGCCAGCGCCTTGCGGAACGCCGGTTTCTCCGCCGCGGTCTCGCTCCTGGCGTTGATCATGCGGGACCCCACCGACGGATCCTTCGCCCAGGACGGCACGAGACCCCAGCGCAGGACACGCACGCTGCGCTCGGTGCGGCTGCTGTCGACGGTGCCCTCGGCGTCCCGGGGATGCCGCTGCACCACCGCGAGCACGGGCTTTGTCGGCGCCACGTTGTAGTCCGCTTCGGGCGCCGCATCGCCGGTGGCGTCCACCGCTTCGAACTCGTCCGCGATGTCCGACGCCGCCTTGGTCGAGGCATACCGGCCACACATGCGCTCCATGCTCCCACGAGTGCGGAATCATGAGCACATGCACGATCCGAGTACACCGCCCCACACCCCGCCCACCGGCGCCCAGCCGACCGACCTGTACTGGGCGGCGCCGACCGCTGCCGGGCCGGTCACCGGCGCGGTCGCGGTGCCCGGCTCGAAGTCGCAGACCAACCGGGCACTGCTGCTCGCCGCGCTGTCCGGCGGGGACTGCACGGTCGCCGGGGTGCCCGCGACCAGGGACAGCGCCCTGATGATCGGCGCGCTGCGCTCCCTCGGGGTGCCGGTGCTGGTCGACGGCGAGCTGATCACCATCGGCGCGCACGACGGCTTCCGAGGCGACACCCAGGTGGACACCGGGCTGGCCGGCACCGTGATGCGGTTCGTGCCACCGGCCGCCGCGCTGGCCGCCGGCCCGGTGCGGTTCGACGGCGACCCGCGCGCCCGGGAGCGCCCGATGGGGCCGGTGCTGGACTCGCTGCGCACCCTCGGCGCCCGCGTCGAGACGCACGGCGACGGCGACGCGCTGCCGTTCACGCTGCACGGCACCGGTGGGCTGGCCGGCGGCGAGGTGGTGCTGGACGCGTCCGGCTCCTCGCAGTTCGTGTCCGGCCTGCTGCTGTCCGGGGCGGCCTACGACAAGGGCCTGACGGTGATCCACGACGGCAAGCCGGTGCCGTCCCTGCCGCACATCGAGATGACCGTCGACATGCTGCGCGCCGCCCGGGTCGACGTGGACGACAGCGAGCCGAACGCCTGGCGGGTACCGCCCGCCCCGATCTTCGCGCGGGACTGGGTGGTCGAGCCCGACCTGTCCAACGCCTCGGTGTTCCTGGCCGCCGCGGCGATCACCGGCGGGCGGGTCACCGTGCTGGGCTGGCCGGCCGCGTCCACCCAGCCGGGCGTGGCCATCCTGGGCGTGCTCGAACAGTTCGGCGCGACCGTCGCTCCCGGGCCGGACGGCGTCACCGTGACCGGCCCCGACCGGCTCACCGGGGTCGACGTCGACCTGCACGACGTCGGCGAGCTCGCCCCGACCATCGCCGCCCTGGCCGCGCTGGCCGACGGCCCTTCGCAGCTGCGCGGCATCGCCCACCTGCGCGGCCACGAGACCGACCGGCTGGCCGCGCTGGCCACCGAGCTGACCGCGCTCGGCGGGGACGCCACCGAGACCCCCGACGGGCTGGCCATCCGGCCCCGGCCGCTGCACGGGCGCGCCGACCGGCCCTGGGGCGCCTACGCCGACCACCGGATGGCCACCGCCGGCGCGCTGATCGGGCTGGTCGTGCCCGGGGTCGCGGTCGACGACATCGGCTGCACCGACAAGACCATCCCAGACTTCCCCGGCCGCTGGGCCGCACTGCTGTCCGGGCGCGCGGGGAGCTAGACGGTGTCGCCGGCGCCACGCCAGTACGACGAGTCCGACGTCCGGGTCCGCCCCGGCCGGCGGAGTTCGCGACCGAGGACCAAGACCCGGCCCGAGCACACCGACGCCGAACCGGCCATGGTCGTCGCGGTGGACCGGGGACGGTGGACCTGCATCCCGGACTCCGCCCGTCCCGGCGACCTGGACGCGCTGGTCGTGGCCATGCGGGCCCGCGAGCTGGGGCGGACGCCGATCGTGGTGGGCGACCGGGTCGGGCTGGTCGGCGACCGGTCCGGCGGTACGGACGCGCTGGCCCGGATCGTCCGGGTGGAGGAGCGGACCAGCGTGCTGCGCCGCACCGCCGACGACAACGACGCCTACGAGCGGATCGTGGTGGCCAACGCGGAGCAGCTGGTCATCGTCGCAGCGCTGGCCGACCCGGCGCCCAGCGTCGGCTTCGTGGACCGCGCGCTGGTCGCCGCGTACGCCGGCGGGCTGCGGCCCCTGCTCTGCCTGACCAAGGCCGACCTCGCCGACACCCACCGGGGCGCCGACCCCGCCGTGGTGGCCGCCGACTGGCACGAGCTGGACCTGCCGGTCGTGGTCACCCGGTTCGACCGGCCGCCCGACGAGATGCGCGAGGTGCTCGCCGGGAGGGTGTCGGCGCTCATCGGGCACTCGGGCGTCGGCAAGTCCACGCTGGTCAACGCGCTCGTACCGGACGCCGACCGGGCGGTGGGCCGCGTCTCCGGGATCGGCAAGGGGCGGCACACATCGTCGTCGGCGGTGGCCATCCCGCTGCCCACCGGGGGGTGGGTGGTGGACACGCCGGGGGTGCGCTCCTTCGGGCTGGCCCACGTGTCGGCGACGGAGGTGGTCAGCGCGTTCGCCGACCTCGCCGCCGCGATCGACGACTGCCCCCGCGGGTGTGGCCACCTCGGGCCGCCGGCCGATCCGGAGTGCGCGCTGGATGCGCTGGTCGCCGATGGTGGCGTGAGCGCGGGTCGGCTCGCCGCGCTGCGCCGCGTGTTGGTGGCGCTCGCCGCCCCGTCCTGGACCTGACGACCAGACGCCGGGTCGACCTGACGCCGGGTGGACCTGACCCGAGTCGTGGCCGCGGCAGGTCGTGGCCGCGGCGGCTCGTGGCCGCGGCAGGTCGTGGCCGCGGCAGGTCGTGGCCGCGGCGGCTCGGGGCCGGCGGCGGGTCGGGGCCGGCGGCGGGTCGGGGCCGGCGTGGACGGGCTGGGCGCCGGCAGGCGCACACACCCTCCGGACGCCGCACCCAGGTCCCAGCGAGGCCGCACACGCCGTGTCGACGCCACACACGAGTTCCAACACGTGTGCCACGTCCACAAGCTGTGTGCGAGCCGCGGCGGCCGACGGCGGCACTGGTCCGTCCGGCCGACTCGACCGTTGGGCCGTCCGGGCGTGCTCGCCGACCGCTCCGGCCCGGCGTCGGCACCGGGCAGTCGATACGGTGAGCCGGCACGCCCCGACTTGGAGGCCCCCGATGTGCCGACCCGTGCCGCTCCGCCACGCCCCACGTGCGGGCGCGGGCGGCCCGGTCGCGCAGGGCACCCCGGCACCGGTCACCGCGACGCCGGTCGCCACACCACCGGTCGTCAGGCCGCGAGCCACCCCGCCACGAGCCATCCCGCCACCCCGGCTGGTCACCACACCCCCGGCCACCGCACGCCCGGCCACCACACGCCTGACCACCACACCCCCGGCCACCGCACGCCTGACCACCACACTCCTGACCACCACACTCCTGACCACCACTCTGCTGGCCGGCTGCGGCTCGCCGCCCACCCTCGCGCCGCCGCCGCTGGTCACGTACACGTCGCTGGCCCAGCTGGGCACCGCCACCGGCAACCAGATGAAGGCCGACCGCACCGCGAAGATCACCGTGACCGGCGGCACCAGCGGTGGCGCCACCGTGACCAACACGACCGGTGACGGGGCGATCAGGTTCGACCCGGCGGGGCCGTCCATGCAGCTCACCGAGCGGATCCAGTCGGCTGGCTCGCCCCCGGCCGAGCTGGGCATCATCGTGCTGCCCGACCAGGCGTACGTGAAGCCGCCCGCCGACCCGAGCGCCCCGGGCGTCAAGCCGTGGGTGCGGATCCAGGAAGGCGCGTCCGACCCGGTCAGCCAGCAGTTCGCCTCGGTGGTGCAGAGCGTGCGGGCCAACGCCGACCCCACGCAGAGCTTCACACAGTTCGGCGACGCCGCGTCCATCGTCGGTGCCGCCGAGGACCCGCTGGACGGCGTGCGGGCGATCCGGTACTCGATCCGGGTCGACGTGCTCAAGGCCGCCACGCAGGAGAACGACCCGACCCTCAAGCAGTCCCTGGAGCAGACCGCGCAGAAGGGGATGGCCACGGTCGACTCGTCGCTCTGGCTGGACGCCTGGAACCACCCGCTGCGCGTCTACCTGCACCAGCAGCTACCCGGCGCCGGGGGCACCTACACGGTGGACGCCCGCTACCGGGACTGGGGCCAGCCGGTCCAGATCGCCCCGCCACCGCCCGACCAGGTCGCCCCGAGCTAGTATCCCGCGTCCGAGGTCGCAGGACACCGGCCCCGACCAGTAGCGTGACAGCCGCATACTGGAGGGGTCGATGCGCCGATTGGGACACGCCGGGCCGAGCCCTGGTCGGAACGCCGGGTCGAGCGCTGGGTCGCGCCCCGCACGCACGGCACTGACCGCGCTGGTCACCGCGCTGGTCACCGCACTGGTCACCGCCCTGACGGCGGCGCTGCTGGCCGCCTGCGGCGGGCACGAGGCCCCGGCCCGCCCGACGGCCGCGCCGGCGTTGCCGCACTTCACCACGGTGTCCCAGCTCGTCGCGGTGGCCGCCGCGCAGCAGGCCGTCGACCGCACGGTGAAGCTGCACATGACCGGCGTGACCACGGACAACCCGCCGCAGAGCATGCTCGGCGACGGCGCGCTGCGCTACGCCCCGGGCGGCGGCATGGCGATGCAGATCGTGCAGAGCGTGCAGCCGCTCAACGCCGCGCCCGGCCCGGCCTTCACGCTGCTGGTCCTGCCCAACCAGGCCTACATCAAGCCGCCGCCGGGGACCGTGTCGGTGCCGCCGGGCAAGGTGTGGTTCCAGATGCGGTCGATCCCGACGAACGCCACGGTGAACCAGTTCAACCAGATGGTGCAGAGCCTGCGCGACAGCGCCAACCCGACGGGCACGTTCGCGCAGCTCGGCGACGAGGCCAGCATCGTGCAGTCCACCGACGACACCCTGGACGGGGTGCCCTCGGTCCGCTACAACATCACGCTCGACCTGACCAAGGCCACCCAGCAGCAGAACAACCCGGCCGTGATGCAGGCCCTGGCCAACCTCGTACAGAGCGGCGGCGCCTCGGACGACACCACGCTCTGGCTGGACGCCCGGAACCGGCCGCTGCGGATGGTGCTCAACAAGACCCAGACCGCCGACGACGGCAGCCACACCAACTACGTCGTCACGGTCCGCTACCGCGACTGGGGCCAGCCGGTGGACATCCCCACGCCGACCCCCGACCAGATCGTCGGTGGCGCCACCAACGGCCCCGGCAACAACTGAGCGGCGGCACCAACCGGCCGCCGTGGCAGCCCGCTCGAGCTACAGGTCCAGCAGCTCGAGCAGGAAGGGCAGCTCGGTGGGGTCGTACCAGCCGAGCTCGAAGTCCTCCGCCTCACCGAGGGTGAACTCCGCGTCCGGGTCGCCCATGTCGGCGGCGTCGACGACGGCGGCGGCCTCTCGGACGGCGTGCTCGGCCTCCGGGTCGTCGATGTGCACCGCGGCCACGGAGGTCACCGGGATGGAGCCGGTCACCCGCACGGCGGCGTCGTCGAGGTCGGGACGGGCCACCGCGGCCTCGGTGTCGACGGCCACCACGACCCGGCGCGGCCAGGCGGGCTGGTCGCCGGTCAGCTCGATGGCCAGCAGCCGCAGCGAGGCGCGCGCCGCGTCCCGCATGGCGACGTACTCGAGCTCCTCGGTGTCGCCAACCGCGTAGGACTCACGCAGCGCTGGCGTCAGCGCGAACGCGGTGCCACCCAACGGGTCGAGCACCCCGTCGGCGACCAGCTTCCGCAGCATCGGCAACGTGGCCGGTACATAGATCCGCATACTCAGCCCACCGAGCTTATGAGTTCGTCCAAGGACTCCGGGATCATGCCAGCGAGCATCTCGACGTCGCCCATCGCGTCCCGGTCCGCGTTGAAGCCGTAATAAACCCCGCCGTCGTACGAGGTCAGCCCGATGGCCAGCGCCTGCCCCTTGGCCAGCGGGACCACGGGGAACATCTCCAGCATCGTGGCGCCGGCGGCGTAGAGCGGCACCTGCGGGCCGGGCACGTTCGTCACCACCAGGTTGAAGATCCGCTTGGAGATGCCGCTGGCCGCCCTGGCACCGAGCGCGTGCAGTGTCGGCGGCGCGAAGCCACCGAGGCGGACCAGCGACTCCGCGCCGACCGACCGGCCGCTCTCCGCGTGCGCCCGCATCTGGTGCGAGATCTGGTGCAGCCGGACCACCGCGTTCGGCTCGCCGACCGGCAGGTCGACCAGGAAGGACGCCACCCGGTTGCCCAGCGTGGCGTCCAGCTGGCCGGCGTCGTCCGGCTCGGCGCGCACCGAGAGCGGCACCATCGCGCGCACCGTGCTGGACCCGGTGACGGGCTCGCCCCGGGACAGCAGCCAGTTGCGCATCGCGCCGGACACCACCGCGAGCACGACGTCGTTCACTGCGCAGCCGTGCACGGTGCGCACCGCCCGGTAGTCGTCCAGCCGCGTGCGCGCCACGGCGAACCGGCGCTGCGTGGAGATCGACACGTTCAGCGGGCTGGGCGGCGCCTGGCTGGCCGCCGTCCTGATCACCGTGGCCACCTGGCCGAGCACGTCCACCACCTTGCCGGCCGTGGCGGCGGCGTCGCCGGCCGCGGCCCGCACGTTGTCCACCACCTCGGTCGGCCGGCGCCAGGCCTCCAGCACCGCGTCGGTGATCAGCTTCACCCGGCCGGGTTCGCGGCGCGGCGTCCAGGAGGCCCCGAAGTCCTCCCTCGGGGTGGCCGACACGTCCAGGATGACCTGCGCGATGTCGATCGCCCGGATGCCGTCGACCAGCGCCTGGTGCGTCTTGGTGAGCATGGCGATGCGGTTCCGGTCCAGCCCCTCGACCAGGTACATCTCCCAGAGCGGGCGCGTGTGGTCCAACGGGCGGGACATCAGCCGGGCGATCAGGTCGTTGAAAGCCCGGTCGGTGCCCGGCTTGGGCAGCGCCGAGCGGCGCACGTGGTAGGTCAGGTCGAAGTCAGGGTCGTCCACCCACACCGGCCGGGCCAGCGCGGCCGGCACGTGCCGCACCTTCTGCCGGTACCGGGGCACCAGCCCGATCCGCTGGTCGATCAGCCGCAGCAGCCGTTCGTAGTCGAAACCGGCGCGGGGCCGCCGGAAGATGGCGACCGCACCGACGTGCATCGGGGTGGTGGGATGTTCGAGATAGAGGAACGACGCGTCCAACGCCGAGAGGCGATCCGGCATGGCGCGATCCTCGCATGCGATGCTGGCCGGCGTGCCGCCGCGCAGTCCGAAAGACACATATATCACCGTGTATGGGCGCAAGCCCGTGCTCGAGGCCCTCACCGACCCTTCGCTGACCGTTGACAAGATCATCACGGCGGACAACGTCCGGGGCGGGACCACGCTGGCCGCCATCCTCGACGCCGCCCGCCGCCGTGGCGTCCCGGTGCAGCAGGCCAGCGCGCACCGGGTCAAAGTGCTCGCCGGCAACGGCCACCACGACCAGGGGGTGCTGGCCGACATCGTGGCGCCCCGGATGCGGCCGCTCACCGAGTACCTCGACGAGCTGTCCGACCTACCCGGCGACACCCCCTGCGCACTGCTGGTGCTGGACGCGGTGACCAACCCGGGCAACGTCGGCATGGTGCTGCGCTCCGCGACGGCGGCCGGCATCGACGGCGTGCTGGTTCCCCGGCGGGGTGTGCCGGCCATCGACCCGCTGGTGATCAAGGCGTCGGCCGGCGTGGCGTTCCGCGCCCCGGTGCTGCGGGCGGCCACCGCCGCCGAGGGCTGCGCGCTGCTGCGCAAGGCCGGCATCCGGGTGCTCGGGCTGGCCGGCGAGGCGACGACGTCCCTGATGCGCGACCCGCTGCCGGAGCGGATCGCCCTGGTGCTCGGCAACGAGACGGAGGGGCTCTCCGAGGCCGTGCGCGCCGAGCTGGACGGCACGGTGTCCATCCCGATGCGCGGCGGCGTGGAGTCGCTGAACGTGGCCAGCGCGGCCGCCGTGGCCAGCTACGAGCTGCTGCGCCGCCGGGAGGCGTAAGCCCTGCCTAGATGCCTAAAGTAAGGGCATGGTGCACCGTCGACTGCCGAACCCGAGCGAGTTGCGCGAGCTGCTGCGGCCCGCCCCGCTGACCCTGGACGCCACCGAGCGCAGGCTGAGGCGGGCGGCCTCCATCGCCGACCTGCGCACGCTGGCGCGGCGGCGCACGCCGAGGGCGGTGTTCGACTACACCGACGGGGCGGCCGGCGTCGGCGAGCTGGCGCTGCGCCGGGCCCGCGAGACGTTCAACCGGCTGGAGTTCCACCCGTCGGTGCTGCACGACGTGTCCAAGGTGAACGCGACGACCACGATCCTGGGCAAGCCGTCCGCGCAGCCGTTCGCGCTGGCCCCCACCGGCTTCACCCGGATGATGCACACCGAGGGCGAGCGCGCGGTGGTGGCCGTCGCCGAGCAGGCCGACATCCCGTACGCGCTGTCCACCATGGGCACCACGACGATCGAGGACGTGGCCGCCGCCGGGCCCGGTGCCCGCAAGTGGTTCCAGCTCTACCTGTGGCGCGACCGCGCACCGGCCAAGGACCTGATCGAGCGCGCGCTCGCGGCCGGCTACGACACGCTCATGCTGACCGTGGACACCCCGGTGGCCGGCGCCCGGCTGCGCGACGTCCGCAACGGGATGACCGTGCCCCCGCAGCTGACCCTGCGCACCTTTCTGGACGGCGCCACGCACCCGCACTGGTGGTTCGACCTGCTGACCACCGAGCCACTCACCTTCGCCAGCCTGACCAGCTCCGAGGGCACCGTCGGCGAGCTGATCGACCGCGTCTTCGACCCCGCCATCACGATGGCCGACCTGGAATGGATGCGCGGACAGTGGCCGGGCAAGCTCGTGGCCAAGGGTGTGCAGTCGGTGGCCGACGCGCAGCGGGTGGTGGCCGCGGGCGCCGACGGCGTGCTGCTGTCCAGCCACGGTGGCCGCCAGCTGGACCGCGCCCCGGTGCCGCTCGAGCTCGTGCCGAGTGTCCGGGAGGCCGTGGACGGGCGCGCCGAGGTGCTCGTGGACACCGGCTTCACCACCGGCGCGGACGTCGTGGCGGCCATCGCCATGGGCGCGCACGCCGCCCTGGTCGGGCGGGCCTACCTGTACGGGCTGATGGCCGGCGGGCAGCGCGGCGTGGCGCGCGCGGTGCAGATCCTGAGCGACGAGGTGGCCCGCACCATGGCCCTGCTCGGCGTGAACACCGTCGGCGAGCTGCGCCCCGAGCACGTCTCGTTCCGCCCGTAGCGGCGCGCGCGGTCGCCGGGGAGCCGGCCACGCCGGTCAGCCGGCCGCCTCAGTCCAGCGCACGCCGCATGAAACCGCGGATACCGATCCAGGCGAGGGCCGCGATGGCCAGCGTGCTCACCGTGGCGCACAGCCAGAACGGGAGATGGGGCACGGACGGCACCAGGGCGGCCCGGATGCCCTCGCTGACGTAGGTCAGCGGGTTGGCCGCGCAGAGCACCTGGAACCAGCGCTCGCTCGACAGCGCCAGCCAGGGGAACTGCACCGAGCCGGTGAACATCAGGGGCGCGAAGATCACCGCGAACAGCACGTTGATCCGCCGGGGCGGCACCAGGGTGCCGATCGCCAGGCCCATCGTGCCGCCCAGCACCGCGCCGAGCACGGTGCACAGCAGCGCCGGCGCCAACCCGTCGACCGGCCACGACACGCTGGGCAGCACGAGCAGCCCGATCGGCACCATCAGCAGCGACGCGACGAGCCCGCGCAGCGCGCCGTAGACCATCTTCTCCACGGCGACCAGCGGGATCGGCATCGGCGCGAGCAGCCGGTCCTCGATCTCGCGCGTCCACGCGAAGTCCAGTACCAGCGGGAACGCCACCGCCTGCAGGCCGCCGAAGAACGCGTTCAGCGCGAGCAGACCGGGCAGCATGATGTCGCCGTAGCTCGTGGTCACGAACCCGGCGTTGCTCAGCACCTTGACGAAGATGAACAGGAAGAAGAACGGCTGGATCAACGTCTGCGCGAGGAACGCGACCAGCTCCTTGCCGGTCACGTGCACGTCCCGGCTGAGCACGGCCAGGAACACCTTGGCCGACGAGCAGGGCGGCGCGGCCGGCGCCAGCGGCTCGCCCGACCCGGGCGGGCCGGCGCGGTGCGCAGAGGTGGGCGCGGAAGTGGGCACGGAAGTGGGCACGGTCATCGCAGGTCCCTCCCGGTCAGGTGGATGAACACGTCCTCGAGGCTGGGCTCGCCGATCGACAGGTCGGACACCGAGGCGCCCCGCGCGACCAGCGCCGAGACCACCGGCCCGACCAGCGTGGCCGGCTCGCCGGCCACGTAGACCCGCAACCGGGCGCCACCGTCCGGCCCCGGACCGACGACGCCACCGCCACCACATCCAGGGCCACCAGCAGTCGTCCCATCGGCAGCGGGCCCGCCAGCACCGGCCGTCCCGGCACCGGCCGGGTCCAGTGCGCCCAGCTGTTCCACCCGCTCCACGTCCGGCAGCTCGGCCAGCGCGGCGACGAGCACCACAGCCGGCGCGCCGGCCCCGCGCACGGTCACCTCCAGGGTGGCGCTGCCCGGCAGCGAGCGGACGAGCTGGCCGGGGGTGTCGATGGTGAGCATCCGGCCGTGGTCCACGATGCCGACCCGGTCGGACAGCTTCGCGGCCTCCTCCATGTCGTGCGTGGTGAGCACGACCGTGACGCCCTCCTCGCGCAGCGCCCGCACCCGGTCGTGCACGAACAGCCGGGCTTGCGGGTCGAGCCCGGTGGACGGCTCGTCCAGGAACAGCACCTCGGGCCGGTGCATCAGCGCGCGGGCGATCATCAGCCGCTGCGACTGGCCGCCGGAGAGCTGGTCGACGCTGACCTTCGCCTTGTCCGCCAACCCCATCCGGTCCAGCAGCTCGTCGGCGCGCGCGGTGCGGTCGGCGCGGGACAGCCCGTGGTAGGCGGCGTGGAAGAGCAGGTTGTTGCGGGTGGTCAGCGAGCGGTCCAGGTTGACCCGCTGCGGCACCACACCCAGGCGGGCCCGCACCGCGACGGAGTCGCGCACGACGTCCAGCCCGGCCACCCTGGCGGCGCCGGACGTCGGTAGCACGCGGGTGGTGAGCACGCCGACCGTGGTGGTCTTGCCGGCGCCGTTCGGCCCGAGCAGCCCGAAGATCTCGCCCCGGCGGACCGCGAACGACAGCCCGTCGACCGCGTTGACCGGGCTCTTCGAGTACCGCTTGACCAGCGCGACGACCTCGACCGCGACGTCCTGGGCCGGCTCCCCGCCAGCGGGGACAGGTCCCGCCGGCGCGTCGACGCCCAAAAGATCCACCTCTGTGGGTGAGCCGGTAACGCTGTCGAGTAAACCGAGGGGCCCGATCGGGTCAACAGACGGGCGGCGGACCGAACCGTCGGTAGTCATGAGCTCCCCTTTCTCGACACATACCGGGTCACGGCATGTCTCCCCGGTGCAGGGTGACGCCTCAGACGGCCGTCGGCGACCGATTTCCCGGAAACCTAGGGCATTGACCTCAACCGAAGTTGAGGATCCAGACTCGACGGAGGTACCCCTGAGGAGGGACACGGTGATTTTAGTAACCGGCGCGACCGGCAACGTAGGCGGGAACGTATTGCGTCAGCTGCTCGGCGCCGGCGAGCCGGTGCGGGCCCTGACGCGTCACCCGGCGGCGGCGCGGCTGCCGGCCGGCGTCGAGGTCGTCGGCGGTGACCTGGCGAAACCGTCGACCCTGGCCGCCGCGTTCGCCGGGGTGCACGCGATGTTCCTGTTCCCGGTGCCGGCGACGGCCACCGAGGTGCTCGAGCTGGCCGCCGGTGCGGGCGTGGCGCGGGTCGCGGTGCTGTCCTCCAGCGCCGTCACCCAGCCGGGCGAGAACGTCATCTCGACCATGCACCGCACCGTGGAGGAGGCGGTGCGGCGCTCCGGACTGGCGGCCACGTTCGTCCGGCCCGGCGGCTTCGCCACGAACACCCTGCGCTGGGCGCCGTCGGTACGGGCCGAGGGCGTCGTGCGCGCGCCGTACCCGGACGCCGCGATGGACTCCATCCACGAGGCGGACATCGCGGCCGTGGCCACCGCCGCACTGCTGGACGACCGGCACGTCGGCGCCGAGTACCAGCTGACCGGGCCCGCCTCGATCACCCAGGCCGAGCAGGTCGCGGCCATCGCGGCGGCGACCGGGCGGCCGGTGCGGTTCGAGGAGGTGGACCCGGCGCGGGCCCGCGAGGCGATGGTCGAGGTGATGCCCGCCGAGATCGCCGACCTGATGCTGGGTTACCTGGCCTCGGCCGTCGGTACGCCGGCGCGGGTGCTGCCCACGGTCGAGCAGGTCACCGGCCGGCCCGCGCGCACGTACGCCGAGTGGGCGGTCGACCACGCGGCCGACTTCAGCCCGACCGGTTGAGCCCGGCCGGCGCCCGACCGGCAGCGGAACTCAGTAGCCGGCGGCCAGCGTCCGGGCCCGGCGCCGGATGCTCAGCTGCTCGAGCAGCCAGACCAGGCCGCCCAGCACCGGGAAGCACGCGCCGAGTGCGCACAGCCCGCTCCAGCCCGCCCAGGAGTACAGCGCGGCGCCCAGCCCGCTGCCCAGCGTGCCGCCGAGGAAGTACGTGGTCATGTACGCGGTGGTGAGCCGACTGCGGGCGTCGGCGCGCAGGCCGTAGATGACGCTCTGGTTGGTGATCTGCAGGCCCTGCACGCCGAGGTCGAGCAGCACCACGCCGATGGCCAGCGCGATCACCGAGTGGCCGCCGAGCCACAGCGGCAGGAAGCTGCTCGTGGACAGCAGCGCGAAGCCGATCGTGGTCCACCGGGCGTAGCCGCGGTCGGCGAGCCGGCCGGCGAACTTGGCCATCACCGCGCCGGCCGCACCGAGCAGCGCGAACAGCCCGATCTGGATCTCGTTCCAGTGGTAGGGCGGGCGGGCCAGCAGGAAGCCGGAGGTGCTCCAGAACGCGCTGAACGCGGCGAAGGACAGCGCGCCGTACGTCATCCGGTAGCGCAGCACCGACTCGACCCGGACCAGCCGCAGCACCGAGCGCAGCAGCGCCGGGTAGCTCATCCGCGCGGTCGGCGGGTGCGCGGGCAGCTCGCGCCACAGCACCACCGCGACCGCGAGCGTGACCAGCGCCGCGATGCCGAACACCCAGCGCCAGCCGACGAAGCCGGCCAGCAGCCCGGCCACCGTGCGGGAGAGCAGGATGCCGATCAGCAGCCCGCTCATCACCGTGCCGACGACCTGCCCCTGGCGGCCCTCTTCGGCGAGGTGCGCGGCGAACGGCACGATGATCTGCACGGCGACCGAGGTGATGCCGACCAGCACGGCCGCCGCCGCCAGCACCGCCAGCACCGGCGCGGTGGCCATCACCGACAGCCCGACCGCGCAGCCGGTGAGCAGCAGGATCAGCAGCCGCCGCCGCTCCACCAGGTCACCGAGTGGCACAACGGTGGCCAGCCCGACCGCGTAGCCGAGCTGCAGCAGCGTGATCAGTACGCCGATCGCGCCGGCCGACGCGTGGAACGCCACCGCCAGCGTCTCGGCCAGCGGCTGGATGTAGTAGATGTTGGCCACCACGGCCCCGGTGGCGAACGCCATCGTGGCCACGACGCGCCGGCTCGCCACCGGGCGGTCGACCTCGGCGGCGCGCGCCCCGGCTGCGTTTGCCCCGGCAGCGTTTGCCCCGGCAGCGTTTGCCCCGGCAGTGGTCACCTCGGCAGCGGTGTCCTTGGGTGCCTCAGCGGCCCGGCTCTCAGCAGTCACGCCATCCAGGATGCGGTCGGCGAAATTGTTCTGTCCAGTGCATCATTTAGCTGGTATCCATCTCTAGAATAGATAGATGGAGCTGCGACAGGTCGAGCACTTCCTCGCGGTCGTCGAGCACGGCAGCTTCACGGCGGCCGCCCGGGCCACCCGAATCGTGCAATCGGCCCTGAGTACGTCGATACGCAACCTGGAGCACGAGCTCGGCGCGGCGCTGTTCGAACGCACCACGCGGCGGGTCACGATCTCCGAGGCGGGCCGCGCCTTCCTGCCCAGCGCGCGCCGCGTCGTGGCGGAAAGCACAGCCGCCGCGGAGGCGGTTCGCGCCGTGGCCGGCCTGCACCGGGGGCGCGTGGCCGTCGGGATGATCCAGTGGCTCGGCCCGGTGGACCTGCCCGCCGAGCTGTCCGCGTTCCACCGGCGCTACCCCGACATCCAGCTCACCGTGCTGAACGCTCCGGTCAGCACGCTCGTCGAACGGCTGCGCGACGGCGAGCTGGACCTCGCCTACCTGGCCTCGGACGACCCCCTGCCCGACGACCTGACCGGTCCGGTGATCTACGACGAGGACCTGGTGCTGATCATGCCGCCCGAGCACCCGCTGGCCGGGCGTACCCGCGTGTCCTGGACCGAGCTCGAGGGCGAGCCGTTCGTCGACTTCGCCGAGGGCACCGCGGTCACCACCATCATCCGGCGGGTGTCCGGCCAGCTCGGGCTGCGCCGCCGGATGGTCGGCCAGGTGAGCCAGCTGGACCTGCAGCTCGACCTCGTCCGCAACGGGTTCGGGCTGGCCATCGTGCAGGGCTCACTGGCCGAGTCCTCGACCGGCCTCGCGGTCGCCGAGCTGGTCGAGCCCCGGCTGCACTGGTCGGTCTCGCTCGCCAGCCGCGCCCCCGGCCCCAGCAACCCCGCCGCCGTAGCCCTCCTCGACCACCTCTCCCCCACCCCCTGACCAACCACTCCACAGGCCGGTTGGCCGTCGGCGAGTCGGGGACTCCGTCCCCTCCCAGCGACAAGTCGGGGACTCCGTCCCCTCCCGCGAGTCGGGGATTCCGTCAGGGTGAGTCGGGGATTTTGTCAGCGGCCGCACCGGGTTCTGCCGAAACCGCCCGCGCGCGGCCGGCCGGCCCGCATACTGGGCGCGCCACGCACCGCCGGTTGCCCGCCGGCCGGTCTGCCCGGCGCCCGGTCGTGTCCCGGTCGTCCCCAGCGTCACTACGGATGCGCGCTCCGGCGCGCTCAGGGGAGCCATGACCTCGACGATTCCCGCTGTCCGGCCCATGGTCCGGCGGCTGCCCGACTTCGAGACCAACGCCGGGCCGGGGCCGGCCGGCTTCCCGGCGGCCGACCCGGCCCGGCTCCCGGCGCCGCCGCCCGGGTCGATCCCGGTGCCGAGGCGGCCCGAAGCCGACGACGCCCCGCCGGCCCCGGCGCTCCCGGTCCCACCCCCGCGCCGGGAGGTGTCCCCGCCGCCGGACCGGGCCAGGGTGCATGCCCATGTCGTGCTGCGCCAGGTGCTGGAGGTCCTCGACGGGCGCCGCCCGGCCGGGCAGCTGGCCGGCCTGGTCAGCGAGTCGGTGTTGGGCTACGTGGTGGCGGTCGCGGGCCGGCTGGACGATCCCGGGCTGCGCCGGCCGACCGGGTCCCGCCGGCGCGCCGGCGTGCACCGGGTCGGCCTCGGCGAGCGCACCCGCGCGGTCGGGCTGCGCTCGATGCGGGTCTGCCATCCCGCCGACGGCATCGCCGAGATCAGCGTCGTGTGGCGGTACCGGGGCCGGTTCCGGGCGTTGGCCGCGCGCTTCGAGCAGGCCCGGCCCGACGACGAACTGGACGCCATCGGGTCCACCCAGGTCGGACGCGGCACCAGCGAGCCCGCCCCGTCCGGCCCGGCGCCCGCCGGCCTGGCCGGCGAAGCTCCGTGGCGCTGCACGGCACTGCGCGTCGGCTGAGAGCGCGCCGGCTGAGAGCGCGCCGCTGAGAACGTCAGGGCTCAGCGTGTGTCGGCTCAGCGTGTGTCGGCTCAGCGTGTGTCGGCACAGCGTGTGTCGGCACAGCGTGTGTCGGCACAGCGCCTGCCGGCACAGCGCCTGCCGGCACGGGCCGCGCGGCGCTCAGCCCACGGCCCGGTCCGGCCGCCAGAGGCTCAACCCCTGACGCTCAGCCCCTGACGCTCAGCCCCTGGCGCTCAGCCCCTGGCGCCGGTCCGGGTGCCGTGGCAGTGCTTGTACTTGCGGCCGGAGCCGCAGGGGCAGGGCTGGTTGCGGGCCGGCTCGGCCGAGCTGCCCGCGCCGTCTCCGGCGGGCGCGCCGGACCGGGTCTCGGTGCCGTCCTCGGCGGGACCGCTGTAGCGCAGCGCGGCCGTGTTCGCCGGGCCGCCCACCCCGACGCCCCGCAGCGCGGCCGGCACCGCGCTGCCCGGGTCGGTCGGCGGGTCCGAGGGGTCGTGCACCGGGGTGGCGTGCCGGCCGCGCTTGCCGGTCGGCGCCGCCACGGCGCCCGAGGCAGCGGCGGCCGGAGCGGCGACCGCGCCACCGACGGTGCCGGCCGCGGTGACCGAGTCGTTGGTGCCGGCCGACGGGCGGGCCGGGCTCGCGGGCTCGGTGGCGTCGTTGCTCTCCAGCGCCATGCCGGGCCGGGTGGTGGCCTCGACCGGGGCGACCTGCACGTTGAACAGGTAGCCGACGGCCTCTTCCTTGATCCCGTCCATCATGGCCGCGAACATGTCGAAGCCCTCGCGCTGGAACTCGATCAGCGGGTCGCGCTGGGCCATCGCGCGCAGCCCGATGCCCTCCTTGAGGTAGTCCATCTCGTAGAGGTGCTCGCGCCACTTGCGGTCCAGCACGGTGAGCAGGATCTGGCGCTCCAGCTCCCGCATACCGCCCTGCGCGGGGATGGCCTCGTCGATCTCCGCCTCGCGCCGCTGGTAGGACTCCTTGGCGTCGGCCAGCACCGCCTCGTAAACCAGGTCGCGGGTCAGCTCGATGGGCTCGCCGAACGCATCGTCGTCGCGGTCGGCCGCCTCCACCAGGTCCTGCCAGCGGATGCCGATCGGGTACAGGGTGCCCAGCGCGGTCCACAGCGCGTCCAGGTCCCAGTCCTCGGCGTAGCCGTCGGCCGTGGCACCGTCGATGTAGGCGGCGATCACGTCGGAGACCATGTTGTCGACCTGCTCGCGCAGGTTCTCCCCGGCGAGCACCCGGCGGCGGTAGGCGTAGATCACCTTGCGCTGCTCGTTCATCACCTCGTCGTACTTGAGCACGTTCTTGCGGATCTCGAAGTTCTGCTGTTCGACCTGCGTCTGTGCGCTGCGAATGGCCTTGGTGACCATGCCGGCCTCGATCGGCACGTTGTCCGGCACGTTCAGCCGGTTCATGATCGCCTCGACGGCCTGGCCGTTGAACCGGCGCATCAGCTCGTCACCCAGCGACAGGTAGAACCGGGACTGGCCGGGGTCGCCCTGCCGGCCGGACCGGCCGCGGAGCTGGTTGTCGATCCGCCGCGACTCGTGCCGCTCGGTGCCCAGCACGTACAGCCCGCCGGCGTCGCGGACCTCCTCGGCCTCGGCCGCGACCTGCTCGCGCGCCTCGGACAGCGCGGCGTCCCAGCCGGACTCGTACTCCTCCGGGGTGTCCACCGGGTCCAGCCCCTGGGAGCGCAGCTCCTGCTCGGCCATGAACTCGGGGTTGCCACCGAGCATGATGTCCGTGCCCCGGCCGGCCATGTTGGTGGCCACCGTGACCGCGCCGGCGTGCCCGGCCTGGGCCACGATCGTGGCCTCCCGCTCGTGGTGCTTCGCGTTGAGCACCTCGTGCGGCACGCCCCGGGCCATCAGCAGCTTGGACAGGTACTCGGACTTCTCGACGCTGGTGGTACCGACGAGCACCGGCTGGCCGGCCTGGTGCCGGTCGGTGATGTCGTCGGCGACGGCGTCGAACTTGGCCGGCTCCGTCTTGTAGATCAGGTCGGAGCGGTCGGCCCGGACCATCGGCCGGTTGGTCGGGATCGAGACCACGTTCATCTTGTAGATCTGGTGCAGCTCGGCCGCCTCGGTCTGAGCGGTACCGGTCATGCCGGAGAGCTTGCTGTAGAGCCGGAAGTAGTTCTGCAGGGTGATCGTGGCGAGCGTCTGGTTCTCGGCCTTGATCTCGACCTTCTCCTTGGCCTCGATCGCCTGGTGCATGCCCTCGTTGTAGCGCCGGCCCATCAGCACGCGGCCGGTGAACTCGTCGACGATCAGCACCTCGCCGTCGCGAACGATGTAGTCCTTGTCGCGCTTGAACAGCTCCTTGGCCTTCATCGCGTTGTTCAGGTAGCCGACCAGCGGGGTGTTCGCCGACTCGTAGAGGTTGTCGATGCCGAGCTGGTCCTCGACGTAGGCGACGCCCTCCTCGGTGACGCCGACGGTGCGCTTGCGCTCGTCGACCTCGTAGTGCACGTCCTTGGTCATCAGCGGGGAGAGCCGGGCGAACTCGGTGTACCAGCGGGCGCTCTGCTCGGCCGGCCCGGAGATGATCAGCGGCGTGCGGGCCTCGTCGATCAGGATCGAGTCGCACTCGTCGACGACCGCGAAGTTGTGCCCGCGCTGCACCATGTCCTCGGTCAGCCAGGTCATGTTGTCGCGCAGGTAGTCGAAGCCGAACTCATTGTTGGTGCCGTAGGTGATGTCCGCGTTGTAGGCGACCCGGCGCTCGGCGGGCGGCATCTCGGACAGGATCACCCCGACGGTGAGGCCGAGGAACCGGTGGATCCGGCCCATGTTCTCCGCGTCGCGCTTGGCCAGGTAGTCGTTCACCGTGACCACGTGCACGCCGTCGCCGGAGATCGCGTTCAGGTAGGCGGGCAGCACACAGGTCAGGGTCTTGCCCTCACCGGTCTTCATCTCCGCGACGTTGCCGAGGTGCAGCGCCGCGCCACCCATCAGCTGGACCTTGAACGGCCGCTGGCCGAGGGTGCGCTTGGCGCCCTCACGGACGACGGCGAACGCCTCGGGGAGCAGATCGTCGAGCGTCTCGCCCTCGGCGTAGCGGGACCGGAACTCTTCGGTCTTGGCGCGCAGCTCGTCATCGGTGAGCCGGTGCACGTCGGCTTCGAAGGTATCGACATGGTCGGCGATACGGCTGAGCCGCCGCACCAACTTTGTCTCACCGGCACGGAGCAGACGGTTCAGTACCACCGGATGACCTCAGCTCATATTCGCGATGCGCCGCTGACCGCGGACGCCTTCCCGCCACCATGGTAGGCACTGCGCAACATACCGAGGGCACGGGCTTGGTCAGCCCGTGCCCTCGGTAGCGGTGGTTGTGGCGGTCAGCTGGATCAAGCCAGCCGGATTACTCCGTAGTCGTAGCCCTTACGCCGGTACACAACACTCGGCAGGCCGGTCTCCTCACAGGAGAACAGGTAGAAGTCGTGGCCGACGAGCTCCATCTGGGAGAGCGCGTCGTCGATTGACATGGGCTTGGCTGCGTGCTCCTTGTGACGCACGATCTGGCCAGGGAGGCTCTCGATATCCACCGCGCCCCTGGGCATCGGAATAGCGACCTCGGGGAACTGCTGCTCGATCTGTTCGAACTGCTCGAACTGCTCGGAGCCGCGTTCCTCCTCAAGCATCACGGTGCTGGCGGTCTGGCTCATGCCCACCATGGTGCGAACGGTGCCTCTGGCTCGACGGCCATAGGGCACCCGGCGACGGTCGTGCGCGCGGCGAAGCCGCGATTCCAACTTTCCGATGGCGCTGTCCAGCGCCGCGTAGAAGTCCGGCCCACAGGCCTCGGCCCGGGCTACCGGCCCGCAACCGCGCCCGGTGATCTCGACTCGCTGGCAGCTCTTCGACTGCCGGCGGTTGCGCTCGTGAAAGAGCTCTACTTCCATTCCGACGATCTTGTGGTCGTACCGTTCCAGCCGGGCGAGCTTCTCTCCGACATGGACCCTGAAATGATCCGGAACCTCGACGTTCCGACCCGTGACGACTATCTCCACTCGGACCTCCCTCGCACTCGCTGTTGCACTCGCGTCGGGAAACTCTTCGTTTGGTTGTTCAGACCGGTCTCTCTGGTTACGTGTCCTTCACCACGTGTTCAAGCCGTGGGACGCACGGTAACTCGCATCACGGTCGGGCAACAGTCCTTACTGGAGAGGAGCCCCCACCTGGGCGGACTCGCATTGTGACGGTTCCCCGAACGGCCGCGAGCCACTAGAGTGGGTCGGTTCGGAGCGCCGCCGAGCCGGTGTGATACGGGTGTGAGCCAGTGGCGTCGCAGAGCACCAGCGCGCCCCGCACCGGGACCCGGGCGTCGCGCAGTGCGGCCGTGCAGCCGCGCACCGTCGCACCCGTCGTGAGCACGTCGTCCAGCAGCACCACTGCCGCCCCGGGCGGCGGCAGCCGGTCGGCGCGCGGCAGCACACGACCGCTCAGGTTCGCCTCCCTGGCCGCCGCGTCCAGGCCCACCGAGTCACGCCCACCTGGACGCATCCGCAGCGCCGGAGTTAACCCGATCGAGCCACCCGCCGCCGCGCATCGGGGAGCCAGAATCTCAGCGACCCGCTCGGCCAACGCGAGCACGTGCTGCCCGCCCCGGGCCCGGGCCACCGCCGCCCGCGACGGCGCCGGCACCAACCAGCACGGCCCGGCCAGGAGCGGCGCCAGCGGCCCGCCGGCCAGCGCGGTGGCGAGCAGCGCGGCCAGCGGCGGACCCAGCTCGCGGCGGCCCCGCTCCTTGTACGCGAGCAGCGCCGACCGCAGCGGCCCGTGGTAGGCGCCGACGGCCACGGTCAGCGGCCAGCCGCCGGCCGGCGGGAGCACCACCCTCGGGGAGCCCAGGCCGGCGCCGCAGCGCGCGCACCAGGGCCGGCCAGGGGCACCACAGCCCGCGCAGCCGGCCGGCAGCACGAGGTCGGCCAGCGCGGCGCACAGGCCACGGGCACGGGAGGTCGGACCGAGCGGCACCACCCCAGCATGCCCCGCCGCCCCGACCACCCGGCGGCTCTCGCCGCCCAACGGCCGAAGTTATCCACATCCGCCGCCAGCGCACGCCCGGACGCCACGCCGAGCTCAACCAGACCGGGGTTCACCCCCGGTACGACCCCGCTCTGGTTGAGCTCGGCGGCCGCCGCGCCCGCCGCGTGCGGCGGACGACCGGCGGCCAGCGGAGCCGGAGAGTCCGCTCAGCCCGGGAAGCCGGCGACCGAGCTGGCCGCGCCGCCGACGAGCTGCCGCCAGCTGCCGAGGTCGTCGGCGCCGAAGCTCCACAGCCCGTTCTGGTCGGTCACCAGCAGGGGGCGGCCGGGGCCGGTGGCGATGGCGGTGAGCGGCGGGGTGAGGTTGTTGGTCGGCAGCGGGTGCAGGTCGAGGCCGTCCACCGAGACGAGCGCGACGGCGCTCTCGGGGCGGCGGCCGGCCACCGCGATCTGGTCGGCGGCCCGCCAGTCGACGGCGACGAGCGCGGTGAGCTTGGTCGGCAGCAGCATCCGCACGTTGCGCACGGTCACCGCGCCGGCGGGCGAGCGGGCCACCGCGCCGACGACCAGCATGCCGTCGGCGATCGCCGCCACCCGCATCCCGTCCCGGGACAGCCGCAGGTCGCTGAGCTGGCCGAACTCGGTGAGCGCTGTGTCGTCCAGCGGCTGCACGGACGGCCGCCCCGACTGGTCGAGCACGAGCCGGACCACCGAGGTGCCGTCACGCACCGTCCACACCTCGTTGCCGGACGGCGTCCAGGTGGGCCGGGTCAGTGTGCTGCCCTGGACCCCGGTCGGCGCCAGCGGGCCGCCCACCCGGCCGACCATCAGCGTCCGGCCGGCACTCCGGTTCACCGCGGCCAGCCGCTGCCCGTCGGCGGACAGCGTCGCGGAGAGCAGGTCGTAGCCGCCGGTGCCGGGCGGCCCGGCGAGCGGGTCACCGAGGCCGTTCGGCGTCAGGGTGCGCACCTTGCCCGCGACCACCACCAGCCCGGCGACGTCCGGCCTCGGGTCGTCGGCGCCGGCCAGGTCGGCGAACGTCTCCCTGGTCACGATCGGGTGGTCGGGCAGCATCGGGGCGCCGTCGTCGAGCAGCCGCACCCGGTTCACGTTCACCTCGGCCAGGCTCAGCGCGACCTGCGCGGCGAGCAGCCGCCGCCGGCTGTCGTCGAGGTCGCCGAGCTCGGTGAGGTCGACGATGACCGCGCCGTCCGGCGTCTCGGTGACGTTCGAGCGCAGCCGGGCGGTGCGCGGGATGGCACTGGTCGCGGCGCCGGTGAGCGCGTCGGAAGGGCCGGCCAGCAGCGCGTCCACCATCCGCGAGGGCATGGTGCGGGACGGGTTGGCCGGCAGGTAGCGCAGGTCCGGCACCGGGCTGTCCTGCACCGGGTCCATGAAGTAGGCGCGGACGGCCTTGAAGTTGGCCTGGAAGTCGGACAGCCGCACGATGGTGCCGCTGGGCGGCCCGTCGATGCGCCACTGGTCGCCGTCCTTGGCCACCTGGATGTCGACCTCGACCGGCGCCTCGGCCTGCATGAAGCTGCCGTCGGCGGAGCGCCGGCCGATCTGGCTGCCGCGCAGCCGCACCACGGCCCTGGTGCCGTCGCCCGGCGGGCGCGCGTAGACGGTGTCGAACTGCTCGGCGAGCACGGTCAGCGAAGCGGCGTCGTCCCAGCTCTGTGCCCCGGCGGTGAGGAACCGGCGGGCGGCGGCGTGGTGGTTCTCGCTGCTGCCCGAGGCGTTCACGAAGCCGCGCACCAGGTCCAGCGGGTTGGCGTTGTTGCCCGGCCCCGGCGGCAGCGCGGGGCCCTCGCCCTCGGTGATCTTGCGCAGCACCTGCACCGGCGACTCGCTCGGCACAGTGGCGCAGCCGGCGAGCAGCCCAGCGCAGAGCAGCCCGACCAGCAGCCGGATCCAGCGCAGGCTCACCGCTGCTCCCCGATCCCGGCCGAGCTCACGTGGTCGGAGCTGCCGGCCGAGCCGCCGGGCCCGGCGCCGGCCGAGCCAGCGGACGCGCCGCCGTTGTCCGCCGGCCCACTGTCCGAGGCGGCCACGACCGCACCAGACCCGGTCCCGTTCTCCGCCGGGCCGCCGATCACCGCGGCCGGTCCACCGGCCACCGCGACCGGGCCGGCGCCGGAGGCACCCGCGCCCGACTCGCTGCTGTGCACGAGCACGCCGTCCAGCGGTTCGTCGGTGGGCACCAGGGTGAGCGGGCTGCCGTCCAGCTCGCCGCCGACCTTGCGGGGCAGCGTGAGCCGGAACGCCGCGCCCCGGCCGGGTTCGCCCCAGGCCTGCAGCCAGCCGCCGTGCAGCCGTGCGTCCTCGAGGCTGATCGACAGCCCGAGCCCGGTGCCGCCGCTGCGCCGGGCGCGCGAGGAGTCGGCCCGCCAGAACCGGTTGAACACCAGCCCCGCCTCGCCCGGCCGCAGCCCGAGGCCGTGGTCGCGGACCAGCACCGCCACGCTGTCCTCGTCGGCGCCGAGGCGGATCTGCACGGGCTTGCCCTCGCCGTGGTCCAGCGCGTTGGCGACGAGGTTGCGCACGATCCGCTCGACCCGGCGCGCGTCGACCTCGGCGTACACCCCGCTCCGCGTGTCCAGCTCGAGCCGCGTGCCGCTCTCCTCGGCCAGACCGCGGACCGCCTCGACCGCGCGCTGGATCACCGACTGCATGTCGGTGCGCTCGGCGCCCAGCTCAGCCATGCCGGCATCCAGCCGACTGATCTCCAGCAGGTCGGCGAGCAACGCCTCGAACCGGTCCAGCTCCTCCACCAGCAGCTCCGAGGACCGGCGCAGCGCCTGCGGCAGCTGGTCCCGCGACGCGAAGAGCACGTCGGCGGCCATCCGCACGGTGGTCAGCGGGGTGCGCAGCTCGTGGCTGACGTCCGAGGTGAACCGCCGCTGCAGGGCACCGAACTCCTCCAGCTGGCGGATCTGGCTCTGGATGCTGCCGGCCATCTCGTTGTAGGACTCGGCGAGGCGGGCCACCTCGTCGTCGCCCTTGACCGGCATCCGTTCCTCGAGGTGGCCGTCGGCGAACCGCTCGGCGACCTCGGCGGCCTGCTGCACCGGGCGCACCACCTGCCGGGTGATCAGGCTGGTCACGGCGGCCAGCAGCAGGATCAGCACCAGCCCGCCGACGATCAGCGTGCTCTGCACCAGGCCGAGGGTGCGCTGCTCGGCGGACAGCGAGAACAGCAGGTAGAACTGCAGGTCGCGGCCGGCGGTGCGGACCGGTTGGCCGTAGATCACCATCGGCACGCCGTCGACGGTCTTGAACTCGACGGCCAGCGCACCGCTCTGCACGGCGCGGCGCAGATCCAGCGGGATGGTGTCCAGCCGGCCGGCCCAGGCCTCGTTGCCGCCCCGGGCGTCCTCGGTGGCCAGCACGGCGCGGAAGTCACCGGCGTTCTGGGTCGGCGGCTGGTCGGTCAGCGTGGTCACGCTGAGCCGGTCCAGCGCCTTGTTCAGGGTGCCGGCGACGTACTCGTCGTCCGGGTTCACGCCCGACAGGTCACGCTCGAGCTCGGCCGTCGCGGTCTCCATCTGGATCCGCGCGGCGTCGACCTTGCCCTGCACCAGCCGCTCGGCGATCTCGGTCTGCAGCAGCAGGCCGAGCACGATCATCACCCCGGAGCACAGCGCCAGCGTGCTGACCGCGACCCGCAGCTGTAGCGACCGCCGCCAGGCGGCGCCGAAGATGGCCTGCAGCTCGGCGATCAGGTGGCCGAGGCCCCGGAACATGGCGCGCGCCCCCCGGGCGCCCGGTACGCGCGCCAGCAGTGCGCCGACCCGACGCACGACCGACCGAGCCGCCATCAGGTTGGACTGATCGCCGACATGATCACGGAGGTCCGGCCTTGTACCCCACGCCCCGCACCGTCAGCACCACCTCAGGTCGTTCCGGATCGCGCTCCACCTTGGACCGCAGTCGCTGCACGTGCACGTTCACCAACCGGGTGTCCGCCGCGTGCCGGTAGCCCCACACCTGTTCGAGGAGCACCTCCCGAGTGAACACCTGCCGGGGCTTGCGGGCCAGTGCAACGAGCAGGTCGAACTCCAGCGGGGTGAGCGAGATGGGCTGGCCGTTGCGGCTGACCTGGTGGGCCGGCACGTCGATGCTCACCTCGCCGACCGTCAGCATCTCGGCGGGCTCGGCGTCGGTGCGGCGCAGCCGGGCCCGGATGCGGGCGACCAGCTCCTTCGGCTTGAACGGCTTGATCACATAGTCGTCGGCGCCGGACTCAAGGCCGAGCACGACGTCCACGGTGTCGCTCTTCGCGGTGAGCATCACGATGGGTACGCCGGACTCGGCACGGATCGCCCGGCACACGTCGATGCCGTTCATCCCGGGCAGCATGAGATCCAGCAACACCACATCAGGACGCAGCTCGCGAACCGCCGGCAACGCACGGGGACCATCGGACACCACCGCGGTGTCGAAGCCCTCCCCACGCAGCACGATCGAGAGCATCTCGGAAAGCGCAGGGTCGTCGTCGACTACCAGAACGCGCGACTTCATAACCAGTATCGTGTCATCCCCGTCCGACAGCGTGGCGCGGCGGTCGCGCTGAGCTGGTGTTTCGGACCCCGCGCACCACCGCCAAGCGGGTTATCCTGGGGAAATGGGTATTAGAAGGCTCAACCATGCGGTGCTGTACGTCCGGGACGTCGAGCGCAGCGTGGCGTTCTACCGGGACGTGCTCGGCTTCCGCGAGGTGCACCGGATGCCCACCGCCGCCTTCCTCCGCGCCGCCGAGTCGGACAACGACCACGACCTCGGGCTGTTCCAGATCGGCGAGCGGGCGACCGACTCGCCCGCCGGCCGGACCGCCGTGGGGCTGTACCACCTGGCCTGGTCGGTCGGCACGCTCGCCGAGCTGGCCGAGCACGAGCAGCGGCTGCGCGCGGCCGGCTCACTGGTCGGCTCCTCGGACCACGTGACCACCAAGGCGCTCTACGCCAAGGACCCCGACGGCCTCGAGTTCGAGGTGTCCTGGCTCGTCCCGCTGGACCGGGTCACCGACGCCATGCGCGACACCCTCAGGACCAGTCCCCTCGACCTGTCGGCCGAGATCACCCGCTGGGGCGCCGACCTCGTCGGCATGTCCTGACCCGAGTTCGCGCGAGTCGGGGAATCCGTCAGGGTGAGTCGCGGATTCTGTCAGGCCCGGCCCGGGTTCCCCTCCCGGCGAGTCGCTGGATTCCGCGGGTCGTCAGCCGTCCACCGGCCGCCAACCGGGCGGCCCGAAGAGGTAGCCACCCCGGTCGCGCCAG
Organism: Pseudonocardia sp.; assembly: GCA_036272155.1. Taxonomy (GTDB): domain Bacteria; phylum Actinomycetota; class Actinomycetes; order Mycobacteriales; family Pseudonocardiaceae; genus Pseudonocardia. The sequence goes on from DATAZG010000185.1 coordinate 27,111, forward strand.
GACCGGGCGCGGCGCAGGTCCCCGACGATCGCGGCGTACTCGCCGAACTGCAGCTTCAGCAGGTTGTAGGTGTTCACCGGCTTGGTCAGGCCGTAGGTGGGGCGGTGGCGCTCCTCGGCGAAGGTGCCGAACAGCCGGTCCCAGATGATCAGAATGCCGGCGTAGTTCTTGTCCAGGTACTCCGGGTCGCTGCCGTGGTGCACGCGGTGGTGCGACGGGGTGTTGAAGACGAGCTCGAACCACCGGGGCAGCTTGCCGATCTTCTCGGTGTGCACCCAGAACTGGTACATCAGGTTGATCGAGAACCCGGTGTAGACCAGCACCGGCGGCATGCCGAGCAGCGGCAGCGGCAGCCACATCAGGTTCTCGAACCAGAGGTTCCACTTCTGCCGCAGCGCGGTGGAGTAGTTGAAGTACTCGCTGGAGTGGTGGGCCTGGTGCGCCGCCCAGACGACCCGGACCCGGTGCGACATCCGGTGGTAGCAGTACCAGAGCAGGTCGACGGCCAGTACCAGCAGCACCCAGGTCCACCAGGCGTCGGCGGGCAGGTGCCACGGCGCCACGTAGACGTACAGCGCGGCGAACCCGACCAGCGACGCCGTCCGGAACAGCACCGCCGCACCGGCCCCGAACAGACCCATGAACAGGCTGGTCCGGGTGTCCGCCGCCCCGTAGCCGCGCAGCGGAGGCTGCCCTGAGCCATCCGACCCGGCCGAGCCGCCCGGGCCGTCGCTGTGCCGGATCGCCAGCAGCTCCACGACGATGAACAGCGCGAACACCGGCAGCGCAAAGCTCACCGGGTCGTGCAGCTGCTCCCGGATGTGGGCAAACACGGCCACCTCCCGACTTAACTCGTCGGTAACTTACCGGCCGGGGCTAGGGTTTTCGGTATGGATCTCGGAGTTGGCCTGCCATCCACCATTCCCGCCGCCACCGGGGCGGACATCCTGACCTGGGCCCGCGAGGCGGACGCGGCCGGGTTCGACAGTGTGGGCACGCTGGACCGCGTCGTCTACGGCAATCACGAGACGATCCCGACCCTGGCCGCGGCGGCCGCGGTGACCAGCCGGGTCCGGCTCACCACCGCGATCCTGATCGCCCCGAACCGGGGCAACGGCGCACTGCTCGCCAAGCAGCTGGCCTCGGTCGACAGCTTCTCCGGCGGCCGGCTCACGCTGGGCATCGCGGTGGGCGGCCGGCCGGACGACTACGCGGCCACCGGCTCCGACTTCGACGGCCGGGGCGCGGTGTTCGACGCCCAGCTGGCCGAGTTCAAGGAGGTCTGGGGCGGCGCGGACCGGGGCACCGCCGGCGCGATCGGCCCGGCGCCGGTGCAGGCCGGGGGGCCGCCGCTGCTGATCGGCGGGACGGGCAAGGCGGCGGTGCGCCGCACCGTCCAGCACGGCGCCGGATGGATCGCCGGTGGGGGCGGCCCGCAGGCGTTCAGCCAGGGCGCCGACCGGATCCGGCAGGCGTGGTCGGAGGCCGGCCGGGAGGGCAGCCCGCGCTTCGCGTCGCTGGTCTACTACGCGCTCGGTCCGGACGCCACCTCGCTCGCGGAGAGCTACCTGCACGACTACTACGCGTTCCTCGGTGAGTACGCCAGCAACGTGTCCTCGGGCGCGCTCACCGCGGAGGGCGCGATCAAGGACACCGTGGCGGCGTTCGCCGACGCCGGCTGCCACGAGCTGGTGCTGTTCCCGTGCTCCCCGGACGTGGACCAGCTGCGCCGGCTGGCCGACGTCACCCGGGGCTGACCAGCGGCGAGGACGCGAGGTCGCGCATGCCTGGCGGAGTCAGCCGACGCCGCCGGGCCCGCCGTACTTCGTCGCGGACCGCGGCCGCGATCTCGGCCACGGTGGCGGGAATCTGGTCGGGGCGGTCACGCAGGGCCCGTAGCGCCGAGGCGGCCAGCCGCCGCGGCGTGAACAGTTGGGCGGGCGGCTGGTCATGGTTGAGCACCCTGAGCAGCGCCAGGGTGGCCTCCCGGTTGACCGCGATGTCCCGCAGCACGCGGGTGACCAAGGGGGAAGACCGCCCGGGGCGCCGAGGTCGCGGGCGAACCAGTACATCTCGTAGGCGTCGTTGTCGCGCCACTGCCACCAGCGCAGCATCTCGGTGTCGATACTTTCCGGCGTAGATACTTCCGGTGTCGATGCTTCCGGCGCCGAAGCCGCGCTCGATGCCGGACGCGAGCCGGCGGGCCTGGCACAGGGCGTCGGAGATGCCTTGCGCCGGGGTGAAGTCCTTGAAGTGGCCGGCGTCGCCGACGAGCACCCAGCCGGGCCCGGCCGACTGGCGGAAGTAGCCGTACCAGTCGGTCATGAGCCTGATCGGGCCGACCCGACGCGCGCCGGCGAGCAGGTCCGCCAGCTCGGGCCAGGTGGCCAGACCGGCGGTGAACTGGCGCTCGCGGTCCCGGGCGAACTCCTCGCGCCTGCACACCGCTGGGGCGACCCCGGCCAGGTACAGGCCGCCGTCGGTCGGGCTGGCCAGGTCGCCGCGCCGGCCGAGGCGCAGGCGCCCCTCGGTGTCGGCGACTCCCTCGTAGTAGGCCCATGCGGGCATCCGCCCCGCCGGCGCCACGTGGTACTCGGCGGCGCGGACCTGCGCCGCGACCGTTGAGTGCCGCCCGTCCGCCCCCACCACCAGCCCGGCCATACACGGGGCCACGGTCGGAGCTGACGCCCACCACGCGCCCGCCGGCGATGATGAGCGTCCTGACTCGGCAGCCAGTGCGTACCTCGGCGCCGGCCGCCGCGGCGGCCCGTACGAGCAGCGCGTCCAGAGTCAGGCGACGCAGGCACAGTCCCGGGGCCCCGAACACCCCCGGCTCGACCACACTGTCGATCCGGAGCTGGCCGCCGCCCGCGACGCCGCGTTCGACATCCTCTACCGCAGCGCCCGCACCAGCGCCGGGGCGGACCCCGACCGGGACCTCACCGGCCTGGTCGTCGCCGGCTGGTCGCTGGCCCACGGCTTCGCCACCCTGTGGCGCACCGCCAACCTCCAGGACAGGCTCGGCGCCAACCCCGAGACGTTCGCCCGGCAGCTCGCGCAGGGCGTCGTCACCCTCGGCGAGCTCGCCAACCGCCAGCTCACCAACGCCCCCGACCCGGGTAGCAACTCAACGCACGGCTCCCAGCCATAGGCCCCGCGGCGTGGCGCAACCACGACCGCTCAGGGCTTACGGCTGCCCGGCCGGGATGTTGCTGTGCTGGTTGCTCCAGTTGGTGGTCTCCCGGAACAGCTCGCCGGTGCCGTTGACAAACGCGGCGCGGGCGTCGTCGTCGTGCGCGAGCCGGTAGCGCAGGAACGCGGTGGGGTAACCGAGGAAGCCGTACACCCCGTTCGCGCAGGCGCCGTGCGCGCCGGCGCAGCTGGGCTGGCCCTGCAGGTCACTGTGGTCGGCGCCGTCGAGGGTGGCCCACACCTTCGCCACCGAGTCGGGCGTGGCGTCGTAGTAGGCGGACATGGACTGCGGCCCGAGCACCGCCGACGGCACCGGCAGGTAGGACGGCGAGATCAGCGCGTCCCGCGAGCCGTTGATCATGAAGATCCCGCCGCCGGTGATCGCTCGGGGGTCGGCGCAGTTGGCCGGCGTGGTCAGGCAGTACAGCCGGGGCGGCAGGGCGACCGTGACCGCGGCGCTGATCAGGCCGTCCGACATACGCATGGCGTTGAGCGCCCCGCCGGCGCCCTCCGAGTGCCCGACCGTGCCGACCGCCCGGGTGTCCAGCCGGTCGCGGAACGGGCTGCCCGGTGCGTCGTCCTGGCGCAGCATCCAGTGGGCGGCGTCGAGGATCTGCCGACCGCTGCCGGTGTCGTTGCTCTCCGAGGCGACCACCACGAACCCCCAGGACGCCAGGTGGCGCAGGAAGTAGTCGTAGCGGTCCGGGGTGGACAGCCAGCCGCTGCCGAAGGTGACCACGGGGTGCCGGTCGCCGTCGCGACCGAGGTCGGTGGGGTACCAGACGTCGAACTTCGACCCGGTCGAGTCGCAGCAGCCGATCCCCATCGCCGAGGTGACCGCAAACGGCCCCGGCGCGTAGAACTTCTGCTCGATGGGCAGGGTCGGCGCGTTGGGGGTGGCCGCCGGCTCGGCCGCCCGTGCGGGCGTGCACAGCGTGACCAGCGCGAGCCCGATGCCCAGTAACAGCAGCGCGGCCCTCGGCCCAGCACGGCGGGGGCGGCGGCCGGGGACCGGCTCGACCGCCTCGGTCAGGCCCGGGGCACGCACATCCAGGCTAACGGGGCAGCCCCGGTCAGGTGACGGCGATGATCGCCACCCCGCCGGCGCGAAGCCGGAGCGCCAGCGCGCCGGCGCGGTGCCGGAGCCCGGCGCGAAGCCGGAGCCTCGGAGCGCCGGCACGGGGCCGGAGCCCCGACCGACGCGGGCCTCAGGCCAGCAGGTTCTTCACCACAAGGTCCATGGACACCTCTCCGACTCCGTCCAGCACGCGCCACGGGCTGACCCAGTCGGCCATCGCCAGTTCGTCGTACACCCGGGCGCAGCGCCGTTGCAGTGCGTCGTCGGACTCGTAGCTGTCCCGGGCGCGGGCGGCGTCCAGGCTCTCCCGGCGGGCGGCGCGCTCGGCAGCGACCTCACGGGGCACGCGGAGCAGGAGCTGCAGGTCCGGCGCCGGGATGCCGAATCGCTCCAGCTCCAGGGAGCGCACCCAGTCCACGAAGGTGCCGGCGCCGTCCTGGTGCAGCCGCGCGGCCCCGTAGGCGGCGTTGGACGCGAGGTAGCGGTCCACGAGCAGCACGTCCGACTCGGCGAGCGAGGCGCGCAGCTCGTCGGCCGCCGCGCGCCGGTCCAGCGCGAACAGCACCGCCATGCCGTGCACCGAGTCGGTGAGGTCACCGAGGCGACCGTGCAGCGCGTCCGCCACGAGCGGCCCGTAGACGTCGGAGTCGTAGCGCGGGAATGCCACCCTGGCCACGCGGGCGCCGCCGGCGGTCAGCGCTGTGGACAGCGCACCGACCAGCGTGCGCTTGCCCGCCCCGTCCAGGCCTTCGATCGCCACCAACCGTGCCACGGCGGGCAGGCTAGTCGCCCCCGCCGCGCCCCGACTCAGCTACCCGCCGCTCAGGCGATCACGCGATCAGCTTGGCGACCGAGGGCCAGGTGTCCGCGAACCCCGGGTGCAGCGGCAGCTCCGCAAGCTTGTCCTCCCGCACCCAGGTGACCTCGTTGCTCTCCGCGCTGGCGGCGCTGACCGGCAGCATGGTGTCGGCCTCGGCGAACACCGTCACGTAGGACCAGCCGCCGTGGTCGTCGACGTACCGCCCGGTGACGGTGTAGGCCGAGGCCGGCAGGGAGGCCTCTTCCCACGCTTCCCGGGCGGCGGCCTGCTCGGCAGTCTCCTCTGGTGCGCGAGCTCCGCCGAGCAGACCCCAGGTGTCACCGTGGTGGCTCCACGAGGCGCGGTGCTGCATCAGCAGCCACCGCGTCCCGTCGTCCGCGCGGTGCTGGGCCAGCAACCCGGCCGCACCGAACAGACCCCAATGCCGGTGGCCGCGCGCGCAGCGCGTCCACCCGTCGCCGGCTGGCACCGGTGGGCCGACCTCAGTACCGGTAGTGGTTGGGCTTGTACGGGCCTTCGACGTCCACCCCGATGTACTCGGCCTGGTCCTTGGTGAGCTTGGTCAGCTCGCCGCCCAGGGCCAGTACGTGGACCTTGGCGACTTTCTCGTCAAGGATCTTGGGCAGCATGTAGACGTCGTTGTTGTACTCCTCGTGCTTGGTGAACAGCTCGATCTGGGCGATGGTCTGGTTGGCGAAGCTGGTCGACATCACGAAG
>DATAZG010000186.1:0-2657 GCA_036272155.1 Pseudonocardia sp.
AGCGCCCGGCAGAACGAGATCGCGAGATGGGTGAAGTCACGGCACACCCCGCGCCGGGACAGGTTGACGTCGGCCGCGCTGGACAGCGCGGTCGAGCTGCCGTACTGGAACGTCAGGTGGCCGTGCACGTGATCGCAGATGTCCTGCACCCGGCGGTACCCCGGCGCCAGCCCGCCGAACCGGGACCAGGCCTCGTCGCCGAGCACGTCCGGCAGGCAGTACCGGCTCGGCAGGGTGTAGATCAAGGTCTCGTCCGGGAGGTCGTCCGGGACGCGCTCCGGCGCATCGAGGTCCACCTCCTCGGTCCGGTCCGGCACCACGGCGAGCGCGTGATACCGGAAGTTCGACCGGCCCGCGGGCAGCACCGCGCGCAGGCACGGGTTGCCGTACAGGTCGGTGTAGCCGCGGATGGCCATCGCCGGCTCGGATGACCACTGCCCGTCCTTGACCAGGACATGCGCCGATTCGGCCGGCGTCACCTGGAAGATCACCGGGGTGGGAATCGCGGCGGCATAGACGAAGTCGCATCCGACCTGAATACGGCGGGTTTCCATACTCCATGATGAGTCCCGGATGTTTCGTGGTGATTACGCCACGCGGTTCCGGCCGAACTGAGGTGCCCCGCAGGCCGTTATCAGGGTTGGGAGCGAGCGCACGGACATCACCGCAGGAGAGGCAAGGTGAGGGGTCCGATGGCTGATGGTTTCGACCGGCTTACGGCTCCCGGCCGGCACACGCGCCGGCCGGAACGGCCTGGGTTGCGCCGGGTGTCGGTGGTGGCCCTGGTCATGCTGGTGCTCCAGTACGGCCTGGGCACCATCCTGAACCTCTACGTCCAGGTCCCGCCAGCCGACGCGCACGCGGGCATCTTCACCGAGATCGCCACCGCCCCGCTGGCGCTGACCGCGCACGCATTGCTCGGCGTCATCTTGATCGGGACCGCGATCCTGGTGGTGGCCAGGGCCCTCAACCTGCGCGAACGGCTGCTCGCGGTGCTGGCGGCGGCCGGCCTGATAGCTATCGGGGGCGCATTCTGGGCCGGGGAGACCTTCGTGAAGAACGGCCAGAACAGCGCGTCGCTCGCGATGGCCATGCTGACCGGGGCGGCCTTGCTGTGCTACATCGCCATCGCGACCCTGACCTCCGGCACCCGGCCGGCGCCGGAGCGGGCAACGCAGCCACTGCTCACGTCCGTCCCCGCGGCCCGGCCCCGGGACCGGGCGGACTACCCGGCCGACTGGGGCGCGGAGCCCGGCTGGGACGACGACGCGGACTGGGCCGGGCGCCTGCGCCGGGACGCGGATCCCGGCTGGCCGGGTCGTCCTGGCTGGGTCCAGCACCCGGATACGGGAGGGTGGTTCACCCGGGAGTAAGCGGCCCGCTGTCACTCGGGCGTGCTGTGGAGGCCGCCTCGGGACGGCTGCTCGCGACGGGGGCCGCGATCTCCAGGGCCTTGTCCACGTAGACCCGGTAGCCGAGATCGGGCCGGTAGCCGTGGATCTCGGGGGTGTCCAGGACCCGCATGAACGACAGGATCTGCTGGCTGAACACCTGGCCGGGGACGAGCACGGGATAGCCGGGCGGGTACGGGGTGACGTAGGTGGTGGACACCACCTGCTCGCCGTTCTCCACCCGCTGCTCGACCTCCTCCGGCTTGAGGTACTCGCAGTAGGTGTCGTTGTAGGCCGGTCACGATGCTCCTACCGAGTGTTTGTGAACAAGGGCACATGGAGAAGTTGCCCCGGTTTGCGGCTCCATGTCACGAAGCCGCAAACCGGGGTTCACCTGGAACCGGCTAGTCCAGCAGGGTGCCGACCGTGCCGGCGCCGACCGTCCGGCCGCCCTCGCGGATGGCGAAGCCCAGGCCGGGCTCGAGCGCGACCGACTGGCCGAGCTCGACGGATACCTCGACGTGGTCGCCGGGCGCCGCGGCGCCGTCCGGGCCGAGGTCGAGCACGCCGACCACGTCGGTGGTGCGGACGAAGAACTGCGGGCGGTAACCCGTCCGCACCCCGGTCCGGCGGCCGCCCTCGGCCGCGGCCAGCAAGTAGACGCTGGCCGTGAACCTCCGGTGGGCGACCTGGCTGCCGGGCGCCGCCGCCACCTGGCCGCGCCGGACCTGGTGGCGGCGGACGCCGCGGAGCAGCAGGGCCGCGTTGTCGCCCGCCACCGCGGGCTCCATCGCCTTGCCGAACGTCTCGACGCCGGTGACCACGGAGGTCACGGTGACGCCGAGCCCGACGATCTCGACCGTGTCGCCGCACCGTACCTGGCCGCGCTCGATCGCGCCGGTCACCACCGTGCCGCGCCCGGTGATGGTCAGCACGCTCTCCACTGGCATCAGGAACGGTGCGTTCTCGTAGCGCGCGGGCAGCGGCAGGTATGTGTCGACCGCGTCGAGCAGCGCGCCGATGCTCGCCACCCAGCGCGCCTGGCCGTCCAGCGCGCCGAGCGCGGAGACCCGGATGACCGGGAGGTGCTCGCCCGGGTAGCCGTACCGGGACAGCAGCTCGCGGACCTCGAGCTCGACCAGCTCGGCCAGTTCGGTGTCGGCCACGTCGGCCTTGCTCAGCGCGACCACGACGTACTCGACGCCGAGCTGGCGGGCGAGGATGACGTGCTCCCGGGTCTGGGGCTCGACGCCGTCCACGGCCGAC
>DATAZG010000187.1:0-19902 GCA_036272155.1 Pseudonocardia sp.
CGCTGGGTGCCGCACCCCCACCGCGGTGGGTGTGCGGCACCCAGAGAGGGTGTGCGGTTGCTGAGAAATAGTGCGACCACGACCTTCGGCCGTCGCGGTACCCTCAGCGCTCGCTGGCCTCGGCGGGGAGGAGCGAGTCACATGCGGTGGTCTACCCAGGAGACGGACGGCCACGCCGTCGTCACCATCTGCGGTCCGGTGAACCGGGAGGATGCGCCCCGGCTCAAGCTCCTACTCAAGCCGCAGGGGCTCTCGTGCCGGCTAGTGCTCGACATCAGCGACGTCACGTTCCTCGGCCCCAGCGGGGTACAGGTCATCACCGAGGCGGCCGGCCAGCTCACCACCTGCCCGTGGCCGCTGGCCATCGTCGTCGGCGACTGCAACCCGCAGGTGCGCCAGGCCCTGGCGGACTCCGGCCTCGAGCTCCGGAACGAGCCCGCATAGGACGAGCCCGAGTAGGTCGCCCCACTCGGCGGCGGTCCGGTGCGCAGGTGGGACGCGGAATGCTTCGACGGCAGTCGAAGCATTCCGGCCTAGGGTGGACCCATGACCCGACCACCGGCCGAACCAGGGCCAGCCCGGACCGAGCGAGCCGGTGACGCCGACATCGCCTCGATCGGGGCGCTGGTCGCCGACCCGGCGCGCTGCCGCATCCTGCTGGCCCTGGACGACGGGCGAGCGCTACCGGCCAGCCGGCTGGCCGCCGAGGCCGGCGTCAGCGCCGCCACCGCGAGCAGCCACCTGCGCAAGCTCACCGACGCCGGCCTGCTGACCGTCGAGGCGCACGGCCGCAACCGCTACTACGGCCTGGCCGGGCCCGCCGTCGGCCAGCTGATCGAGATCCTGCAGCAGCTGGCCCCCGCGACACCGATCCGGTCGCTACGCCAGGGCACCCGCGCCAGTGCCCTGCGCAGGGCGCGCACGTGCTACGACCACCTCGCCGGGCGCCTCGGCGTCGAGCTCATGGCCGCCATGATCGACCAGGGGCACCTCACCGGCGGCGACGGCACCTTCGACCCCGACCTCGCCCACCACGATCGGCGCACCGGCTACGGCCACGATGTCGACTACACCCTGACTCCGGCCGGCACGCGGTTCCTCGCCGAGTTCGGCGTGCGGCTGCCCCCTCGGCGGCCGGTCATCCGGTACTGCGTCGACTGGAGCGAGCAGCGCCACCACCTCGCCGGCGCGCTCGGCCGGGGATTGCTCGACAAGCTGACCGACCTCGGGTGGACCCGCCGGAGCACCGCCAGCCGCGCGGTCCAGCTGACCGACGCCGGCCGCCGAGGCCTCTCCGACACGTTCGGCATCCGGCTCGACTCCTGACCGCGCGGCGGTCGGGCGCTCACCGGGACATGCTGGCGAGCCCCAACACCATCCCGGTCAGGACGTTGTACAACAACTGCTCGTCCTCCTCGGAATGCTCCCTGGTGAATAGCGCGTAACAGCTGCGTTCCACCATCCAGCACACCGACTCGATCGCGACGCGCGACGCCTCGTCGACCTCCGGGGACCCCGGCTCGGTACCTTTGCGCCGCTCCCGCTCGATCAATGCGATGATCGCGTCGACGTTCCGCAGCGTACTCGTTCGCCATCGGGCGCGAGCCGCGCTGTCACTGATCGACATTTCGATGGCGGCCTGGAACACCGGCCCGTGCAGCCGCCACGACCGGAACACGTGGGCCAGGGTCTGCACCAGATATCCGTTGAGGGCGAGATCTGCGGCCGGCGTCTCAAAAAAGGCCGAGACCTCGTCGTTCGCCCGTTCGATCAGCGCCTCGACGAGCGCCGTCTTGCTGGCGAAATAAAAGTAGACCGCCGATCGCGACAAACCCGCCTCGGCAGCGACGACCTCCATTGTCAGCTCGCCGAGCGGCCTTTCGTGCAACAGCTTTTCCGCACTGTCCAACAGAGCCTGTTCGCGCAGGTCACCCTTCGTCGGCGACCTGGGCACGGCCCGCCGCCGACCGGCTCCCGCCTGCGCACCTTCCACCACGACCGGGCAGATTAGCGGACCTGACCGGTCCCCGTCATCTGTCGACACAGCGAGCCGAGTCACATCGTGCCCACCCCCTCGCCGAATCGTATGCCGACCGGCTCGGGCCGCGGTTGCCGGACGCGCCTCAGATGTGTTCCATGCGCAGCCGGAAGCTCGCTCCCGACTCGACCATCTGCCGCCACGCGGCGTCACCGAACGAATCCGAAGAATTCCGCACGAGGCGGCGGAGGCTTGCTCCGACGACCTGGTACGAACGACCCGCCTGCACGTGTTCCAGTTCACCCGAATGAATCATTCGGTAGACCGTCATCTTTGAAACGGACAATATTGTGGATACTTCGGATACAGTCAGCAAGTCCGGATTATCCGTGCAATCCCCATGACCGAGACCTTCAATTGCGCTCATGGACCCCCCAGTCCCCTTGCATTCTCTGATACACGCGGGCTGAACACCTGGCCGAACCGCCCACCGGCTCGCGCCGACGAGCGCACGAGCACGATCGCCCATGCGCGGGCCTACCCGGCCCCAGATCCCCCATGACCCCCCGAGGTGTCCACTCTGGCAACCCGCGGCCACCGAGTCAACGAGGTGTCGATTACGACTCGACGCGTCGTCGAGTTTTCGCCATGTGGGTGACCGAGGCCGGCACGCGGCCGAGCCCAGCCCGCTCAAGTTTCGTTACAGCTATTGACTGTAACTGAATACCTCCCTACCGTGGTTGCCAGAGGACGCCGGTCCGGCGCCTCCGCAACACGAGGGAGGACGAGACATGGGTGTCACCGCCGCGGACCTGATCGAACGCAGCATCCCGTTCATCGAGGAGATCAAGAACCGCACCACAGGGGAAGAGCTGGAGATCTGGCTCAACGAGACCCACGGACCCGGCACCGCGCTGTGGGACGACCTCGCCCGCATGGTCACCGAGGGCGTCCGGGACGGCTGGGCCGCGAACATCGAGGTCGACGGCCCGAACTACCGGCGCAGCCGGATCGCCGAGCCGAGCGAGCGGCTGCACTACTTCAGCATCACCGCCGTGTACATGAACAGCGGGCCGGCCTACCGGGGCCAGTACCACCAGCACCCGTACGGCGAGCTCAACATGGTCGTCCCCCTGGACGCCGGGGCGCTGCTCGGCGGGCCGCGCGGCTGGCAGGGCGCGGGCTGGACGGCTCCCGACCCGGGCAGCCACCACTACCCCGAGGCCAAGGGCGGCGCGGTGATCGCACTGTTCTTCCTGCCGGCCGGGCGCATCTCCTACAACATCACCCCGAACGAAAGCACCGCACTCGACAGCACCGCACTCGACAGCACCGCGCCCGTCCCGGCCTGACCGAGGCCGAGATGACCGACATGGCCGAGACCACCACGAGAGCCACGCCGGCGGCCGCCACCACCGTCGAGCAGGCCCTGCTCACCCGCCGCAGCGTGCGCGCGTTCCTGCCGACCGAGGTGCCCCGGGCCCAGGTCGAGCACCTGCTGACCATGGCCGCCCGGTCGGCCAGCAACTCCAACTGCCAACCCTGGCAGGTCCACGTGCTGACCGGACCGGCCAAGCGCCGCCTGACCGAAACGCTCTGGGCGGCGCTGGACCGCGACGGCCGCGTCGCGGAGTGCGAGTACCCCTACCAGCCGGCGGCGCACGCGTGGCACGAGCCGTTCGGCGGCCGGCGCCGGGACTTCGGCGACGGCCTGTACCGCCGCACACTCGGGATCGAGGGCCACGACGACGACGCGCGGATGGCCCACCACCGGCGCAACTACGACTTCTTCGGCGCCCCCGTCGGCCTGATCCTCTCGGTCAGCCGGCACCCGCTGGCCAGTGGGCTCATCGACGCCGGTCTGTTCCTGCAGGCGCTCATGCTCGCCGCCCGCCAGGCCGGGCTCGACACCTGCGCGCAGGCGTCGTTCCTCGACCTGTACCCGGTGCTACGCCGGCACCTGCGCATCCCGGACGACCAGATCGTCGTCTGCGGGCTGTCGCTCGGCCACGCCGACCGCGACCACCGGCTGGACGGGTTGCGGACCCCACGCGAGCCGGTCGAGCGCTTCGCCACGTTCTACGCCGACGCGGCCGACCTCGACTGACCTCAGCTGACGGCGTCCCCGGCCCGGGCCCGGACGGCGGCCGCGTACCGGACGGTGAACACCATCGGGATCACGAATGCCGCCACCTGCACGATCGTCCGGGGCAGCACGCCACCCCCGGCATGCGCGACCACCGCGAGCAGCGCGGCGCCGAGGGTGAAGCTGGCCGCCCAGACCAGCGTGATGATCACATTCACGCGCAGGAACCCCGGTTCGGCCCAGAGCTCCCGAGGAGTCGACTGCTTGGCGATACCGAGCGTGAACGGGCGGCGGATCGCCAGCGAACCCCAGGCGATCACGGCCAGTGCGGCACTGGACAGCGCGGCGCTGTAGCCGAGCAGCGCGGATCCGGGGGCGACGACGGCCAGCACCACCAGCCCGACGAAGAAGATCCCCGACCCGATCTCGATGATCAGCGCATCGAAGTTGTCGCCGTGCATGCGCTGGCGGACCACGACGAGCACCGTCACGGCCAGCGCGGCGAGGGCGCCCCACCGTTTGCTGCCGACGGAGTCGCCGGCGATCAGGGCGTAGACGATCCATGGCGCGAACGTGCGCAGGTAGGACATGAGCGGCTCCTTCGAACGGTGTGGTCGAGCAGGTCGGCGCCGGGTGCGACCCGCCGGGTCAGCGGGCGCTGCCGAGCTTCGCGTGCTCGGCATCGCCGGTGAGCTGGCGGGTCGTCTCGACCACCTCGAGCAGGCGGCCCTGCTCATCGAGGCTGCCGATCAGCAGCACCTCGAACGACGAGACCCGGCCGTCCTTCATCGTGACGTGCACGCTGTGCCGGTCGGCGATCCGCCGGCCCTCGCGCAGCGCCTCGTGCACGACGACGTGACCCTTCTCGATCGCTTCTTGCAGGTGCGCCAGGTGAGCGACGAACTCGCCCCGCTCCGACTTCACCCCATCGGTGACCTGCGTGTATGCCGGGTTGATGTACTCCGACAGCGCGACCTCCAGGTCCTCGTGCGGCGTGAAGATCATGCCGGTCAGGAAGTGCTCGATGAGCGCCGCCGCATCGGCGGGCCCCACCTCGGTGTCGATCACGGTCCGCCTCCTTGCCATATGCGTGCGCCTAGCACGCATATGCGGACTGTAGCACATGCGTGCGATCCGCACGCTATCCTGGCCGAGTGACCACCCTCGGCGAAGAGCTCGCGCAGGCCCTTGGCAGCCTGCTGCAACGCGGCAACCGGGCCCGCCTCTACGACGGCATGCTGGCGCACGCGCCGACGGGCGTCGACGAGCACAACTACCCCGTGCTGTCCGGGCTGGCCAGGTTCGGGTCGAGCACGGCGGCGCGCCTGGCCGCCGAGATCGGGCTCGACCGGTCCCGGGTCAGCCGCCACGCCGACCGCTTCGAGGCCATCGGGTGGCTCCGGCGCGAGGCCGACCCGGCGGACGCCCGGGGCACGCTGCTCATCCTCACGCCACGGGGACACGAGGTGATCGCCGCGCTGCGGACCGGCCTGGCCAACCACCTGGGCGTGCTGGTGGCGGACTGGCCGGCCGGGCTCGCCGAGTCCCTGGTGGACGGGCTGCGCCGGCTCACCGACGGCGGCCCAGCCGGCAGCGGTTCAGCCGGCAGCGGTTCAGCCGGCAGCGGCGCGGGAGGCGGGCATCAGGTACTTCCAGGGTGAGGCACCGCGACCGAGCTGGGTGGGTACGTGGATGACCGCCGGCCGGTGCGCGCTGAACGCCTTGTCCAGTGCCTGACCCAGCTCGGCGGGCGTGTGCGCGGTGAGACCGAGCGCGCCGAAGGTGTCGGCCAGCCGGGCGAAGTCGGGGTTGACCAGCGTGGTGCCCAGGATGCGGCCGTCGAACAGACGCTGCTGGTCGAGCTGGACGTTGCCGTAGGCGTTGTTGTCGAACACCACGGCGACGACGTTCAGCCCGTACTGCACCGCGGTGGCGATCTCCTGCAGGGCGAACATGAAGCCACCGTCGCCGGCGATGGACACCACCGGCCGGGCGGGGTCGGCGGCCTGTGCCCCGAGCGCGGTCGGATAGCCGAAGCCCAACGTGCCCTGGTGTCCGCAGGTCACGAACGTGCGCGGGGCGTCCACCGGAAAGCCGAACTCGGCGGCGAACCCGGCCTGGCAGACCTCCTCGACGAACAGCCCCTCCGGCGGCAGCACCGCGCGGATGGCGTCGAGGAACTCCAGCTCGGGGCCGAGGTCACGGATCCGGGCCGCCACGCCGGCCTTCAGCGCAACCATCTCCTCGGTGCGGTCCGCGCGGGGCGACCCCTCGGCGCGCAGGGCCTCGGTCAGCGCGGCGGTGGCCTCGGCGGCGTCGGCGACCAGCGCGGTGATCGGCGCGCCGCCGTCGGGGTCCAGGTACGGGGCGAGCCGAGTGGCCTGCCCGGGGTCGATGTCGATCAGGACGGTGCGCAGCCCGGCGGGGCGGTCCGGCCACCGGAACCAGGCCAGCTCCATCCGGGTGCCGATGCCGATGACCACGTCGGTGTCGGCCCACAGCTCGAACCCGGCGGCGCAGCTGAGCCCGAGCGGGTGCGAGTCCGCCACGACCCCCCGCCCGCTGCGCAACGACACGACCGGGGCCTGCAGGTACTCGGCGAGCGCCCGCACCTCGGCGGCAGCGTGCCGGGCTCCCCCACCCACCATGATCAACGGACGGCTGGCGCCCGCGAGCCGGGCGACGGCCTCGGCCACGGCGGCCGGGTCGACCAGCGGCGCACGCACCGGCAACGGGTCGGCCGGCGCGGCGGGCCCGCGCAGCCCGAGACTGTCCCAGGCCACGGCCACCGACACCGGGCGCGGCCGGCCGGCCCGTGCCTCGTGGAACGCGGTCGCCACCGCCTCGGGCACCTCGCTCGGGTGGGTGACCAGGGCGGACCACTTGGTCAGGGTGTTCAGGGTGGCCAGCTGGTCGGGCATCTCGTGCAGGTGCCCCAGCCCCCGACCGAGGTAGGCCCGGGGCACCTCGCTGGTCAGGCACACCACCGGCGTACTGGCGCCGTACGCGGTGAGCAGCGCGGCGCCGGCATTGAGCACACCCGGGCCGGGGACCACGGTGAACACCCCCGGCCGCCCGGTGACCTGCGCGTAGCCGAACGCCATGTAGCCGGCGGCCTGCTCGTGCCGGGCGCCGATCACCCGCACCCGGTCCCCCGTCCTGGCCAGCGAGTCGAACAGCTCGTACGTCTGCACCCCGGGGATGCCGAACACGGTGTCCACGCCGTGCCGCAGCAGCCCGTCCACCACGTGGTCGGCCGCGGTCGGCACCACATCCCCGCTCACCTTGTCCATCCCGTCCACCCCTCAGCCTCGGACCACCCCCGCCGGATCGCGGCGGGCCTGCTATGTTAGTTATAGATCTATAAGTTATGTTGGCCGCGACGGAAGGGAGCGACCGCACCATGACGCGACGCACCCAGTTTGTCCTCACCCTGACCGGCCTGGCCACCGCGGCCGCGCTCACCGCCTGCGCCGCGCCCGGCGCAGCCAACCCCGCGCCGCCGGCCAGCTCCCCGACCCTGCACAGCTGCCCGACCACCCCGACCTCGGCCCAGCAACCGCCGACCGGACAAGGGCAACCGGCCCTCCAGATCACGTCCGCCAAGACGGTGGCGCCGAGCGACATCAGCACCAGCACGGTGCTCACCGATCTGACCGGTCCCCAGATCCAGTGCGGTCGGGTTGCCGTGGACAGCGTGACCGACGTGGTGTTCGCGACGCCGACCGTGAACGGCTCGCCGAAACAGCTGAAGCTGGACGTTCTCGTACCGAGGACCGCGGGCCCGAAGCCACTGGTCGTCTACGTGCCCGGCGGCGGGTTCATGATCGCCCCCAAGAGCCTCGCGCTGGATCAGCGCACCTTCCTCGCCGAGTCCGGGTTCGTCGTGGCCAGCGTGGAGTACCGCACGGTGCCCGATGGTGCGATCTGGTCCGACGGCGTCACCGACGTCAAGTCGGCCATCCGTTACCTGCGGGCGCACGCCGGCGAGTACCAGATCGACCCGAGCCACGTCGGCGTCTGGGGCGAGTCGGCCGGCGGCTATCTCGTCTCGATGGTCGGGGTCACCAACGGCATGCCCCAGTTCGACGTCGGCGCCAACCTCGACCAGAGCAGCGCGGTCCAGGCGGTGCTCGACAAGTTCGGCCCCTCGGACTACTCGAAGGTCGCCGCCGACTTCGATGTCGCCGCACAGCAGGCCAACTACGCGCCCGACAACAACCTCGCGAAGTACGCCGGGGTGGGCGCCGGAAAATCCGTGCTGGACAACCCCCAGGCCGTCGCAAAAGCCAACCCGATCACGTACGTGCACCGGGGCGACCCCCCATTCCTGCTCATGCACGGCAGCGCCGACACCGCCGTCTCACCGAGCCAGACGCTGATCCTGCACACCGCCCTGCGCGCGGCCGGGGACGACAGCACCCGCTACGTCCTGCAGGGCGCCGGCCACGGCGATCTCGCCGTGCTCTCCGGCGACGCCTCCACCGCGAAACTCTGGACGACCCAGTCGGTGATGAACCTGATGGCCGAGTTCCTGCACAAGCAGCTGACCAGCCAGTAACGGCGCAACCCCGGCCCCTACCGGCCCCATGCCTCACCGAGGACAGCCTGCAACAGACGGTCACCGGCCCAGGCGAACTCGGCGTCGAGTTCTGCCGGGCCAGCACTGAACCGGCCACCGGACTCCGAGGCGGCAAACCCGATCACGAACGTAGTGATCATCCGCTCGGCGCGGCGCACCTCGGACTCTGGCAGCCCAGCCTCGCGGAGCGCGTCGTCCACCACCGCGCGGACCCGTAGCGCACCCGGCGTGACCGCGGGTCGCAGCAACAGCAATGGGAAGACGCTCGGATGTCGCCGCGCCGTCGCGCGCAACCCCGCCGCCATGTCCCCCAGCCGGCCCCGCCACCCGGCACCCGCGCCCGACTTCGGCAGCTCCGCCAACAAGACCTCGACCAGCCCGTCGAGCAGCGCACCCTTGTCCCCCACGTGCCGATACAAGGCCATCGGGGTGACCCCGAGCCGACGGGCCACCGCCCGCATCGACAGCTCCTCGAGCCCGCCCTCGTCGGCCAGCGCGAGGGCCGCGGTCAGCACCATCATGCGGTCGAGCTGCGCGGGACGGGGCACGCGGCAGACGGTAGCACTTGTTAATCTACAACGTAGATATACAGTGTCTACTAACAACCCTTGCCGAAGACTGGAGCGCCATGCGAATTCTGTTGAGCGATGGATCCGGCCTGACGGCCCGCCAGTGCGCGACACTGCTCGGCCGGCGGGGACACCACATCGGCGTGCTCGCCCCTTCGAAGGTCGTGCTCGCCCTCAGCAGCGGACATGTCCGGGACCTGCATCTGGTACCCCGGTTCGGGCCCGACCCGTTCGGCTGGGCCGACGCGGCGCTCGCGGTACTCGACCGGCACGGCTACGACGTACTGCTGCCCACCCAGGAACAGGTCACCGTGCTGACACTGCGCGCGGAGGAGGTGCATGCGCGCGGCGTGGCGATGGCGACTCCGCCGTTCGAGTCCCTCCGGCGGGTCCAGGACAAGCTGGCGGCCGACGAGACACTGGACGAGCTGGCCATTCCGCGCCCGCCCGGAGAGGTGGTCCGCACCCCGGAGCAGCTGCGCGCGGTCCGACCGCCGGTGTACGTGAAGGCGCCGATCGGCACCGCATCGGCCGGGGTACATCTGGCTACCGGGCGGACCGAGCTGGCCGCCCTGGCCGACCGGTTCGACGAACTGGACCCGGCCGGACTCGGCGGTGTACTCGCGCAGCGGCCCGCCGCCGGACCACTGCTGATGGTGCAGGCAGTGTTCGACCGAGGCCGCCTGATCGCCGCACACGCGAACTCGCGGGACCGCGCCGGCCCAGGCAACGGGGCGACCCACAAGACCAGCCGCTCACCGGCGTTCATCCGCCCACACCTGGAGCGCCTCGGCGCCGCCCTCGACTGGCACGGCGGCCTGAGCCTGGACGTCATCGACTCCGCGACCGGCCCACTGGTGATCGACGTGAACCCACGGCTGGTCGAACCGGGCAACGCCATGGCGGCCGGGCTCGACCTGCTCGGCGCCTACCTCGACGTCGCCCTCGCGGCGGAACCGGCGCCGCACCAGGACGCCCGCCCCGGTGTGCACACCCACCAGTTGATCCTCGCACTGCTCGGAGCCGCAAACCGGCGGACCGTACTGGCCGAACTCGCCGGTGCAACCATCGGAACCGGCCCCTACGCGACCAGCACCGAGGAGCTCGCCCCCGTCCGGCACGACGCGAGGGCCGCGCTGGCCACCGCAACGTTGGCCTCCGCATTACTCCTGAAACCGGCCTGGCGCACGTACCTGACCGGTGGCGCGGTCGACGCATACGCACTCGGCGCCCACGGCTGGCACCAGATTCTCGACGCGGCCATCCACTGAACCAACCGGCTCAGCTGCCCGGCCGGACCCTGTGGTGCGTGAGGTAGCCGGCGGCGAGCTCGGCGATGTCCCTGGCGGCCTTCTCGACGTCCGGCCCCGGGCGCACGATGTGGCTCAGGGCGAGGCGCACGGTGGCCTCGGCGGCGAGGTGGGTCTCACGGTCGGGCAGCTCGGGCCAGCGGCGGCGGGCGGCGGCGGCCATGTGCCGGGTGGCGTAGTCGATCACGGCGGTGCCCTCGCTGGTCAGCAGCGGCAGGAAGTCCGTGCTGGCGGCGCCGGTGAGGACGGTGGTCAGCAGCGGGTCGGACCGGGCGGCCCGCAGCGCGGAGAGCATCGCGCACTCCCAGCCGGTGGGCAGGTCGGCGGCGGCGACGAGGACGGCTTCGACGTCGTCGAGGAACCGCTCGGTGACCCGCAGCATCAGCGCCTCGGCCAGCCGGGTCTTGTTGCCGAACTCGTTGTAGACCGTCCGCCGGCTGACCCCGACCTGGTCGGCGACGGCCTGCATCCGCATCCGCTGCCAGCCCCCGTCGAGGACCGTGGCCGCCGCCGCGTCCAGCAGCTCCTCGCGCAGCTGCGCGCGGACCCTGTCGGTGAACGTGTCTGTCATGTGCACAGTCTGCTCTAGAGAGCCCAATATGGGCAACGGAAGCACGTTGCGGCGATTGGGGTTCAGTCGGTGCACAAAAATGAGCACTTGTGCACACCCTGCAGGACGTGAGATGGTTTGTGAAGGGACGGACGGCGCGATCAACGAGGAGGACGCTGCGATGACCAACGTGTTCGAAGGCCAGGGCACCGGGTTGACCCAGCACGCCAGCGGCAACCCGGACCGGCCGTACGACGAGCTCAACACCTCCGCGAAGTCGTTCTGGTCGACCACCGGCGACGAGCGCGAGAAGACCTTCGCGGTGCTGCGCCGGGAGCGGCCGGTCACCTGGCAGCCGCCCTTCGAGGACAACCTGCTGCCGGTGGACGACGACTACGGGTACTGGGCCGTCACCAGCCATCGCCACCTCGTCGAGGTCACCCGCCGCGCCGACGACTTCCTGTCCGGGCCCGGCATCGTGGGCGACAACATCCCCACCGAGATGCTGGAGTCCGCGCAGTCGATCATCGCCATGGACCCGCCCCGGCACACCAAGCTGCGCCGGCTGATCGGGGCGGCGTTCACCCCGAAGCAGATGCGCCGGATCGAGGACCGGATCAAGGCCAACGCCACCAAGGTGGTGGACAACCTGATCGCCAAGGCGGAGGCGTCCCCGGACGGCTGGGTGGACTGGGTGGCCGAGTGCGGCGCGCTGCTGCCGATGCACAACTTCAACGACATGATGGGCGTGCCCGACGGCGAGCGCCAGCGCACCAGCCACGAGATGACGGTGTTCATGTCCTGGGGCGACGACGAGGTCAGCGGGGCCACCACCGAGGCGAAGTTCACCAGCATGATGGGCTCGCTGGTCTACATGCACGAGCTGGCCCAGAAGACGGTCGCCGACCGGCGGGAGAACCCCACCGACGACCTGTTCACCGCCCTCGCCCTGGCCGAGGTCGACGGCGAGAAGCTGACCGACCACGAGATCGGGTCGTTCTTCGTGCTGCTGACCGTCGCCGGCAACGACACCACCCGGCAGTCGCTCGCGCACGGGGTCCGCGCGCTGACCACCCACCCGGACCAGCGGGCCTGGCTGCGGGAGGACCTGCCGGGCCGGGTCAACACCGCCGTCGAGGAGATCGTCCGGTGGGCCACCCCGATCATGACGTTCCGGCGCACCGCCGCGCGGGACTGCGAGCTGGACGGCGTGGAGATCACCAAGGGCGACAAGCTCGTGATGTTCTACAGCTCGGCCAACCGCGACGAGCTGGCCATCGAGCGGGCACACGACCTGGACCTGTCCCGCCACCCCAACCCGCACATCTCGTTCGGGGGCGGCGGCATCCACCACTGCCTCGGCAACCAGCTGGCCCGGTTCCAGCTGCGGGCGCTGTTCATCGAGCTGCTGACCCGCTGCCCTGACATCGTGGCCGGCGAGCCCGAGCTGTCCCCTGGCAGCTTCTTCCACGTCGTCAAACGGATGCCCTGCAAACCTTCCGGCGCCTGAACCGACGTCCGGGGAGGAAGGAGACGATCATGCTTCGAATCGTGGTCGACCGTGACAAGTGCACCGGGCTGGGCATGTGCGAGGCCGAAGCCCCTGACCTGTTCGAGGTCCAGGACGACGGCACGCTGCTCGTCCTCGAGGAAAAGCCCGGCGAGAGCCAGCGCGAGGAGGCCGAGGCCGCCTGCATGTCCTGCCCCACCGAGGCCCTGACCCTGGTCGAGGACTGACCGGCCATGGCGGAGCCGGACTACGACGTCGTCGTGGTCGGGTCGGGGAGCCCACCCGCCCCGGTCAGGAGCGGAGCACGAACGGGTCGGCGGCGGGTGCCTCGCTGGTGTTGATCCAGACGCTCTTGAGCCGCGTGTACTCCCGGAGCACCTCGGTGCCGTGCTCGACGCCGAGCCCGCTCTGCTTGAACCCTGAGCGCGGGGACATCGGCGACATCGCCCGGTACGTGTTCACCCACACCGTGCCCGCCTCCAGCGCGGCCGCGAGCCGGTGCGCCCGCGCGAGGTCCCTCGTCCAGACGCCGGCGGCGAGGCCGTAGACCGTGTCGTTGGCCAGCTTGACCAGCTCGTCCTCGGTGTCGAAGGGCATCACGGTGACCACCGGCCCGAAGATCTCCTCCTGGCAGATCCGCATGGCGTTGTCGGTGCCGACGAAGACGGTCGGTTGGTAGAAGTAGCCGCCGAGGCCGGTGTCGGCCCGCCCGCCGCCGTGCACCACCCGGCCCCCGTCCGCGCGGCCGATCCGCACGTACTCCTCGATCTTGGCCAGCTGGCCGGCGAAAGCCACCGGCCCCAGCTCGGTCTCCGCGAGCAGCGGGTCGCCGATCTTGATCGTGGCGGCGCGCTCGACCACCCGCCCCAGCACCTCGTCGTAGACCCCACGCTGCAGGAACACCCGGCTGCCGGCGATGCAGGTCTGCCCGGCCGCCGCAAAGACCCCGGCAATGATGCCCATGGCGGCACTGCCGGTGTCGGCGTCGTCGAAGACGATGTTGGGCGACTTGCCGCCGAGCTCCAGGGTCACCGGCACGAACCGGGACCCGCAGCTGGCCGCGATCTGGGCGCCCGTGCCGGTGCTGCCGGTGAAGCTCACCTTCGCCACCCGGGGGTCGGCCACGAGTGCCGCGCCCGCCTCGGGGCCGAACCCGGTCACCACGTTGACCACCCCGGGTGGGAACCCGGCCCGCTCGACCAGCGGCATCAGCCCCAGCAGGGACGCCGAGGTGTGCTCCGACGGCTTGATCACCACGGTGTTGCCGGCGGCCAGCGCTGGCGCGATCTTCGTCGCGGTGAGCAGCAGCGGCGAGTTCCACGGGGTGATCGCGCCGACCACCCCGACCGGCTCGCGCAGCGTGTAGTTCAGGATCTCCCTGCTGGTGGCCGGGATGACCTCGCCATGGATCTTGTCGGCAGCACCGGCGTAGTAGTGGAAGTACTCCGGCAGCCCGGCCAGCTGGGCGCGCATCTCCCGCAGCAGCTTGCCGTTGTCCAGCGTCTCGGCGCGGGCCAGCTCCTCGCCGTGCTCACCGATCAGGTCACCGAGCCTGCGCAGCAGCCGCCCGCGCGCGGTCTGGGACAGGTCCCGCCAGCTCGGCGCCTCGAACGCCCGGCGAGCCGCCGCCACCGCCCGCTCGACGTCCTGCGCGGTGCCCCGGGCAGCCTCGTACCAGGGCTCGCCCGTGGTGGGGTTGACGCTGGCGAAGTACTCACCGGTCGCCGGCGCCACCCACTCACCGGCGATGTAGTGGTCGTGCCGTTCCATGATCTACCTCCGTGGTCAGCGCGAGAATCTCGTCGGTAAGCCGCGCCGGGTGCTCCAGCGGCAGCAGGTGCCGCGCACGGGGCACCACGACGGCGCGGGCCCCCGGGATGGCCTCGGCGAGCTTGCGGGTCATCGCCGGGGTGGATCCCGGGTCCTCGGCGCCGGTGATGGCCAGCGTGGGCGCCCCGATCCGGGGCAGCCCCGGCCACAGCTCGGCGTCGGCGGTGGCGAACACCCGGTAGCAGGCCAGGTAGGACGGCCGGTCGGTGCCGAGCAGCGTGGTGCGGAGCTGCTCGAGCAGCTCCGGCTCCTCGGCCCGCCACTCGGGGGTCATCCACCGCTCGAGTGCCGCGCGCACCGTCGCCGGGAAGTCGCGCTCGCCGTGCGCCAGCCGCCCGGTCACCGCCGCCGACTCCTCGCGCGAACGGTCGGCAACGGAGCTGACCAGCGTCAACGACCGGACCAGCTCGGGCCGTGTGATCGCCAGCCGCTGCGCCACCAGCGCCCCGAGGGAGAACCCGACGACGTGCGCCGGCCCCGCCATCCGGGCCGCCACGTCCTCGGCCAGGTCGGCCAGTGTCGTGCCCGGCGGGGCCGGCCCGGCCGAACCGTGCCCGAGCAGGTCGAGCGCGACCGCCCCGGGCAGCCGGCAGCGCGACCACATCCGCCGGTCCAGACCGACCCCGTGCAGCAGCAGGATCACTGTTCGGTGGACAGCGGTGCCAGCCGGGCGAGCGGCCGACCCTGGGCCGCCGCGGCGAGGCCGATGACGATCTCGTCCGCCCTCGGGGCGTCCGGCACCCGCACCTCGACGCTCTGGTGGTGCGAGCGGATGGTGGCGTCGGTGATGTGCTTGAGCGGGATGTCGAACACGGTGCCGGCCGGGGCGCGCTTCTCCACCGCCGGCAGCAGCGTGCTGGCGGCGGCGACCTTGCGGAAGTGGTCCCCGAACTT
Organism: Pseudonocardia sp.; assembly: GCA_036272155.1. Classification (GTDB taxonomy): domain Bacteria; phylum Actinomycetota; class Actinomycetes; order Mycobacteriales; family Pseudonocardiaceae; genus Pseudonocardia. The sequence continues at coordinate 15,310 of DATAZG010000187.1, forward strand.
GAGCGTGTGGATCAGCGCCGAGCCGTGCTCGAGCTCCCCGTCCAGCCCGACGATCGCCGCCTTGCCGTAGGCCTGGATCGGCAGCTCGAGCGCGGCGGCCACCCGGGGCGCCAGCAGCTCGCCGAGCTGGGGCGCCACCTCGTCGATGAGCGGGCCGAGATCGGCCACGAAGCCCTGCCCCGCCCAGGGGTTCTCGATCACCGCCAGCACGACGGCGGTCCTGGCGACCGGGTCGACCCGTCGGCCGCCCTCACGGTGCAGGTCCTCGACAAAGGTGACGATCTTGCGCAGGTTCACAGCAGCTGCTCCAAACGGACGGCGGGATCGGTGGTGCGGTCCCCGATCCGGGCGTTGGGCCGGGGCCCGGACGCGGCGGCGGCCACGACGACGAGCTCGTCGTCCCGGGGTGCGTCGGGCACCCGGACCTGGATGGTCTGGTAGTGCGAGCGGGTGGCGGCGGCCGTCTTGTGCCAGATCGGCACGGTCAGCGGGGTGCCCGCCGGCCCGCGGTCGTCGGAGAACACGATGATCGAGCTGCCGTCCACCAGCTCCCGCAGCACGTTGCCGAAGTACGGGGTGTGGATCAGCGCGGCGCCGTGCTCGAGCTCGCCGCCGAGGCCGACGATGGCCGCCTTGCCGAACGCCTCGACCTCGTCGACCCCGCCGAGCAACCCGCGCAGCCGCGCGGCGAGCTCGCGGGCGAGGGCCGGCGCGATCCTGGCCGCCTCCTCGGCGAGCTCGTCCACCCGGCCGAGGCCGGCCCACGGGTTGTCGATCACGGCAGCCGCCGCCACCCGTCGCGTGAGGTGGTCCACCGGGGCGCCGAGCTCGGTGACGATGTCCTCGGCGACCGTGTACAGCTTCCGGATCACCCCCTGGCTCCGGTGAACCTCGGCAGCACCTTCTCGGTGAACAGCTCCAGGCTGCGCATCGCGTTGCGGTGCGGCAGCCCCGGGTGGGTGGTCCAGAGCAGCAGGTGCTCTAGGTTGACCTCGTCGCGCAGTTCCTCGATCTTCTCGGCCACGTGGTCCGGGGTGCCGACGAGCAGGTTGCGCCCGGCGAGGAAGTCGAAAGACAGCTGGTGGGCGTCGGTCAGCTCCTCGCCGACCTCCATCAGGTTGGCCAGACCCCGCCAGTGCATGATCCAGCGGTAGGAGGTCAGCAGGGCCTCCTCGAACTCCGCGCGCGCCTGTTCCATGGTGTCGGCCACGTAGACGTCGCGGACCAGGCCGATGCCCTCGCCCAGCGCGTAGACACGGCCGGTGGCGGTGCTCGCGGTGTCCCGGTACAGCTCGAAGCGCTGCTTCAGTGCCGACACCGGGGGCAGCCAGAACAGGCCCTGCACCCCCTGCTCGGCGGCGCCCTGGATGGACCGCGCGCTGTCGATCACCTGCCAGAGGGGCGGGTGCGGCCGCTGGTAGGGCCTCGGCGTGACCGCCAGCTTGGTGATCACCCCGTCCCGGGTGAACTCGTCGGTGGCCGGCGACAGCGGGTGGTTCCACTTCACGCCGGGCGCCGGGAACGTGTAGAAGCGCCCGGAGTGGGAGAAGAACTCCCCGCTCCAGGCCTTGCGCAGGATCTCGACGGTCTCCTCGTACAGTGCCCGGTTCTGCTCCTGGTCGCGCGGGTCGGCCAGCGAGTTGAGGTTGAGCGCCTCCCGGCCGTACAGCCCGCGCCCCAGCCCGACCTCCACGCGGCCGCCGGAGAGCTGGTCGAGCACCGCGATGTCCTCGGCCAGCCGGAGTGGATGCCAGAACGTGGCGATGCTGGCGGCCTGGCCGATCCGGATGCGTTCGGTGTGCGCGGCGATGTCGACGCCCATCAGCACCGGGTTCGGGGTGATCTCGATGGCCTCGTGCCCGAAGTGGTGCTCGGTGTACCAGATGGACCAGAAGCCGGCCTGGTCGGCGGCCCGGGCGAACTCGCGCGCCTCGGCCATCACCTGGTGGTACTCGCCGAGGCGGCCGGGCGCGCCGAGGTTGTGGAAGATCGAGAAACGCATGGCTGTCTCCTGGTGGGAACGTGTCGAACAGCGTCTTCAGTCCGTCGCCGGTTTCAGTCCGTCGCCGGTTTCAGTCCGTCATGGCCTCGCGCTGGGACGCCCGGACGTGGTCGCGCATGGCGACGTCGGCGCCGAAGTCGTCCTTGGCGAGGATCCGGTCGAGCACGGTGTGGTGCTCGACGAGCGAGTTGCCCAGCCGGCCGGGATGGCGCAACGTGCTCACCACGATCCGGTGGTAGGCGAGCTGGTTCATCAGGATCTGGTAGTGCTGGTTCAGCTTGTCGTTGTCGGCGCCCCGGATGATCAGGGCGTGGAAGTCGTGCACCAGCCCCGCGTAGCGCTCCACATCCCCCGCCGCAACGGCGTGTTCGGAGTCCGCCAGGTTCGTCCGCAGCAGGTCGATCTCGGCCACCTGGCCGCGCTGGGCGAGCAGCTGCGCACCGAGCCCCTCCAGGACCGCCTTCAGCTGGAACAGTTCGCCGAGCTCGCGGCGGGACGGCGCGCGGACGAACGTGCCGACCCTCGGCACGACCTCCACCAGGCCTTCCGACTGCAGCTGCTGGATCGCCTCGCGGATCGGGGTCCGGCTGGTGCCGTAGGTGTCCGCAAGCGCGATCTCGGACAGCGACGCACCCGGCTGGTACTCGCCCCGGATGATCGAGTCCCGGAGCAGATCCAGCACTCTGGCCCGAGCTCCTTGTATGCCAGCTCGACCGTTTGAACCTTCTTGCATGCCAGAAAAGCTAGCCCGCTGAGCGCAACGCGTCAACGACAAGCCCAGCTAGATCGGATATTCCCAGGTCAGTGGGCACATCGTTGACTTCGACCAGCGGAATACGTACCTTGCCGTGAAATACAAGAGCGGCGGTTCCCCCGCCAGCCCAGCTGCTCCCGCTGCAGAATCGGAGAACCATGTCGCAGCCCCAGTACGGCGAGTCCGTCACCAAGATCGAGCCCTACGGCGTCGACCACATCCCGGACGGTGAACGGCACGGCAGACCGAGCTCGCAGTTCTTCGTCTGGTTCGCGGCCAACCTGAACTTCCCGATCATGGTGCTCGGGTTCAGCGCGGTCAGCTTCGGACTGAGCTTCCCCGCCGCGGTCACCGCCGTGTTCGCGGGCGCGCTCGCCGGCGCGGTGCTGATGGCGGTGATGTCCAGGATGGGCGCGCGGCTCGGGGTACCCCAGCAGATCCAGGCACGTGGCCCGCTCGGCTTCTTCGGCAACTTCCTGCCGGTGCTGTACATCAACGTGTTCGCCGGCATCGGCTGGGGCGCGCTGACCGTCATCCTCGCGGCCAAGGCACTGCACGAGCTGTTCTCGCTGCCGTTCTGGCTCGGCGCCCTGCTGCTGATCGCCGTGCAGCTGGTGGTCGCCGTGTTCGGCTACAACATGATCCATTACCTCCAGCGCATCCTGGCCTTCGTGCTGTGCGCGCTGTTCGTGCTGATCACGGTGGTGGCGCTGGTGCGCGGGTCCGGCACCTTCGTGGCCAACCCGTCGGCCAAGGCCTACATCGGCGCCTCCGGCGGCTGGATCACCTTCGCCGGCTGGTTCCTGGCCTTCCTCGTCGCCTGGTCCCCCTTCGCGTCGGACTACTCGCGCTATCTGCCCGACACCCCGCGCGTGACGAACCTCAACGCCGTGTTCACCGGTCTCGGCAACTTCATCACGGTGTTCTGGCTGGGTGTGGTGGGTGCACTGGTCGCCAACAGCACCACGACCTCGGACTCGATCTCCGCCCTGCACCAGCTCACCGGGCCGTTCGCCGTGCCCGCGCTGCTGGCCGTGGTGATCTCGGCGATGTCGCAGAACTTCCTGAACATCTACGGCGGCGCGATCTCGGTACAGACCCTGCGCATCCCGGTCAGCCGCACCACCGCCGTGGTCATCATCTGCGCGCTCGCGTACCTGATCAGCCTGTGGGGCGAGGCGGGCGTCGAGGCGAAGTTCGCCGTGTTCCTCAACCTCACCGCCTACTTCATCGCCCCGTTCGCCGTCGTGCTGCTGCTCGACTACCACCTGGGCGGCCGCCACGACCGGACCCGGATCGACGAGCTCTACGACACGGGCCGGGTGGTCGGCTGGGGGTTCGTCGCGTGGGCCGCCGGCGTGCTGGTGTCGGTACCGTTCTGGGTCTCCGACGCCTACACCGGCGCGCTGGCCAGGGCGCACCCCGGCTGGGGCGACCTGAGCATGTACGTGGGCGCACTCGGCACCGTGCTGGTGTACCTGGCCACCTACCGACTGACTCCACTCTGGACGAGGCCGGCAACGCATACGCCGGCACACCAGCCGCCCACCATTACCCGGTCGGCGGGGTCAACCAGCGAGGCGCTCACGGACGTTGCCACACCACGATCCGCTCCTCGGCATGGCGGCCGATGAGATCGAACAGCCGATCCGAGTCGAACGTCGGCAGGGCCTGCAGCCGCTGGACCAGTTCGGTGGCGACCGGATCCCCGAACCCGACGCGGTAGGTACGCCCGCCCTCGGTGGAGAGCAGGAAATAGGCGTTCTCCTGCCAGGCCCCGTGACCGCAGGTCCGAACCACAACCTGGGTCAGATCGGCAACTACTTGATCGAGATCA
>DATAZG010000188.1:0-100777 GCA_036272155.1 Pseudonocardia sp.
GATGGTCGCTGTAGCGACCATCGCCACTCACGACCCCGAAGGAGACGGACCCGTGAGGACCATTACGCACTGGATCGGCGGCAAGCCGGTCGCCGGCGGCGCCAGGACCAGCCCCGTCTGGAACCCGGCCACCGGCGCCCAGCAGGCCGAGGTGCCGCTGGCCGACGTGGCCGAGGTCGACGCCGCGGTGCGCACGGCCGCCGCCGCGTTCGAGAGCTGGTCGCAGTCGTCGCTGTCCACCAGGGCGAAGGTGCTGTTCGCGTTCCGGGAGCTGGTCAACGCCCGCACCCAGGACTTCGCCGAGATCATCTCCGACGAGCACGGCAAGGTCGTGTCGGACGCGCGGGGCGAGGTGCAGCGCGGCCTCGAGGTCGTCGAGTACGCGTGCGGCATCCCGACGCTGCTCAAGGGTGAGTACTCCGACCAGGTGTCCGGCGGGGTCGACCTGTTCTCGTTCCGGCAGCCGCTCGGGGTGTGCGCGGGGATCACGCCGTTCAACTTCCCGGCCATGGTGCCGATGTGGATGTACCCGGTGGCGATCGCCTGCGGCAACACCTTCGTGCTCAAGCCCAGCGAGCGGGACCCGAGCGCGTCCATGCTGGCCGCCGAGCTGTGGGCCGAGGCGGGCCTGCCGGACGGCGTGTTCAACGTCGTGCACGGCGACAAGGAGGCCGTGGACGCGCTGCTCGACCACGAAGCCGTTGCGGCGGTGTCCTTCGTCGGCTCCACCCCGATCGCCCGCTACATCCACGAGCGCGGCACCGCCGCCGGCAAGCGCGTGCAGGCCCTCGGCGGCGCCAAGAACCACGCCATCGTGCTGCCCGACGCCGGCATCGACTACACCTCCGACCACCTGGTCGCGGCCGCCTTCGGCTCCGCCGGCGAGCGCTGCATGGCGATCTCGGCGGCCATCGCGGTCGGCTCGGCCGGCGACGAGCTGGTCGCGGCGGTCAGCGAGAAGGCCCGCGCCACAAAGGTCGGCTCGGGGCGCGACACCGACAGCGAGATGGGCCCGGTGATCACCGCGGCCGCCCGGGACCGGATCGTCGGCCTGATCGGCACCGGCGCCGACCAGGGCGCCACCCTCGCGGTGGACGGCCGGGGGCTCACCGTGCCCGGCTACGAGAACGGTTTCTTCGTCGGCCCCACGGTGATCGACAACGTGACCACCGAGATGGACGTGTACCGCGAGGAGATCTTCGGCCCCGTGCTGTCGGTGGTCCGCGCGGACTCGGTGGACGAGGCGATCGCGCTGATCAACGCCAACCCGTACGGCAACGGCACAGCGATCTTCACGAACAGCGGTGCGGCCGCCCGGCGGTTCCAGCGCGGCGTGAACGTCGGCATGATCGGCATCAACGTGCCGATCCCGGTACCGATGGCCTACTACTCGTTCGGCGGGTGGAAGGACTCGCTGTTCGGGGACAAGCACATCCACGGTCCCGAGGGCGTGTCGTTCTACACCCGCGCCAAGGTCGTCACCTCGCGCTGGCCCGCCGTCGCCGACCCGACCGCGGGGGCCGCCGGTAGCACCGAGGCCAGCGGGTCGAGCTTCCACTTCCCCACCGCGAACTAGGGAGGCGCGCCCGTGACCTCCAGACTCCGGCTCGGCAGTGCCCCCGACTCGTGGGGCGTGTGGTTCCCGGACGAGCCACGGCAGCTGCCGTGGCAGCGCTTCCTCGACGAGGTGGCGGACGCCGGCTACGAATGGATCGAGCTCGGCCCGTACGGCTACCTGCCCACCGACCCCGGCCAGCTGCGCGACGAGCTGGACCGGCGCGGGCTGCGGCTGTCCGGTGGCGCGGTGGCCGCCGGGCTGCACCGGGGCCAGGAGGCGCTCAAGCAGGCCGTGGAGGACTGCCGCGCCGAGGCCCGGCTGCTCACCGCGCTGGGCGCCCGGCACCTGGTGCTGCTGCCGGAGGGCTACACCGAGCTGGACGGTTCGCTGAACCAGCCGGCGGAGCTGGACGCCGAGCAGTGGCGCGAGCTCACCACCGGGATGGACACGCTGGCCGCCGCGCTGCACGACGAGTTCGACGTGGAGCTCGTCTTCCACCCGCACGCGGACAGCCACGTGGACACCCAGCCCCGGGTGGAGCGGTTCCTCGCCGACACCGACCCGGCGCACGTCCAGCTCTGCCTGGACACCGGCCACATCGCCTACTGCGGCGGGGACAACCTGGAGATCATCCGGGCGTTCCCGGAGAGGATCGGCTACGTGCACCTCAAGCAGGTGGACCCGGTGGTCATGGCCCAGGTACAGGAGCAGGGGTTGGCGTTCCCCCAGGCGGTGGCGCTCGGCGCGATGGTGGAGCCGCCGCACGGCGTGCCGGACATGCCCTCGCTGCTGGCCGAGCTGGAACGCCTCGACGTCGACCTGTTCGCCATCGTCGAGCAGGACCTGTTCCCGTGCGCACCGGACACCCCGCTGCCGATCGCCACCCGCACCGCCCGCTACCTGGGCGGCCGCGGCCTCGGCCCGGTGCGCGACCCCCGAACCTGACCCCGGCTCGCGGTCGCCTAGTCGGCCGGCTGCCCGATGAGAGGAACACTCAATGAGGAGTACCGGCAAGTTGATCCGCGTGCTGGCCGCCACGGCCACGCTCGCGGTGGCACTGGCGGCCTGCAGCAGCCAGGGCGGAGCGCAGAACAACCAGGCCGGCGGGGCCCCCGCCGGCAAGACGTACACGATCGCGATGGTCACCCACGAGCAGCCGGGCGACTCGTTCTGGGACAAGATCCGGGCCGGCGCCGAGGCGGCCGCCAAGCAGGAGGGCATCACCCTCAAGTACTCCAACAACAACGACGCCGGCCAGCAGGCCACGCTCGTACAGAACGCGATCGACAGCAAGGTCGACGGCCTGGCCGTGACGCTGGCCTTCGCCGACCAGGTCGGCCCGGCCGCGCAGAAGGCCGTGCAGGCCGGCATCCCGGTGGTGGCGTTCAACTCCGGGATCAGCGACTACCAGAAGTACGGCATCGGCATGTACTTCGGCTCCGACGAGGACCTGGCCGGGCAGTCGGCCGGACAGAAGATGACCGCCGCCGGCGGCGGTAAGGCCATCTGCGTGGTCCAGGAGCAGGGCAGCGTAGCCCTGGAGGCCCGCTGTGCCGGCGTCAAGAAGACCTTCCCGAATACGGAGAACCTGCAGGTCAACGGCGCGGACCTACCGTCGGTGCAGCAGACCATCGGGGCCAAGCTGCAGCAGGACCCTTCGATCAGCTACATCGTCACCCTGGGCGCGCCGATCGCACTGGCCGCGCTGCAGGCCAAGCAGGGCGCGAACAGCCAGGCCAAGGTGGTCACCTTCGACCTCAACGCCGACGTGGCCAAGGACATCCAGGCGGGCACCATCGAGTTCTCCATCGACCAGCAGCCCTACGTGCAGGGCTACATGGCCGTCACCTCGCTGTGGCTGAACCTGACCAACGGCAACGACATCGGCGGCGGCAAGCCGGTACTGACCGGCCCGTCCTTCGTCGACAAGACCAACATCACCAAGATCGCCGAGTACGCCCAGCACAACACCCGGTAATCATCTCGGGGGAGCCGGCGGCCCAGCCGGCGCCGGCTCCCCCACCTCTCCACCTGGAGCGCACCATGAGCTCATCCGTGGCGACACAGCCGTCCCCACCGTCCCCGACAACCGACCCGGTGCGCGTCCAGCGGTCTCTGATCTCCAGGGCTCTCTCCCGGCCGGAGGTCGGCGCCCTCGCCGCCGCGATCGCGATCTTCATCTTCTTCTTCGCCATCGCGCCGCCGTTCCGCACGTTCGCCGCACTGTCCACCGTGCTCTACGCGAGCTCCACGATCGGCATCGTCGCGGTCGGCGTGGCGCTGCTGATGATCGGTGGGGAGTTCGACCTTTCCGCCGGTGTCGCGGTGACCACGGCGGCGCTGGCCTCGGCCATGTTCAGCTACCAGTTCAGCCTGAACGTCTGGGCCGGCGCCGTGATCAGCCTGGTCATCGCGCTGACGGTCGGCTTCGTCAACGGGTACCTGGTGATGCGGACCGGCATCCCCAGCTTCCTCATCACGCTGAGCAGTTTCTTCGTGCTCCAGGGCCTCAACCTCGGCCTCACCAAGTTGGTCACCGGCACGGTGGCCACCAACGACGTCAGCGGGCTGGACGGCTTCGCCTCGGCACGCGCCTTCTTCGCCGGTGACATCAACCTCGGCTTCATGACCGTCAAGATCACTGTGCTGTGGTGGATCGTGTTCGTGCTGGTCGGCACCTGGATCCTGCTGCGCACCAGGGTGGGGAACTGGATCTTCGCCTCCGGCGGCAACTCGGCCAGCGCCCGCGCGGTCGGCGTGCCGGTGCCAAAGGTCAAGATCGGCCTGTTCATGGGCGTCGCGTTCCTGGCCTGGTTCCTCGGCATGCACCTGCTGTTCAACTTCAACACCGTGCAGTCCGGCCTCGGCGTCGGCAACGAGTTCATCTACATCATCGCCGCGGTGGTAGGCGGTGCGCTGCTCACCGGCGGCTACGGCTCGGCGGCGGGTTCGGCGCTGGGCGCCTTCATCTTCGGCATGACCACTCAGGGCATCGTCTACGCCGGCTGGGACCCGAACTGGTTCAAGACCTTCCTCGGCGCGATGTTGCTGCTCGCGGTCCTGGTCAACCTGTACGTCAAGAACTACGCAAGCCAGCGGAAGTGAGACAGCGATGACGGACACGATCGCGGACCACGCGGCACGAGATCTCAAGGCAGGCACCCCGCTGGTCGAGATGGACGGGGTCGGCAAGGCCTACGGGGCCATCCGGGCACTCGAGGGCATCAACCTCACGGTGAACGCGGGCGAGGTGGCCTGCGTGCTCGGTGACAACGGCGCCGGCAAGTCCACCCTGATCAAGATCATCTCGGGCCTGCACCCGCACACCGAGGGCACGCTCAAGGTGGACGGGGCGGAGACCCACTTCGGCTCGCCGCGCGAGTCCCTGGACCGGGGCATCGCCACCGTGTACCAGGACCTCGCGGTGGTCGGACTGATGGAGGTGTGGCGCAACTTCTTCCTCGGCTCGGAGATCCGCAAGGGCAGGTACCCGCTCGCGCCGCTGGACATCAAGGCCATGCGCGACATCGCGGACGCCGAGCTGAAGAAGATGGGCATCCACGTCAAGGACATCAACCAGCCGATCGGCACGCTGTCCGGCGGGCAGCGCCAGTGCGTGGCGATCGCGCGGGCCGTGTACTTCGGCGCCCGGGTGCTGATCCTGGACGAGCCGACGGCCGCACTCGGCGTCAAGCAGTCCGGCGTGGTGCTCAAGTACACCGCCGCCGCGCGGGACGCCGGGCTCGGCGTCGTGTTCATCACGCACAACCCGCACCACGCGTTCATGGTCGGCGACCACTTCATCATCCTGAAGCTGGGCCGTCGCGTGCTGGACAAGAAGCGCGCCGAGGTCACCCTCGAGGAGCTGACCACCGAGATGGCCGGCGGCCAGGAGCTTGCCGAGCTGTCGCACGAACTCAAGCGCTGACCTCGTGAGTGGCGGTGGTCGCGATGGCCACCATCGCCACTCACGACCCTGTGGAGGACTTTGCGAATGATCAACGTTGGGGTCATCGGCGTCGGCATGATCGGCCAGGACCACATCCGGCGGCTCACCCACGTGCTGTCGGGGGCGCGGGTCACCACGGTCACCGACGTGGACCTGGAGCGGGCCCGCTCGGTCGCGGCGGGGCTGCCAGGGGCGACGGTGGCGGCCACGGGCGAGGAGCTGATCGCCTCGCCCGACGTGGACGCCGTCGTGGTGACCTCCTGGGGGCCGACGCACGAGGCCTACGTGCTGGCCGGGATCGCCGCCGGCAAGCCCGTGTTCTGCGAGAAGCCGCTGGCCAGCACCGCCGACGCCTGCTCGCGGATCATCGACGCCGAGGTGGCCACCGGCCGGCGGCTGGTCCAGGTCGGCTTCATGCGCCGCTACGACGCCCAGTACCGGGCGGTCCGCGAGGTCGTCGCCGGCGGCTCGATCGGCGCCCCGCTGCTGATGCACGCCGCGCACCGCAACCCCTCGGTCCCGCCGCACTTCACCAGCGACATGATCATCAACGACAGCGCGGTGCACGACATCGACGTGGCGCGCTGGATGTTCGACGACGAGATCGCCTCGGTCAGCGTGTTCAAGCCTCGGCAGAACCGCAAGGCCAGCCGGGGCCTCGACGACCCGCTGGTGCTGCTGCTGGAGATGTCCAGCGGTGTGCTGGTCGACGTCGAGCTGCTGCTCAACGCGTCCTTCGGCTACGACATCCGGGGCGAGGTGGTCTGCGAGGACGGCACCGTGGAGCTGTCCGAGAGCGCCGGCGCCGTGGTCAAGGCCGCCGGCCGATACTCCGGGCGGGTGCCGGCCGACTGGGTGGAGCGGTTCGCCAGGGCGTTCGACACCGAGTTCCAGGAGTGGCTGGACACCATCGCCGCCGGCATCGAGCCCACCGGCCCGAGCTGCTGGGACGGGTACGCCGCCACGGTGGTCTGCGATGCGGGGCTGGCCGCGCTGGCGTCCGGACAGCGTGAGCCCGTGGTACTGCGCGACTACCCGGACCTGTACAAGGGCGCGTGACCGGACGTCCGTAGCTCGGCGTCGGGTTTTCGCCGAGCTCCACCGCGGCGGGGTCCGCGGGGCGGTCAGAGGCCGGTGTGGTTGAACTCGGCGCGGTTGGAGCGGGTGCGCTGGGCGAGGAGCGCGTCGATGCGGTGGACGGTCTGGGCGGCGTAGACGTCGTCGGCGCCACAGCGGACGGTCAGCCAGCCGTGGGCGGCGAGGATCGCGTCGCGCTGCCGGTCGCGGTGCGCGGACTCGGCGTCGAAGTGCACCGCGCCGTCGTGCTCCAGGATCAACCGCGCGTCCGGGTAGGCCAGGTCGGCCCGGGCCAGGACAAAACCGTGCTCGTCGACGATCCGGTACTGCACCTCGGGCGGTGGCAGGCCGGCGCGGACCAGCGCGACCCGCAGCCGCGTCTCCCCCGGCGACTCCGCCCTGGGGTCGGCCAGCGCGACGAGCTCGTCGAGCCGGCGGCAGCCCCGGGCGCCGGGCTGGCGCTGGCGGCGGTCCAACAGCGCGGCGGGCCGGAACCCGGTGGCCCTGGCGAGCGAGTCCAGCGCGACTACGGCCTCGGTGGTCGGCAGGCGGCGGGCCAGGTCCCACGCGGTGCGTTCGGCGGTGGTGAGCCAGCAGTCGGCGCGCTGCTCGACGTCCTCGGCGGCGAGGGTGGCCGCGTAGCGGACCCTCAGGCCGGCACACGGCTTCTGGTAGCACGGCACGAGCACCTCCGCCGGCGCGGCGGCCGGCGCGCAGTCGGCGCCGAGCAGCAGCGCGGCGGAGTAGCCGGCGAGCACCCCACCCTGGCCGGCGACGAGCACGGCGGCCGCCCGGGACCGGGTCGCCAGGTCGAGCGGCTGGTCGGTGGGCAGGTAGACGTCCGGGAACACCCGTCGGTAGGTCGGCCCGCGAAGCCGGTCGGGAGTGACCAGGCCGTGCAAGATCGCTTCAGCACCCCGGAACGGCCCGTCGATCACACCGTCAGCATGCGCCGCGCACCTGTCGCGCCGGGCCCGTTTCGCCGAGTTCAACCGCACCGGCTTCGGATCGCGCCGCGGAGCCCGCTGTGGTTGGGCTCGGCGAGATTTGGGTCGGGCGATCGGTGGGCGGTGGTCAGGGGCTGCGGGGTGGGGCTGTTGTGGCTCGGACTACGAGGTACGGGGGCAGGACCACTTCGCGGTGCTCGGCGCGCGTGCCGTCCAGGCGTTCGACCAGCAGCGCGAGGGCGTGCGCGGTGAGCTGGCCGGTGTCCTGGCCGACGGTGGTGAGGGCGACGTGCACCAGGCGGGCGACGGGGTCGTCGTCGTAGCCGACCACCGAGACCTGGCCCGGCACGTCGACCCCGCTGCGCACGAACACGTCCAGCAGCCCCACGGCCGTCCGGTCGTTGAACGCCACCACCGCGGTCGGCAGCGGTTCCCCGGCGTCCAGCAGCGTGCGCGCCACCCGCATGCCGGCCGCCTCGTCGGGGCCGCCGGGCAGCACCGTGGCGTGCGCGGTCAGGCCGGCGGCCCGCATCGCCGCCCGGTAGCCGCTGCGGCGCTCGGCGGCGATCAGGCCGGAGCCGCCGTCCAGGTACGCGATGTCGCGGTGACCGAGCCCCGTGAGGTGCTCGACGGCCTGCCCCACCCCGACGTCGTCGGCCACCCGGACCACGTCCACGTCCGTCGCGTCGACCCGCCGGCTGACCGCCACCACGGGCACCTGGCGGTCCAGCGCGACCAGTTGCTCGGCCGGCGCCTCCGGGCCGAGCAGCACGAGCGCCTCGCACCGGGAGTCGAGCAGCGTCTCGATCGCGCGCCGCTCCGGGCGGCTGCGGGTGATCGTGCTCAGCACCAGGTCGTAGCCGTGCTGCTCGACGATCTCGTGCAGGTCCTCGACGAGCTCGGCGTGGAAGGTGCTCCGCACGTCGAGCAGCACCCCGATCAGCCGGCTGCGGTGCGCGGCGAGCAGGCTGGCGGCCCGGTCGGGGCGGTAGCCGAGCCGCTCGGCGGCCGCCAGCACGCGCTCCCGGGTGGTCGCGCTCGGGCCGGGGGCGCCGCGGAGCACGAGCGAGACCGAGGCGGTGGACAGCCCCACCTCGGCCGCGACGTCATCCAGCCGCACCCGCCGCTCGGAGTTCAGCACGCTCAGCGCTCGCCTTCCTTCGGCCCATTGACACCGGACGTGTCAGCTCGGATAGTACTCGTTATTAAAGCGCTTTAAAACGCCAGACCGGAGAAGTCAGCCACCCGGACCGGAAGGACCACCATGACGTTCGGGGAGTACACCGCCGTACCCCACGACAGGCCGGGCGCCGACGCGCCGGCCCCGAGCTCCGAGCCGCTGCGGATCGGCATCCTGGGCGCCGCCCGGATCACCGACCTCGCGCTGGTCACCCCGGCCAGAACCACAGGCGACCGCCTGGTCGTGGTGGGCGCGAGGGACCGGGGCCGGGCCGAGGCGTTCGCCGCCGAGCACGGCGTCGAGCGGGTGGCCGACGACTACGCGGGCGTGCTCGCCGACGCCGAGGTCGAGGTCGTCTACAACCCGCTGGCGAACGCGCTGCACGGACCGTGGAACGCGGCCGCCGCGCACGCCGGCAAGCACGTGCTGAGCGAGAAGCCGTTCGCCGCCAACGCCGAGGAGGCGCGGCTGGTCGCCGAGGCGGCCAAGGCCGCCGACGTCAGCATGATCGAGGGCTTCCACTACCTGCACCACCCGGTGATGGGCCGCGTGCTCGAGCTGCTGGACAGCGGCGAGCTGGGCGACCTGGTCGAGGTCGAGGCACACATCACGATGCCGCCCCCGCCGGACGACGACCCGCGCTGGTCGTTCGAGCTGGCCGGCGGCGCGGTGATGGACCTGGGTTGCTACGCGCTGCACGCGCACCGGTCGCTGGCGCCGTGGGGCGGCGGCGAGCCCGAGGTGGTCGGCGCGCGCGGGGCGGAGCGGTTCGGGGTGGACGAGTGGGTCGAGGCCGACCTGCGGTTCCCCGGCGGGGCGCGCGGCTTCGTGTACTGCTCGATGAACGCACAGTGGCGGGGAACCCTGCGGGTGGCCGGCACGCTGGGCGAGGTCACCGCCGCCGACTTCGTGCTGCCGCACCGGGACGACCGGGTACTGGTCCGCACCGGGTGCGGCGCGTCCGCCACCCTGCGCACCGAGCACCTCGGCACCCGCTCGTCCTACACCTACCAGCTCGAGGCGCTGCGGGCCCACCTGCGCGACGGCGCCCCGCTGGCCCCGGACGGGCCGGACGCGGTGGCCACCGCCGAGCTCATCGACTCCGTCTACACCGCGGCCGGCCTGCCGGTCCGCCCCGCCCACGCCCTGACCCCGTGAGTGGCGAGTGGGGCTACAGCCCAACTCGCCACTCACAGGTCCGACGAAGGAGGACTTTCACATGCGACTGGGACTGATCGGGCTCGGCCGGATCGGGGCGTTCCACGCGCGCACCCTGTCCGAGCTGGCCGTCGTCGACTCGCTGGTGGTGACCGACGCGGTGCCGGAGACGACCGCGCGGGTGGCTGCCGAGGTGGGACCCCGAGTCAGCACAGAGGTCGCCGACTCACCGGCGAAGCTGCTCGCCGCCGGCGTGGACGGCGTGCTGATCGCGGCCGCCACGAACGCGCACCCGGAGCTGCTGCTGGCCGCCGTGGACGCCGGGCTGCCGGTGTTCTGCGAGAAACCCCTCGCCGGGGACATCTCCGACGCCGTCGAGCTGACGCGGCGCATCGCCGGGCGCGACGAGCGGGTGCAGATCGGCTACCCGCGCCGGTTCGACGCCGGTTACGCCGCCGCCAGGGCCGCCGTCGCCAGCGGTGAGCTGGGCTGGCTGCACACCGTACGGGCCACCACGCTGGACCCGGCACCGCCGCCGCCGGCGTACGTCGCGGTGTCCGGCGGGATCTTCCGGGACTGCTCGGTGCACGACTTCGACGCCGTCCGCTGGGTCACCGGACGGGAGGTCGTCGAGGTGTACGCGGTCGGCGGCAACCGGGGCGACGCACTCGAGGCGGCCCAGTTCGCCGCGGTCGGCGACGTGGACTCCGCCGCGACCACGCTGACCCTGGACGACGGCACGCTGGCGCTGGTCTCCAACACCCGGTACAACCCGCGCGGCTACGACGTGCGCCTGGAGCTGCACGGGTCGCGGGACAGCATCGCGGTCGGGCTGGACGACGGCCTGCCGCTGCGCTCCGTCGAACCCGGCATCACGTTCCCGGCCGGGCCGCCGCACAGCTTCTTCATGGACCGGCTGGCCCCGGCGTTCCGCGCCGAGCTGGCCGCCTTCACCGCCCTGGTGGCCGGTGAACGACCGTCGCCGTGCACCGTCGCCGACGCGATGGAGGCCGGCTGGATCGCCGAGGCCGCCACCCTGTCCCGACTCGAGCACCGTCCCGTACGCCTGGAAGAGGTTCGTTCATGACTGCGAAGGCAACAGCGAGCGAGCATCGCGGCGAGCGCCAGCGAGCGAGGAGCGGAACGAGCGCGGAGTCGAGCCATGAAGCAGTCAAGATTGCCGGCGCGCCGATCTCATGGGGCGTCTGCGAGGTGCCCGGCTGGGGCTTCCAGCTGGATCCCTCGCGGGTACTCGCCGAGATGGGCGAGGTCGGGCTGACCGCCACCGAGTTCGGCCCGGCCGGCTTCCTGCCCGCCGCCCCGGACGAGATGGCCGCGACGCTGGATAAGCACCACCTGGAGGCGGTCGGCGGCTTCACCCCGCTGCTGCTGCACGTACCAGACCACGACCCGGTGCCCGAGGTGCGCGAGCTGCTGGCCGGCTACGCGGCGGCGCACGCCGGCACGCTGGTGCTGTCCTCGATCACGGGGCAGGACGGCTACGACTCGCGCCCCGAGCTGGACGAGCTGGGCTGGCGCACGCTGCTGGGCAACCTGGACCGGATCGGCGCGGTGGCCGCCGAGGTCGGCGTGCACGCGGTGCTGCACCCGCACGTGGGCACCATGGTCGAGACCGGGGACGACGTGCAGCGCGTGCTGGCCGGCTCGTCGATCGCGCTGTGCCTGGACACCGGGCACCTGCTGATCGGCGGTACCGACCCGGCCGAGCTGACCCGCCAGGCCCCGGAACGGATCGCGCACACCCACCTCAAGGACGTCGACGCGGGGCTGGCCCGCCAGGTCCAGGACGGCCGGCGCTCGTACACCGAGGCGGTGCGGCTCGGCATGTACCGGCCGCTGGGCCTCGGCGACGTCGACATCGCGGCCATCGTCGGCCACCTGCGGGCGCGGGACTACGACGGCTGGTACGTGCTCGAGCAGGACACGATCCTGACCGAGGCACCCACCGGCGTCGGCCCCGTCGCGGACGTACACACCAGCGTCGAGCACCTGCGTTCGGTGCTCACCCGGAGCTCCGCGAACTCGGGGGTGAGAGGCGATGGCTAACCGGTACAGCCTGGTCGGTCCGGAGGGCCCCCGCGCCGTCGAGGCGGGGCTGACCACCGGGCAGTGGTTCCGCTCGGACATCCCGCGCAAGCGGATGAAGGAGCTGATGCGCCGTTCCGACCAGCCGGCGCTGCGGGACACCGCGATCTGGCTCGGCCTGATGGCGCTGTCCGGCGCACTGGGTTTCGTCTGGTGGGGCGGCTGGCTGGCGGTGCCGTGCTTCCTGGTCTACGGGGTGCTCTACGGCTCCTCCGGCGACTCCCGCTGGCACGAGGCCGGCCACGGCACGCCGTTCCGCACCCGGTGGATGTCGAACGTGGTCTACCAGCTCGGCTCGTTCATGATGATGCGCGACCCGACAGTGTTCCGCTGGGGCCACACGCGCCACCACACCGACACCCTCATCGTCGGCCGCGACCCGGAGATCCAGGTCATGCGCCCGGCCCGGCTGGCCAAACTGCTGGCCAACCTGTTCGGGCTCTACGACGTGCCGGTCGCGCTGGTCACCCTGGTGCGCCACAGTGCGGGCCGGCTCAGCGCGGAGGAGGCCACCTTCGTGCCGGAGACCGAGCGCTTCCGGGTGTACCGGACCGCGCGGATCTGGCTGGTGATCTACCTGGTCGCCATCGGCCTGAGCGTGGCGACCGGCTCGATCCTGCCGCTGATGTACATCGGCGGGCCCCGGATCTACGGCACGTTCATGCACGTCGTCTACGGGCTGACCCAGCACGCCGGCATGGGCGAGAACGTGCTGGACCACCGGCTGAACACCCGCACCGTGCACATGTGCCTGGTCAACCGGTTCCTGTACTGGAACATGAACTACCACGTGGAGCACCACATGTTCCCGATGGTGCCGTACCACCGGCTGCCCGAGCTGCACGAGGAGATCCGCCACGACCTCGCGCCCGCCTACCCGTCGATGTGGGCCGCGTACCGGGAGCTTGTGCCGGCCGTGCTGCGCCAGCTGAAGGACCCGAGCTACTACGTGCGCCGCGAGCTGCCGGCCGGCGCGACCCCGTTCCAGGACGCCTGAGTTCCAGCACACCCGAGAGGAGCACGACCATGTGGATTCCCGCCTGCAAGCTCGACGACGTGGACGCCGACGACGTGATCGGCGTCCGGCACGACGGTGTGGACTACGCCGTGTTCCGCTCGCCGGACGACGAGTACTTCGCCACCGCCGGGCACTGCACGCACGAGCGCGAGCTGCTGTGCGACGGGCTCGTGATGGACGGCGAGATCGAGTGCCCGAAGCACATGGGGCGGTTCAGCTACGCCACCGGTACCGCCCAGGGCGCCCCGGTGCTCGTGGACCTGCGCACCTACCCGGTCAAGATCGAGGACGACACCGTCTACCTGGACGTCTGACCGGGCTGGTTCGGAAAGGCCGGATCAGCGCAGCGCCGGCGGCAGGGTGGAGGGGATGTTGTGCGGCGTGATCACCTGAATGCTGGCCGGCCACGTGTGGATGGCGCCGGGCAGGGCGCGGTGCGCCTGCAGGATCACCTGGCAGGCGCGGCGCATGTCGGCGCCGAGGTCGTGGTGCAGCACGGCGGACAGCCGGCCGGCGCGCAGCAGCCGGGCGTTGTCGCCGTCCAGGTCGTGCGCGATGTAGGCGGCGCACTCCCGGCCCAGCGCGGCGAACGCGTCCAGCGTGGCCACGTTGCCGCCGCCGATCGAGTACACCGCCCGCACTCCGGGGTGCTCCGCCAGCGCGGCCCCGACCAGCGCGCCGACCGGCTCGTCCAGCCCGGAGCTCTCGGTGATCACCACCAGCTCGCGCGCCGGCCGGGCGGCCCGCAGCGCGGCGCGGAAGCCCATCTCGCGCTCTTCCTCACCCCGGAACGAACCGCTGCTCAGTGTCACCAGCACGTCCCCGCCGGCGGCGCCGAGCCACTGGCCGACCAGGTACGCGGCGGTGGCCCCGGCGGACCGGTTGTCGATGCCCACGTAGGCCACCCGCCCGCTGGTCGGCAGGTCGGTGACCAGCGTGACCACGGGGATGCCGACCTCGGTCAGCGCCCGGGCGGCGGCGGCCACCTCCGGCACGTCGGGGGCCTTCAGGATCACGCCCTGCGAGCCTCGCCGGCGGATCCCGTCCAGCACGTCGACCAGATCGGCCGCCGGGCCCGTCTCGCGGAAGTGGAACCGGCCCCGGATGACGGCCGGGCGCAGCCACGGCAGCTCAGCCTCCAACGCCTCCCGGACCGCCGAGGAGAACCGCGCCGGCGTCTGCATCACCACGTCGACCAGGAACCGGCGGCCACCGAGGCGGACCTGGTCGCGCTGCCGGTCCAGGTCGGTGATGGCCTGTGTGACCTGCCGCTGGGTGCTGGCACGGACGCCGCCCCGGCCGTGCAGCACCCGGTCGACCGTGGCCTCGCTGACCCCGGCCTGCAGAGCGATCTCGCGCAGCGGATAGGGGTGCGGCACAGCCACCACCTTGAGGGGTTTTTGATGGGTTCTTGCGGTTCAAAGTTCGACTCTAGTTCCTACGCTCGACCCATGGCTCACACCCCGACTCCGACCGTCGTGGACTGCCGGCTGGACGACCTGCTGGCAGTGCTCGACGAACCGACCGACCTCGCCGACTACCCCCACGCCACCGAGGTGGTCGACGGCGTGCTGATCTACTCGGCGGCCGCGCTGCGCGACACCCCGGCCGACGAGCTGGTCCGCGCCCTCGCCGACGGCCCCGGCGTCCTCGCCGTCCGGGACACCGTCGCGCCGGCCACCGTGCACCGCGCGAGCGCCGCGTTCGAAGCGATGATCGCCGAGCAGCACAACAGCGGGGCCGCCGGCGGTGACCACTTCGCCCGCCCCGGCGCCAACGACCGGATCTGGAACGGCGTGCAGAAGCTCGCGGTGCGCGACCCGGAGACGTTCGTGGACTACTACGCGAACGACGTGCTCGCGGCGGTCAGCCACGCGTGGCTCGGCCCGGCGTACCAGGTCACCTCGCAGGTCAACGTGGTCAACCCGGGCGGCGCCGGCCAGGTCGGGCACCGCGACTACCACCTGGGTTTCCTGCCGGCCGCGCGGATCGAGCAGTACCCGGCGCACGTGCACCTGCTCTCCCCCGTGCTCACGCTGCAGGCCGCGATCGCGCACACCGACATGCCGGTGGAGACCGGGCCGACCTGCTACCTGCCGCACTCGCAGAAGTACGCGCCCGGTTACCTGGCCACCGAGCGCCCGGAGTTCCGCGCCTACTTCGCCGAGCACCATGTACAGCCGGCGCTGCGCCTCGGCGACATGGCGTTCTTCAACCCGGCGGTCATCCACGGCGCGGGCACCAACCGGACGGGCGACGTGCGGCGGATGGCCAACGTGCTGCAGATGTCGTCGGCGTTCGGCCGGGCCATGGAGTCGGTCGACCGCGAGCTCATGTGCAACGCGCTGTACCCGGCACTGCTGGCCCGCGCGGCGCACGACCCGGCCGGCACCGCGCACGCCGTGGCCGCCGCCGCCGAGGGCTACCCGTTCCCGACCAACCTGGACTCCGACCCGCCGCTGGACGGGCTCGCGCCGCCGAGCCAGGCCGACCTCGTGCACCGCGCGCTCGCCGAGCGCTGGACCCCGGACCGGCTGCGCGCCGAGCTGGCCGCCCAGAGCGCGCGCCGGAGCACCCGGTGAGCGGGGCCGTGAGCGGGGCTCGGTCGCTCGGCGTCGGGCTGGTCAGCCTGGGCTGGATGGGCCGGCTGCACAGCAAGGCGTATCTGGGCGTCCCGGCGACCTACCCGGAGCTGGGCGTGCGGCCGGTGCTGGTGCACGCCGCCGACACCGCGCCGGACCGGGCCGACTACGCCCGTGACGTGCTGGGTTACCGCAGCGCCAGCGCCGACTACCGCGCCGTGCTGGCCGACCCGGACGTCGACGTGGTGTCCATCTGCGCGCCGAACGCGCTGCACCGCGAGATCGCGCTGGCCGCCGTGGAGGCCGGCAAGCCGTTCTGGATCGAGAAGCCGGTCGGCCGGGACGCCGCCGAGACGGCCGAGATCGCCTCCGCGGCCGCCAAGGCGGAGCTGGTCACCTCGGTCGGCTACAACTACCGCAACGCCCCGGCGGTGGCGCACATCCGGGAGCTGGTGGCCGGCGGCGAGCTGGGCCGGGTCACCTCGGTGCGCTGCGTGTTCCTGAACGGTCAGGCGGCCGACCCGCGAGTCGCGCTGTCCTGGCGGTACCAGCGCGAGCACGCCGGCAGCGGGGTCCTCGGCGACCTGCTCTGTCACGTCGCCGACCTGGTCACGTACGCGGCCGGCCCGTCCACCGGGCCGATCGCCGAGGTCAGCGCCGCCTCGGCCATCGTGCACGCGCGCCGGCCGATCGCCGAGATGGGCACCGGCACGGTGTTCTCCCTGGTCGAGGGCGACGACGTCGAGCTGGGTGAGGTGGACAACGAGGACCACGCGGCGGCGCTGGTCCGGTTCGTCGGCGGCGCGATCGGCACGCTCGAGGTGTCCAGGGTCGCGGTCGGGCCACAGAGCCAGCTGCTGCTCGAGGTCTCCGGCACCCGGGGTTCGGCTACCTGGGACTTCGAGCGGCTGAACGAGCTGCGGGTGGCCCGGCTCGGCGACGCCGGCTACACGACGGTGCTGGCCCACGGCGGGCTCGGCGACTACGGCCGGTTCCAACCGGGGCCGGGTATAGCGATGGGCTACGACGACCTGAAGGTGATCGAGGCGGCCCGGTTCCTGCGCGCCGTGCTCGAGCGGGACACGTCCGGCGCGGCGCACTGCACGGTGGCGGACGCGCACGCGGCCGCCGAGGTGGTCCGGGCGGCGGTCGACTCGGCCGCGTCCGGTTCATGGGTACGGGTCAAGCCGACATGAAGCCCACGTGAGAGCCACGTGCGATCCGAATGAGATCCGAATGAGAGAGGTGGCGAGGCGATGAGCCTGCTAGAGGACAAGGTCGTGCTGGTCAGCGGGGGCACCCAGGGCGTCGGGGCGGCGGTGGCCAGGGCGGCGGCCGGCGCGGGCGCGGCGGTCGCGGTCACCGGGCGGCGGCCCGAGCCGGGCAACGCGCTGGTCGACGAGCTGCGCGGGGCCGGGGCGCGGGCGCTCTACGTGCCGTGCGACGTGGCCGACGTGGCGGCGGTGCGGGCCGCGGTGGGCACCGTGCTGGCGGAGTACGGCCGGGTCGACAGCCTGGTCAACGCCGCCGGCCTGACCTCGCGCGGCACGCTGCTGGACACCACGCCGGAGCTGTTCGACGACCACATCGCGATCAACCTGCGCGGGCCGTTCTTCCTGATGCAGGCCGTCGTGGCCGACCTGCTGGCCCGCAAGGCGCCCGGCACGATCGTCAACATCATCTCGACGTCCGAGCTGGGCGGGCAGCCGTACCTGGCGCCCTACGTGGCGGCCAAGGCCGGGCTGGCCGGGCTGACCCGCAACGTCGCGCACGCCCACCGCTGGGACCGGATCCGGATCAACGGGCTGGACATCGGCTGGACCGACACCGAGGGCGAGGACGCCACCCAGCGCGCGTTCCACGGCGCCGACGACGGCTGGCGGGAGCGTGCCGGCAAGTCGCTGCCGATGGGCAAGCTCGGCCAGGCCGACGAGATCGCCGAGTTCGTGGTGTTCCTGCTGTCCGACCGAAGCGGCGTCGTGACCGGATCGATCCTGGATTGGGATCAGAACGTCTTTGGTGGCCTCGACTGACCCGAATGGCGGCGTCTTAGCAAAATGCCTGCTCCGAGCGGGTGAGACAGACCGGGTTTCTCTCACTCGTTCGGCCTCCCCTAGCATTCCTGCCTGCCGTACGAACCGCGTGCGGTTCGACCCCAGAGGAGGATTGCAATATGCAGCGACGTCTGCGCATCGCCCTGGCTGTGACGGCCGCCGCCGGTGCCGCCCTGCTTGGCACCGGTACCGCGTTTGCCGACTCGTTCACCGACATCCTCGGTGGCAGCACCGACACCAGCCAGATCCAGCCGAGCTCCGACCAGGGCGGCTCCGACGCCGACTCGGACGACAGCGACTCGGACTCGAGCGACTCGACCGACGCGTCGGACAGCTCCGGCGACGACAACTCGGCCGACGACTCCAGCTCCGACGACAACTGAGCTAGTCGACCGGTAGTACCCGGGAGATTGCCCTCTCGGCGCAGTTCCAGCAGTACCAGCACCACAATCCCCCGAGGACTTCACGGCCAGCCAGCGCGCGGGCCGGAGGGAATACCGGCGCACCAGCTCTGGTCCGCCGGTGTTCCTCCTCAACACACCAGGTGGCCGCCACCTCCCCAGGCGGCCACCTGAGTTGTTTCCGGGGCCCGTGCTTCCGGCCTGTGCTTCCGGCCTGTCTCGGCCGGCCGGTCTCAGGGCTGGACGACCGAGATGCCCGGGGCGTCGGCGGCGGGTGTGTCGGCCGCCGGGCGCTGGAGCAGCCGGAACTCCGCCGGGTCGAGCGTCCGGGTGCGCTCGGCGTACTCGGCCATGTAGCCGGGCCAGTTCGCGACGATCCGGCCGGCGCCGTCCCGGTACCAGGAGTCGCACCGGGTCCACGCGGTGCCGGCGAAGCGGGCCTGCACCGCCTTGTCGCTGGCCGCCTCCACCTCGGGCCGCACCTCGATGGCCGCCGCGCCGGAGTCCCGCACCCGGGTCAGCGCCTGGCGCACGTAGCCGGCCTGCGCCTCCAGGTAGAAGATGATCGAGCCGCCCGAGGTGTTCGTGTTCGGCCCGTACAGGATGAACATCGACGGGAAGTCCGGCACGGTGATGCCGAGGTGGGCGTGCGCCCCGGCGGCCCAGGCGTCCCGCAGCGAGCGGCCGCCGGCCCCGGTGACCTCCATCGGGAACATGAAGTCGGTGGTCCGGAAGCCGGTGCCGTAGATGACGCAGTCCACCTCGTGCCGGCGGCCGTCGGCGGTGACCGGACCGGTCGGGCTCAGCCGCGTGATCGGCTCGGTGAGCAGCTCGACGTTCGGCCGCTGCAGCGCCGGCAGGTACGCCGAGCTGAACAGCACCCGCTTGCAGCCGAAGGTGTAGTCCGGCCAGGCCTTGCGGCGGACCTCCCTGTCACGCAGCTGCCAGCGCATGAACGCCGCCGCGCGCAGCCGGCCCAGCCGCCCGACCGTGCCCGGGTGCCGGATCGACGCCGTGATCAGCTCCATGTAGCGGAACAGGAACCGCCGGCGGACCTCCTGCACGGCCGGCACCCGCCGCAGCAGCGTCCGCAGCGCCGCCGGGTAGGTCCGGTTGCGCCGGGGCAGGAACCAGTTGCCGGAGCGCTGGAACACGATCAGCTGCGCGGCCTCGCGGGCGATCTCGGGGACGAACTGCACCGCGCTCGCCCCGGTACCGATCACCGCCACACGCTTGCCGCGCAGGTCGTACTCGTGGTCCCAGCGCGCGGAGTGGAAGCTGTGCCCGGTGAACTCGGCGAGGCCGGCGATCCGCGGCATGGCCGGCTGGTGGAGCTGCCCGGTGGCCAGCACGAGCGCGTCGGCCTGCCGGCTGTCCGACCGGCCGGCGGTGTCCCGGGTGCGCACGGTCCACACGCGGGCGGTGTCGTCCCACTCGCAGGCGGTCACGGTGGTGCCGGTGACGATCCGCCGCTCGACGTCGAAGTCGGCCGCGACCGTGCGCAGGTACTCCAGGATCTCCGGCTGGGGTGAGCACAGCCGCGTCCAGTCGCGCCGCTGCGCGTAGGAGTACGAGTAGAAGTGGCTCGGTACGTCGCAGGCGGCACCGGGATAGCTGTTGTAGTGCCAGGTACCGCCGAGCTCGGGCGCCGCCTCCAGCAGCGTCACGTCGTCGAACCCGTGCCGGCGCAACTCGATCGCGGCGGCGATGCCACCGAACCCCGCGCCGACGATGAGCACCCGCATGTGCGCGACCTTCCCGGTTCCCACTGTGTTGTCTGTTGTTGTCTGTTGCCGCCTGGTGTGCCGCCCGGTGTGCCTGGGGCACCCCAACCAGCGGATGTTAGGGACTCCGGCACCCGGCGCGCCTGTGCGCGGGGTACAACGTTCGGCGCCCGCACTGTGAGCGGCGACCGACGGCCGGTGAGCCGTGGCTCCGCGTCCTAGGCTGCTGTCATGGCTGAGTACGGGACGATCGCGCTGGCCGGACTGCCGCCCCGGGTGACGATCTGCGAGGTCGGCCCGCGCGACGGGTTGCAGAACGAGGCCGCGGTGCTGCCCGCCGAGGTCAAGGTGGAGTTCATCGAGCGGCTGGTCGCCGCCGGCCACACGGTCGTCGAGTCGACCAGCTTCGTGCACCCGAAGTGGGTGCCCCAGCTCGCCGACGCCGAGGACGTGCTGGACCGGCTGCGCCGGACGCCCGGGGTGCGCTACCCGGTCCTGGTGCCCAACGAACGGGGCCTGAGCCGCGCGCTGGAGCGCGGGGTCACCGACATCGCCGTGTTCGGCAGCGCCACCGAGACGTTCGCCAAGCGCAACCTGAACCGCACGGTGGCCGAGTCGCTGGAGATGTTCGCGCCGGTGGTGGGGCGCGCGCGGGAGGGCGGGCTGACGGTCCGGGCGTACCTGTCGATGTGCTTCGGCGACCCGTGGGAGGGCGAGGTGCCTATCGAGCAGGTCGTCACCGTCGCTACCCGGATGATGGCGCTGGGCTGCACCGAGCTGAGCCTCGGCGACACCATCGGCGTGGCCACCCCGGGGCGGGTGGTCGCGCTACTGGACGCGCTGCGCGCCGCCGGTGTGCCGGTCGAGCAGATCGCGGTGCACTTCCACGACACGTACGGCCAGGCGCTGGCCAATACCCTGGCCGCGCTGAACCGGGGCGTCACCACGGTCGACTCCTCGGCCGGCGGCCTCGGCGGCTGCCCGTACGCCAAGAGCGCCACCGGCAACCTGGCCACCGAGGACCTGATCTGGCAGCTGGACGGCCTCGGCATCGAGACCGGCGTGGACCTCGGCCGGCTGGTGGAGACCAGCGCCTGGATGGCCGAGCAGCTCGGGCGGCCCAGCCCGTCGCGGGTGGTGCGCGCCCTCACCGGCGGCTGAGCCGACTCCGGCACTCCGCCTGCCGCCGCCCCGCTCCGACCCGCTCCGACCCGCTCCGACCCGCTACGACTCGGCGCGGCGCGGCCCGGCGCGGCCCGAACCTGGCGACCGTCCGTACGCGGCCGGCGACACACCGCAACCAAAAACCAGTCCCCGGCGTGCGCCGGCCATTAACACTCTGTAACATCGCTTCGGACGATCTACCGCGCTCGACGAAGCCAAAGCCATAGTGTTACGCCAAGTGATACCCAGACACGCCTGGGCGGGTCGCCTGTTCAGCTGCAGCATCAATGAGTATGCTGATCTGAATGGGTGAGTGGTACCACTTGCAATCACCCATATGGCCTCCCCTAACATGATCCGCGTCGCACCTACCCAGTGTGACGAAACCCCCGAAGAGGAGACAGCAGCATGCAGCGACGTCTGCGCATCGCCCTGGCCGTTACCGCCGCCGCCGGAGCGCTTGCTCTCGGCGCTGGCACCGCTTTTGCCGACGCCCCCAGCGACGGCATCAACGGCGCCAACACCCCCGACCTGAGCTCGGCGTCGGCCGACCCGGTCAGCGGCCTCGGCAGCAGCCTCGGCTCGCCCACCCAGACCTCCAGCGACGCCGACAGCTCGGACGCTGACAGCTCGGACGCTGACAGCGACGCGCCCAACACCGACGCCGCCACCTCCACCCCGGGTGGCCTGATGAGCCAGGGCGGCAACGTCAGCACCCCCTCGCTGACCGGCGTCGGCAAGTAAGTTCTTCCGCCCGGTCGAGAGACCGGACGCTCCCCCCTCAAACCGGCTGGTCAGCGTTGACCGGCCGGTTTTTGGTGTCCGAACTGCTAGTCCTTTCGGTCTAACTAGCACAACCAATTGGGGGTAATCACCACTCCCCGTATGGCCCCTTCCTCCCTAACGTCCTACGGGCGGGGGAACGAACCTCGTTCTGACTCACCCTGAGGAGGGACCCATGCAGCGTCTCGTGCGGGCCATCGTGGTTTCCGTCGTCGCCACGTCGGCTGCTCTGCTGATCGGTGCCGGCACCGCCAACGCCGCCACCCCGGCCACCACCCCCGCGGCTCCGCCGAGCACCACGGTGCTCCTGGCCTACGACTCCGCCAGCGACACGGTGGACGACCTCGGCGACGTCGTCGACGACGTCTTCGACACCCTGGGCAGCGTGCTGAGCTTGCTCGGCGTGTGACACCCGCCGGTACGCGGGGCTCAGTGAATTCCGCGCCGGCACCGGGACCGGCTGGCTCCGCCCAGCCGGTCCCTGTCGCGAAGCGGGGGCTGTCCCGGACCGACACTGTTGCGCTGTGGGAACGTCCGGCGTGACTGGCGACACACTTAGGTGTGTCGCCTAGCCAAAGGCCCAGGTGAGCGCCCATTCGGCCTAGTCAGTACGCCCAAGTGGAGAGTGAACGCTCGCTGAACGGAGCAACCTTTCCTAGCGTCCTTCCCACGGGGCAGCAGCCTCGTGTGCCAACTGAGGAGGGACCCCCATGCAGCGAGTTATTCGGGCCACTGTGGCGTCGGTTGTTGCGGCCTCGGCCGCTCTGCTGATCGGCGCCGGCACGGCCAACGCGGCCACCCCGACCAGCCAGCCGGCTGCCCCGGCCGCCACCCAGTCCCACGAGCAGGTTCTCGCGCTGAGCGTCGACCTGGGCCTGAGCGACGCCCTCGACTCGGGCCTGACCGCGATCAAGTCCCTGCTGGGCGCGCTCGGCATCACCCTCTGAGCTTGGCCTGACGCTCTGGGACAGGCACCGGCTCGGTTGCGGCCGACCGGTCCCTGTCCCGGAGCAGCCCGGCGGTCCTGGTGCTCAGCGGCGCGGTGAGCAGCGCCGCGACCAGGTCGGCGAGCTGGCTGGCGAACAGCCGGTCGTCCCGCCTCGGCAACGGCTGGCGGGCGCGCCGGCCCAGCTCCACGTAGACGAACCGCATGGCGGCGAACCGGCGGTGCAGCCGGCCGGCCGCGTCCGCCGACAGGTACGGCTCGACCAGCTCGCTCCACCGCGCGTAGTGGTGGATCAGCAGCGCGATCGGAGTGCCCGGGGCGAAGGTCCAGTCGCTGCGGTTGATCACCTCGGCTGCCACCTGCAGGAACTCCGGGCCGCCGTCGGCACACTCCAGCTCTGCGCACAGGGGCATCACCAGCACGTCGGCCAGGTCCAGCAGCCCGGCTGGGCCCGTCGGAGAGGCGTCCCGGTACCGCTCGAGCAGCGCCTCGTGGCGCAGCAGCACCTGGTCCAGGTGGTGCTCGAGCACCGCGAGCAGCAGCCCGTCCCGCGAGCCGAAGTGGTAGGCCACCGCGGTGCTGTTGCGCTGGCCGGCGTCCCGGGTGATCTGCCGGACCGAGACACCGTCGAACCCGTGCGCCGCGAACAACCGTTCCGCCGTGCGCCGCAGCCGCGTCGCGGTATCGCCCTCGGGTCGGGAGTGGCGATGGTCGCCGTGACGATCGCCGCCAATCCCGACCCCCGCGCTGGTCACGAGTTCGCGGTGGCCACCGCGAGGTAGTCGGCGAACTTGCGCCGGGCCGCCTCACGCCGCGTCGGGATGTGCTCGGTGGGCACCTCGGTCGGCGTGTAGCCGCGCAGGATCCGGCGCGCCACGGTCTCCTTGTGCACCTCGTCCGGCCCGTCGTAGATCCGCGCCGCGCGGGCCGAGCGGTACATCTGCTCCAGCGGCAGGTCACCGGAGAAGCCCAGCGAGCCGTGCACCTGGATGGCCCGGTCGATCACGTCGTGCAGCACCTTGGCGCCCCAGTACTTGATCATTCCGATCTCCACGCGGGCGTTCGAGGCGCCCACCTGGTCCATCGTCCAGGCCGCGTGCAGGGTGAGCAGCCGGGCGGCCGCCATCTCGGCGGCCGAGGTGGCCACCCAGTCCTGCACCATCTGCTTGTCGGCCAGCGCGGAACCGTGCGCGTGCCGGCTGACCGCCCGCTCGCACAGCATGTCGAAGGCCCGCCTGGACTGGCCCAGCCAGCGCATCGCGTGGTGGATCCGGCCCGGGCCGAGACGCTGCTGAGCGAGCCGGAAGCCGTCGCCGGGATTGCCGATCAGGTTCTCCTTCGGCACCCGCACGTCGGTGTAGATGATCTCCGCGTGGCCGCCGTCCAGGCCGCCGGACCACGGGTGGTCCATCACCGGGATGTCCCGCAGGATGTTCACCCCGGGGGTGTCCACCGGGACGACGATCATCGAGGAGCCCTGGTACGGCGAGACGTCCGGGTCGGTCACCGCCATCACGATCAGGAAGTCGGCGACCGAGGCGTTGGACGAGAACCACTTGTGCCCGTTGATCACGTAGTCGTCACCGTCGAGCACCGCGCGGGTGGTCAGCATGGTCGGGTCGGCGCCCGCGCCCGGCTCGGTCATGGAGAACGCGCTGCGCAGCTCGCCGCGCAGCAGCGGGTGCATCCAGCGCTCCTTCTGCTCCGGCGAGCCGCCGATGGCCAGCAGCTCGGCGTTGCCGGAGTCCGGCGCCTGGTTGCCGAACACCCCGGGCGCGTACCGGCACTGGCCCAGGATCTCGTGCATCAGCCCCAGCTTGACCTGGCCGAACCCGCCGCCGCCCAGCTCCGGCTCCAGGTGCGCGGCCCACAGCCCGCGCGCCTTGACCTCCTCCTTCATCGGCGCGGTGACCCGGGCGTACTGCTCCCAGTCCAGGTCCAGCGTCTCCAGCGGAATGATCTCGTCGCGGACGAACTCGCGCATCCACGCCAGCTGCTGCTCGAACTCCGGTTCGGTGGAGAAGTCCCACGCCACAGTGGGTACCGCCTTCCAGTGTGTTTGGTGCCCCGGCTCTGCTGCCGCTCACGGCCTTAGGTCGTCTGCATCAGAATGTAGTGCAGGTGCATTAACGGCGAAAGGCCCGTGTTCGAAGTCACGGTGAAATCGGCGGCACGCCGGTCGGCCGACGCGCTCCTAGACGAGCGCCCGGTTCAGGGCGAAGTGCGCTCCGGCCGGGTCGAGGAGTGTGTCGGTGCCCGGTACGCCCGGGCGGGCGCCGAGCTCCAGGGCGCGCGCGGTCGCGGCGGGCACGTCCGCGACGGTGAACTCGACGAGCCAGCTGTGCCGGCCCACCACCGCCCCGGTGTCCGCCCCGTGGGGCGTCCAGGTCGCGACGGTCCGGCCGGCGTGGGCGAC
Organism: Pseudonocardia sp.; assembly: GCA_036272155.1. Lineage (GTDB taxonomy): Bacteria > Actinomycetota > Actinomycetes > Mycobacteriales > Pseudonocardiaceae > Pseudonocardia. The sequence continues at coordinate 25,064 of DATAZG010000188.1, forward strand.
GGTGCCGTCGGGCAGCATCCGCCAGTCGAGGGCGGCGGCCAGGAACGCGCCGGTCCGCGCCGGGTCGGCACCGAGCAGCCGGACGCCGGCCAGGGTGCCGGGCTCGCCGGAGGCGTAGGTGCCGAGGTGTGTGCCGGGCTGCCAGAAGGACATCGGCAGGCCCGCCGGGTCCCGCACGACGGCCGACGCGCCGATCTCACCAACGGCCGTCACCGGCACCACGACCGTGCCGCCGGCGACCGTGTAGGCCCGCACGCTCGCCTCGATGTCGTCGGTGCCGACGTAGACCGTCCAGTACGGGGCGCCCGGGTCCTCGGCCGGCCCGAACGCGGCGATCAGGCCGCCCGGCAGGCCGGCCAGCCGGTAGCCGGTCGGGTCCGGCGGGCCGACGGTCCAGCCGAGCAGCTCACCGTAGAAGGCCACGGCGGCGTCGACGTCGGGAATGCCCAGGTCGAGCCAGCAGACTGAGCCGGCCGGATGCCTCGAGGGGTCCACTGTGCAGCCTTCCGTCGGGTCGCCCCGGTCTCGCTGGTGCGCCTGCTAGTACGTTCGTACTAGCAGGCGGCAGTGTGCAGTAGGATGAGCGTCCTAGTCAACCGTGGGAGGCTTCGTGGCCGGCGACACCCGCGCCCGGATGCTCGCGGCGGCGACCGAGGCGCTGCGCCGGAGCGGTGTGGCCGGCATGTCGTTCACCGAGGTGCTCGGCGCGAGCGGGGCGGCGCGCGGCGCGATCTATCACCACTTCCCGGGAGGCAAGGCACAGCTGGTCGCCGAGGCCGCCGGACAGCACGGCGCCGAGGTCCTCGGGCACCTGGCCACCCTGTCCGGGGACAGCCCGACCGAGGTCGTGCGGGCGTTCCTCGCCGCCGTCCGCCCGGTCGTCGCGGCGTCGGCCGCCGGCAGCGGCTGCGCCGTCGCGGCCGTCGCACTCAGCCCCACCGGCCCGGCCGATCCGGTCGGCCCCACCGGCGCGGCCGGTGCCGGCGACGCGAGTGTCACCGCCGGCGCCGGCACGACCGAGGTGGCCGCGGCGGCGTTCGACTCCTGGGTCGGCCAGCTGACCGCCACCCTGACCACCGCCGGCGCCCCACCGGCCGAAGCCGCCGAGCTGGCCAGCGCCCTCATCGCCCTGCTCGAGGGCGCCCACGTGCTGTGCCGCGCGGCAGGCGACCTGGCGCCGTTCGACCGGGCGGCCTCGGCGGTCGACGCGCTCGTCCGCTCCCGCTACCCCGACTGAGCCCGCGAGTTCAGAGCCAGCCGCCCCGACCGCGGCGAGCTCAGAGCCCGGCGAGCTCAGAGCCAGCGGGGCGCCGCCGGCACGGGCACCGGTCCGGTGTCGCCCCGTGCGGTGAGGCCGGCCGAGTCACCCCGGCCGACGAGCCAGCCGGTCAGGTCGGCGGCGCTGCCGGTCAGGGTGACCGGTTCGGTGTCGTCGGGGCCGAGCCGCACCGGCATGGCCCGGTCGGTCGGCCAGAGCAGTGCGGCCGGGCAGCCCTCGCGGCCGGACAGCGTGCCGCACACGTCGGTCATCAGGGCGTCGAGCACCCCGGGGGGCAGATCGACCATCCGCGCACCGGCGGCCAGGTCCACGCTGTGCAGCCAGACCTCGCGCACCCGCATCCACGGCACCTCGGTGGCCGGGATGGACCGACCCTGCGCGCTGCGGACCGAGGCCCGCCAGGCTGCGTCGTCCAGCTCACCGAACGCCTTGGCCAGCTCGGCCGCGGTACTGGCCAGCTCGTCGCGCAGCCGGTCGACGGGCAGCACGGCCGACTCCTCGATGTCGGCGTTGCGCTGGTCGGGGCTGGCGTACATCGGCGTCTCCACCCCGGTGCGGGCCCAGGCGGCCAGCCGGCCGAGCGCCTCGGCGTTGCGGGCGACGTGGCCGACCAGGTGCGCACGGCTCCAGCCGGGCAGGCCGCTGGGTTGGCGCAGCTCGTCGTCGGTGAGCCGGTCGACGCCGCCGAGCAGGAAGTCGGTACCCGAGCGGAGCCAGGGCAGCATGTCGGTCAGCTCGTACGCGCTCATCAGCTTCTCCGATCGACGGCCGGTAGCTCGATCTAACCAACTCCGGCCGACCGCCGCCCCACGAGCACTCTCGGTCAGTGGGCCACCGGCGCCGAGCCGCCCACCGTGCCGCCCCGGCTCGCCAGCAACTCGTCGACGTAGGACTCGGCGGGCCGGCGGAGCAGTTCGTGGGCCTCGAGAAAGATCTCGTGCGCGGCCCGGCCGGCCCAGCCCTCGGGCAGCAGCTGCGCGGGCAGGTCGGGGTCGCGGTGCGGGAAGGCGCGGTAGTCGTGCACCAGCCGGACCCGCTCGACCAGCGCGGACCTGCCCTGCAGCTCGCCGCCGCGGTAGCGGGCCAGCCGGGGCCGGTAGTGCTCGAGCATCTCGGTGTAGTCCCGGTTCAGCGCGTCCAGCCCCCAGGAGCGGGCGGCCATGTCGCGGTCCACGGCGGCGCTGCCGGACCGGGCGCGGAAGGTGTCCAGCCGGATCACCGGCCGGTCGGCGAAGCTGGCCTTGATGTCGTCCAGCCGGTCGTGCGGGCTGAGCCAGACCGACGACGAGAGCGGTCCGAACCCCAGCCAGTACAGCTTCTTGCGCAGCTGCTCCCGCAGCGCGCGCTCGGTCTCCGGCACCGAGTAGATGACCATGTGCCACTGGCCGTCCCACGGATCGGTCGTCCGGTGGAAGATCCGGGAGTGGCCCAGCTCGAGCTGGCGCCGGGCCGAGTCGGTGAGCAGGTAGGTGGTCTCCCTGCCGTCCCGCCGGCTGCCCAGCCAGCCCTCCTTGCGCAGTCGGGCGACCACCACGCGGACGGTGGCCTCAGGTACCCCGAAGCAGTCCATCAATGCGATCAAGCCACGTAATCGGACCTCACCGCCCCGATACAGCAGGTAGTCGCCGAACAGGTCAAAGACCAACCCGCGCGCCTTCATACTTCCTCCTGGCCACGGCCGTGCGCCCCCTAAGCGCGGTCGTCAGTCCCGGTCAGCCCTGGTGGTCGTGCGGCCAGGGGTGCGAAGCCCCGCCCCGGCGCCGCACCCGTATCGAACGGCCGGATAGTTGCACAGAGTGAGGCCGTCTACGGAGCGTTACGGGCGAAGACGCGACAGGCTCCGCACCTTCGGGTTCTATTCGACCGACGGCCGTAACCCAAAATGTGACAGATGGGACGAAAGGGGTTCCGCTCACAGTCGCCCCGGCGCGTCCGGTTCTAGGGTGGAGACCCCACTCAGAACCAGGAGCGTGACATGAAGTTTCGGGTCAAGGCGCGCCAGATCCCGTCCCGGTTGGCGACCGGTGCGTTCATCCTCAACTCCGGGCTGCACAAGCGCCACGCCGACGAGGCGACCGCCGCGCAGCTGCACGGCCTGACCGCCGGCACCTACCCGGTGGTCAACAACCTGGACCCGGCCACCTTCGTCAAACTGGTCTCCACCGGCGAGATCGCGCTCGGCGCGGCGCTGCTGCTGCCGTTCGTACCGGGGCTGCTGGCCGGCGCCGGGCTCGCCGCGTTCTCGGCCGGCCTGCTCGGGCTGTACCTGCGCACCCCGGGCATGCGCGAGGAGGGCAGCCTGGCCCCGACCCAGCAGGGCCTCCCGATCGCCAAGGACGTCTGGATGCTCGGCGCCGGGCTCAGCCTGGTCGTCGACGCATTGACCGACCGCTCCGCGAAGTCCTGAGGTATCGCCGGCCCCCGACTCAGCTGTCGTAGTCGACGGTGACCGTGTCGGTGGTCGGCAGCGCCTGACAGGTGAGCACGTAGCCGGCGGCGAGCTCGTCGTCCTCCAGCGCGAAGTTGCGCCGCATGGTCACCGCGCCGTCGGTCACCATGGCCCGGCACGTGCCGCACACGCCGCCCTTGCAGGCGAACGGCAGGTCGCCCCGGACGCGCTGGGCGGCGTCCAGCACCGACACCGCGCGGGGCAGCGTCAACGTGGTGGAGCGGCCGTTCAGCACGACGGTGACCTCGCTGGACTCACCCTCGACGGAGCTGTCCACATCGGCGTGGCGCAGCTCCGGCGGCGGCTCGTCGACGTAGAACAGCTCGCGGTGCACGCTCTTGCGCTCGACGCCGAGCTCACCGAGCACCGCCACGGCGGCCTCCGTCATGCCCAGCGGACCGCACAGCCACCAGCGGTCCACGTCCTCGGCGTCGACCAGCAGGGTGAGCAGCTCGCGCAGCTTGTCCTCGTCCAGGCGGCCGGAGAAGATCTCGGCCTCCATCGGCTCGCGGGACAGCACGTGCAGCAGGTGCAGCCGGGGGCCGTAGGCGTTCTTCAGGTCGGCGAGCTCCTCGGTGAACATCACCGTGTCGGTGCGCCGGTTGCCGTAGAGCAGGGTGACCCGGCTGTCCGGGTGCGCGCGCAGGACGCTGGCCGCGATGGACAGCACCGGCGTGATGCCCGAGCCGGCCGCGATCAGCCCGTGGTGCGTACCGGCCACCAGCTCCGGGCTGAACGAGCCGGACGGCGGGCCGACCTCGATCTCGTCGCCCGGCCGGACCCGGTCCACCAACCACTCGGAGAACAGCCCCGTGTCGACCCGCCGCACGCCGACCCTGGGTGCCTCGCCGACCGGCGCGCAGATCGAGTACGACCGCCGCTCCTCGGTGCCGTCGGCCGTGTACTGGCGCAGCGTGAGGTACTGCCCGGGCTTGAACGCGTACCGCTCGCGCAGGTCGTCCGGCACGGCGAAGGTGACCGCGACGGCGTCCTCACAGAGCCGTTCCACGCCGGCCACCCGCAGCGTGTGGAACCCGCTGGCGTCCGTGCTGGTCGGGGCACTCAGTTCGCTGGCCGGGGCACTCACCCTCAGATCTCCTTGCCTGTGGTCGTCTTCGGGATCGCTCCGCTCCTCGCTCGCTGGCGCTCGCTGCGATGCTCACTCACCCTCAGATCTCGCTGCCCTCTGGTCGTCTTCGGGATCGCTCCGCTCCTCGCTCGCTGGCGCTCGCTGCGATGCTCACTCACCCTCAGATCTCCTTCATGTGCTCGAAGGGCTCCCGGCAGACCGGGCAGCGGCGCAGCTCGGTGCACGCCGTCGGGCCGAACCGGGACAGTTCCTCGGTGGCCGGCGCGCCGCAGTGCGGGCAGCGCACCGCCGCCGACGGTGGGTCCAGGCTCAGCGGGATCGGGCCGACTGTGCGCGGGCCGGCTCGCCCGGGCGGGGCGATGCCGGCCTCCGCGAGCTTGCGGCGGCCGTCGTCAGTGATCCAGTCGGTGCTCCAGGGCGGCGAGAACACGGTGCGCACCTCGACGTCGCGGTAGCCGGCGCCGGCGAGCGCGGTCGCCAGGTCGGCGCGCATCTCGGCCAGCGCGGGACAGCCGGAGTAGGTCGGCGTGATCGTCACCGTGACCGCCTCACCCCGCACCTCGACCCCGCGCACCACACCCAGGTCGGCGAGGGTGAGCATCGGCATCTCGGGGTCGACGACGGTGCCCACCACGTCGGCGGCGGATACCCGCGTCTCGGTCACCATGTCGCCTCCGGGTGCTGCCGGGCCAGGCTCTGGAACTCGGCGAGCAGGTGGCCGAGCGCCTCGGTGTGCACACCCTGGCGACCACCCCGGCCGCCGATGGTGCCGGCGCCGGGCAGTTGCGGCCGGGTCAGCGTGGCGCGCCCGAGCACCTCGTCGAGCACGGCGTCCAGCTCGCCGCGCAGCTCGGCGGGATCCACGGCGACCCCGGCGGCGGCCAGCCTGCGCTCCACGTCCGAGGTGCGGAACAGCTCGTCCACCCTCGGCCACACCCAGGTCAGCGCCGCCTCCATCCGCGCGTGGGACAGCTCCGTGCCGTCGCCGAGGCGCAGCGTCCAGCGGGCGGCGTAGTCCCGGTGGTAGGTCAGCTCCTTGACGCCCTTGGCCGCGACGGCGGCGAGCACCGGGTCGGTGGAGTCCCGCAGCCGGTGCAGCAGCGCCAGCCGCCACGTCGAGAAGATCAGCAGCTGGGCGATCGCGCGGGCGAAGTCCAGGTCGGCGCCCAGCTCGGCGAGCGCCACGTTGCGGAACTCGGCGTCGGCCCGCCAGTAGGCCAGCTGGTCCTCGTCCCGCACCGTGCCGTTGTGCGAGCCCTCGACGTGCGCCGCGCGAGCCAGCAGCACACGCGCCTGGCCGAGCAGGTCCAGCGCGGTGTTGGCGAGCGCGACCTCCTCCTCCAGCTCCGGCGCGTTGCTGACCCACTCGGCCAGGCGCTGGCTGTACACCAGCGCGTCGTCGCCCAGCATCAGGCAGTACTCGGCCAGGTCGGCGGCGGCCACCCCGTCGGGCACCGGCGCGGTCAGCTCGGCGCCCGCCTCGGCCTCGAACCCGGTGCCGAACGCCCAGTGGGTGTCGCCGTGGTCCTCGGTCAGCCCGTCGTAGACGTTGTCCCCGTGCTCGTGCGTGTGCTCGTGCGTGTGCTCCTTGGCGGTCACAGGTGCGGCACCTCCTCCGGGATGTCGTAGAAGGTCGGGTGCCGGTAGACCTTGTCGGCGGACGGCGCGAAGAACGGGTCCTTCTCCGCCGGGCTCGACGCGGTGATGTCGTCCGCGCGGACCACCCAGATGCTCACGCCCTCGTTGCGCCGCGTGTAGACGTCGCGCGCGTTGTGCAGCGCCATCTCCGCGTCGGCGGCGTGCAGCGAACCCACGTGCACGTGGTTCAGCCCCCGCTTGCCCCGCACGAAGACCTCGTACAGCGGCCAGTTCTTGCGCTCGCTCACGCCGAAACCTCCCGCTTCGCCGAGTGCTTGGCGGCGTAGGCCGAGGCGGCGTCCCGCACCCACTCGCCGTTGTCGTGTGCCCGGCGCCGGTGCGCGACCCGCTGCGCGTTGCACGGTCCGCCGCCGGAGACGACGGCCTTGAACTCGGCCCAGTCCGGCTCGCCGTAGTCGTGCGCCTTGCGCTCTTCATTCCAGCTCAGGTCCGGGTCGGGCAGCGTGACACCCAGCGCCTCGGCCTGCGGCACCGACATGTCGACGAACCGCTGGCGCAGCTCGTCGTTGGTGTGCCGCTTGATCCCCCACTCCATGCTCTGCTGGGTGTTCGGCGAGTCCCCGTCCGGCGGGCCGAACATCATCAGCGAGGGCCACCACCAGCGGTTCGTCGACTCCTGGACCATGTCGCGCTGCGCCTGCGTGCCGCGCATCATGGTCATCAGCAGCTCGTAGCCCTGCCGCTGGTGGAACGACTCCTCCTTGCAGACCCGGATCATCGCCCGGGCGTACGGGCCGTACGAGCAGCGGCACAGCGGCACCTGGTTGCAGATCGCCGCGCCGTCCACCAGCCAGCCGATCACCCCGATGTCCGCGTAGCTCAGCGCCGGGTAGTTGAAGATCGACGAGTACTTCTGCCGATTGGTGATCAACTTCTCGGTGAGCTCGGCGCGGTCCACCCCGAGGGTCTCGGCGGCGGCGTACAGGTAGAGCCCGTGGCCGGCCTCGTCCTGCACCTTGGCCAGCAGGATCGCCTTGCGGCGCAGGCTGGGCGCGCGCAGGATCCAGTTGCCCTCCGGCTGCATGCCGATGATCTCGGAGTGCGCGTGCTGCGCGATCTGCCGGATCAGCGTGGCCCGGTAGGCGTCCGGCATCCAGTCGCGGGGCTCGATGCGCTGGTCGGCGGCGATGGTGTCGTCGAATACAGCCTGCACGGAGGGCTCGGCGTCCGGCTCGACCTGGTGCTCGGTGGTGGTCACGGCGCGTCTCCTATGAACCGAATGTTCGTTCGTTTCATCATGACGCAGTCGAGCGGAGCGCGCAAGGCGTAGGGACGCCTGGAAAGGCGCGCGACCCACCGGGGTTCCCGCGCACCTCCGGGAGTTTCCCGCGCACGTTGTGAGGTTCCCGCGCGGCTCGCACCATGCGCGAGAACCCCGAAAGCTACGCGAACGCACGGAAGGTGTGCGCACCACAGAAGGTGCGCGGAAAACCCGGAAGCTGCGCGAACGCGTCCGGGAGAGTCAGGCCGGGGGGAGGATGCCTTCGGAGACGACGCGCACCACGTCGGCCGGCAGCGACTTGGCGCTCCCGCGACCGGGCCGGTACCACTCGATCAGCGAGTTGACCGTGCCGGACAGCAGCCGGGCGGCCAGCGCCGGTTCGACGTCCGAGCGGATCTGCCCGGCCGCCAGCGCGTCGGCCACCAGGGTCGCGATGGCGGCGTCGAACTCGCGCCGCCTCGCCAGCGCCCAGCGCTCCGTATCGGTGTTGCCCCGCACCCGCAGCAGCAGCGTGACGTACGGCAGCTCGCTGGTCAGCACCTCTACCTGCCGGTACACGATGTGTTGCAGCCGGTACAGCGGTGTGCCGTCGCGCGCGGCGGGTTCGTCGAGGATGCCGAACAGACCGTCCAACGCCCGGGCCAGCGCGGCGCGCAGCAACTCCTCCTTACCGCTGACGTGGTGGTAGAACGACGACTTGGTGATCCCGGCCGCCCGGGACAGGTCCTCCATGCTCGTCGCGTCGTAGCCCCGCGTGTTGAACTCGGTCACCGCGACGGCCAGCAGCGACTCGGCGTCGTACACCCGGCGGCGGGTGCCGTCACCGGCCCTGGTCCGCCTGGTCCGGGGCGCCGGCCGAACCGCCGCCGACCCGGCCACGGCCGACCCGGTCGGCCCCGCCGGCTCGGTCAACGCAGAGGGCCCGGTCAACCCGGCCGACTCCGCCGCCGTCATGCGCCCTCGAAACTCGGCCGCTGCTTGGCCAGGAAGGCCGCCACCGCGCCCTGGTGGTCGCGGGTCAGGCCGAGCCGGGACTGGCCGGCGCCCTCGTTGGCCAGCACGGCGTCCAGCGGCGACACCGCGCCGAACGCCAGCGCGCGCTTGATCTCGGTGTACGCGGCGGTCGGCCCGGCAGCCAGCCGGCGGGCCAGCTCGAGCGCGGCGCCGAGCACCTCGTCGACCGGCACGACCGCACGCACCAGCCCCCACTGCTTCGCCTGCTCGGCGTCGAACGACTCGCCGAGCAGCATCAGCTCGGTGGCCTTCGCCGCGCCGAGCGAGTGCACGAGGCTGGCGGAGAGGCCGGAGTCGGCGGTCAGCCCGATGGCCGCGAAGGCGGTGGCGAACGAGGCGCCCTCGGCGGCCACGCGCAGGTCGCAGGCCAGGGCGAAGCCGAGCCCCGCGCCCACGGCGCCGCCGTTGATCGCCGCAACCACGGGTTTGGGCATGCCGGCGAGCGTCCGGACGATCGGGTTGTAGTGCCGTTCGACGGTGTCGAAGGACGTCGCCGCGTCGGCCCGCAGTGCCTCGGCGTGCTCGCCGAGATCCTGGCCGACGCAGAACGACTTGCCGCTGCCGGTCAGTACGACGGCGCGCACCTCGGTGTCCTCGGCCACCCGATTCAGCGCCTCGGCCAGCGCTTCCTTCAGCTCGACGGTGAGTGCGTTGCGCCGTGCGGGCCGGTTCAGCGTGACCACGGCGACGGCGGGGTCCTTCTCGTCGCGGTCGACAAGGACCGCCGGTTCCTGGCTCTCCGGAGTGCTCACGGCGCCTATCGTAACCACCAAATCAACCGAACGGTCGTTCCCAGCGGGCGCGCGGCCCCGACACTCAGCGCGTGCCCTGCGCCCCGTAGCGCAGCCCGTCCATCAACAGGTCCAGCAGCCGCCCGGCGCGCGCCAACCCGTCCGGCGCCTCGGCCGCCGACCACGCCCCGCGCAGCGCCTGCACGACGTCCCCCGCGTCGACGTCCGGCCGGATGGTGCCGGCGGCGACACCCGCCCGCAGCAGCACGTCGAGCGCGGCGACCAGCTCCTGGTAGGTGTGCCCGAACAGGTTGGAGTCCGCCGAGACGGCGGAGCGCAGCGCCGAGGCCATGCCGTGCTTGGTCGTGAAGTAGCTGATGAACCGGTCCATCCAGGCCCGCAGCGCGCGGTCCGGCGGCAGCTCGGCGAGCAGCTCGGTGACTGCCTCGCAGACCCGGTCGACCTCCTGCCGGTACACCGCCTCGACCAGGTCGGCCCGGGTCGGGAAGTGCCGGTAGAGCGTGCCGATGCCGACGCCGGCGCGCTTGGCAATCGTCTCCAGGGGCACCTCGGCGTCGGTGTTCGACAGCATCTCGACCGCGACGACCAGCAGTTTCTCGCGATTGCGCCGGGCGTCGGCGCGCATCGGCCGCGCTTCGGTCATGACCCACCTCACCCGTGGTTGCTAATCGGAGGGTCCTCCGATTAGTCTCGGAGTTACCGGAGGTTCCTCCGCTTGACCTCATGATAGCTGTGGGAGTGCACAGATGACCCGCATCACCACCCCGTTCCAGTTCGAGTCCACCGCCGCCGAGGTAGCCGCCGGCATCGACCTGTCCGGCCGGCGCGCGATCGTCACCGGCGGTGCGTCCGGCATCGGCATCGAGACCGCGCGGGCGCTGGCCGGCGCCGGCGCCGAGGTCACCCTCGCGGTGCGCAACCCCGACGCCGGCGCCGTGGTCGCCGCCGACATCAGCGCGAGCACCGGCAACGCCGCCGTGCATGTCGCCCCCCTCGACCTGACCGACCGGGCGTCCATCGCCGCCTTCGTGGCCGGCTGGCGCGGCCCGCTGCACCTGCTGGTGAACAACGCCGGCGTGATGGCCACCCCCGAGCAGCACACGGCGGAGGGCTGGGAGCTGCAGTTCGCGACCAACCACCTCGGCCACTTCGCGCTGGCCACCGGGCTGCACCGGGCGCTCGCCGACGGCGCGGCCGCGACCGGCGAAGCGCGCATCGTGGCGGTCAGCTCGAGCGCGCTCTTCCGCTCGCCGGTGATCTTCGACGACCTGCACTTCGAGCGCCGGCCGTACGACCCGTGGGACGCCTACGGGCAGTCCAAGACGGCGAACGTGCTGTTCGCGGTCGGTGCCACGGCGCGCTGGGTGAGCGAGGGCATCACCGCCAACGCCCTGATGCCCGGTGCCATCCGGACCAACCTGCAGCGCCACGTCGGCGGGGTCCGGGCGCAGCGGTACCTGTGGAAGACGCCGGAACAGGGCGCCTCGACCTCGGTGCTGCTGGCCACGTCGCCGCTGCTCAAGGGCATCGGCGGGCGGTACTTCGCCAACAACCAGGAGGCCATCGTCGTGGACGAGGCGCCGGAGGACCTGACCGGCGTCGCCGCCCACGCGCTCGACCCGGAGGCCGCCGACCGGCTCTGGGTGGTCTCCGCGCAGCTGCTCAGCTGAGCGCCGGCCCGGGCCGGCCCGGCCTGACGGAATCCGCGACTCACCCTGACGGAATCCCCGACTCGCGGACAGCAAAATCTAGCGACTCGGGCCGCGGAATCTAGCGACTCGCGGGGGTGGGGGCGGGGTGAGGGGTGGCGGGGGTGGTGGCGGCGCGGAGTTGGGCCAGTTGGTCGGCCGTGATGCTGCCGGGGGGTGGGGTGAAGACGAGGAACTGCTGGTCCTCGGCGGGGGTGAGCAGCAGTTCGCTGTCCAGCTCGATCGGACCCAGTGCGGGGTGGTTGATCCGCATCCGGCTCCGGCGGCGGACGGCGACCTCGTGCTGGTCCCACAGTGCGGTGAACTCGGGGCTGGCCGCGCGCAGCCGGTCGACCAGCGCGGCGGCCAGCGGGTCGCGGCCGCGCCGGGCCACGGCCGCGCGCAGGTCGGCGACGTGCAGCCGGCTGTAGTAGTCGTGCTCGTCGGCGGGGTACCGCGCGCGCACACCCGGATCGGTGAACCAGCGCCACACGACGTTCCGCTCGCCCGGCGCCACCGAGCACATGGTGCCGAAGAGCAGCTGGGCCATGTCGTTCTGCGCCAGCAGGTCACCGAGGTCGGTGAGTACCTGGGCCGGCGCGTGCTCGAGCTGGTCCAGCAGCGCGAGCATGCCGGGGCGGACGTGGTCGCCGGCGCGTGGCCCGGGCGGCGACGGGTGCCCGGCGAGCACGAACAGGTGGTCCCGCTCGTCGTCGGTCAGCCGCAGCGCACGGGCCAGCGCGGTGAGCACCTGGGGCGACGGCTGCGGGCTGCGCTGCTGCTCCAGCCGCACGTAGTAGTCGGTGGACATGCCGACCAGGTACGCGACCTCCTCGCGGCGCAGGCCCGGCGTACGGCGCGGGCCGGCGTCGGGCAGCCCGATGTCCCGGGGGCGCAGCCGCTCGCGCCTGCGGCGCAGGAAGTCGGCCAGCTCGACGCGGTCCATGCCACGATCATCCTCCGGCCCGGGCCGGCCAGCCAAGGACTGACAGTCCGTCCCACGGCGGCGGCGACCCGACGAGGCTGAACGTATGACCAACACCCCGCTCAACGAGCTCGACCTCGAGCTGCCCGAGGTCGTCACGACCTACCTGGCGGCCAAGTTGGACGCCGACCCCGACACCATCCTGGCCTGCTTCACCGACAACGCCCTGGTGCACGACGAGGGCCGGGACCACCGGGGCCGCGCCGCGATCCGCGCCTGGCTCACTGACCTGGCCGGCAGATACACGCTCACATACACCCTGCTCGGCGCGGACCGGTGGGCCGGCGGCGCAGCGGTGCGGGTCGAGGTCGCCGGCAACTTCCCGGGCAGCCCGGTCGCCCTGCACCAGCACTTCGGCCTGGCCGGTGACCGGATCGCCGCCCTGACCATCTGCCCGTGACCCCTCTGCCCGTGACGGAGTCGACCATGACCTCAGGCACCCCCACCACCGAGGCGGCCCGCGACCTGGCCGGCCGCACCGCCGTGGTCACCGGCGGCACCCGGGGCATCGGCGGCGCGATCACCGCGGGGCTCACCGCCGCCGGCGCGACCGTGCTGGCCACCGCCCGGACCACCCCGGAGCGGCTGCCGGCCGGCGTCCGGTTCGTCCGGGCCGACGTGAGCACCGCGGCCGGCGTCGACGCGGTCGCCGAGGCGGCCGGGCGCGAGCTGGGCGCGGTGGACATCCTGGTGCACGTGGTCGGCGGGTCCAGCCAGCAGCCGGGCGGCGCCGTGGCCACCGACGACAAGACCTGGCAGCACATGCTGGACACGAACCTGCTGGCCGCCGTCCGGCTGGACCGCGCGCTGCTGCCGGCCATGATCGACCGGGGCCGGGGCGCGATCGTGCACATCACCTCGGTGCAGCGCACCACGCCGCTGCCGAGCACGGTGCCCTACGCGGCGGCCAAGGCGGCGCTGGCCAACTACAGCAAGAACCTGGCCAACCAGCTGGCGCCGGCCGGGATCCGGGTGAACAGCGTGTCGCCCGGCTTCGTGGAGACCGAGGCCGCCGCCGAGATGGTGCGCGCGCTCGCCGAGGCGGGCGACGTGGACGAGGACACCTCCCGGCGCCAGATCATGGACTCGATCGGCGGCATCCCACTGGGCCGCCCGGCTCACCCCGACGAGGTCGCCGAGCTGGTCACGTTCCTGGTCTCGGACCGGGCAGCCAGCGTGGTGGGCGCCGAGCTGCGGATCGACGGCGGCAGCACCCGCACGGTCTGACCCGGCCCGGGCCTCCGGCGCACCCGTGAGTGGCGAGTTGGGCTATGACCCAACTCGCCACTCACGGGGTTGCTTAGAGCGGCGCTCAGGCGGCTACCTCGGCGAGGGCGGACTCGAAGATCGTCAGCCCCTCGTCGAGCAGCTCCTCGCTGATGATCAGCGGCGGCAGGAAGCGCATCACGTTGCCGAAGCTGCCGCAGGTCAGGGTCAGCAGGCCGGCGCGGTGGCAGGCGGCGTTCAGCGCGGCGGTGGTGGCCGCGTCTGGGGTCTTGGCCTCCCGGTCGCTGACCAGCTCGACGGCCTGCATCAGGCCGCGGCCACGCACGTCACCGATCACCGGGTACTTGGCGGCCATGGCGTCCAGCCGGGCCCGCAGCACGGCGCCGAGGTTGCGGGCGCGCGTGGTCAGGTCCTCGGTGCGCATGGTCTCGATGGCGCCGAGCGCGGCGGCGCAGGCGATCGGGTTGCCGCCGTAGGTGCCGCCGAGGCCGCCCGTGTGCACGGCGTCCATCAGCTCCGCCCGGCCGGTGACCGCCGCCAGCGGCAGGCCGCCGCCGATCGCCTTGCCGGTGGTGATCAGGTCGGGCACCACGTTCTCGTGCTCGCTGGCGAACCAGTCGCCGGTGCGGCAGAAGCCGGTCTGCACCTCGTCGGCGATGAACACGATGCCGTGCTCCCGGCACCAGTCGGCGACGCGCGCGGTGAACCCGGGCGCCGGCTCGATGAAGCCGCCCTCACCCTGGATCGGCTCGAGCAGCACGGCGGCGGTGTTCAGCTCGCCGACCTGCGTGTGCACCATTTCGGTGAAAGTCGCAAATGCTTCTTCGGCGCACTGGGCCGGGCCGGTCGGCCAGCGGTACGGGTAGGCCATCGGCACTCGGTAGATCTCGCCGGCGAACGGGCCGAAGCCGGACTTGTACGGCATCGACTTGGCGGTCAGGGCCATGGTCAGGTTCGTGCGGCCGTGGTAGGCGTGGTCGAAGACCACCACCCCGTCCCGGCCGGTGGCGTAGCGGGCGATCTTCACCGCGTTCTCCACCGCCTCGGCGCCGGAGTTGAACAGCGCGGACCGCTTCTCGTGGTCGCCGGGGGTCAGGTCGTTGAGCTCCTCGCAGACCTGCACGTACGGCTCGTACGAGGTGACCATGAAGCAGGTGTGGGTGAACTTCTCGACCTGCTCGCGCACCCGGGCCATCACGCGTGGGTCACCGTGGCCCACGCTGGTCACCGCGATGCCGCTGGCGAAGTCGATCAGCTGGTTGCCGTCCACATCGCGCAGCACGGCCCCGGAGGCCTCGTCGATGTAGATCGGCAGGCCGGCGCCGACGCCGGCACTGACCGCGCGCACCCGGCGTTCGTGCAGGGCGTTCGAACGCGGACCGGGAAGAGGGGTGACGAGCTCGCGGCGCTGAGCAACCATGGCTGGCACGGTAGTGCTCCGGCCACCCGCCTAGGCCTGTGCAGAATGGCCGATTCCACCGGGCGGCTGGCCAGATCGTCCAGTTGACCGGGGTGCCCGCTCGTCCAGGCGCAGGGCCAGCCACAGCTCGGCGCGCAGGTCGGGCGCGTCCAGCTCGCGGCCCAGCAGCCGCTCCACCTTCTGCATCCGGTTGCGCAGGGTGTGCCGGTGCACGCCGAGCTCGGACGCCGCCGGGTCCCACTGGCCGTGGTGGGCCAGCCACACCTTGAGCGACCGCAGCAGGTCACCGCGCCGGGCGGCGCCGGCCCCGGAGCCCGGCTCGGCGTCCACCCGCAGCGGCCGCAGCAGCGCCGACGCGAACTCGGCGGCGGTGTCCGGCGGCAGCAGATCGAGCAGGCCCAGCCGGGGCACCTCGCGGAACCACGTGACCCGGGTGTCCGAGCCGGTGCCGTAGGAGGCGGCCCGCTGCGCCTGACCGCGCGCGCCGGCCAGCTCGGGGTAACCGGCCGGGTCGGACACCCCGATCCGCAGGCCCTCGACACCCCGCAGCACCCGCAGCAGCCGATCGGCGTCGCCACCCTCGGCGCACACCAGGCAGACCAGCGCGTCGTCCAGCTCGCCGTAGAGCACCCTGGCGGCTGCCAGCTGCCGGTCGGCGACCAGCCGCTCCCTGGCCGCGACCAGCGCGAACCGGCCGGCCCGGCACTCCAGCGCGAGCACCGGCTCGGCCGGCAGTCCGTTCCACAGCTCGTCGGCCACCGGCCCCACCAGCTCGCCCTGCCCGGCCAGCAGCAGCCGCAGCACGCCGGCCTGCAGGCGGCGGCTGCCCCGGCCGACCACCCGGGAGCGGTCCAGCGACAGGGTGCACAGCGGCACCGCCGCGTTCACCACCTGCCGCTCGAGCGCGGTCAACCGCTCCGCCCGGCCGACCGCGAGATAGCCGAGCACCTCGGTACCGGCGGTCAGCGACTGCACCCACACCTCGGCGTCGCCACCCGTGCCGGCGCCGCTGCCCGTGCCGCCGCTGCCCGTGCCGCCGCTGCCCGTGTTGACCCTCGCCACCAGGCTGGCCGCGCCGGGGGCGTCGCGCAGCCGGGCCAGGTCGGCGCGCAGGGTGGCGCGGTGCTCGGCGGCCTCCGGCGGTGAGCTGGCCAGCACCGCGCCGCCCCGGTTCAGCAGCAGCCCCCAGCCGCCGGTCAGCCGGCGCACCTCGTCGAGCACGGCGGCCAGCCCGCCCCGGCCGACCGCGGCGGCGGTGAGCGAGCGCTGCGCGTGCATCAGGTAGTCGTTGGCGGCCAGCTCGCGCCGGTTGATGGCCTGGGCGACGGCGCGGGTGATGGCCAGGAACGGCGTCGCCCTGGGTACCTCGAGCAGCGGCAGCCCGACCCGCTCGGCGGCGGCCACCAGCGCCGGCGGCACCTCGTCCCAGGTCACCCCCACGCCGAAGCCGATCGCGGCGACCCCGGCGGTGGCCAGCCGGTCGACATACGTGTGCTGGGCCTGCTCGCCGGCCGGCAGGCTGACCCCGATCAGCAGCAGCAGCTCGCCGCCGCGCAGGAACTCGGTCGGGTCGACCATCTCGCTGACGTGCGCCCAGGACACCTCACGGTCCAGCCCGGCGGCGCCCGCGAGCACCCGCAGGCCCAGCTCGGGCAGGGTCAGCAGGTCGCGGACCGGGATCGTCCAACCGCTGCCGGCGGCGGGCGCACTGTCGGACACATCCCTCACCCCCTCGACCAGGTTGCATTGTCCAGAATGGCGCACTCTGAGCCAGAAAGCACCACACAATGTCCATACCTTGCGGTGCCGCGGCGACGCACACTCAGGTCAGTAAGCCTCGCTAAGGAGATGGCGCGATGAGCAGCCCCTTCTGGGTCGCCGGCAAGCCCGCCAGCAGCCCGGACACCACAGTCATCCACAGCCCGTACGACGGTTCGGTGGCCGGCGAGCACGACCTCCCCGGCGCCGACGACGTCGAGCGGGCGGTACAGGCCGCCGCCGACGTGGCCGCCGAGACCGCCGCCCTGCCGGCGCACGTGCGGGCCGACGCGCTGGACCACGTGTCCCGCTCGCTGGCCGACCGGGCCGACGAGATCGCCGGCGTGATCACCGCCGAGTCCGGCAAGCCGCTGAAGTGGTCCCGCGTCGAGGTCAACCGCGCGGTGTCCACGTTCCGCTGGGCCGCCGAGGAGGCGCGCCGGTTCTCCCCGAAGATGCAGCGCCTGGACACCGACCCGGGCGGCGTCGGCCGGACCGCGATGATCCGCCGGGTGCCGCGTGGCCCGGTGCTGGGCATCACGCCGTTCAACTTCCCGCTGAACCTGGTCGCGCACAAGGTCGCGCCGGCCATCGCGGTGGGCGCGCCGATCGTCCTCAAGCCCGCGCCCGGCACCCCGCTGACCGCGCTGGCCCTCGGCGAGATCCTGTCCGGTACCGACCTCCCGGCCGGCGCCTGGTCCGTGCTGCCGGTGCCGAACAGCGCCGCCCCCGGCCTGGTCGCCGACCCCCGGCTGCCGATCGTCTCGTTCACCGGCAGCGTGCCCGTGGGCTGGAGCATCAAGGACAGCGTGCCGCGCAAGCACGTCGCGCTGGAGCTCGGCGGCAACGCGGCGGTGCTGGTCGCCCCCGACTGGACCGACCTGGACTACGCCGCGCAGCGCATCGCCACCTTCGCTATGTACCAGGCCGGCCAGTCCTGCATCTCGGTGCAGCGCGTGTACATCCACACCACGCACTGGGACGAGCTGCGGTCGAAGATCGTGGCCGAGGTGCAGAAGCTGGTCACCGGCGACCCGCGCGACCCGCGCACCGACGTCGGCCCGATGATCAACCTGGCCGCCGCCGAGCGCGTCGAGTCCTGGGTGGCGGCCGCCGTGTCGGCCGGCGCCACGCTGGCCACCGGCGGTGGCCGGTCCGGCGCGACGGTCGAGCCGACCGTGCTCACCGATGTGCCCGAGGACGCGGCGGTGATGGCCGAGGAGGTGTTCGGCCCGGTGCTCTCGCTGAACCCGGTCGCCTCGGTCGACGAGGGCTTCGCCCGGATGAACGCGTCCAAGTTCGGGCTGCAGGCCGGGGTGTTCACCACCGACCTGCGTACCGCGTTCGAGGCGTCCAACCGGCTCGCCGTCGGCGGGGTGCTGATCGGCGACGTGCCCAGCTTCCGCGCCGACCAGATGCCCTACGGCGGGGTGAAGGACTCCGGCATCGGCCGCGAGGGGCCGGCGTCGGCGATGGACGACTTCACCGAGGAGCGCGTCACCGTATTCACCGGCCTGCCTTTCTGAGACCGGTTCTCAGCCGATCCGAGCCGTCCGCCGCGAGCCTCCCCCACAGGCTCGCGGCGGATTAAGGTCCCGAGATGGCCAGAACGTTGCCCGTTGCGGTCGTACAGGACCCACCGCTGCCCGTCGCCGACTCGGTGAGCAGGTTCGCCGAGTCGGTGCAGGGGCTGCTGGCCCGGTTCCCGCAGACCAGGCTCGTGGCGTACCCGGAGCTGCACCTGTTCGGGGTGAGCTCGGAGGCCGAGATGCGGGAGGCCGCCGAGCCGATCGACGGCCCCCGGGTCAAGGCGCTCGCCGAGCTGGCCGGCGACCTGGGCATCTGGCTGCTGCCGGGCAGCCTGTGCGAGTCCGACCCGGGCGCGCCGGGGGCGGTGTTCAACACGGCGGTGGCGTTCTCCCCGGAGGGCCAGCTGGCCGCCTCCTACCGCAAGATCTTTCCCTGGCGGCCGTACGAGATCTTCAAGCCGGGTGGCCAGTTCGTGGTGTTCGACGTACCCGACGTCGGCCGGCTCGGCTTCTCCATCTGCTACGACGCGTGGTTCCCGGAGGTATCCCGCCAGCTGGCCTGGCTCGGTGCCGAAGTGATCATCAACCCGGTGCAGACGACGACCAGCGACCGCGCCCAGGAGCTCGTGCTGGCCAGGGCGAACGCGATCGTGAACCAGGTCTTCGTGGTCAGCGTGAACGCGGGGGCGCCCCTGGGGGTGGGGCGCAGCCTGATCGTGGACCCGGAGGGGCGGGTCAGGGTGGCGGCGGACGACCCGAGCCCGGCCGTGCTCACCGACGTACTCGACCTGGACGAGGTCACCCGGGTGCGCCAGTTCGGCACCGCCGGGCTGAACCGGATGTGGGACCAGTTCACCGAAGCCGACGCGCCGCTGGAGCTGCCGCTCTACCGGGGCCGGATCGACCCGACCACGTGGAAGCCACAGGGAAAGGAGCAGGCGTAGGTATCTGCCCTCGGCCCTCGGCCGTGCCGAACACCCCCAGGAGCGCGCTATGTCCCAGCCCACTCTCGACCGCACACTCCGGCTGAAGTCCATCGTCCTGTTCGGCCTGGCCTACATGGCCCCGATGATCGTGCTGGGCACCTTCGGCGCCATCGCCGAGGCGACCAACGGCTCGGTACCGACCGCGTACCTGCTCGCGCTGGTCGCCATGCTGTTCACCGCCTACAGCTACGGCAAGATGGCCGCGACCTTCCCGGTCGCCGGTTCCGCCTACACCTACGTACGGCGGGCCATCGACTCCCGCGTCGGTTTCCTGATCGGCTGGGCCACGCTGCTGGACTACTTCTTCCTGCCGATGGTCATCTGGCTGATCGGCGCCACGTACCTGCAGCAGGGCTTTCCCTCGGTACCGGTGTGGGCCTGGATCATCGTGTTCATCGTGCTGACCACGGTGGTCAACATCCTCGGCATCAAGGTGGCGGACAAGGCCAACTTCGTGCTGATGACGTTCCAGGTGCTGGTGATCATCGCGTTCGTGGCGCTGTCGCTGCGGCACGTGTTCGTGACCAGCGGCAGCGTGGGGTCGTGGTTCAGCGCCGCGCCATTCGTGAACCCAGCGACGACGATCGGTGGCATCACGGCGGGCGCCGGCATCGCGGCCTACTCGTTCCTCGGCTTCGACGCGGTGACCACGCTGACCGAGGAGACCATCAACCCGCGCCGCACCATGCCGAGGGCCATCCTGCTGATCGCTCTGCTCGGTGGCGCGATCTTCGCGATCGTCACCTACGCCACGCAGCTGGTGCACCCGGGCGGTCAGTTCACCGACCCGGACTCGGCCGCCTTCGAGATCGCCAAGACCATCGGCGCCGACCTGTTCGCCGCGATCTTCCTGGCCGGCTTTGTGGTCACCCAGTTCGCGTCCGGCATCGCCGCGCAGGCCAGCGTGTCCCGGCTGCTCTACGCCATGGGCCGCGACGAGGTGCTGCCGCGCAAGGTGTTCGCGTACCTGCAGCCCCGGTTCCGGACGCCGGCCGTCGGTATCCTGATCTGCGGTGTCGCCGGACTGATCGGCCTGACCCTGAACGTGGACAAGGCCGTCTCGTTGATCAACTTTGGCGCGTTCCTCGCGTTCACATCGGTGAACATCTGCGTGATCGCGCTGTTCTGGCGGCGGCGCCGGTCGGACTCCCCGCTCGGGGTGCTCGGCTACGTGGTCGTGCCGGCGATCGGCGCGATCCTGGACATCGCGCTGCTGCTGAACCTCGGCCACGTGGCGCAGCTGCTCGGCGCCTGCTGGCTGCTCATCGGCGTCGTCTACCTCGCCGTGCTGACCAAGGGCTTCCGCCGCCCGCCACCGGAGATCGACGTACTGGCGGCCGAGTCCGACGTAGAACCCGCCGCCGCCGGCTGACCGCACGTCCTGTCGTTACCCCACTGCACACAGGGCTGGTTTGCACGCAGTTCCACCGGCCTGGTGTGCAGTGGGGTAACAAGGGCGAAGTCGGCGCCGCGGGCAGCCGCCTAGGATCGGGCGGTGACTGAGGTGATCATCCGCGCGGTCGAGGCGCGGGACGTCGATGCCGTTGTGGCGATGGTGCACGAGCTCGCGGCGCACGAGGAGATGCCCGAGGAGTGCCACCTCGAGCCCCCGCACCTGCACCGCGCGCTGTTCGGCGAGCGGCCGGCGCTGTACGGCATCGTGGCCGAGCTGGACGGTGAGGTCGGCGGCTTCGCGCTGTACTTCCTGAACTTCTCCACCTGGGACGGCGTGCACGGCATCTACGCCGAGGACGTGTACATCCGGCCGGCGCTGCGCGGGCGCGGGGTGGCGCGCC
The DNA here is from genome assembly GCA_036272155.1 of Pseudonocardia sp. Classification (GTDB taxonomy): domain Bacteria; phylum Actinomycetota; class Actinomycetes; order Mycobacteriales; family Pseudonocardiaceae; genus Pseudonocardia. The sequence continues at coordinate 45,918 of DATAZG010000188.1, forward strand.
GGATCTGGGGCCACCTCGCGCAGCTCGCGCTGGACCAGGGCTACACCAGGGTCGAGTGCGTCACCCTGCGCTCCAACACCCTCGGCATGGACGTGCACCTCGCGCTCGGCGCCGAGCCCAGGGACGACTGGCGCGTGCTGCGCTGGGACGGCGACGCCCTGCGAGCCCTGGCCAAACCGCGCCCCTGACCGCAGCGGCCCTGCTCAGACCCCGCCGCCCCACCCCCACTTCCCGCGAGTCGGGGATTTTGTCAGGGTGAGTCGCGGATTTTGTCAGCCACCAGACCCCGCCAGCCGGGGCGAGAACCGGTTCACCCCGCCGGGTCCAGCAGGATCTTGCTGACGCCGTCGTCGCGGGCGGCCACCTGCCGGTAGGCGTCGGCGGCCTCGGACAGCGGCACCCGGTGCGACACGACGGCGGCCGGGCGCAGCCGCCCGCCGGCGGTCAGCGACAGCAGCGTGGGCAGCTCGTACTGCACGGAGCACAGCCCGATGGCGAACTCCAACTCGCGCACCTGGGCCGCCATCAGGTGCATCGGGTACGCCTTGTTCTGGCTGACCCCGATCACGCTGACGCGGCCACCGGAGCGCACCGCGCTGATCGCTAACCCGATGCTGGCGTCCGCGCCGACCGCCTCGATCGCGACGTCCACGCCGCCCCCGGTGGCCGCCCGGATGGCGCCCTTCGCGTCCGCCGACTCGATCGGCACCGCGCCCAGCTCGGCGGCCCTGGCCAGGCGGGAGGCCACCGGGTCCACCCCGTACACCGTCGCCGCGCCCAGCACGAACGCCGACTGCACCGCCATCAGCCCGACCGGGCCGAGGCCGATCACCGCGACCGCGTCACCCGGCGTGATCCGGCCGCGGCGGGCGCCGTACCAACCGGTCGGCGCGTTGTCGGTGAGCACAACGGCGTCGGCGTCGGAGAGCTCGGGCGGGATCGCCACCAGGTTCGTGGCGGCGTGCGGCACCGCGACCGCCTCGGCCTGGCTGCCCGGCAGCGCGTGGCTCAGCCCGTAGCAGGGCACCGTGCCACCGCGCACCGCGTTCTCGCAGCGCGCGATCAGCCCGATCCGACACTGCCGGCACGTCGAGCAGCCCACCGACGCCGGCACCAGCACCCGGTCGCCCACCGCGAACGTGTCCACCCGCGAACCCACCGAGGCGACCGTGCCGACCGCCTCGTGCCCCAGGCAGTAGCCGATGTCCGGGCTGAACCCGTGCCCGTGGTAGATGTGCAGGTCACTGCCGCAGATCCCGGCCGTGCTGACCTGCACGACCGCGCTGTACTCGTCGGTGAGCACGGGGTCGGCGACCTCGACCACGGCGACCTCGTCCGGGGCCCGATAGGTCAGCGCCCTCACGGGGTGCCCCCGTCGAGCCGCAGCACCGCGCCGGTACAGAACGACGCGGCGTCCGAGGCGAAGTACAGCGCGGCGCCGACGATCTCCTCCGGCTCGCCGACCCGGCGCAGCGCGAGCGACTGCTCGAACCGCGCCACGGCGTCCGGGGGCCACGCCTTGGAGATGTCGGTGCGGAACGGCCCGGCCTGGATGCAGTTGACCCGCACGCTCGGGCCGAACGCCTTGGCCAAACCCTCGGTGAGCGCGTTCAGGCCGGCCTTGGCGGCGGCGTAGGGCAGCTCGTGCGCACCGGGGCGGATCGCCGCGATGGAACTGACGTTGATGATCGCCCCGCCCGCGCCGGCCGCCATCCGGGTGCCGACCGCCGAGCCGAGCCGGAACGGGCCGCGCAGGTTCACCCCGATGACCTTGTCGAACAGCGCCTCGGAGACCTCGTCGAGGCTCGGGTACAGCGGCGACAGCCCGGCGTTGTTGACCAGCACGTCGACCCGGCCGAGCTCGCCGTACACGGTCTCCACCAGCGCGTCGCAGTCCGCCCAGCTGGACACGTTGCACGCCACCGGCAGTGCCTTGACGCCGTGCTCGGCGCGCACCTGCTCCGCCAGATCCTCGCACGCGTCCAGCTTGCGGCTGGCGATCACCACGGACGCACCGCGCGCCGCGAACGCCTCGATCATGGCCCGGCCCATCCCCCGGCTCCCGCCGGTGACCAGCACGACCTTGTCCTGGAACTCCACCCTCACACCTTCCTGTGCCCTTGTCGGTGCCCGACCCGTGAGTGGCGAGTTGGGTTATGGCCCCACTCGCCACTCACGGGTGCAGCAGCATGTCGAGAATTCGGTCGGCGAGCTGTTCCGGCGACTGCTGTCCTTCGGGGGAGAACCAGAACAGCGAGTAGTTCATCGCGCCGAGCAGGACCTTGACGAACATCGGGTCCAGGTCGGGCAGCTCGCCGGCTGACTCCCCGCGCCGGACCACCTCGTCCCAGATCCCCTCGACCGCGTCGCGCAGCGCCAGCATGTCGGCCCGGCGCTGCCCGGTCAGGGAGTCCAGCTCGCGCAGCATGACGAGCAGCTCCGTGCGCCGGTGGGCGACCAGCCGCATGTGCTCGCGGGCCAGCTCGTGCAGCTTCCGCACGGCGGTGCCGTCGGCCGCGAGCAGGCGGGTGCCGAACGCGAGCACGTCCTCCAGGTGCGCGCGCACGATGGTCAGCAGCAGCTCCTCCTTGGAGCCGATGTGGTGGTACAGCGCGCCGGCGCCCAGGCCGACCGCACGGCCCAGCTCGGCCACCCCGGTCGCGTGGTAGCCCTGCCGGGCGAACAGCTCGGCGGCCACCGCGATGATCCTCGCCTGGGTCTCGGTACGGGCCGCGCGCGTGACCGCCGGACCGGCGGTGGCGCTCGGCTCGGGAGCGGCGGCGCTCATCCGGCGCCGGCCCGCAGCACGTTGCGCCGGACCTTGCCGGTCTCGGTACGCGGCAGCTCGTCGACGAACGCCGTTCCCGCCATCGCGCACTCCCGCCGCCCGCACCGCGCTGTATTGAGCGATCACTACAGTACGGCGCGCCGGGGGCGGCGTGTCAAGAGCGGACGGTGCGGCCGGCCCTCGCGGGCCGGCCGTCGATCAGCCGAGCAGTGGCTTCACCTTGGTGCCGAAGTTGTGCACGCCCTGCACGAAGTCGTCGAAGGTGAACATCATCCCCTTCACCCCCGGCATGGCGGCGACCTGGTCGACCTGCCGGGCCACCGTCTCGTAGGAGCCGACCAGGGTGGCCATGTTGAAGTTGACCGCGCCCTCGGGCAGGTTGATCGTGCGCGCGGTGCCGGAGCCGTCGGCGGCGACGTCCTTCGAGCCCTCCTCGGACATGTAACCGAGCGCGCCGGCGTCCGCCCCCTCGTTGTAGGACCGCCACTTGGCCTGGGCCTCTTCGTCGGTGTCCGCCATGATCGCCATGAACAGCGGCAGCGAGCCGACGTCGCGCCCGGTCTTGCGGGCCGCCTCGGCGAGGCGCTCGGTGGGTTCGCGGTAGGTCTCCGGGTTGTTGACCCCGGGGTTGAGGATGAAGTTGTAGTCGCCGTACTCGGCGCAGAACCGCATGCCCCGCTCGGACTGGCCGGCGCAGACGATGTCCACATTGCCGCTCGGGCGGGGCGAGAGCACGCAGTCGGTCATCTGGAAGTACTGGCCGTCCAGGTCGCAGCGGCCCTTCTCCCAGAGGTCGCGCAGCACGGTCACGTACTCGGTCGCGTAGTCGTAGCGGTAGCCGAAGTACTCGTCGCCCGGCCACAGGCCCATCTGCTCGTACTCGCCCTTGGCCCAGCCGGACACGATGTTCACCCCGAACCGGCCCGGCGCGATCGAGTCGATGGTGGACGCCATCCGGGCGACCAGCGCGGGCGGCAGGGTGAGCACCGCGGTCGACGCGTAGAGCTTGATCCGCTCGGTGACCGCGGCCAGGCCCGCCATCAGCGTGAACGACTCCAGGTTGTGGTCCCAGAACTCGGTCTTGCCGCCGAACCCGCGCAGTTTGATCATGGAGAGCGCGAAGCCGAAGCCCTGCGCCTCCGCCTCCTGGACCACCTGCTTGTTCAGCTCGAAGGTCGGCTTGTACTGCGGGGAGTTCTCGGAGATCAGCCAGCCGTTGTTGCCGATCGGAATAAACACGCCGAAGTCCATCGGGACAATCCTTCCGCTAATACTCAGACATTTAGCAGCTCAGCACGCGCGGACCGCCCGGGCTGGCCGGGTAACACGTTCGGAACAGCTCTTTATCCGGCCCGACACGCCTCGGCGAACTCCGCCGCCGGCCGGTCGTCCCCCAGCCCCAGCACCGCCTCGCGGACCCGCCGGGCGGTCGTCCCCTCGGCCACCGGCGCCACGCTCTGCTCGAACTTGGCGACGATGTCGGCGTTGCTCAGCGGGCGCTCGTCGTGCCCCCGGTTGACCTGCTCGCGCCGCGCCAGCACCCGCCCGTCGCGCAGCTCGATCTCCACCGCGCCGGAGTAGGCGCGAGGAAAGGCGCTGTCCGGGTCGTCGCGCACCTCGACCCGGCGGGCCAGCGCCAGGATCCCGGGGTCGGCGAGCGCGTCGTCGGCCAGCTCGGCGAGGGTGAACCGGCCCCTCGTCAGGGTGGCGGCCACCACGAACGGCAGGCTGAACTTGGCGTCGTACTCGTCGCGCGGCGCCCACTTGGCCGCCGCCGGCTCGCAGACCACCTTGCCCGGCACGGGATGGATCGCGCAGCGGATCGCCGCGATGTCCTCGGTACGCAGACCGTGCTCGGTGCGCAGGGCCAGCGCCGCGTCGGCGAAGGCGTGGATGAAGTGGCAGATCGGGTACGGCTTGACGGCGGTGCGCAGTAGCTCCCAGGTCTGACCGAGGCCGGCACCGACCGCCGCCGGGTTGGTCTCGCGGCCGGCCAGGTGCGTGTTGTACAGCCCGAACCGGCCCTCGTACACCGAGGGCGGCCCCGACCAGCCGACGCCGGCGAAGCTGGCCGCCGTCAGCCCGCACATCGCCGCCCAGCCGGGGTGCAGCCGCTTCGTCCACGAGCCGTCCTCGAGGAACTCCAGCAGCCCGCCGGCCATCGAGCCGACCACACCCTGCGCCGCGACCAGCCCCGCCGCGTCCAGCCCGGCGAGCTTGCCGGCGGCGACCGAGGCGCCGAACGCGCCGGCCACCGCGGTCGGGTGCCAGCCGACGTCGTGGAACCCGCCGGCACCGCCGATGCCCACCCGCGCCGACACCTCCACCCCGAGCACGTAGGCCAGCAGCAGATCCCGGGTGCTCGCGCCGGCTGCCGTGGCCGCCGACAGCGCGGCGGGCAGCACACCGGCGGTGACGTGGGTGACCGCCGGGATGTGGGTGTCGTCGAAGTCCAGGCCGTGGATGAGCACGCCGTTGAGCACGGCGGCGTCCCGGCCGGAGAGGCGGTCCGGCATGCCGAGCACGGGGTGGGACCCGGCGCCGCCGACCCGTAGCAGCGCGTCCCTGGCCACCCCGGCGAACCCGTACGCGGTGGACGCGAAGGCCAGCCCGACCGCGTCCAGCACCAGGTGCCGCGCGCGGTCGTACACCTCGTCCGGCACGTGCTCGGGGCGGGCCGCCGCGGCGAAGTCGGCCACCGCGCCGGACAGCGATGTTCTCGCCGGGCTGGTCGTGGTCACGCCTGGACACCTCCGAGTGGTAGAGGGGGCCGGCACGACGCTGTGACGGCCCACACAGATAATACGTCAGACTTTTAACGGGGTACAGCGGGACCCGCTGCCGCGACCGGCGGGACCCGGCGGTGGTGCCCGGTGCGCGCCTGGAACAGCCGGGCCACCCGCAGCGCCACGGCCTCCCGGTGCGGCGGCGTGATGAGCTGCGCGGACACCGGGCAGCCGTCGGCGGCGAACCCGGTCGGCAGCGCCAGCCCGGGCGCCCCGGTCAGGTTGGCCAACATCGTCGAGCGGGACTGCGCCGCGTAGAGCGGGTACTCGACGCCGTCCACCGCAACCGTGCAATCCGGCAGCCGGGGCGCGGTGGACGGGCAGGTCGGCACCACGATCACGTCGGCGACCGCGAACACCGCGTCCAGCTCGCGCTGCAGCTCGGCGCGGAAGCTCAGCGCGCGCAGGTAGTCCAGCGCCGGCGTGGTGATCCCCTGGCTGATCCGCCGCACCAGCACCGGGTCGTAGTCCGACCACCGCGCGGCGTTCACCCGGTGCAGCGCGGCCGCCTCGGCGAACACGATCTGGTAGCCGATCGGCAGCGCCTCGGCCGCCGAGGGCAGCTCGCCGGGCACCACGACCGCGCCGGCGTCGGTGAGCACGTCGACCAGGCCGGCCAGCCCGGCGCGCACGGCGCTGTCGCACAGCTCGGTGAGGTAGCCGCCGGGCAGCGCGATGCTCAGTCCGCGCAGGTCGGCGGGCTCGTCGGGCGGCTCGAAGGGTGGGAACGTCCCAGGCGCGCTGATCCTCGGGTCGCGGCCGTCCGGGCCCCGGATCACCGCGAACACCAGTGCGGCGTCGACCGCCGACGCCGCCAGCGGACCGACCGTCTCGGTGGTCGGCGACAGCGGGAACACCCCGGTCCTCGGCACCACCCCGGCGGTCGGCTTCAGCCCGGTCAGCCCGCACCACGCCGCCGGCAGCCGCACCGAGCCACCCACGTCGGTGCCCAGCCCGAACGGCACCACCCGCGACGCCACGACGGCCGCCGTCCCCGTCGAAGAACCGCCGGCCCAGCGCTCGGGGTCCCACGGGTTGCGGCAGACCCCGAAGCGCGGCGGGTGCGGGCCACCCACGGCGAACTCGGTGGTGGCGTCCTTGCTGATCGGGATGGCCCCGGCGTCCTCCAGCCGACGCACCACGGTCGCCGACTCCCCCGCCGGCCGGTCGCCATAGACCCGCGAGCCGTTTGTGGTCGGCACCCCGGCCACGTCGATCACGTCCTTCACCGCGAACGGCACGCCCTCCAGCGTCCTGGGCCGGCCGGCCGCCCACCGCCGGGCCGACTCGTCGGCGGCGGCCAGCGCGCGCTCGTCCAGCGTGGCGATCGTGCAGTTCAGTCGCGCGTGCACCCGCTTGCACTCGGCCAGCGCACCGGCCACCACGTCCACGACCCCCGCCCCGCCGTCCCGATACCCGGCCAACAGGTCTCCGATCCCGCTGCTCAAGACCCGTGAGTGGCGACTTGGGTTATAGCCCAACTCGCCACTCATGGGGTCTGACCAGCGGTTTCCGTGGGCGGGGTCGGTGGCGGCGAGGGCGGCGGCATCATTGGTGGACGGCAGGCGGTCGCGCAGGCGAGTGGTGGCGGGGGCGGCGGCCAGCACCGCGGCGTGCATCTCGGCGACCTGGGCGGCGTCCAGCGGGTAACCGAGCCGGGCGGCGGTCGCGGCCAACTCCTCGGCGGTCGGCGCAGCGGCGGTGTCGGTCGGTACCGCGTCCGGGGTGGTCATCGGATGGTGGTCTTGCCGGCTAGCAGGGCTTTGGCGACCACGCCGCGCAACACGTCGTTGGTGCCCTCGCCGATGGACATCAGGGGCGCGTCCCGGTACAGCCGCTCCACCTCGAACTCCGTCGAGTAGCCGTAGCCGCCGTGGATCCGCATGGCGTCCGTCGCGCAGGCCAGCGCGGACTCCGACGCGAAGATCTTGGCCATGCCGGACTCGGTGTCCATCCGCACCCCGTCGTCCATCCGCGACGCAGCCCAGTACGTCATCAACCTGGCCGCCTGCAGCCGCACCGCGATCTCCGCCAGCCGCAGCTGGACGGCCTGGAACTCGCCGATCGGCTGCCCGAACGCGGTGCGGTCGCGGGCGTAGGACAGCGACTCGTCGTACGCCCGCTGCGCGATACCGACGCTGCGCGCGGCGATGTTGATCCGGCCGGTCTCCAGCGCGGACAGCGCCTGCTGCAGCCCGCGCCCCTCGACGCCGCCGAGCAGCTGCGACGCGGGCACCCGCACGTCGCGCAGCACCACCTCGCAGGACTCGGTGCCCTTGTAGCCCAGCTTGCCGATGTCGGCGGTGACCTCGAAGCCGGGGCTGTCCGCCTCGACCAGCAGCAAACTCATGCCCCGGTGCGCGGGCGTGGCGTCCGGGTCGGTCTTGACCAGCACCGGCAGCGGGTCGGCGTAGCGCGCGTTGGTGATCCACATCTTGGTGCCGTTGACGATGTAGTCGCCGGCGGAGTCGCGGCGCGCGGTGGTGGTGATGCCCTGCAGGTCGGTGCCGGCGGCCGGCTCGGTGAGCGCGATGCCGGTGCGCCGCTCGCCGGTGGCCAGCTCGGGCAGGTAGCGGGCGCGCTGCTCGGGCGTGCCGTGGTGGGCGATCATCCAGCAGGACACCGAGTGGCTGCCCAGGATGCCCGCGATGCCCATCCAGCCCCGGGAGATCTCCTCGAAGGTCAGCGCGAAGGACACCGTGTCCGCCGCCATCCCGCCGTACTCCTCCGGTACGAGCAGCCCGAACAGGCCGAGCTTGCGCATCCCCTCGACGATCTCCGTCGGGTAGCGGCCGGACCGCTCCCAGTCCCTGGCCACCGGCACGATCTCCCGGTCGACGAACCGGCGCAGCGTGTCGCGGTAGAGCCGCTGCTCGTCGCTCAGCTGGAAGTCCATCTACGCCCCCTCGGTGCTGGTCACGGCGCTGGTCACGGTGTCGAGCACTGGGCCGAACACGCCGGCCGCGCGCAGCTCGGTGATCCGCGCGTCGTCGTAGCCGAGGCCGCGCAGCACCACCTCGGTGTGTTCGCCCAGCTCCGGGGCCCGGCGCAGCGGCGGCGCGTCCGCGCCCGGCGGCCCGACCCGCACCGGCGAGCGCGGCGAGCGGACGCTGCCGTAGCGGCGGTGCTCGGTGTGCGCGACGAGCTCGCGGGCCAGCGTGTGCGGGTCGGAGAGAGCGGCGGCCACGTCGTTGATCGGCGCGCACGGGATCGCGGCGGCGTACAACGGGGCCAGCCAGTCGGCCGCGGTGCGACCCCGGAAGACGTCGGCCAGCAGCGGGACCAGCACGTCACGGTGCCGGTCGCGGTCGGCGAAGGTGGCGAACCTCGGGTCGTCAGCCAGCTCGGGGCGGCCGAGCACCCCGGTCAGCCGCCGCCAGAACTTCTCCTTGGCGCAGCCGACGACCAGCCAGCCGTCGGCTGCCTCGAACGCCTGGAACGGCACCAGCGACGGGTGCGCCGAGTGGTGCGTGCGGACCGGCTCGAAGCCGGCGGTGAGGTGCCAGGTGCCCGGGTAGGCGAGCAGGCTGATCGCGGTGTCGTAGAGGCTCAGGTCGCAGTCGGTGCCGACGCCGTCCCTCCGCGCCGCGTGGATACCCGCCAGCAGCGCGATCGCGGCCACGAAGCCGCCGCTGTAGTCGACGAGCGAGGGACCGGTCTTCTGCGGCGGCCCGCCCGGCTCACCCGTCAGCGACATCCAGCCGGCCAGGCCCTGCAGCACGTAGTCGTAGCCGGGTTCGGCGGCCCTCGGCCCGGTCATGCCGAACCCGGTCAGCGAGCAGCAGACGATCTTCGGGTTGAGGTGCGCCAGGTCGGCGTAGCGGATGCCCAGCTTCGCCGGCACGTCGCCGCGCAGGTTCGAGTAGACGGCGTCGGCGGTGCGCACCAGGTTGTGGAACACCGCCCGGCCGGCCGGGGTGCGGATGTCCAGCGCGACGGAGGACTTGTTCTTGTTGAACGTCTCGAAGAACAGCGAGTCGGTGCCCTCGGCGTACGGCGGCACATAACGTCCGACATCTCCACCGGTGCTCGGGTCCTCGATCTTGACCACGTCGGCGCCCAGCTCGGCCAGGTGCATGGAGCCGAACGGGCCGGCACCGTACTGCTCCAGCGAGATGATCCGGACGTCCTCCAGCGGCCTCACCCGGCACCGTCCAGGGTGAGCGGCGTGGCGGCCTCGGGGAACCGCGACGCGGCCCGCGCGGCGCCGCGCCGGTACACGTAGAACGTGCGCTTGAAGATCAACACCTGGGCGCCGTCCTGGTTCAGCGTGCGGGTCCGGATGGTCACGATGCCGGCGTCCGGGCGGCTGGCCGACTCCCGTTTCGCCAGCACGATCGACTCGGACCAGAGCGTGTCACCAGCGTAGACCGGCGCGGTCAGCTTCAGCTCGTCCAGGCCGAGGTTGGCGAACGCGTTCTGCGTGGTGTCGGTGACCGACTGGCCCATCGCGATGGCGATGGTCAGCGGGGAGGCGACCAGCATCCGGCCGAACTCGGAGGAGGCACCGACCTGTGCATTGAAGTGCGCCTGGTTGGTGTTCATGGTCAGCAGCGTGAACCAGGTGTTGTCCGCCTCGGAGATGGTCCGGCCGAGCGGGTGCCGGTAGACGTCACCGACCTCGAAGTCCTCGTAGAACCTGCCCTGCCAGCCCGCCCGCACCGCCATCAGCACTCCCTCGCCGGATGGCTCAACGTAAATCGTCAGACTTTTTCACGTCAAGCACCCGTCAGGTTGGCGTGGCAGTCGGTACGCTGCGGCAATGCCGTCGCCAGATGCCCCGGAGCGCGCGTCCGCCCCTCAGGCCCGGCTGCGCGTCGAGCGGATCCGCCCCGCCTACCGCCAGGTGGCCGACGAGCTGCGCAAACAGATCGTCGGCGGGCTGCTGCCGGCCGGCCACCGGTTGCCCAACGAACCCGAGCTGAGCCGCGCGTTCGGGGTCAGCCGCAGCACGGTGCGGGAGGCGCTGCGGGTGCTGGCCAGCCAACATCTGATCGAGACCCTGCGCGGGGTGCGCGGCGGCTCGTTCGTCGCCGCGCCCGACCCGGCCCGGGTGGTGGAGGACATCGGCGGCGCACTCGGCGTGCTGGTCATGACGCCCCGGCTCGGGCTCGACGACCTGCTCGAGGCGCGGCTACTGCTGGAGCCGGCCGCCGCCCGGCTGGCCGCCGAACGGGCCGACGCCGACACCGTCGAGGCGATCCGGGCGGCCGCCTCGGCCCCGCGCGACCCCCGGGACCCCAGCGGGTTCGTCCCCCACCTGGACTTCCACACGACGATCCTGATGGCCACCGGGAACCTGATGTTCACGATGATGGGCCAGCCGGTCAGCGACGTGCTGCGCACGCGGCTGGAGCGCGCCGGGGTGGACCGCGCCGAGTGGGACCGGGTGGACGAGCACCACCTGGAGGTCGCCGAGCACATCGCGCGCGGGGACGCCGACGCCGCCGAGCACGCCATGCGCGAGCACCTCACCGCCCTGCGCCCGCTGTACGAGCGCGCCGGCCGGTGGACCGCGGAACCGGCCGATCAAGAGGCCGGCGAAACCGGTGGGACCGAAGCCGCCCGCGACTGACCGCGCCGGCCGGGCGCCGTCAGTGCGGGAGGCCGGCGTGCCGCTTCAGGAAGTCGGCCACCTCGGCCGGGTCCTCCAGTGGCAGTGGGTAGACGACGAGCCGGTCCACTCCGAGGTCGGCGTAGCGGCGCGCATCGGCCGAGGTCAGCTCCACCGGGTCCAGCTGCATCCAGTTGATCTCCAGTCGGCCGAGCCTGGCGGGGCGCTCGACCCGCGCCGCCGCCCGCTCCAGCCCGGCCAGGTGCCGCTCCAGGTCGGCCACGCCCGAACCGTTGCCGAACCAGCCGTGCCCCCGGGACACCGCCCGCCGGAACGCCCCCGCGCTGTGCCCGCCGACCACGATCTTCACGCCGCCGGCGCGGACCGGCCGGGGGTGCGCATCCACGTGGTCGAACGAGACGAACTCGCCGCGAAAGGCCGGCGCCGGCTGGGTCCACAGCGCGGTCATCGCGTCCAGGTACTCGTCGCTGCGCGCGCCCCGGCGCGCGAGCGGCACGCCGACGGCGGTCAGCTCCGGCTCCAGGTAGCCGGCGCCGACGCCGAGCGCGATCCGGCCGCCGCTGAGCACGTCAAGGCTGGCCACCTGCTTGGCCAGTACGAGCGGGTTGCGCTGCGGCAGGATGACGATCCCGGTGGCCAGCTCGATCCGCTCGGTCACCGCCGCGACGTAGCCGAGGTGCACCAGCGGGTCGAGGATCGGATCGGTCGCCTCCATCGGCGAGTCCGGCACGCGGGGGCTCGGCAGCACCACGTGGTCACCCGCCCACCACGACCCGTAACCCAGTTCCTCCGCGAGCCTGGCCAGCCGCACCGTGTCGGCCGGTCCCAGGGTCGCCTTCGCGTTCAGTCCAGCCACTCCGAGGTCCACAGCCACCATCTTTCGACCGTCGACCGGAGTGTGTCCAAGACCGGCTGTAATAGCCTATGGCTATGGACGTGCACCTGCGGGATCTGCGCTACTTCGTGGCCGTCGCCGAGGAGCTGAGCTTCACCAGGGCGGCCAGCAACCGGCTGTTCATCGCGCAGCCGACGCTGAGCAAACAGATCCGCCAGCTCGAGCTGACCATGCGGGTGGCACTGTTCGAACGGGACCGCCGCACGGTCGCGCTGACCCCGGCCGGCGCCGCGCTGCTGCCCAGGGCCCGGGCGCTGCTGGACCAGTGGGGCGACACCGAGCGGGAGCTGGCCGGCGCGGCCCGGTGCACCGCGGTCACCGTCGGCTTCCAGACCCGGATCGGCCGGGGCCTGATCCCGATGGTCACCGGGCGGCTGGAGCGGCTGCACCCGGAGTGGAAGCTGCTGTTCCGCCAGGTGTCCTGGGCCGACCCGACCGCCGGCCTGGCCAGCGGCGACGTGGACGTGGCCGTCGCCTGGCTGCCCTTCCCGGCCGGCGAGGAGTTCACCTGGAAGGTCGTCGCCACAGAACAGCGGTGGGTGGCGCTGCCCGCCGGCCACCGCCTCGCCGGGGACGGCACCGGGAGCTCGACGATCCCGTTCGCCGACCTCGTCGACGAGCCGTTCATCGCGCTGCCCGCGTCGGCCGGCGCGCTGCGGGACTTCTGGTTGGCCACCGACCATCGGCGGACGCCGCCCCGGATCGCCGCGGAGGCGGCCACCGCCGACGAGACCTTCGAGGCCGTCGCCTCCGGGCTCGGCGTGGTGCTGCTCTCCGTCGGCAACGTGTCGGTCTACCAGCGCGCCGACGTGGTGTGCCGGCCGGTCAGCGGCCTGTCGCCGAGCCAGCTCGCCGTGGCCTGGCGCACCGGCGACGACCGGGACGCCGTCCGGGTGTTCGCCGACGCCTGCGCGGAGTGCCTCTGCGGCTCACCCAGCGCCGACTGATCCCTGACCCCTGTGAGTGGTATTGGTCGCTATAGCGACCAATACCACTCACAGGGTCAGCGGGGCTGCCACTCGGCCGCCGACGAACCGCGCGCCACCAGCACCGGGTCGTAGCGGCCGGGCGTCACCGACATCCGGATCTGCTCGGTGACGCCCTGGTAGTGGCCCAGCGGCGTGTCGGCGGTGAACACCTCGGGGTCGTGGTAGGCGTGCCGCTCGCCGGTGCCGGCGGTGGCGTGGGCGTAGCCCCGGTCGAACACACCGAGGCTGAGGATCCACAGCGCGGCACGGGTCAGCGACACGTGCACCCGGTAGCTGCCGCCGTGCACCGCCCGCCGGCGCAGCGCCTCCACCACCCCGGCCGCCAGCAGCCAGGACACGATGTAGTCGTTCACCACCAGGATCGGCGGCAGCGCGGGGCGCTCTCCAGCTGAGCTACCAGCGGAGCCGAGGCCACCCTCCAGGTTCATCATGCCGACCAGGCTGCCGGCGGTCTGGTCGAAGCCGAGCATGTCCGACCACGGGCCGGTCGGGCCGTTCAGCGAGGCGGTGGCGTGGATGATGCCTGGGCGGACCGCCGCCGCCTCGGCCGCCGACAGCCCGACCCGATCCAGGTAGCCGGGGCGGCGGTTGGCGTAGAACACGTCCGAGCCGGCCAGCAGCGCGCGCAGCCGCTCGGGTCCGGGACCGGTGAACGGGTCCAGCCGGGTGGACCGGGTACCGACGTTCGCGGTGGCGTAGGTGATGTCGTGCTCCACCTCCATGGGCCGCCACAGGTTCAGCACGTCGGCGCCGTGCAGCGCGAGCGCGCGACCGAGCCCCGCGCCGGCGATCACGTGCCCCATGCCCAGCGCGCGCACGCCGGCCAGCGGCAGGGCGTCACCGGGGGACGGCGCGGGCAGGGGCTCGGGCTCGCTGTCGCCGATCCGGGTCACCTCGATCAGCGGCAGGTCGGCCAGCACCTCGCGGTAGTGCGGCTCGGCGAGCAACTCCGGGGCCGACCGCAGCATCGGCATCACGCACCCCGCCTCGACGCCGGCCGCCTCCAGCTCGCGGCCCGACCAGCGGCCGATCGCGGCGGCCACCGCGGCGTCGTCCTCGGGCACCCCGAGCAGCCGCTGCGCCGCAATCTTGATCTTCGGGTACGGGTTGAGCGGCATCATCCAGCGGTCGTCGGCGGTCCGGTAGAAGTTGAAACCGAGCGCGTTGCTGGCGTTGCCGGAGCCCAGCGGGTAGCCGTTGAGCAGCTCCCAGCGCCGGTCGTAGAACGGGCAGAGCCGGTGCGGGGTGGCCCGCAGGTCGACCTCGATGTCCTGGCCGGCGCCGCCCCGGTCCCGCCACAGCGCGGCCACCGCGACCGACTTGGCGGCCAGCGCGAGGGACGACGCCGCACCGAGGCGCAGCGTGCTGGGCACCACCGGGTCGGCTCCGAGGAAGTCCACCCGGCCGCCGCCGTCCGCCGGGGACAGCCCGATGCCGCCGAGCAGCTCGACCAGCGCGGCCGGTGCGTCGAACTCGTCGTGGTCGGCCGGCTTGGCCACCGCGTCGGCGACCCTCGAGGTGAGATCCATCAGGCGCGCGTCCCTTCCAACAGCTCGGTACCGCTCGACAGCTGGGTACCGTCCGGCGGCGGCGTGTCCACCGACGGCTCACCGCTATCCAACAGCCCCGCGCCGTCCAACAGCTGCACCGGAACGGGTACGTGTTTGGCCCGCAGGTACTCGCCGACGGCCTTGCCGATCTGGTCGATCCGGGTGTTGGAGGAGCCACCGGTGCCCAGCAGGCCGCGCAGCACGAAGTGCACCGCGCGCAGTTTCGGCAGCTCGTGGCGCAATACCTCCAGCCCGGCCAGCTCCGGCATCATCCGCCGCAGCTGCTCGGTGGACAGCGTGGTGCGCAGCCACTCCGAGGCGCGCTGGTCGGGCGCCCAGATGCCCACGTTGCTGTTGCCGCCCTTGTCCCCGCTGCGCGCGTAGGCCACGGTGCCGAGCGGCGCGGTGCGGGTGGCACCCACGGCCCCTCCCGCTCCAGCCGCGACCGGCTCCGGTTCCGGGTGGTGAGGCTGGGTGGCCAGGGCGGTCTGCTCCGGGACCGGGATGTCCAGCACCGTGCTGTCGGAGCCGTCGGGCACGTGCAGCACCGCCCGGTGGGCCAGCGCGGACTGCGGCAGCAGCCCTGGCCAGTAGCCGATCACCGGGCGGGCGGTCGCGCGCAGCGGCACGGCAGTGTCCATGAAGAACCCGGGGATGCTCTGCAGGTACAGGCTGCCCAGCCGGGCGGCGAGGTCGAGCACCTCCAGCGGCTCGCGCTCCCGGGCCGTGGCCATCACCCGCAGGCCGACGGTGGCGTCCCACTGCGTGCGGGGGTCCGGTGCGGCGCTGCCGATCGGGGTGATGTCCAGCTCGACGCCGTCGGGTAGGTCCCGGCTGATCTGCGCGCGCAGCAGCGCCACCTTGGCCGGCACGTCCGGCGCGGTGAGGTACACGGTGTGCAGCGTCTGGTAGCCGACCTGGCCGAAGATGGCGACCTTGGTGGTCGGCGGCGGCGGGGTGCCGGTGGCCCCGCTGACCAGCACCCGGTCGGGCCCCTGCTGTGCCAGCTCGACGGTGTCCAGGTGCAGGGTGACGTCCGAGTTCAGGTACACCGGGCCCTGGATCTCGTAGAGCAGCTGCGCGGTGACCGTGTCCACGGTGACCGCCCCGCCGTCGGCGGTGTGCTTGGTGACCACGGTGCTGCCGTCGGCGGCGATCTCGGCGATCGGGAACCCGGGCACCAGCATGTTCGGGATGCGGGTGAAGCCGGAGAAGTTGCCGCCGACGGCGTGCGGCCCGCACTCGATGAGGTGGCCGGCCAGCAGCGCACCGGCCAGCGCGTCCCAGTCGTCGCGGCGCCAGCCGTGCCACCAGGCGGCCGGCCCGACGGTCAGGGAGGCATCGGTGACCCGGCCGCAGACCACGACGTCGGCGCCCTCGGCCAGCGCGGCGGCCACCCCCCAGCCGCCCAGGTAGGCGTTCGCCGCGATCGGCCGGGTGCCCCAGTCGGCGAGCGCCACGCCGGTGTCCAGGTTCTCCAGGCGGTGCCCGGCGGCGGCGAAGGAGTCCAGCTCGGCCAGCACGTTGTCGCCCTCGATGTGCGCCACGCGCAGGGCCACGCCGTCGGCGGCGGCCATCCCGCGCAGCTCGCCGGCCAGCCCGGCCGGGTGGAAGCCGCCCGCGTTGCACACCACCTTGAGGCCCCGCTCCTTGATCGCCGCGAGGTGCGGGCGCAGCTGGTCGAGGAAGTAGTCCACATAGCCCTTGCTCGCGTCCTGGCGGTGCCGGGCGGACAGCGCGGCCAGGGTGATCTCGGCCAGATAGTCGCCGATCAGCACGTCCACCGGGTCTCCGGCCATCGCCTCGTCGAGCGCGGTGAACCGGTCACCCAGATAGCCGGAGAAGTTGGCGATCCGGATCGGCCGGCGTGGCTCGCTCATGGTGGACACCTCACTGTGGTCCTCGGTTTTGGGCGGTGACCCGACCCAGACTTTCGGGCCGGTGATCCGAACCTAGAACGGCGGCGGCGGAAAGACCACGACCGATGTCCTCACCCGACTGTGACCACAGTGGTCACGATGGGGCCACCATGGGACTACCGTGCCGGCGTGGAGATGCTGCACCTGCGGTACTTCGTCGCGGTCGCCGAGGAGCTCAGCTTCACCAGGGCGGCGCAGCGGCTGCACATGGCGACCTCGCCGCTCAGCCAGCGGATCCGCGACCTGGAACGCGAGCTCGGCAGCCCGCTGCTGCGGCGAACCAGCCGCAAGGTCGAGCTGACCGAGGCCGGCGAGCGCCTGCTGCCCGCCGCCCGGGACGTGCTCGGCCGGTTCGACGCGCTGCCCGAGCTGGTGCGGGGCACCGATGGGACGGCGCGGCGGGTGGCCAGGGTGGGCATCGCCCCGGACGTGTCCGGCGAGCTGCGCACCCGCCTGCTCGATGCGCTCGCCGCCGCCCACCCCGAGCTCGAGGTGCGGCTGCGCCCGGCGAGCAGCGAGCCGCTGCTGCGCGCGCTGCGGGCCGGCGAGCTGGACCTCGCGCTGGTGCACGGGCCGGTCAGCGGGCGAGGGCTGCGCACCGCGCGGCTGGACACCCGGCCGGTGGGCGCGGTGGTGGGCCGGGGCACCGGGTTCGACGGGCGGGACTCCGTACGGCTGGAGGAGCTGGCGGACCTGCCCTACGCGTCGATCGGCTACGACGCCGCGCCCGAGCTGTACCGCCGCACCGACGAGCTGCTGACCGGCTTCGGCGTGCACAGACGGCTCGTCGTCGAGGGGCACAACCTGGGCGGGCTGGCCCACGTCGTGACGACCGGCCAGGCGTTCGCGCTGGTCGGGCTGGGCAGCGGCAGCACCGGCAAGGTGTTCGTCGGCGAGCCCGTCGTGGTGCTGGCGGTGGTCGACGCCCGGCTCCGGATCACCACCGAGGCGGTCTGGCTGGCCGACCGCACGGCCGCCGGTTCCGTCGTCGCGGCGCTGGCCGACGCCGCGACCGCACTGGCGACCCCTGACGTCAGCACAACCTGAGGTCAGCACAGCCTGAAGCTCGCACAGCCTCAGGTCAGCACAGGACCTGGGTCAGAACAGCGAACCCAGCCAGGACGTGAACTGCTGCCAGGTGCTCTTCGCCTTGTTCTCGATCGTGCTGGTGATCGCCGACGTGATCGAGGACGGCAGGTCCGGCACGTTGATGTCGGGCACCTTCAGATCGGGCGCCTTGAGGTCCGGCAGGGCGAGCCCGCTGGGCGGCGTGACCGCGGTCGGGATCCCCGCGGTCGGTCCCGCGGTCGACTGAGTGGTCGGCTGAGTGGTCGGCTGGGCGGCCGGGGTCTCGGCCGAGTTCGGCGCTGCGGTGGCCGGCGCGACTGTGGCCGCCGGCGCCGTGGTCGCCTGTGCGCTGACCGGCGCCGCACTGGCCGGGGCGGCGGTGTTGTCCGTGCTTTCGGAGAGGCTGCCGTGGTGGTTGAGCAGCGCGACCGCGATCAACCCGAGCAGGATCACCACCGGCAGCCCGAGCGCGACGAGCTGGGACATGCCGGCGCCCGGCAGCGGGGCCGGCACCGGCGCCGGGGCCGACCCGCCGCCGCCGAACCGGGCCGAAGCCCGCTCGGCGGTCGGCCGGTCGCCGGGAGCGGTCTGGGTCATCGCGAGCAGCGTGCCGGCCAGCGGCCCTGGCACCTCGTTGGGCACCACCGGCGGCGTGGTCAGCCGCTGGGCGGCGGCCTCCCAGCTGGAGCCGGGGTAGGCCGGGTAGCCGGTGACCGCCTCCAGCAGCACCAGGCCGAGCGCGTACACGTCGGAGGCCGGGGTCGCCGGGTCTCCCGTGACCTGCTCCGGCGAGAGGTACGGCACGCTGGCCGGGTCGAGCGCGTCGGCCGGGGTGTCCGGCGGGGCGAGCAGGCGGGCCCGGCCGGACGGCAGGATCCGCACGGTGAGCGGGGTGAGCTGGCCGTGCACGCCGCCCCGGCGGTGCAACCCGGCGAGCGCGTCGGCGAGCTGGATGCCCAGCCGCAGGGTCTCGGCCGGCGCCAGGTGGCGCTCGTTCAGCAGCTCACGCAGGGTCTGGCCGTCCTCGATCGGCGGTTCCTCATCGATCTCTGGGGCGGCCTCGGAGGCCACCTCGGCCTCGGTGTCCGCGTCGGCGCCGGAATCCCTCGGCTCGGGGATTTCGTCGTCCCGATCGGTCACCGGACGACTCTCGGTGACCAAACCGCGGATGCCGTACTGCACGCCGGAGTCGTCGTCCGGCCGGTCGACCGCGCGGTGCGCGCCCACGCCACGAGGTCGGCGCGGCCCCGCTGAGCCGAACCTGTTGCCGCCAGCGGTGCCGTACCGGCCGAAAGTGTCGGATCCGTCCTGCACAAAATGCAGTATCACCGGCCGGAGCGGTGTGACGACAGGGGCTGAGGTGCCTCGTGGGGAATTTGTTATCACTATGACCCGGTTGAGGGACAAGCCAGACTGCCACTCACCGACGGTCACGGGTCGCTCGCCACGCCGCGGCCTCATTTGGCGCAACCCGATCGGGCGGATCTTGTCGGCCGCCGTCGCGGAACGACCGGCCACCGCAAGGGTGTGCGCGCCGCTGTCACGGATTGGTTACGGTCTTCGCTAGCTGGTCGGCATTCCGCCGACTGGTGCGCCTGGCCGGTTCGTCATCCCCCGCCCACCGGCTCTCCCCCAGGTGCTCCGGCAGCAGTTTGGGGCGGGGTGCACGGCGTGTCGCCGCCCTTTCGGCTGGCTGACCGCTGCGCCGACGCGGAGGAACGGCCGATGGGCGCTCATCGCGCGCGTCACAGTGCTGCCCGGGCAACCGGGGACGCACCACGCAGGACGGTCAGCGAACTGCTCGCCGAGGCGGCGCAGTACCAGCCACCGCCACCGCGGCTCCCCCTAGCCACGCGGTCCGGTCCGGTGTACCCCGCCATGCCGCCCCTCGCCCGGGAGATCCCCCCGCTCTCCCGGGCCTTCCCGCCTCCCCGCTCCCCGCAAGCGAGGCCGGCACCCCGTACCAGGCACGGGGTGCCGGCGCCGCGCTCGCCACGGTCGGCGTTTGCCGTGGTGGCGGCGTCGGCGGTGGGCGCCGGTACGGCCGCCGCCAGCATGTCCGGCGCGTTCACCGCCGTGCAGCCCGCACCCGCCCGCGACCTCAGCGACACCCAGTCGTTCAGCCGGCCGGTCGACCTCGCCACCGCCAACGGCCCGGTCGCCGCCGCCACCCCCGCCAGCACCGCCACCGCCATGGCCACCGGCACGATCACCGCCGCGCCGGCCTCCCTGGCATCCGCCGTACCGGCGACCGCGCCGTCCACCGGCACCGTGATGGCCGCCGACCTGCACCAGACCGACGCCAAGCAGATCGCCGACCTGTCCAGGGCGGTCAACCTCGACCGCGTGCAGGCGGTGCAGTACGCCGCCACGCAGGCCGCCCAGGCCGTACAGTCCGCGCTGGTCAACAAGGTCACCTCGCTCACCGGCGGCGTCCGGCCCCTTTTCGACGCCAGCAGCCCGGTCGCCGCCAAGGCCCTGACCACCGCGATCGGCAAGATGGGCGTGCCCTACGTGTGGGGGGCGGTCGGGCCCAACGCGTTCGACTGCTCGGGCCTCGTGATGTGGTCCTACCGCAAGCAGGGCGTCAACCTGCCGCGTACCGCCGCCCAGCAGTCGAAGGTCGGCACGCCGGTCTCCCGCGACCAACTGCGGGCCGGTGACCTGGTCTTCTTCTACAGCCCCGTCAGCCACGTCGGCATCTACCTGGGCAACAACAAGATCCTCAACGCCTCGGAGTCCGGCCAGCCGGTGAAGGTCTCCAGCATGGCCAACATGCCGTTCCACAACGCCCGCCGAATCACCTGAGGCCTCCAGCGCCTGAGCCCCGTCCGGAGCCGGCCCGTAGATTCGGGCCCATGGTGCGGACGATCAGGTTCCATGAGCTCGGCGGCCCGGAGGTACTGCGGATCGAGGACCTGCCGGTCCGCCAACCAGGGCCGGGCGAGGTGAGGATCCGGGTCGACGCGATCGGGCTGAACCGGTCGGAGGTCAACTTCCGGCGCGGCCAGTACCTGGACCAGCCCAGGCTGCCGGCCGGGCTGGGCACCGAAGCCGCCGGTGAGGTGCTCGAGGTCGGCCCGGACGTGGACCGCTGGGTACCCGGCGACGCCGTCAGTGTGGTGCCGGCGTTCTCCCAGAACGACTATCCGGTGTACGCAGAGCAGGCGGTGGTGCCGGCCGCGGCGCTGGTGGCCCGGCCGCCCGGCATGGACGCGGTGACCGGCGCGGCGATCTGGATGCCGTACGTGACCGTGTACGGCATGGTGGCCGAGGTGGTCCGGGTGCGGCCCGGCGACCACGTGGTGGTCACCGCCGCCAGCAACAGCATCGGTATGGCCGCGCTGCAGGTGGTGCGCCAGCTGGGCGCCGTGCCGATCGCCACCACGCCGCGGGCCGCCCAACGCGATGCCCTGCTGGCCGCCGGCGCGGCCTCGGTGCTGGTGAGCGCGGAGCTGACCGCCCCCGGCGCGCTGGCCGACGCGATCCGGGCGGCCACCGAGGGGCGCGGCGCCGACCTGGTGCTGGACGCGGTCGGCGGGCCGCTCGTCGCGGAGCTGGTCCGGGCGTGCGCGCCGAACGCCACGGTGATCGTGCACGGCGGGCTGTCCGGTGAGCCGACGCCGCTGCCAGGCGGGCGGTACGCGCCGGTGTGGCTGCGCCGCTACACGGTCTTCGAGGTCACCGGCGACCCGGCCGTGCTGCGCCGCGCCGAGCACTTCGTCCGCGCCGGCCTGGCCACCGGCGCGTTCGCCCCGATCATCGACCGCGTCTTCGACTTCGACGACGTCGCCGAGGCGCACCGCTACATCGACTCCCCCGATCGCGCGCCCGGCAAACCCGTACTCCGCGTACCCCCCGCCTGACAGGCGCGGCTGACCGGCGCCGCCGACGGGGCAGAGCGGACGGGACAGAGCGGTCGGGCCGAGCCGTCAGGCCGGGAGGAAGCGGACCAGCTGGTGGTCGTGCCGGGGTAGGTAGCCGATGCGCTGGTAGACCTCGTTGGACGTGGGGTTGGCGAGGTCGGTGAAGAGCACGACGTCGCGGGCGCCGGCGCGCAGCGCGCCCTCGGTGCAGGCGGCCGTGACGGCGGCTCCGTGGCCCCGCCGGCGCCCCGCCGGCGGCACGTACACCGGGCCGACGCGGGCCACCCCCGCCACCACCCGCGTGTGCGCGGCGAGCGCGACCGGCGCGCCGGTCGGGGTGCGCCACAGCCAGACCAAACCCTGCTCGACGGCGTCCGAGGCGATCGGCTCGACGTCCACCGGCACCGTGCCGACCTCGCGCTGGAACGCGGCATACCAGTTGGCCACCAGCACGGCGTCCACAGGCTCGGCGAGCTCGGCGCGGCCGGGCGGCGGCGGGTTGGGGGCGCGCAGCGTGCCGAGCCGGTACAGCCGCTGACGCATGCCCGGAACGACCCGCAGCCCGGTCGCGGCCGTCCACAGCGCGGCGAACCGGTCCACCGTGGCCGCGACACCCACCACGCCCGGCACCGGCACCTCGGCGGCGCGCAGCGCGTCGACCAGCGGGGACATGGCCGACTCGGGTACCTCGGCCAGCAGCAGCTCGTACGGCGGCGTCATGCTCACCGCGCCTCGGACGCCCCGCTCGTCGTGGCACCAGCCGAACAGGCTCTCCCGGTCGGACCAGCGCCGGCCGCCCCGGACGTGGTCGATCGTGGTCAGCGCGACGGTGTTCTCGGCCGGTTGCGCCACGAGTAGGTCCCACACCTGCTCGGCGTAGGACCGCACGTCAGCGCTGAACCGCCAGTGCACCCGCTCACCTTGGCGTATCCACCGCTGGGCGCGTCAGTTGGGTGGACCGGTGACCAGACCGACGGGCGCGCTCTGCCGCTGGCCGGTGCTGTCCACCCACTGCAGCGTGACCTGGTCGCCCGGGTGGTGCTGGCCGATCAGCGTGGTCAGCGTGGTGGCGGAGTCGACCGTGGCCCCGTCCAGCGCCACGATCACGTCGCCCCGGCCCAGCCCGGCCTGCTCGGCGGGCGAACCGGCCTGTACGCCGGCCACCACGACGCCGGCCGGCACGTAGCGGCTGCTCTCGTCGCCGCCGTAG
The DNA here is from genome assembly GCA_036272155.1 of Pseudonocardia sp. GTDB lineage: Bacteria > Actinomycetota > Actinomycetes > Mycobacteriales > Pseudonocardiaceae > Pseudonocardia. Next base: position 68,564 of record DATAZG010000188.1, read on the forward strand.
CGGGTGCCGGGGTAGCGGTTGCCGGGTGTGCTGAGCACCGACACCCCGAGCATCCCGGTCGGCCCGATGTGCACGGTCTCCGAGGCGCTGCCACCCTGGATCTGCCGGGCGATCGTCATCGCGTCGTTGATCGGGATGGCGTAGCCGGTGCCGCCGGTGGCCTGGTAGCGGTAGTTGGCGGACGCCGCGGTGTCGACACCGATCACCCGGCCCTCGCTGTCCACCAGCGGGCCGCCGGAGTCGCCCGGCTGCACGTTCGCGGCCACCTCGATCAGGCCCTGCAGCCGCTCGACGCTGCCGGTCAGCTCGTCGCTCGGGCTGATCGACCGGTTCAGCGAGGTCACCTTGCCGCCGGACGTGGTCGGCGTGCCGCTGCCGCCCGCGTTGCCGATCGCGGCGACCGCGTCACCGACCTTGACCGTCTCGGAGTTGCCGAGGGTGGCGGTGCGCAGCCCGGACGCGCCCTTCAGCTGGAGGACCGCGATGTCGTGCGCCCGGTCGTAGCCGACCACGGTGGCCCGGTACGTGCGTCCGTTGCCGATGTCGGTGACCCGGATCGCGGTCGCGCCGTTGATCACGTGGTTGTTGGTCAGCACCTCACCGTTGGGCGTGAGCACGATGCCGGTGCCGGCGCTCGCCGCGTTCTGGTAGCCCAGCTCGGTGTTGACGTTGACCAGGCCGGGGGCCACCTTGGCGGCCAGCGCGGTCAGGTCGGTCTCGCCGAGGGCCGCCGCCCTGGCCGGTTGATCGGTCGGGTCGGTGCCGCTGTCGGTGTCGCTGTCGGGCAGGGCGGCCGAGGAGTCCGAGGAGGTGAAGTTGGACAGCGCGCCGCTGTGCAGGATGCCCCGGCCGACGCCTACGGCCGCGACGCCGAGCAGCGCGACCAGGATGACCGCGAGCAGGGCGCCGAACGGGCCCCGGCGGCGGGGGGCCGGCGGGGCGGCCCAGTGGCCGGGCTCACGCGGCGGCCATGAGGAGTAGTACGGGTAGCCGTCCGGCCCCGGCGTGCCGGCGGACTGGCGCCAGGCAGCGTCGGCGGGGTCGGTGGCGTCCGGTCCACCCGATCGACCGATGTCACTCACCGGTCCCTCCTCTCAGGGCCTCCCGGTAGATACCCACTTCAGTTAGCAGTCCGACCCCTGAGAGCACCCTGAAAGCTCGCTCCGAAGTTACTGTGGATTGCTATCCGGTGGCCAGGACTTACAGATTCCTACCCAGCAGAGTGGCGTGTTCGGCGAGGATTGGGCGGAAACGGTCACGCAACTCACTCGCGGTCACCCGAGCGGTTGATGTACTGACGCTCATCGCGGCCACCGTCCGACCCCGCCCGTCGAGCACCGGAACGGCCAGCGCGCGCATGCCCAGCTCGAGCTCCTCGTCGCTGGTCGCGAAGCCCTCGGCGGCGGCGCGGCGGACCGAATCGGCGATCCCGTCGGCGGCGACCACGGTGTGCGTGGTGCGCCGGGACCGGCCCGGCGCGGCCAGGAACGCCGCCACCTCCGCCTCCGGCAGCCCGGCGAGCAGCACCTTGCCGGTCGCCGAGCAGTGCGCGGGCAGCCGGGCGCCGACCCGCACCCCGGTGGACACCAGCCGCTCCGCCTCGGCCCGCGCCACGAACAGCGCCCAGCCGTCCTGCCAGACCGCCAGCGACACCGACTCCCCGAGCGCGTCCCGTGCCCTGACCAGGTACGGCTGGGCGAGCGTCGGCAGCGGCGCGGCCTCCAGGTAGGCGCCGCCGAGCCGGAGCATCCGCGGCGTCGGGTGGAAGTGCTTGCCGTCGTGGCTGAGGTAGCCGAGCTCGGCCAGCGTGAGCAGGCAGCGCCGGGCGGCGGCCCGCGTGACGTTCGTCAGCCGGGCCGCGTCGGCCACGGTCAGCCCCGCCGCCGACCCGCTGAACGCCTCGATCACGGCCAGCCCCTTGGCCAGGCCCGCCATGCCCTCCGGGGCCCGCGCGGCGGCCCCCGCCGACGCCCGATCGGCGGCGGCGTCCTTGACAGGGCCGCCGTCGCTGGGTTCCATTGTTCGAGAATCGATCACTTGTTCGTTATACGAACAGATTCGGCAGGCGTCAAGCGATTGGCGCCGGATTGAGGTGATGGCGTGACCACCACGGCGCCCCAACAGCCACGGCAACCCGAACAGCCGCTGCAGTCCCCACAGTCGGCGCTGCCCGAGCTGCCGCCGCTGCCCGAGCTACCGGCCTGGCCCGACGGGCTGACCCGGGTGCCGTACTGGGTCTTCCAGCGCGACGACGTCTACGCCGCCGAGCAGCGGCGGCTGTTCCGGGGCCCGCACTGGAACTACCTGTGCCTGGAGGCCGAGCTCGCCGAACCCGGGCAGTACCGGACCAGCTGGCTCGGCGACACCCCGGTCGTCGTCAGCCGGGGCCGCGACGGCGAGCTGTACGCGTTCGAGAACCGCTGCGCGCACCGCGGCGCCCTGATCGCCCTGGAGAACCGGGGCTGCGCCATGGAGTTCACCTGCGTCTACCACGCGTGGACGTACTCGGTGGAGGGCGAGCTGACCGGGGTGGCGTTCAAGGACGGCATCAACGGCAAGGGCGGCATGCCGGAGTCGTTCCGGATGGCCGAGCACTGGCCGCGCAAGCTACGGCTCGCGGTGCTGCACGGCCTGGTGTTCGGCAGCTTCGACAACGACGTGCCGGACCTGGAGGAGTACTTCGGCGAGGAGATCACCGGCCGGATCGAGCGCGTGCTCGGCGGCCGGACCCCGGTGGTGCTCGGCCGCTTCACCCAGATGCTGCCGAACAACTGGAAGCTCTACGTGGAGAACGTCAAGGACTCCTACCACGCCAGCATCCTGCATCTGTTCTTCACGACGTTCGAGCTGAACAAGCTGAACATGCGCGGCGGGATCATCGTCAGCCCCGGCGGCGGGCACCACGTGAGCTACTCGGCGATCGACAGGTCGGCGGGTGACTCCGCCGCGGCCGGTGCGGAGAACGGGGGCTACGCCGACCAGGGGATCCGCTCCGAGAGCGGCTACCGGCTGGCCGACCCGTCGCTGCTGGACGGCTTCCCCGAGTGCGGCGACGACACCACACTGCAGATCCTGTCCACGTTCCCGGCGTTTGTGCTGCAGCAGATCCAGAACTCCGTCGCGGTCCGGCAGATCCTGCCCAGGGGCCCCGGGCGCACCGAGCTGAACTGGACGCTGCTCGGCTTCGAGGAGGACACGCCCGAGCAGCGGCGGGTCCGGCTCAAGCAGGCCAACCTGGTCGGCTCGGCCGGCTACATCTCGATGGAGGACGGCTGCGTCGGCGGCTTCGTGCAGCGCGGGGTGGCCGGCGCGGCGGACCAGGCCGCGGTGCTGCGGATGGGCGGCGAGTCGGCGGAGTCCAGCGAGAGCCGCGTGACCGAGGCGTCGGTGCGCGGCTTCTGGCAGGCGTACCTGGCCGCCATGGGCATGCGGTCGGAGGTGTCGGCATGAGCGGCACCGACACGGCCGCCCCCCTCAGCGGGACGGACCTGACCCCGGAGCAGCTCTGGCGGCTCGCCACGGCGCAGGCGGAGTACGCCCGGTGCATCGACGCCGACGAGCTCGAGCGGTGGCCGGACTTCTTCGCCGACCAGTGCTTCTACACCGTGACCACGGCGGACAACCACCGTGAGGGCCTCGCGGCCGGCCTGATCTGGGCGGACACCAAGGGCATGATCAGCGACCGGGTGTCCGCGCTGCGGGAGGCGAACATCTACGAGCGGCACAGCTACCGGCACGTGCTCGGCCAGCCGCTGCCCTGCCCAGCCCAGCCCGGCGACCCGCCCGACCAGCCGCGCACCGAGACGTCCTTCCTGGTCGTGCGGATCATGCGGGACGGCAGCAGCGACGTGTTCGCCTCCGGCCGCTACCTGGACCGCTGGGCACTGGCCGGCGGCCCGCCGAAGCTGGCCGAGCGCGTCGTGGTCTGCGACAGCAGCCGCATCGACACCCTGCTGGCGCTGCCGCTATGACCGGCCGGGTGCTGCTCACCGTCGGCGACCCCAACGGGATCGGCCCGGAGATCGCGGTGAAGGCGGCCGCCGCACTGGACGGCGACCCGGTGCTGGCGCCGGTGCTCGTCGCCGACCCCCACGTGGTCCGGGACCTGGCGCGCGAACAGGGCCTGCGGGTCCGCGAGGTGGCCGGGCCCGTGTCGCCGTGCGCCGGCCTGCTCGACCTGCTGCCGGTGCACGCGCTGCCGGCCGGCGAGCTGCGGCCCGGGCTGGTCAGCGCCGCCGCCGGCCGCGCCACCGTGGAGTACGTGCGCGCCGCGGTGGCCGCCGTGGCCGCCGGCATCGGGGACACGGTCGTCGGCTGCCCGCACTCCGAGAGCGCGGTGAACTCCGCCGGCATCCCGTTCGACGGCTACCCAGGGCTGCTCGCCGAGCTGGCCGGCGTACCGAGGGACCGGGTGTTCCTGCTGCTGGTGGGCGGCGGGCTGCGCATCGTGCACGCCACCCTGCACGAGAGCCTGGCCAGCGCGGTCGCCCGGCTGACCCCGGAGCTGATCACCGCCGCCGGCCTGGCCACCGCCGAGTTCCTGCGCTCGCGCGGCATCCGCGAGCCCCGGATCGGCGTCTGCGGCATCAACCCGCACGCCGGCGAGCAGGGCCTGTTCGGCGACGAGGACGAGCGGATCACCCGGCCGGCGGTCACCGCGCTGCGGGCCGCCGGGGTCGACGCGTTGGGCCCGCTCGGCGCCGACCTGCTGCTCGCGCCGGAGCGCCGGGGCGACTGCGACGCGCACCTCGCGATGTACCACGACCAGGGCCACATCCCGGTCAAGGTGCTCGCCGGGCGCACTTCGTCGGCGGTGTCCATCGGCGCCGGGCTGGCGTTCTCCAGCGTCGGGCACGGCGCCGCGTTCGACATCGCCGGCCAGGGCCGGGCCGACCCGAGCGCGGTGCTCGGCGCGATCCAGCTGCTCAGCGCGCCGATGGTGGCGTCGTGACGGCGGGGCTGGACGTGCGGGTAGCCGGCACGGAGATCGTGTTCGACTGCCGGCCGGACGAGACCGTCCTGGACGCCGCCGAGCGGGCCGGCTACGCGCTGCCCTACTCCTGCCGCAAGGGGGTCTGCGCGGCCTGCGAGGCCACCCTGACCCGGGGCACCGCGCGCCTGCCGGGCCGGGGGCGGCTGGTCGGACCGGCGGAGGGGGTGGCGCTGTGCCGCGCGGTGCCCGAGTCGGCGGTGGAGATCGTGCCCGGGCGGATCGAGCGCGCCGAGCCACCGGCCCGCCGGACCATGGTGGCCAGCGTGCACAGGATCAGCTACCCGGCGCCGGACGTGGCCGTGCTGGCCCTGCGCTACCCGATCGGCAAGCGCGTGCGGTTCCGGGCCGGCCAGTACCTGACCGTGCGGCTGCCCGGCGGCGAGACCCGCAACTACTCGATGGCCAACCCGCCGCACCGCAACGACTCGGCGCTGCTGCACGTGCGCCGGGTGCCCGGCGGGGCGTTCTCGGAGCGGCTGCTGGCGGGCCTGCGCCGGGGCGACCGGCTGACGGTAACGCTGCCGTTCGGCGGGTTCACCGTCGACCACGAGTCGACGCGGCCGATCCTGCTCGCGGTCACCGGGACCGGGTTCGCGCCGGCCAAGTCGATCATCGAGGACCTGATCCAGCGGCGGACGCGGCGGTCGGTGCGGCTGTACTGGGGGGCGCACCGGCCGCCGGACCTCTACGCGGCCGACCTGGTCGCGCGGTGGGCGGCCCGGTACCCGTGGTTCCGGTTCACCCCGGTGCTGTCGGCGCCGCCCGCCGGCTGGACCGGGCACACCGGCCACCTGCAGCGCGCCGTTCTCGCCGAGCAGCCCGACCTGCGCGGACACGACGTCTACGCCTGCGGCAACCCGGCCATGACGGCGGAGGCGCAGGCCGAGTTCACCACCCGGGGCGGGCTGCCGCCGGCACGGTTCCACGCCGACGCGTTCCTGCCGACCGGCGACGCCGATCCCGCGGACTCCGATCCCGCCGGCTCCGACACCGTGTCGACCGGCTGAGCATCCACCACCACTCGTCCCACCACCCCCCGTCCCACCACCCGAGTCACCGACGACTCCGGAACGAGGTTCCCGATGTCCCTCGCCCACCAGCCGCTCCGGCTGCCCGACTTCGTCGACGACCGCCCGGTCAGCCCGTTCCAGTACGGGGTGGTCACGCTGTGCGGCCTGATCATGTTCATCGACGGCTTCGACACCCAGGCGATCAGCTACCTGGCCCCGCACATCGCCCGTGAGTGGGGGCTGTCGCAGGCGCTGCTCGGGCCGATCTTCTCCGCCGCGCTGGCCGGGCTGATGGTCGGCTACCTGGCGCTCGCGCCGCTGTCCGACCGGTTCGGCCACAAGCGGCTGCTGGTGGTGGCGACGGTGTCGTTCGCGGTGTGCACGCTGGCGGTGGTGTGGTCGACGGGGCTCACCGAGCTGGTTGTGCTGCGGTTCCTGACCGGCCTCGGGCTCGGGGCGGCCGCGCCCAGTGCCATCGCGCTGACCGGCGAGTTCAGTCCGAAGCGGCTGCGCGCCACGTTTGTGCTGGCCATCTACTGCGGCTTCTCGCTCGGTTTCGTGGTGGCCGGGCTGGCGGCCGGCGCGCTGGTCCCGGCGCACGGCTGGCGGTCGCTGTTCTGGGTCGGCGCGATCGTGCCGCTGCTGCTGGTGCCGGCGCTGGTCCGGCTGCTGCCCGAGTCGCCGGGGTACCTGATCCGCCGCGGCGCCGACCCCGCCCGGATCCACCGCGTGCTGCATCGGATCGACCGCACGCTGCCGGCCGCCGAGCTGGCCCGGTTCGAGCTGACCGGCGAGCCCGGCTCCGACGGCACCGCCCGCGCCGCGCTGCGCAGCCTGGTCGGCCGGGGCTGGCTGCTCGGCACGGTGCTGCTCTGGGTCGTGTTCGCGATCAACCTCGCCGAGTTCTACGCGCTGCAGAGCTGGCTGCCGAGCATCCTGACCGGGCTGCACTACCCGCTCGCCACCGTGGTCACGGCCACCACGCTGACCACCGTCGGCGGCATCGTGGCCGCGTTCATCACCGGGCCCGCGATGGACCGCCTCGGCGCCTACGGCACGGTGGCCATCGTCTACCTGGCCGGCTTCGGCTTCGTCGCGCTGACCGGGGTCGCGCTCGGCGCCCCGCTGTGGCTGCTGCTCACCGCGAACTTCCTGGCCGGCGTGTGTGTCAGCGGTGGCCAGAAGAGCGTGATCGCGCTGGCCGCCGTGTTCTACCCGGCCGAGGTCCGCTCGCACGGGGTCGGCTGGGCGCTCGGCGTCGGCCGGCTCGGCGGGATCGCCGGCCCACTACTGGTCGGCGCGGCACTCGGTGCGGGGTGGCCGGTCGCCTCGGTGTTCTACGCAATGGCGGTGCCGATGCTCGTCGCCGGCCTGCTGGTGCTGCTGCTTGGCCGCCGCTACGGCGCCGGCCGGAGATCGGCGGCTGCGGCGCAGCCGGCTGGAGCGGAGCCGGCGACGGGAGCGGGGTCGGCGGCGGCTGGCCGTGTGGCGCCGGGAACCGACCGCCCCTGACCCGCCCGCAACTCGCACGGCAGGCGCGGCAACCACGACCCCCGCGCCGATCCGGCCGCGGTGTGGCAACGTCAGCGCCGACGCCCGGCCACCGAGGCCCGGGGGAAGGCTGGTGACCTGGTGGATCCGCTCGTCGAGCGCCTCGCCGCGGTTCAGGTGTCCTCGCTGTGCGACGCGGACAAGGGGCTGCCGGTCGTCGATCCGGCGATCCACGCGATGCTGCCCGGCAGCCGCCTGGTCGGGCCAGCGTTCACCGTCGTCGCGCACGACGACCACCTGCCGCTACTGGTAGCGCTGCGCCGCGCGGAGCCGGGATCGGTGCTGGTGGTGGCCACCGACGGGCACCGGCGTGCGGTCAGCGGCGAGCTGTTCGCCACCGAGGCGCGGCGGCGCGGGCTGGCCGGCATCGTGGTCGACGGTTACTGCCGCGACGTGGCCGGGCTGCGGAACCTCGGCCTACCGGTGTACGCCAGGGGCAGCACGCCGATGGCCGGCAGCACCCGGGACGGCGGCAGGCTGGGCGAACCGGTCCGGTGCGGCGGCGTCGAGGTCAGCCCCGGCGACCTGGTGATCGGCGACGACGACGGCCTGGTGATCGCCCCCGCCGACCGGCTCGCCGCCGCCCTCCCGGCCGCCGAGCAGATCGAGCGCGCCGAGCAGGCCCTGCTGCGCGGCATGGCCGCCGGCCGGAGCCTGCCCGAGATGACCAACCTGGACGAGCACCTGGCCGCGCTCGCCGACGGGCGGGACACAGCGCTGCGCTTCGAGGTCTGATCACTCCGGGAAAGGATCCGATGACCGAGTTCGACGAGCCGACCACCCGGGCCGCCGAGACGATCTGGACCGCCTGGACCGGCGGCCACCAGCTGACCGAGCTGCCCGAGCCGTGCCGGCCGGTGGACGCGCCGGCGGGCTGGGCGGTGCAGCGGGCGCTGGCCGAGCTGGCCGGCCCGAGCTACGGCTACAAGATCGCCGCGACCTCGGCGGCCGGGCAGGCGCACATCGGCGTCGGCGGCCCGCTGCCCGGCGCGCTGTTCGACCGGTTCCGCCGCGAGCCGGGCGCGGTGCTGCCGTCGGCCGACCTGCACATGCGGGTGGTGGAGGCGGAGTTCGCCTTCCAACTGGCCACAGACGTGCCGGCGGGGGCGACCCCGGAGCAGGTGCTCGCGTCGGTCGGCGCGCTGCACCTGGCCATCGAGGTGCCCGACTCGCGGTTCGAGCACTTCGAGCGGGCCGGTGAGGCGCAGTTGCTCGCGGACGTGGCCTGCGCCGGCTGGTTCGTGCTCGGCCCGGCGGTCCCCGGCTGGCGGGAGCTCGACCTGGCCGGAGCGGCGACCCGGCTGTGGGTCAACGGCGCCGCCGCGGCCGCCGGCGCCGGTGCCGCGGTGCTGGGTGACCCGCGTACCGCGCTGGTCTGGCTCGCGGGCCAGCTGGAGCGGTTCGGCGGTGGGCTGCGCGCGGGCGACGTGGTGACCACCGGCACCACGACCGCGCCGCCGGCGATCGGCCCGGCCGACGTGGTCCGCGCCGACTTCGGCCCGCTCGGCGACCTGGAGCTGTCCTTCGCGCGCTGAGCGCCGGACCCTCGCTTCGCCCTGTGAGGTCGGCACCTTTGCTTGCCGCAGTTTATGTATAAGAATATACATAAACTCATGCAGCCAACCGCCAACCCGAGCCGCCCCGGACCCCCGATGCTCGTGCTGGCCTCGTCCATCGCGCCGAGCGACTCCAGCACCAGCATCCTGCTGACCGACCTGACCGGGCCGCAGGCCGGCTTCGCGGTGGCCAGCATCGAGTACCGCACTGTGCTGCACGGGGCGACCTACACCGACGGTGTTGCCGACGTGAAGGCCGCCGTCCGGTACCTGCGCGCGCACGCCGAGCTGTACCGGATCGACGCCGACCGGGTTGCGCTGTGGGGCGGGTCGGCCGGCGGCTACCTGGTCTCGCTGGCGGGCCTGACCAACGGGCTCGCGGAGTTCGAGGTCGGCGCGCACCGGGACCAGAGCAGTGCCGCGCAGGCCGTGGTCGACAAGTTCGGCGCCTCCGACCTGGCCCGGATCGCGGACGACTTCGACGGGGCGGCCCGGGACTTCGCCACCCAGCCGGACAACCCGCGGGCGCGCTACGCGGGCGTGCCGGCCGGGGGCTCGGTGCTGACCGACCCGGACGCGGTCGCGAAGGCCAACCCGATCAACTACGTCCGCCCCGACGCCCCGCCGTTCCTACTCCTGCACGGCACCGCTGACACGATCATTTCGCCGAGCCAGACACTGCTGCTGCACACCGCGCTGCGCGCCGCCGGCGTGCCCAGCACCCGCTATCTACTGGAGGGCGCGAACCACGGCGACCTGGTCTTCCTCGGCGACCCGGACGCCGGGCTGCCGTGGTCCACCGAGGCCGTGATGGACCGGGCCGTGGGGTTCCTACGCAGCCGACTGGCCGTCCCGGTCAGCTCGCCAGCGTCCAGGTAGACGGGTCAGCGCCGCGTATGCGGCGAACACCCGGTGATCTTGGCGCTAGTCGAATCCGTGGGCAGTGATACCGCGGTCTGTGGCTGCTTTCGCTAGCTTCTGGTTGAACGTGGCGATCTCGAGGGCGCCAGTTGATTCGGATGCAAGCAGGACGCAGCAGTCAGGTAGGTGCAGTCGGGTTGTGGCGCGCAGTTCGGCGAGTCGCCCGGCCGCGTCGTCGGGCAGCAATCAGTACCGACGCGTCGAGAATGATCACGCGCTGTCCTGCTGCTCCCAGTCTCGATCCCAGTCCTTGCGAAGCTCGGTGAGGTAGTTCGGCCCGTAGAGCCCGGTGCCGGCCCCGGACGCCGCGTCGATCGCGGCTCGTCGTTCCGCGACCGGGTCGGTCATGGACGGATCCAGTAGCTCTGCGCGAAGTACTCGCTGCGCCCCAGCCCCAACCCGTCCCGGAAGGCCGCCCGCACCGACCGGACCAGCGACCTCTCCCCGGCCGCCCAGCCGTAGGCCGAGCGGCCCGCCGTCTCGACCCGGCGCAGCGTGGCGCACAGCGCGCCGCCTTCGGCGTCGGTGGGCGTGACCCACTCGACGCCCGCCGCCGGACGCGGCACAACCGGGAGCCGCTCCCGGTCGGCGTGGCCGTCCTCGACGAACACGCGGACGGCCACGTCGGCGGGCAGCAGCGCGAGCCAGGAGTTGATCGCCGGCAGCGCGGTGACGTCCCCGCCGAGCAGGTACAGGTCGGTGCCCGAGGGCGCCTTCGGCCGGGCCGGGGTGAGCGCGACCTCGACCGCGTCGCCGACGACCGCCGCGCGGGCCCAGTCCCCGGCCGGTCCGGCGGCATCGTGCAGCACGAAGTCGAGGGCGAACCGGCCGGCGCCGGCGTCGACGTCCACCAGCGTGTAGCCGCGCTGCACGGCCGCCGCGCCATCCGACCGGGGCGCCCACAGTCGCAGCCACACCGTCGGGAACACCGGCAGCCGCTCGACGAACTCCGGCGACCGGAACGTGATCCGCCGGTACCAGCCGGTCAGCTCGGCGACCGACTCCACCTCGGCCCGGTAGGTCGACACGCCGAACGCCTTCAGCGCCACGCGTTCCCAGGTCCTGACCATGTCGCCCCCTCGATCGGCTCCTTGTTCGCCGACCAAGTTAACTTAGGGCACCCTAACTTTGCGCGTCAACGAGTCACCGGTCACGCTCGAACTCGTAGGTGAGCAGGGCGAGGCCGTCGCCCACGGTGCGCGTGTCGAGCAGGCGCAGGGACCTGCGGTCACCGAGCTCGCCGAACAGGCGCCGGCCGCCCCCGAGCACCGACGGATAGATCATCAGCCGCAGCTCGTCGGCCAGGTCGTGCTCGACCAGCGTGTGCGCGAGCCGGCCGCTGGCGTAGACGACGATGTCCCCGGCCACCTGCCGCTTCAGCGCCGCGACCGCCGGCGCCACGTCACCCCGCAGCACCGTCGTGTGCTGCCAGCCGGGGTCGCGCAGCGTCGAGGACACCACGTACTTGGGCAGGCCGTTCAGCCGGTCGGCCCACTCGCCCTCGCGGGACTGCCAGCGCGCGGCGAAGAACTCGTAGCTCCGCCGGCCCAGCAGCAGGGCGTCGGTGCCGAGTGCCTCGGTGAGCTCGACCTTCGCCCACGCCTCGCGGTCCCTGGTGCCGACCCGCGCGAACCAGCCGCCGAGCCGGAAACCCTCCGTGCCGTCCGGGTCCTGCATGACACCGTCCAGCGTGACGTTCTCGCTGAGCACGATCCTGCCCATCTCGGTCCTCCTCGTTCGGTGTGGTCAGCTACCACCGAGGTAGAACCCGCGCGGTCGGCGAACTGGGCGGGCCCGGGCCGCCCAGTTCGCGCCCCGGCCGGTGTCGGTACGGGGGCAGGGACAGCGAGAGGAGGGGAGGCGAGCGTGCTGACCGAGCTGCTGGGCCGGGCTCGCGCCGGGGACGGCGACGCGTTCCGGGAGCTGACCGAGCCGTACCGGCGGGAGCTGCTGGTGCACTGCTACCGGATGCTCGGCTCCGTGCAGGACGCGGAGGACGCCGTGCAGGACACGCTGCTGGCCGCCTGGCGGGGCCTGGCCGGGTTCGAGGGCCGTGCCACCCCGCGCACCTGGCTCTACCGGATCGCCACCAACCAGTGCCTCAACGCCCGGCGCGCGGCCGCCCGCCGCCCGGCCAAGGAGTGGGACGTGCCCCTCGTCGAACCGCCGGAACCGACGCGGCTCGGCGAGGTCGTCTGGCTCGAGCCCCTGCCCGACACCGTGCTCGAGGGCGCGGTCGCGGTGCCGCTCGGCCCGCCGGCCCGCTACGAGCTGACCGAGTCGGTCTCGCTCGCGTTCGTCACCGCCCTGCAGGTGCTACCGCCCCGCCAGCTCGCCGTCCTCGTGCTGCGCGACGTGCTCGGCTTCCACGCGCGCGAGGTGGCCGGGATGCTGGACACGACCGTCGAGTCGGTCACCAGCGCGCTCAAGCGGGCGCGGGCCGGCCTACGGCGCCGCCAGCCGCCGGACTCCAGTCGGCTGGCCCAGCCACCGCCGCCCGCCCACTCGGCCGCCGAGGAGGCGATCGTGACGAGGTTCGTCCGTGCCTGGGAGTCGGCCGACCTCGAGGCGCTCGTCGACCTGCTCACCGACGACGTCTTCATCTCGATGCCGCCGATGCCCTTCGAGTACGAGGGCCGCGACCTCGTGGCCCGGTTCTGCGCCGGCATCTTCGGCGCCGGCCGGCGGTTCGACCTCGTGCCCACGCGGGCCAACGGGCAGCCGGCGTTCGGCGCCTACCTGCGCACCCCCGGCGGCCTGAGCCACGGGGTGGGCCTCTACGTCCTCACCCTGGCCGGCGACCGGATCCGCGCCATGACCCGCTTCGAGAACAGCGTGCTGCCGTCGTTCGGACTGCCGCGCTCGCTGCCGAGCAGATAGCCAGAGCTCAGGCGTCCGGGCGGGTGGCGGTGAGCAGGTACGCGGGCAGCAGGGACCGGCCGAGGTCGTCCCTCGGGGCGTGCGCGGCCATGAGCTCCGGTACCACCGCGGTGATCGACGAGCGCCGCACCGAACGCACCGTCCAGCACTCGCCGACGGCCGCGCGCAGCTCCGCCTCGTCGACCTTGTTCGGCCCCAGCTCGGGCGGGAACCAGACGTCCTCGGCGAACACGAGCACGTGCAGCACGGCACCCGGCGCCGCGGCGCGCGCGATCGAGGACAGGTAGCCGCGCCGCCCGGCCACCGGCATCGAGTGGAACAGGGTGGAGTCGAGGACCGTGTCGAACCGGCCGTCGTAGCCGGTGAACGAGGTGATGTCGGCGACCTCGAACTCGACGCTCAACCCGCGCCCGGCGGCCCGCTGCCGAGCCCGGCCGATCGCGGTCGGTGACAGGTCCAGCCCGACCACCGGGTACCCGAGGCCGGCCAGGTACAGGGCAGTCTCACCGACGCCACACCCGGCGTCCAGCACCGTGCCCCGCACCTCGCCGGCGTCGATCAGCGCGCCGATCGCCGGCTGCGGCTCACCGATGTTCCACGGCACCGGGGCCTCGGCGCCGTCGCCCGACACACTCACCGACCCGGCGTAGATCGCGTCGAAGTCCGGCAGCGCGTCGCTCATCGTGTCCATCCCAACAGTCCCGGGCGGCACTCCTGCCCCGCGCCACCGTCACTCGAACCCTAGTGCCGTGGAACTAGTGAGAGGCGTCAGTGCCAGTACGAGCCGTGGTCGGTGTGGGGGAACGCGGGGCCGTCCTGCTGGGTGTGCGTGCTGCCGTAGTAGCCGACCTTGGCGGCACCGAGGTGCGGCTGGGGGACGCCGTAGTCGCCGTACGTCCCCTGCGGCGGGGCCGCGGCATCGATGGGGTGCGGCACGTGGTGCCCGTTGCTGACCGGGTACTGGCCGTGGTCCGGCCCGTAGTTCGGGCCACCCACCGGATGCGGGCCAGCCACTGAGTGCGGGCCAGCCACCGGATGCGCGCCACTCACGGGATGCGGGCCGCCGTGGAACCGCGGCTGGGCGGACGCGTGGACCGGGTGGTAGCCGCCGTCGACCTTGCGGGCGGCCGACCACCGCGGAGCCGCCGAGGGGGCCGAGGCCTCGCCCGCGCCGGTGTGGCCGAAGTAGCCGCCGCCCGGCCCGCCGCCGAGCCCTCCACCGCCGAGCCCCCCACCACCGAGCCCCCCACCGTCGGGAGCGCCCTGCGGTCCACCTCGCTGGGCGGCAAACTGGCCGGCAGACTGGCCGTTGAACATCGCGTCCCCTTTGTTGGCATCGGGCCGACTCGCGGTCCTCGAGAGCGGCATCCGGTAGATCCAGGGTGCGACGGAACAAAGGTCGAGACGAGGGAGTCCGGCCCCGGGCCAACCGGCGGAACCCCCTACCGCGAAGTAGGGACAACCCCAGAGCGCTACCGGCTCAGTCGGCCGAAGGCTCGGTGAGGCCGCTCCACTCGTCGCCTTCCGGGCACAGCCAATGGGCAATCGGCTCGGGCACCGTCTCGGTGCCGAGCACCCAGGTCATGTCCTCGTTGCAGAGCGGACACCGGGGGCCGGTCGGGTCCTCCACCCCTGAAACGGTAGGGCCCGGCCAGGCCGCTGGCCAGGACTTCTCGCCCAGCGGCAGCCACGCCCGGGAGGGCCCGACCGGGCCGGCCCAGGAGTCGGCGCCGGCCGGGGTCAGGAGGGGAGGACCGCCGGCTCCCAGTCCCGGTCGACCACCCGTACCAGGCCGCGGTCGGTGATCTTGACCTGCGGTGAGACCGGCAGGGTCAGCGTCGTGAGGCTCATGAACGGGTTCGCGTGCCGCCAGCCCCACTCCCCGATCGCGCGCCGGATCGAGCGGGCCGACCCGGCGACGGTGAGCGCGCCCGCGTCCGACATCACGCCACCCACGGGCAGCGGCAGATCGACCGGGTCCCGGCCGTCCAGCACCAGGCTCATCCCACCGCCGGCGCCGATCACCCGGCCCGCGGCCGACACCAGTGCATCCGGCGAGGTCGCCACGACGGTCAGGTTGTGGCAGTCGTGCGCGTAGGTGGTGGCGAATGCGCCGGCGCCCAGCTCGACGCCGACAACCGGGGCGACCTGGGTCCGCTCGCCGCCGGAGTGGCGCTCCACCACCGTCACGGTCGCGCACCGGCCCGCCCAGCCGACGAGCCCGTCGCGCACCGGCAGCCGGATCTCGGCCGGCTCGGTGTACGTGTCGCGGGGGTTGACCCGCAGGGCGCGGAACACGTGCTCGCCGTCGGGCAGCGCGACGCGCCAGTCGCGCAGCCGGTCCAGCTCGGGGCGCACCCGCACGGTGCCCGCGAACGGATGCGTCGCCCCGCCCGGCTCCCGGCTGCCGGCGAGCTCCTCGACGCGGACCACCTCGCCCCCGCAGAGGACCAGCTCCGGCGTGAACGAGGCCAGCGAGCTCAGCACGACGAGGTCGGCGCGGCGGCCGGGCGCGACGACGCCCCGGTCGTCCAGGCCGAGCCGGCGGGCGGGGTGCAGGGTCAGCGCGCGCAGCACCACGAGCGGTGGCATGCCGGCGGCGAGCGCGACCTCGGCGATGTGGTCGAGGTGGCCGCGGTCGGCGATCACGTCGGCCGCCGCGTCGTCGGTGACCAGGCAGAAGTCGGGCAGTACCGGCAGCGCGAGCAGGGCCTCCACCAGCTCCGGGCTGAGGCACTTCTCCTGCAGCATCATCACCATGCCGAGGCGGGCCTTCGCCACCGTGGTCTCGGCGGAGTTCTTCGTGTGGTCGGAGTCCACGCCGGCCCACAGGTACTCGTTCAGGTCGGCGCCGGCCAGGTGCGGGCAGTGCCCGTCCAGCCGCAGCCCCGCCGCCCGGGCCGCCTCGATGATCGCCAGGGTGCGCGGGTCGCCGGAGACCACCGCCCGGTAGTCCATCACCTCACCGAGCGTGGTGACCCCGTCCCAGGCCAGCATCTCGGCGATGGCGTCGGCGTCCAGGTCGGCGCCGGAGGTCTCGAACCCGTGCAGCGACGGCACACAGGACGGCACGGCCCAGCGCATGTCCATCCGCAGCCGCCGGCCCTGCTCGACCATCCACGCCATGGCGTCCCGCCCGGCCACGTTGACGATCTCGTGCGGGTCGGCGAGCACGGTCGTGGTGCCCCGGGGCAGCGCGAGCACCTCGAACTGGCTGGGCGTGACCAGCGAGCTCTCCACATGCATGTGGGCGTCGAGGTAGCCGGGCACCACGAGCCGGCCGTCGAGGTCGTGCACGGTCTCGGCGACCAGCTCGGCGGCACCGGGGGCGAGCACCGCGCGGATCCGGTCGCCGGCCAGCAGCACGTCGGCGCGGAACGTCTCGCCGGTGTGCACCGAGACGACGTGGCCGCCGCGCAGCAGCAGCGTGCCTCGGATCATGGTGTTGCCTCCAGTCGGGCGAGCAGGAGCCGCTCGACGGCGTCCTCCCGCAGGTCGAGCGCGATGTCCACGGTGGCCGGCCAGTCGGTGCGGCCGCGCGCGTCGACCACCAATGCGCCCCGGGTGAGCTGCCCGGCGCACTCGACCCGGACCCCGGCCCGCTGCCAGCGGAACAGCTCCGGGGCGAGCAGGGCGGCCACGGCGGTGGCGTCGTGCACGTGGCACACCGCTGCACCGGAGCGGGCGACGTTCGCCTCAGTCATACCGAGCAACATCGCGCCGATCGCCGACGTGGCGGGGTCCGGGGCGGCGGCCAGCCGGGCGCTGTGCTCGCGGCGCAGCCCGGTGCGGCGGGTCACGTCCAGCGGCACGAGCCGGATCGGCAGGCCGGAGCCGAGCACGACATCGGCCGCCTCGGGGTCGCAGTAGGTGTTGAACTCGGCGGCCGGGGTGATGTTGCCCTGGGCGAACGCGGCCCCGCCCATGTGCACGATCGCGCGCAGCGCGGCGGCCGCCGCCGGGTGCTCGGTGACCAGCCGGGCGACGTTGGTCAGCGGGCCGAGCGCGATGAGCACCAGCTCGCCGGGCCGCGCCAGCACGAGCCGGGCGATCAGCTCCGGCGCCGGTTCGCCGGCCGGCACCCTGGCCGACGCCGGCAGCGGGACGCCGCCGAGCGCGTTGGCCCCGTGGATCGGCTCGTCCGGCACCCGCTCGCCACCGCGCAGCGGGCCGGCGGCGCCGGCGGCCAGTGCCAGCTCGGCCGGCGCGCCGGCCAGGTCGAGCACGGCGGCCGCGTTGGCGGTGACCACGTCGAGGCCCGCGTTGCCGGCGACCGTGGTCACCGCGAGCACCCGCAGCTCCGGGGAGCGCAGCGCCAGCAGCAGCGCCACCGCGTCGTCGACGCCCGGGTCGCAGTCGATCACCACCGGGAGCGGCGCCGCCGCGCTCGGCGCCGCCAACGCCTCCGCGCCGGGCCGGCTCGGCTCCAGCCGGTTCGGCTCGGGCCGGCTCGGCTCGGGCCCGGGCATCAGCCCGAGACCCGGCGGGCGAACTCGTCGATCCACTCCGCGCGGTGCTGGGCGACGAAGTTCAGGTCGATGGGGACGAAGCCGGCGGCCCCGGGGTCCTTCGCGGCCCCGCCGGACACCTGGGCCACGATCGGCGGCACGGTCGCGCCCCGGTTCACCGGCTTGTCGTAGAAGGACGTGGCGGTCGCGCTCTCGGCCTCGGCGGAGAGCAGGTAGTTGACGAACGTCGCGGCGGCCTTCGGGTTCGGGCTGCCCGCGACGATCTCGGCCTCGTTGTAGGACAGGAACTTGCCGGTGTCCAGCGGTGCCCAGCCGATCGGGCTGCCGCCGGCGACGGCCCCGTACGCGAACAGGTCGAGCCCCGGCGCGGCGACGATCTCACCCCGCTGCAGCAGGGACAGCAGCTCGGTGGTGCTGCTGTAGAACTGCAGCACGTGCGGCTTGAGCTCGGCGAGCTTGGTGAACGCGGTCGCCATGTCGGTGGGCCCGCTGCCGAAGGTCTGAGCGACGGCCATCAGGAACGGCACGCCGGCGGTCGCCGAGATGTCCGGCAGCGCGATCTTGCCGGCGAACTTCGGGTCCCACAGCGCGGCCACGGTCGGCGGCGTGCTGCCGAACGTCTGGGTGCTGTAGAGCATGCCGAGCAGCGTGAACGTGTAGGGCACGCCCATGCCGCCGGAGCTGCGCGCGAAGCCCACGGTCTGGGTGAGGTTCGGCAGGCTCGCCGGGTCGATCTTCGTGAAGAGGCCCTGCTGCTCGCCCTGCCTGGCGAACACGTCGGACATCAGCACCACGTCGGTGTCCGGGCGGGCCTTGTTGACCAGCAGCTTGTTGTACCGGTCGGAGTTCGAGCCGGGCTCGAAGCTGACCTTGATGCCGGTCTGTTTCTGAAACGGCTCGATCACGGTGCGCTGGAAGTCCTGCGCGCCGAAGCTGAACCCGGACACCACCAGCTCGCCTCCCGAGCCGCCGCCTCCTCCGGACGAGGAGCCGCAGCCGGCCAGGACGGTGGCCAAAGCGGTGGCGGCCAGCAGTGCGACGACGCGTCTCATACGGGGTTCTCCTCGAGCACGGGACGGCGTGGCTCGTCCAGCAGGGACACGATGGCCGGTTCGGACAGGACGACCCGTGCGGCATGCCCGGGGCTCAGCGCGGCCGCGCCCGTTCCGGAGGCTCCGCTGACGATGCCCTGCAGCGCCACCGGCCCGCCCGGCAGCGTGACCGTGACGGTCGCGGTGGTGTGCGTGCCCCGGTAGGTCAGCTCCCGCACGATGCCGTCGAAGCTCACCGGAGCCGGGGCAGGCGCGCCGGCGGCCGGTTCGACCCGGACGTGCTCCGGCCGGATCGCCACCGGTCCACGCCCGGGCAGCTCCAGCACGTTCTCGTAGCCGAGGAACTGGGCGACGAAGCGACTGCGCGGGTGTTCGAACAGCTCGGCCGGGCGGCCCTGCTGGGCGATCCGCCCTTCGTGCAGCACGACGATCCGGTCGGACACCGCGAGCGCCTCCTCCTGGTCGTGGGTGACCAGCACGGCGGTCAGCCCGGTCTCGCGCTGCACCCTGGCCAGCTCACCGCGCAGCTGGACCCGCAGCCGGGCGTCCAGGTTGGACAGCGGCTCGTCCAGCAGCAGCACGTCCGGCTCGATCACCACGGCCCTGGCCAGCGCGACCCGCTGCTGCTGGCCGCCGGAGAGCTGGCCGGGCCGGCGGTCCGCGAGCTCGCCGAGGCCGACCAGCTCGAGCGCCTCGCCGACCCGCCGGGTGCGCTCCGGCTTGCCGATCTTGCGCATGCGCAGCCCGAACGCGACGTTCTCGGCCACGCTCAGGTGCGGGAACAGCGCGTACGACTGGAACACCATGCCGATGTTGCGCCGCCTCGGTGCCACCGTGGTGGCGTCGCGGCCCCGGATGAACACCCGCCCCCCGGTCGGCCGCAGGTAGCCGGCGATCATCCGCAGCGTGGTGCTCTTGCCGCAGCCGCTCGGCCCGAGCAGGGAGAGCATCTCGCCGGCGCCGACGGCCAGGTCGAGGTCCGCCACCACGGGCCCGGCGCCGAAGTCCTGGCTCACCCCGCGCAGCTCGACGACGTCGGTCATGGCGCACTCCGTCCGAAGACCTGCTGGAAGCCGACGAGCCGCTCGGCGAGCACCGCGACCGCCACGGTGAGCAGCAACAGCAGCGTGCTGACCGCGGCGATCATCGGCGTGAACGACGTCTGCACGTACTCGAGCATCGCCACCGGCAGCGTCTGCACCGTGCGCGAGGTCAGCAGCAGCGACATCGGCACGTTGTTGAACGAGGTGAGCAGCGACAGGATCGTGGCCGAGAGCACGCCCGGGGCGATCACCGGCAGCGTCACGCCGAAGAACGTGCGCAGCGGCCCGGCGCCCAGCCCGGCGGCGGCGGCCTCCAGCGCGGGGTCGGCCCGCTCCAGCGACGCCCCGGTGACCCGGACCGCGTACGGCAGCAACAGCACGCTGTGCCCGATGATCAGTGCGGTCAGCGCATCGAACCCGGCGCGCACCAGGAACAGCTGGAACAGCGCGAACCCCAGCACCAGCTCGGGCACGATCAGCGGCGAGAGGAACACGGTCAGCAGGAACCGGCGGCCGCGCGGCGAGCGCCGGTGCAGCGCGTACGTGGCGGGCACACCGACGGCGAGCGCGATCACCGTGGCGGACACGGCCACGATCGCGCTGGTGCCGAGCGAGTCGGTGAACGGCTGGTAGCTCAGCGCCTCGCCGAACCAGCGCAGCGACACCCCGTCCGGCGGGAACCGCAGCACGTCGCCCCGGCTCAGCGCCACCCCGACCACCACCAGGATCGGGAACAGCAGGAACACCAGCGTGACCAGGGTCAGCAGTGACAGCACCGGCCGGTGGCGGATCACGCCCGGGAGCCGATCGCCGAGATCCGCGACATCACCGTCGTCACCACGAGCACGAGCAGCGTCATGATGATCGCCAGGGCACTGACCGCGCTCCAGTCCAGCGAGGTGTTCGCCTCCTGGTAGAGCAGGGTGGCCAGGGTGCGGTTGCGGGTGCCGCCGAGCAGCGACGGTGTGGTGTACGCGGTCACGGCGCCGGCGAACACGAGGATCGCGCCGACCGCCGTACCCGGCAGCGCCAGCGGCAGCACCACCCGGGCAAACACCGCCGCGCCGCCGGCGCCCATGCCCCGCGCGGCGTCCTCCAGCGTCGGGTCGACGCCGGCCAGCGAGCTGTACGCGGTGAGCACGAGCAGCGGCAGGAACAGCTGCGTCAGGCCGACCACCATGGCGAACTCGGTGTAGAGCAGCTGGGTCGGCGTGTCCGTCAGCCCGACCGCCAGCAGCGCCTCGCTGACCAGGCCGTCGCGGCCGAGCAGCACGATCCAGGCGAACGAGCGGACGACCGTGCTGAGCAGCAGCGGGAACGTCACCGCGAGCAGCAGCACGCCACGCCAGCGGCCGGGCGCCCGGCTGATCAACCAGGCCACCGGGAAGCCGAACGCCACGCTCAGCACGGTGGCCAGCCCGGCCACCCGCACGGTCCGCGCCACGATGTCGACGACGTACGGGTCGGTGACGGCGGCGAGCAGCTTGCCGACGACGTCCGGGTGCGGGTCGGCGGCGGGCGCGACGAGCATCGTCAGGTACGGGTACGCGAAGCCGACGAGCACCAGCGCGAGGGCGGGCAGCAGCAGCGCGGCCGTCGCCAGCCTGGACCGCGCCATCCCGACCCCCCTCGGCTGATGGGCGCCCCCGAGATGCCGAGGTCCGCCGTTTGCAACCGGTTGCTGCAACCGGTTGTGCCGATAAGCTACGGTCGCCGGGCGGCATCGGGCAAGACCGGCGGCGAGTTGTTACCCGCGGGAAACCCCGGGCACAGCGGGAGAGGGAGCGGTGGTCCGACTCGAGGACGTGGCGCGCGCGGCCGGCGTCTCGAAGGCGACCGCGTCCCGCGCCCTGAGCAGGCCGGACCTCGTCGCGGAAGCCACCAGGGCGCGCGTCACCCAGCTGGCCGAGGAGATGGGCCTGCGGCTCAACCCGACGGCCCGCGCGCTGTACACCGGCCGCACCGGCGCGCTCGCGCTGGTCGTCCCCTCGCTGACCAACCCCTACTTCGGCCCGATCCTGGCCGGCGCCCAGCGCGAGCTCGCCGACCGGGGCGGCCACGCCCTGATCGCCGCCGCGGACACCGCCACCGACGAGATCGACCTGGCGCACAGCCTGTTCGGACACGTCGACGCGACGGTGCTGATCGCGCCGCGCGCGCCGGACGAGCGGATCAGGGCGCTGGCCGAGCACACCCGGCTGGTTGTCGTGGACCGGTACGTCGAGGGTGTGCCCGGCGTCGTCGCGGACACCCCGCACGGCGTCGGCCTGCTGGTCGAGCACCTCACCGCGCTGGGCCACCGGCATCTCGGCTACATCGGCGGGCCCGGGGAGTCGTCGCTGGACGGGCAGCGGATCGCGGCCGCCCGGCGCGGCGCCGAGGCGGCCGGCGCGACGCTGGAGATCGTTGCCCCGGTGCCTCCTGAACTGGACACCGGCCTGCGGCTGAGCCTCGACTGGCCGTTCGGGCCGGCGGTCAGCGCCGTCATCGCCTACAGCAGCTACCTCGCGCTGGGGCTGCTGATCGGGCTGCGCGAGCGCGGGGTGGCCGTGCCGGACGAGATCAGCGTGGCCGCGGTCGACCAACTCGCCGCGGTGGGCAGCCAGCCCACCACCGGAGCCGGCGCGCCCGCCACCCTGCTCACCTGCCTGCGCGTGCCGCTGGAACAGCTGGGCCGCACCGCCGCCGCCACCGCCCTACGCCCCGACGGCAGCGACGAGGCCGATGGGCGAGGGGCCGCGGCGGGTCACAACGGCGTGACGGCGCTGCGCACCACCCTCGTCCCCGGACGCAGCACCGGAGGGCCCGCCGGCCAACAGCCTTGACCTCAAGTGCACTTCAAGTTCTAGCGTCCCTACAGCGAAGGTCGATTGCTGTGGAGGTTCGATGGCTGGGGTGTACCGCGTCGACAAGTTCGACGTGCCCGACGAGTCCCGCGACGAGTTCTGGGCCAGCGTGCGGCGGACGCACGCGGTGCTGCGCGAGCAGCCGGGGTTCCTGGACGACGTGCTGCTGGAGAAGTACTCCGGCTCCGGCCGGTTCAACGTGGTGACGATCGTGCGCTGGTCCTCGGCCGACGCCCTCGCCTCGGCCGGCGCGGTGGTGCGGGGGCACCACCGCGCGGCCGAGTTCCGACCCGCCGAGTTCCTGGTGCGCGCCGGAATCGACTCCGACCTGGCGAACTACCGCGAAGCCTGAGCCCGGAGCGGGTTCAGCCGGCGAAGACGGAACCCTGGCCCGGCACCGGCCACGGCAGGATGGTCTTGAGCTCGGTGTAGGTGGCCAGGCCCTCCGGGCCCATCTCGCGGCCGATGCCGGAGGCCTTGAAGCCGCCGAAGGGCGCCGCGAAGTCGGGGCTGAAGTTGTTGATCCCGAACAGCCCGGTGCGGACCCGGCGCGCGATCTCGTTCGCCGCCGCCGAGTCGGTGGTCCAGACGGAGCCGGCCAGCCCGTACTCGGTGTCGTTGGCGATCCGGACCGCGTCGTCGATGTCGTCGAACGGGATCACCGCGACCACCGGGCCGAAGATCTCCTCGCGGGAGATCCGCATGTCGTTGGTGGCGTCGGCGAACACGGTCGGCCGGACGTACCAGCCGTGGTCGAGCCCCGAAGGCCGGCCGGACCCGCCGTACACCACGCGGGCGCCCTCCTCCTGGCCGAGCGCGATGTACTTCTCCACCCGGTCCTGCTGGCGCTGGGCGACCATCGGGCCGATCTCGCTCTTCGGGTCGGCGGGGTCACCGACCGCCATCCCGCGCATCGTCTCGACGACGGCCTCGACGACGTTGCGGTAGTTGGCGCGGCTGGCCAGCACGCGCGTCTGGTTGGTACAGGCCTGCCCGCTCATGGCCACCGAGGCGGACTTCAGCCCCTCGGTGGTCAGCGCCAGGTCGGCGTCGTCGAGCACGATGGCCGCGCTCTTGCCGCCCAGCTCGAGGCTGCACCGCTTGAGCTGCTCGCCGCAGATCCGGGCGATGGTCCGGCCGGCGGCGGTCGACCCGGTGAAGGCCACCTTGTCGATGCCCGGGTGGCTGACCAGGTGCTCGCCCGCCTCGCGGCCGGCGGGTACCAGGTTGACCACACCCGGCGGCAGGCCGGCCTCCTCGAGCGCCTCGATCATCACGTAGGCGTCCAGCGGTGTCTCCGGCGCCGGCTTGAGCACCACGGTGCAGCCGGCCAGCAGCGCCGGCGCGATCTTGGAGAGGGTGACGATCTGCGGCACGTTCCACGGCACGATCGCCGCCACGACGCCGACCGGCTCCCGGCGCACGGTCACCGAGGGGCTCATCATGCCGGGGCGGTCGGTCTCCCAGCCGAAGTCGCCCGCGAGCCCCAGGAACGTGTTCAGCATCGCCCACGGGCCACCCGCCTGCAGCCCGGTGGACAGGGTGATCGGGGTGCCGTTCTCCGCACTGATCACCTCGGCGAACTCGGGGATCCGCCGCTCGTAGGCCTCGGTGAACCGGCGCACCAGCGCGATCCGGTCACTCGGCGAGGTCCGCGACCACTCCCCCGAGTCGAAGGCCCGCCGCGCCGCCGCGACCGCCCGGTCCATGTCGCCGGGCGTGCCGTCCGGCACCGTGGCGATCACCTTCTCGGTGTGCGGGGAGACCACCTCGATCGTGCCGGTCCCGGTCGACCGGACCCACTGCCCATCAATGTAGATCTTGTCGAAGCTCCGAACAGCCACTGTGCGCCCTCCGCCTAACCCTCTCGGCCCAGCCGGTTCCGGGGGCCGTCCAGGTCAGTCTGGCGAGCGCGCGTGGACGTTCTATTGACAGCCGATCGCACCGGGGTGGCCTGAGCCGACGTCCTGCGACGTCCGGCGGGCGCGGGGCAGGGAGGCGCGCAGCACGCGGGCCGGCGGCAGGTTCGACCACACCGCCCCGCCGCGTTCGAGCGAGCCGAACAGGCCGGCGAGCTGGCCGAGGAACTGCCGGGCGAGCGGAGTGCGGGCGGCGTGCAGGTAGGCGAACGTGGTGAACTGGCCGTCCGGGCGGAGCACCTCGTCCACCGCGCGCAGGATGCGGCCCTGTACCGCGGCGGGCATCACCGTCCACGGCAGCCCTGAGACCACCACGTCGACCGTGCCCGGCGCGACCAGCTCGATCAGGTCGGCGGCCGAACCCTGCACCACCCGCACCCTCGGGTCGGGGTAGCGCGCGGCCATCCGGGCGGCCAGCGCTGGGTTCAGCTCGACCAGGATGAGGCGGGCGTTCGGCGACATCCTGGGCAGGATCGCGTCCGTGATGGCGCCCGTACCGGGCCCGAGCTCGACGACCAGGGACGCCGTCTCGATGCCGATGTTCTCCGTCATCGCCCTGGCCAGCCGGGCCGAGCTGGCGGCAACCGCGCCGGTCCGGAGCGGGTGGCGGAGAAACTGAGCAATGATCGACATCTCGGCGGGCTTCCTCTCGCGACGGCGTCACGGTGCATGCGGGGCGCACGGCGAGCCGGGGCAGGCTCGACGTGCGGCGACGCACGTCGAACCACGTCGCCGTGGGGGTCGACCCGTACGGAGTAAGGTCGTACAACTGGAGACTTTCTCCGCTTACTATATGGAGGGATTCTCCAGTTAGCAAAGTTAGTTGGGGCACCCTCTCAGGGAGGCCAGGATGAGCGAACCGGGAGCAGCCCGCGCGGCCGACTCGGTGCCATCCCAGCCATCCCAGCCAGCCCGGCCAGCGATCCCCTCGACCCCGGACGGCCGCCGGTTGCGCGCGGACGCCCGCCGCAAGCGGGAGGCCATCCTGGCCGCCGCCGCCGAGGTCTTTCTCGAGTACGGCGCCGACGTCGCCCTCGACGAGGTGGCCCGGCACGCCGGCGTCGGGATCGGCACGCTCTACCGGCACTTCCCCAGCCGGGAGGCACTGCTCGCCGGCGCCTACGTGCGCGAGGTCAACCTGCTCTGCGACGGTGTCGAGTCACTGCTGGCCGAGCAGCCCGCCGACCAGGCCCTGATCACCTGGATGCAGCGGTTCATCGGCTACGTCGCCGAGCGCCCCGGCATGGCGGTCGCGCTGAAGTCGATCGTGCACGGGGCCGACTCGGCGGCGGTCGAGGCCAGCCACCAGCGCATCTACACCGCCCTGCACGAGCTCGTGGCCGCCGCCGAGAGCAGCGGCACGATCCGCCCCGACGCCTGCTCGGACGACCTGGCCGGCGCACTCAGCGGCCTCAGCTTGATCACCGGCCAACCCGGCTCCCGCGACCGTGCCAACCGCCTGGTCACGCTCCTGGTCGACGGCCTGCGCTACGGCGCCCCCGCCACCCCGCCCCGCGAGTCGGCCTGACCGCAGGTTCCCCACCTCCCGCGAGTCGGGGAATTCGTCAAGGTGAGTCGCGGATTCCGTCAGCGCGGACCGGCACGGGGACGCCCCCCTGATCGGCCGTCTGGGCGGCGATCGTGCGCAGCGAGTGCAGCGCGTCGGCAAGGGAATCCCGCAGGGGACGGTCGTCGACCGACCGGGTCCAGGTCCGCATCGCCGTCTGCTGCACGAGCACGCCGGCGCGGGCCGACAGGAGCGCGGTGTCGGAGTCGACACCGCGGGCGCGGAGCGCGTCGGCGATGCCGTCGGTGAGCGCGGCACGTTTGCGCAGCTCGCGCTCCCGCAGCTCGGGATTGGCCTCGATGATCTCCCGTCGACGGGTCACCTCGGCCCGGCGTACCTCGAATATCGCGTCGGCGGCGGCCCGCAGGCCGAGGACGACCGCCTCGAGCGGCGGCAACCCATCGGGACATGCGGCGATCTCGCGGGTGACGATCTCCCGCTGACCTTCGGCGACCGGACCGAAGAGCACCTCGCGCTTGTCGGCGAAGTGGTTGAAGAAACTCCGCTTCGTGAGCCCCGCCCGCTGGGCGATCTCGACGACCGTCGTGCGCTCGAACCCCTGCTCGGCGAAGAGCTCGAGGGCCGCGGCCTGCAGCCGGCCGACCGCATCCGGTTCCCATCTAGGCATCGCCGCCAGCCTAGTGACTGCACTAGGTGCAGTCAACGAGCTACACTGACTGCACCTGGTGCAATCGCTACCGGGCTCGCCACGTCGGCGATGCTCACAA
This sequence comes from Pseudonocardia sp., assembly GCA_036272155.1. Taxonomy (GTDB): domain Bacteria; phylum Actinomycetota; class Actinomycetes; order Mycobacteriales; family Pseudonocardiaceae; genus Pseudonocardia. Next base: position 95,099 of record DATAZG010000188.1, read on the forward strand.
GGAGGTCCCCACCATGCGCGTATTTGTCACCGGCGCCTCTGGACACATCGCCTCTGCCGTCATTCCCGAACTGATATCCGCCGGTCACACCGTCGTCGGCCTGGCCCGCTCGGATCGCTCGGCGGCCGCCGTGGCATCGCTCGGCGCCGACGTGCGCCGAGGCGAGCTGGACGACCTCACCGGCCTGCGCGCGGCGGCCCGCGAGGCCGACGGCGTCATCCACCTCGCGTTCAAGAACGAGGAGATGCGCTCGGGCGACCTGGCCGGCGCGGCCGCCTCGGATCTGCGCGCGATCGAAGCACTGGGTGCCGCCCTCGAGGACTCGGGCAAGCCGTTCGTCTCGACAGGCGCGACCCTCGGACTGAGCATGGCCGGTTTCCGGGGACAGCTCACCGAGCACGAAGGGTGGCCCGGCGGGCCGCGGCTCGACGCTGAGAACGCCGTGCTCGCGCTCGCCGCGCACGGCGTGCGATCCTCGGTCGTCCGGCTGCCGCCGACGGTGCACAGCCTCGGCCGTTGCGGCTTCGTCGCAGCCCTGATCGCGATTGCCCGCGCGACCGGCGTCGCCGGTTACCTGGGCGACGGGAGCAACCGCTGGCCGGCCGCCGACACCCGCGACGTCGGCCACCTCTACCGCCTGGCCCTCGAGGGCGCTCCCCCGGGATCCCGCCTGCACGCCGTCGCCGAGGAAGGCGTCGCCCTGCGCGACACCGCCGCGGCGATCGGCCGCCGGCTCGGCCTGCCCGCCGCCCCCGTCGCCGCCGAGGACGCCACGCGGCACTTCGGCTTCCTGAGCGGCTTTGTCGGCCTCGACAACCCCACCTCGAGCCAGCTCACCCGCGACCTGCTCGACTGGACGCCGACCCGGCCCGGCCTGATCTCGGACCTCGACCAGGGTCGCTACTTCGCGGCGGTCAACCGACCCGATCCAAGTTAGGGCGTGAGGTCGATCGCCCGCAGCGTGAGCACGGGGTCGCTCCGGTCGCCGAACCACAGCTCGAGCACGCTGCCGGACATCGACACACCCGGGTCGGCCCCCGACCGCTCACCGGGCCAGGGCCGCGTGGAGATGTCCACGAAGTAGTCCCGCACGGTGTCCAGGATGACCCGCGCCGCCCGCTCGATGGCCTCGACCGGGCTCTGGGTGCCCTCGACCGAGACCAGGACCTCCGCCGCACCGGACCGGCCGACCAGCTCACCGAGGTGACGCACCGTGACCTGGTTGTTCTCGGCCTCCACGGTGAAGCCGGCCGGAGCCACCTCGCTGAGCCGGATGGCCAGCTCAGTGGCCAGGTCGGGGGATGAGACGACCGGCCGGGACGCCACCCCGGGCTCTACCGCGGGCTCTGCCGAGGGGCGCGCGCTCGTCACCGTCCAGCTGTGCAGCCCGTTGATCTGCTCCCGGAGCCGGGCCACGTCCCAGCGGTACTGACCGGACGCCAGCACCAGGTCAGGGGTCACCAACCCGGCCTTGACGTACCGCTGCAGCGTGCGCGACGAGATGCCCAGAACGCGTGCCGCGTCGCCACTCGGCACCAGCGGCGTTCCGGTCACGGCGCTGACGCTAGGTCACGGAAGTGCGTCAAACATCCCGCTTGTCGCGGTTGTCGCAGTTGTCGTCTAAAGTCGCGATCATGCTGCCCACAGCCTCAGGGGGTCCCGTGGAGATCTATGCCGTGCACGCGGTGCGCGCCAACGAGGTCCGGCCGACCGAGCTCATCTGCTCGAACCTCGCGGACGCGGAGGCGAACGCCGCCGCCCTTTCACAGGACCCGGGTGTGCTCGCGGCGGCGGTGACCAGGTTCACCGTCGACTCACCGGGCACCCGCTCCTGCGTGGCGCTCTACGTGGGCGGCACGCGGCAGGCGGTGCCCTACGTCTCCGACGACCGGCGGATCTACAGCTCGGGCTGGAAGGTCTGACCGGGGCCGGTCACTTCGGCGGCAGCGTCCTGACGAACTCGACCCCGCGCCTGACCCAGGGGCCGAGTTCGTCGTCGGCCGCGTACGCGTCGATGTCGATGCGCAGCCAGCCGTCCATCTCGCGCCCGCGCATGACCCACCGGCTCGCACGGGGTTCGGCGAGGAGTGCCTCGGCCCGGGCCGGGTCGACGCGCAGCAGCAGGCCGCCGCTCCGGCTCACAGCGACCGCCATGTGCCCACCCACCAGGAACGCGAGCCCGCCGAACATCGGCTTCTCGACGACGCGCGGTTCGGCGGCGAGTACCTCGCGCAGTCGGTCGGCCAGCTCGACGTCGTAAGCCACCCCGGCAGTATCCCGCCCCGGCGCCGCGCCCGTCCCCCCGGCTGGCCTGGCCCCGAGCTGTCCACCGAGTTCAACGGCACACCGTCACGAATTGGATCACTAATCGGGCACGCGCCATTTTGATCAACAAATCCAGGGCGTGCGCGGAATTGCATCCGTTCGGTAATGAGTGAAACACGAATCGTGATGTGGTGCGCATCACATTCATATGTTCGGCGCCCGGTTCACGGCTCGCACGCCGGACCGTGACCTGCCGGTTCGCCGCGCCAATTGATCAAAAAATGCGCTCCGATTGCGCTCCGAGAGCATGACGAACCGGTAACGAACGGGCCGATCCCCCCGAAACAGTGCTGCACGAGTTGGCCAGCTCCCCCGCTCCCGAAGCTCCCCGCTCCCGAAGCTCCCAGGAGTAGCACGCGATGTCAGCCCTGAATTCGGCATAGGTATGTCGTTACCGATCTACTACTACGTACTGGGTACGCCGCTCGGCCTGCTCGGCCTGATCCGCTGGGGTTGCTGGCTGGTCCGCCGGATCCCCGCGGCGCTGTACCGGCCGGTCACCGGCTCCTACCGCCTGCCGATGACGATCGTGGTCCCCGTCTACCAGGAGGACCCGGAGGTCTTCGCCACCGCGATCGAGTCCTGGCTGGCCAACGGCGTCGAGCAGGTCATTCTGGTGATCGACGTGTCGGATCAGGTCTGCCGCGAGGTGGCCGGCCGCTACCCGGTGCGGGTGCTGGTCACCGACGTGCCCGGCAAGCGGGACGCGCTGCGCCGGGGCTGGAACGCCGCGCGGACCGAGCTGGTGGCGCTGGTCGACTCGGACACCGTGTGGGCCCCGGACGTCGCGGCCGAGGTGTGCAAGCCGTTCGCGGACCCCCGGATCGGCGGCGTCGGCACCCGGCAGAACGTCTACGGGTCGAAGGGCTTCCTGGCCCGGATCACCGACATGTTCCTCGACCACCGGTACTTCGACGAGAACGCCGGCCAGAGCCTGCTCGGCCAGGCCGTGTCCTGCCTGTCCGGCCGCACCGCGATCTACCGGCGCCAACTGCTGCTGGAGATCGAGTACGAGTTCATGCACGAGACGTTCTGGGGCGTGCCGTGCCTGTCCGGCGACGACAAGCGGCTGACCACGCTGGTCCTCGAGCGCGGCTACCGCACCTACATGCAGCGCACCGCCGAGGTGTGGTCGACCTTCCCGAGCAAGTGGAAGATCTTCTTCCGGCAGCGGCTGCGGTGGGCGCGCAACACCTGGCGCTCGGACCTGCGCGCGCTGTCCCGGCGCTGGGTGTGGCGCCATCCGTTCCTCGCCTACACGATGGTCGACAAGGCGGTCAGCGGCTTCACCCTGCTGTTCGGCCCGGCATTCATGATCTACTCGCTGGTCGAGTGGAACTGGCTCTTCGCGGGCGTGCTCGCGCTGTGGTGGCAGATCAGCCGGTCGGCGAAGCTGCTGCCGCACCTGATCCGGCGCCCCTCCTCGTTCTTCCTCGTACCGGGGTACCTGGTGGTGTCCTGGCTGATGGCGCTGATCAAGCTGCAGGCCCTGTTCACCATCCGCAAGCAGCGGTGGCTCACACGCCAGGTCGCGGTGCAGAACGGCGCCGTGGTGCGCACCGAGCAACCGGCGGACCAGCCGGTGGCACAACTGGCCGGCTCGCCGGCTGAGCTGACCGGCCCGCCGGCCGCCTACGCCGCGGGGCCGGGCGAGTTCGCCGTCCAGCCGGCGGGTCTCGCGACCGAGCCGGCCGGGTTCGCCGCGCGGCCGGGTCCGGGGCAGCCGCCCTCGGCCCCCTGGCCGCCCGCACCCGCGCCGCGCCAGCGGCAGGCGCCGCCCCCGCGACGGCACAGTCGGGTCGAACCGCCGACGACGCGCCTCACCGCGCACCCGCACCCCGCTCCCCGACCGCCGGCCGTACCCCGGCCACGCGCCGAGGAACCGCCCCAGCCGGCACGGCGCGGCGGTCCCTCCGGCCCGCCGGGCGGGCGATCCGCCTTCGGGCTCATCGGCATCCTCGCGCTGGCCCTCGGCCTGCTGGCGCTGTCCCCGACGGGCGTGGCGGCCGCCGCCGAGCCCCGCCCGGCCCTGGTACCAGCCCTGTCCCCGGCCCAGGGCGACCCCAACCCGGGCGCCGACTCGGGCTCCGGCAGCGGCTCGGGCAGTGACTCAGGCAGCGGCTCGGGCAGCGGGTCAGGGTCCGACTCGGGGACCGGTTCGGGCTCCGACCCACAACCCGACCCACAACCCGACCCCGAGCCCACCCCGCAGCCCGACCCGGAACCGCAGCCCGACCCCGAGCCCACCACCACACCACCCATCCCCACGAGGGACCCGCTGGCCGAAGCCCAGGCCGAGGCCCAGGAGCTCGCCAAGCAGCGCGCGGAGGCGGAGGCCGAGGCGGCCAGGGAAGCCCAGGAGCTGGCCAGGAAGCGGGCCCAGGCGGCGGCGGAGGCGGCCGCCGACCTGGCCGCCGCCCAGCAACGGACCACCGAGGCGTGGCTGGCCAGGGGCCGGCCCCACCGGATGATCGTGATCAGGGACCTGAGCGTCGAGGTGGTGAACGGCGGCCGGCTGACCGCGCAGGCGGCCCGGCCGGGCGGACCGATGACCCTCGCCACGCTGAACCGGCTGGTACCCAGTGGCTGGTTGACGCTGGCCGGCGGGGACGCCCGGCTGGCGGCGGTGGTCACACTCACCCCGGGCACCACACTCGACCTCGGCGGGGTGCAGACACTGCAGCTGGTCGGCGGGGCCACCCCGCCGGACGCGTCGTCCATCTACACCGGGAGCGGGCGGCTCACCGGGCGCGGCGTCACCGTCACCTCGGTGGACCCGGCGACGAACCAGGCGATGCCGCCCGGGGTCGGCCGTCCGTTCATCGTGGTCGCCGGCGGCGGGCGGCTCGACACCACCGACGTCACGTTCTCAGACCTCGGCACTCCGGTGAACGACCCGGGCAACCGCACCGGCGTCCAGCTCAACCCGGGCAGCGCCGGCACACTCCAGCGCACCACGTTCCTGCGCAACACCGTCGGCCTGCGGCTGTCGGAGTCGCAGGGGGTGAGCCTGGACGGCGTGCGGGTCGCCGACTCGCTGTCCGACGGGCTGGTGTTGGACGGCGACCGCGCCACCACGCTGCGCGGCATCATGGCCGAGGCGAACGGCGGCAACGGCGTGCTGGTCAAGGGCGCGATCACGAACCGCCCGATCACCGGGATCACCACGGCGGGCAACGGCAACTACGGCCTGGCCGTCGTCGGGCAGCAGGCGCCGCAGATCACCGGCGTGGTCACCGGGGGCGACAAGATCGGCGGCCTGCGGTTGAACCGCTCCAGCCAGGCCCATGTCACCGACTTCACCGCCACGAACCAGCCGATCGCGGTGTTCACCCACGTGGGCAGCTCGGGTGT
>DATAZG010000189.1:0-5478 GCA_036272155.1 Pseudonocardia sp.
GCCCCGTGCAGCGGCTGCGCCTGCGCGTACTCCCGGCGCAGCGCCATCAGACCCGGCATCTCGTGCTCGGCCAGCCGAATCTCCTTGCGGCCGAACTCCGCCAGCGCCAGATCGGCGACCGCGAAGTCGACCCCGTTGCGCTGGTCGAGCCTGCCGCCGGACCGGACGGTGTCGGTAGTTGGTGCGCTCATGCTCCCCTTGTCCTCCTCATCAGAACCATGGTCACGCTACCTGGCCGAACCGACAGCCTCCAGGTCCGCGGGTAATGGCCCCCGAGACGTCCACAACTCGACGGTGCTGGCAGCGGTAGCGAGCTCAGCCGACGTCCGCCGCACGGCTGGTCGGCGTGGCACACAGGTTGTTGGCGCCGGCGCACAGGTTGGCGCGGCGCAGGCGCTGGCACACAGGTTGTTGGCGCTGGCACACAGGTCCCGGCCCTGGCACACGGGATGCGGACGTGGCACACGCGTTCTAACTGGTGTGTGGTGTCTGAAGTTTGTGTGTCACGACGTGGGTGTGTGTGTCGGCCTCAGGAGGTGCGGCGGCCTCGGAGGTACGGCGGCTTCGGGATGCGCGGCGGCCTCGGAGGTACGGCGGCCTGTTCTGGCTCGTACCTGAGGGCGGTGCCCCGCCCACCGCTCGGGTGCCCCGCACACGGCCCCGGGTACCCCGCACACGGCTCCGGTACCCCGCGCACGGCTAGGACGCCCCGCACACGGCAACCATGCCCCGCACATGGCCTCAGTACCTGGCACCCGCGCCTCACCTGGCATCCCCATCCCGCGTCGCCCCGCCCCGCCCCCGAACCTCCGGCGCTCGCACACGGGTCCCCGTTCCCGCACACGGGTTCCCGTTCCCGCACACGGGTCCCCGTTCCCGCACACGAGCCCGAGCTCGTGTGTGGCGTCAGCAGATCCGCTCAGCCGCCGTACGGCGCGATCGCCGCGTCCAGCACGGTGCGCGCCGCCTTGATCCGCCCGCGCGCGGCCAGCAGCCCGGCGGGGGCCAGCGCGTAGCCGTCGTCCATGGCCATTGGGCAGTGTTCCAGCAGGTCACGCAGTACGGTGTCGGCGCGCATGGTCCGGCGCACGGCCTCCATGCCGCCCTGGTCAGGCTGCCGGAACACACCGCCGGTGAGCACCACGAGCCCCCACTCGGCCCGACTCAGCGCCTCGCCGGCCACCCGCAGGTGCCGCCGGGCGGCCAGTACCGAGGCGAGCGCGACGAGCCGGCGGTCCTCGGCACGGGCACCGGGGTCCGCCGGTATGAAGTCGGTCTCCTCGGTGAGCCGTTCCACGGTGGGGGTGAGCAGGTCGGCCTCGACGGGGTCGACCAGCCCCTCGGCCTGGCCCTCGGTGAGGATGCCGGCGGCGCTCGGGCGCATGCCGAGGTCGGCCTCGGCGGTGGACCAGGTCAGCTCGGGGTCGGCGTCCGGCCCGGTCGGCGGCAGCGCGGAGTACACGTCGGTGGTCGACGAGCCGACGTCGATCACCAGCAGCGCGCCGGCGCCGACCCCCCGGGCGCGCACGAGCTCGACCACACCGCGCCGCACCGCGCCCGGCGTGTCCTGGCGGGCCAGCCGGCGGAACCGGGCGGTGGTCGCCGAGCCCCGGCCGCCGACCAGATGACCACCGAGCAGCTCGGCCACCGCCTCCCTGGCCGGCTCCGGCACCACCTCGCCGGCCGAGCGGAGCACCGCGTCGGTGGCCAGCACCGTGCGCCCAGTGGACTTGAGCAGCGCCAACGCGTCGGCCCGGACCGCCTGGTGCACCGCGAGCACGATCGGGGCGCGCACGCGGGCCCTGGCCAGCCGGGCGGCGTTGCGCAGCAGGGTGCCCTCGGCGGCCGCGTCCACGCCGTCCACCAGCAGCACCACGTCCGGGCGGCTGGCCCGCAGCGCGCGCACGCCGGCGGGTTCGAGCAGGCCGTCCTGCACGTGCACCAGCCGCGCGCCGGCCGAGCGGGCCACCCGGTAGCCGGCCTCGGTGGACGCCAGCCGGTTCTGCCCGACCACGGCGAGCCGCAGCCCACCGCCGGCCGAGGAACAGGCCAGCAGCTCGGCGTCGGTCTCGGCGCCCTGGCCCCGGCGTGGGATGAGCGGTCCGTCCAGCCCGACGGCGGTGGCCGCGGCGAGCACGCCCTCCAGCAGGTCGTGCGGGGTGGTCAGGTGTTGGGCACAGCCGGTCGGCTCGCCGTCGGCGTCGATGCCGAGCGCTTTGACCCAGCCGGAACCCACGTCGAGGCAGACGGTGGGCCGGTTCATGGGCGTGGAGAGTATCCGTGACCGGTCAAGAAAGCTGCGCAACCTCGCCATCCGGGCCACGATCCGGGTCCGAGATGGTCGGCCTCGACCGAGATTCTGCACCGTCTTGGCAGGTCGCGGTACGGTTTCCGGCACTTGAAGTTCTTGCCCCCATGACACGCCTCGCTGCCGATCGAAGACGCGACAGGAGACCCAGATGCTCGGGCTGATGCAGGACCGTCCGCTTGCCCTACCGCACGTTTTCCACCGGGCCGAGCAGCTGTTCGGGCACAAGGAGATCATCACCGCCACCGCCGACGGCGAGCAGCGCACCACGATCGCCGAGTGGGCCGGGCGGGTCCGCCGGCTGGCCACCGCGCTGGACCGCCTCGGGATCAGCGCGGACGGCCGGGTGGCCACGTTCTGCTGGAACACCGCGGCCCACCTCGAGCTGTACATGGCGGCGCCGTGCACCGGGCGGGTGTTGCACACGCTGAACATCCGGCTGTTCCCGGACCAGCTCACCTACATCGCCAACCACGCCGAGGACGAGATCATCTTCGTGGACCGGTCACTGCTGCCGCTGCTGTGGCCGCTGACCGACAAGATGGACACGGTCCGGCACTTCGTGGTCATCGAGGATGGAGCCGACGCCGCCATCCCGGACGACCCCCGCATCCTCGACTACGACCAGCTGCTGGCCGAGTCCGAGCCGTTCACCGGCCGGTTCGTGGTCGAGGACGAGAACACCGCGGCCGCGATGTGCTACACCTCCGGCACCACGGGCAACCCGAAGGGCGTGGTCTACTCGCACCGCTCGACGGTGCTGCACTCGATGATCTCGCTGATCGCGGACGGTGCCGCCCTGTCCGAGCGGGACACCGTGCTGCCGATCGTGCCGATGTTCCACGCGAACGCCTGGGGCCTGCCCTACGGCTGCCTGCTGGCCGGCTCAACCATCATCTTCCCCGGCCCGAACATGACACCCAAGGCGATCCTGGAACTGCTGGCCGCGCACCAGGTCACGGTGACCGGCGGCGTGCCGACCATCTGGATGGGCGCGCTGCCGATGCTCGACGACTACGACCTGTCGCACCTGCGGGTGCTGCTGTGCGGCGGGTCGGCGGTGCCGAAGTCGCTGTCCGAGGCCTACCGGGAGAAGCTCGGCATCCCGCTGCTGCACGCCTGGGGCATGACCGAGACCAGCCCGATCGCCACGATGTCCACGCGGCGCAGCCAGCACGATGCCCTGACCGAGGCCGAGCGGGCCAGCGTGCGGGCCAAGCAGGGCCAGCCGGTGCCGCTGGTCGACCTGCGCCTGGTCGACCCTGACACCGGCGACGAGCTGCCCTGGGACGACGTGCACACCGGCGAGATCCAGGCCGCCGGCCCGTGGATCGCCAAGGAGTACTACCGGGGTGAGGGCGGCGGCAGCCAGTACACCGAGGACGGCTGGCTGCGCACCGGCGACGTGGCCGCGGCCGACCAGGGCGGCTTCTTCCGGCTGGTCGACCGCACCAAGGACCTCGTCAAGTCCGGCGGCGAGTGGATCAGCTCGGTCGAGCTGGAGAACGAGATCATGGCCCACCCGAAGATCGCCGAGGCCGCCGTCATCGCGATCCCCCACGAGCGCTGGGTGGAGCGCCCGATGGCCTGCGTGGTGCTCAAGCCGGGCGAGTCGCTGACCGCCGAGGAGGTACTCGAGCACCTCAAGCCCCGTGTCGCCAAGTGGTGGCTGCCGGACGCCGTCGAGTTCATCGACGAGGTGCCGAAGACCAGCGTCGGCAAGTTCTCGAAGAAGACACTCCGGGACAAGTTCGCCGGCTACAAGCTACCCGGCTCGGAGGGCTGACCCCGGGGACTCAGTTGAACCACTGTCTGGCCTGACCGACCAGGACACGACCGAACCGCAGCTCGGGGAAGTGGGCGCCGGCTCCGACGGTGACCCCGTCCTCGAGCTCGCGGAACAGTCGTTCGCGGACCTGCCGGGCCAGCTCGGGATCGACGTCGCCGATCGACTGCCACGTGGGCTCGTCGAGCTGCACGGGACAGACGATGGCGTCCCCCAGCAGCAGGGCGCGCTGCCCCCGCGATGCCACGATGACGCTGAGGTGGCCGGGGGTATGACCCGGGGTCATGGTCAGGGTGATGCCCGGGGCGATCGTCGTGTCGCGCGTGACCGGCCGCAGGCGGTCGCCACTCTCGGCCGAGCTGCGGAACCCATGCCGGATGTGGTCGAACATCCACACGTCGGGGTCCTCGACGAAGTGGTCCCAGTCGGGCGCGCCGAACCAGATCGTCGCCGCGCCGAACACCGGTCGGGCCTCCTCGTCGAACAGCCAGCCGCAGTGATCGGCGTGCAGGTGCGTGCACACCACGTCGGTCAGGTCGGCCGGGGTCACCCCGACGGCGCGCAGCCCGAGCGGCAACTGCCCGCCCACCAGGAGCCGGCGCCGGCCGTCGTCGCGCAGCCGGGGTCCCATGCCGGCGTCCACCAGGATGGTCCGGTCGCGGGTGCGGACGAGGAAGCACCCGATGGGCAGGAACGCGAGCCCGTCGCTGCCGAACAGCTCCGGATGGCCGTCGGCGACAGCATGCTCGCCGAAGTACTCGGGTGAGGCGCGGAACGTCCCGTCGGCCAGGGGATGCACGTCGATGTCACCAATGAGCATTGCTCTCCTTCTGGTCCGAGGCCCGTGCCCGTCTACCCCGCCGCGGCTCTGACGACACGCGGTGGCTCGATCTTGCCTGGGCTGTGGTTGGCGTGGGTGGTTGGCGTTGGCGTGGTTTGCTCAGTCGGGAGCCCGCGGCGTCCCGACGGCTCGAATAACCTGGTCACCTTGAGGTGGCTGGTCAATTCTGAAAGAGGCTTTGGACGGGACCACAGCCAGCCAGCCCACGCTTGAACGTTCACCTTTCTTCGGGACTTGAGGTGACAGTCGGGTACGGCGGACGGCGCGCCCACATAATCGATATTTTTCTCGTCACTGGGCACGGCTCGAGCGCCGGAAAGTGTCAGACCTGGTTGGCACAATGTGGGCATGTCGGAGAGTTGGATCGGCACCGAGCGCCAGGCCGTGAATGCGGCTCTGGCCCAGTTTCGGGTGGCGACCAGTTCCGCGTCCGATCAGGATCTGATCGACAAGTTGCTGTTCCTGAAGTCTCTGAGTCGCCAGATCGAGCACGATGCGCTGCGCACCATCGCCCAGCTCGACAGTGACGGTGTGTTCCTCGAG
>DATAZG010000190.1:0-17708 GCA_036272155.1 Pseudonocardia sp.
CCAACCCCCCCACTCACGGGTCAGCCGGCGGCCTGGTCGCGCAGCTCGCGGCGCAGGATCTTGCCGGTCGTGGTCTTCGGCAGCTCGTCGATGAACTCGATCGACCTCGGGTACTTGTAGGCCGCCATGTTGGCCTTGCAGTAGTCGATCAGCTCCTGCTCGGTCACCTCGACGCCGGGGCGCACCGAGACGAACGCCTTCACCGTCTCGCCCCGGTACTCGTCCGGCACCCCGACCACGGCCGCCTCACGCACCGCCGGGTGGCCGTAGAGGACGTCCTCCACCTCGCGTGGCCACACCTTGTAGCCGGCCGCGTTGATCATGTCCTTCTTGCGGTCGACCAGGTAGAACCAGCCCTCGGCGTCCATGAAGCCCACGTCACCGGTGCGCAGCTCGCCACCGGGCAGCGAGGCCTCCGTCGCCTCCGGCTTGTTCCAGTAGCCAGGTACCACCTGCGGGCCGGAGGTGGCGATCTCACCGATCTCACCGATCGGCACCTCCTCGCCGTCCTCGCCGAGGATGCGGACCACCGTGTTGAACACCGGCACCCCGACCGAGAGCGCGCCGGAGTTCGGGTCGACGGGCGCCCTGGCCCCCAGCGGCACCCCGTGCGACGGCGAGTTCGTCTCGGTCAGCCCGTAGATGTTGTGGATGTACAGGCCGGTCTGCTGCTCGAACCGGTCGGTCACCGCCGGCGCGATCGGCGCCCCGCCGGAGTAGAGCATCCGGAACGAGGCGAAGTCGTCCTTGGTCACCCCGTCGATCCCGGCCAGGCTGATGAACACGGTGATCGCGCCGACGGTGAAGGTCGGCCGGTGCTCCCGGATGGCGTCGAGCACGACGTCCGGGTGGAACCGGTGCTCCAGCACCAGCGGGAACGGCACCAGCAGGGCCAGCGCGACGTGCCCGATCAGCCCGGTGATGTGGAACAGCGGGGCCACCCCGAGCACGCTGTCCGCCGGGGTGAGGCCCATCCACTCCCGGTAGGTCTGCGCGTTGAACGACATGGTGGCGTGCGTGTTCATCGCGCCCTTGGGCACGCCGGTGGTGCCCGAGGTGTAGGTCAGGATGGCGATGTCGTCGGGTTTCGGCGCCGGTGCGTCCGGCGTGCGCCCGGCGTTGGCCTCGATCAGCTCCAGCAGGTCGAACGTGCCCTCGTGCCGGGCCTTGTGGGTGTCGGCGAACAGCCGGGGGTCGTTGCGGGTCTGCCAGTCCAGCGGCGAGGCGGTGATCACCGACCGGACCTGGGTCTCGCCGGCCTCGACCACCGACTTGGCGACGGTCCCGTAGAGGTCCTCCAGGCACAGCAGGGCGGTCGCGCCGGAGTCGGTGAGCAGGTACGTCAGCTCGCGGGCCTTGTTCATCGGGTTGATCGCGACGGCCGCGCCACCCGCCTTCCAGGCGCCGAGCAGCCCGACCACGAACGCCGGGTTGTTCTGCACGTACACCGCGAGCCGGTCCCCCGGCTGGAAGCCCTGCGCGACCAGCCCGACCGCGAGCGCGTCGGAGGCCGAGTCCAGCTCGGCGAGCGTGAGCACCCCGTCGAAGTAGCGGATCGCCTCGGTGTCCGGCGCGCGGGCCACCGACGCTCGAAACAGCTCGAGCAGCGTGCCGTACTCGGTCTCGATGTCCGCCGGCAGCCCGTCGGAGTAGCGGGCCAACCACGGGCGGTCCGTGTACCCGGTCATTTGATCGCCAGCGGGTTGACCGGGGAGCCGGTGGCCCGGTGCACCTTGAGCGGCGCGGCGGCATAGAGGAACGTGTACTGGCCGTCCTCGGCGCAGCTCGCGGCGAGCTTCTCCAGGTCACAGATCTCGGTGAGCGCGACGCCCAGGTTCCGCATCAGCGCGCAGTGCAGCGGCAGCGCGATCCCGGTCTCCGGCTCGTAGGTGAGCTCGTTCGCCATGGTGTCGGTGACCAGGTTCGGGATCTCCCGCTCGTGGAACCAGCGGACCAGCTCCGGGCTGTACGTCAGGCCCGGCTCGATGAAGTCCTCGTAGAACTTCTCACCCTGGTCGAAGAACAGCTTGAGGAAGTTGGTCCGGATCAGCAGCACGTCGTGCTTCTCGATGGTGTGCCCCTGTGCCTTGGCGCACGCCTCCAGCTCGTTGTGGTCGAACGCCTCGCCCTTGTCCAGGTTCTCCTTGTCCCGGAAGCGGGCGATGTCCAGCAGCACACCCCGGCCGACGACGCCGCGCTGCGCGATCGGCTCCACACTGGCCTTGTCCATGCCGCCGATGGTGGTCCGCGCGTCGTAGCCGTTCCAGATCTTGCCGCCGTACCAGACGTGACCCAGCGCGTCGTACTGCGTGGACCCCTGCAGGAAAGCCTCGATCTTGTCGTCGGCGTAGTGCATCCCGCCCGGGAACTGGGGCGCGGCCGGCGAGTCCCAGGTGCCCTCGTCCATGATCATGGTGCGGGTGGCCGGGGCGCGGCCGGGCCACACCGGGTCACCCTTCGGGTCGCCGATCAGCCGCTGCAGGGTGAACACGTTGCCGGTCCTGATGTGCTGTACCCCGCGCAGGACCTCGGCCGGGGTAAGGTAGTTGAGCGAGCCCAACTCGTCGTCGTCACCCCACCTGCCCCAGTTCGACGGGGCGTCACGGAGCAGGTCCTGCACGCTGTGCTGCTCAGCCATTGAGCGCTACCTTCCCTGAAAAGCCGGTTCTCCCTGGACTACCGACCGCTCGCTCGGCCGGTGCTATGGCCCAGGTCACCCTTTCACCGGCCGGTCAGCTGTGCAACGCGGGAACCGCCGGAAACCGCTGCGCGGGGCGGCTAGTGTGTTCGGCTAGCCTGAACAGATGGTGCTGCGCTCGGCGGGGCGGTCGACGGACTGGGCGGCGGGTCGGTCGGCGGCGCGGGACAGCCCCGCGCCCGGGCACACCGTGCGGCAGTCCCGGCTGGCGACCGGTATCTCGCTGCGCGAGCTGGCCCGCCGGATCGGGGTCAGCGCGGCCACCCTGCACGCGATCGAGACCGGCAAGACCGAGCTCGCGGTCAGCCGGCTGCGCGACATCGCGGACGCGCTGCACACCACCCCCGCCCGGCTGCTCGAGACCTCCCCCGACGGGTCCTCCTTCGACGACGGCTCGTCCGACGCGGCCCCGGACCGGCCGGCCCACCGCGAACCGCCGCACCTCACCCCCACGCCCGGCCCACCCCGCCCCCGGCGCGCGGCGGCCGGCCTGCCCGGGACCGAACCCGCCGGCGAACGGGGCGACTGGCGCAGCTTCGGGCCGCTGCCGCTGGACCCCGTGCTGGCGGCCGCGATCACGTCGTTCGTGCGCACCGGCTACCACGGCGCGACGATGCGCTCCATCGCCCGACTCGCCGGCATCAGCGTGCCCGGGATGTACCACCACTACGCCAGCAAGCAGGAGCTACTGGTGATCACCCTGGACCTGACCATGGACGACCTGACCTGGCGGCTGCTGGCGGCGGCGCGGGACGGCACCGACGGGCTGGCCAGGGTTCGGCTGATGGTGGAGGCGCTCGCGCTGTTCCACACCCACCGCTGGGAGCTCGCGTTCATCGGCGCCAGCGAGATGCGCAGCCTGGAAGCGGTGAACCGGCGCCGCATCGCCGCGCAGCGCAGCCACGTGCAGCACCTGCTCGACGAGGCCATCGACCGGGCCATCGCGGACGGCGCGCTGCACACGCCCAGCCCGAGGCACGCCGGCCGGGCGATCGCCACCATGTGTACCTCGCTGCCACAGTGGTTCCATCTCGGCGGGCCGGCCACCCCGGAGCGGATCGCCTCGGAGTACGCCCAGTTCGCCGTCGGCCTGCTCGCGCAGCCGCCGGCCGAGCCGGCGCGGTCCGGATGACCGCCACTCCGCCGGGGCCCGATCCGCGCAAGCGCCACGGGGTCCACTACACACCGCCGGAGCTGGCCGCGTTCCTGGCCGACCGGGCAGTGCGGGCGCTGGACCCGCCGGGTGAGCGGCCGGTCCGCGTGCTCGACCCGGCCTGCGGCGAAGGCGCACTGCTCGCCGCCGCCGGGCAGCGGCTGCTGGCCGGCGGCTACCGGGTCGAG
The DNA here is from genome assembly GCA_036272155.1 of Pseudonocardia sp. Taxonomy (GTDB): domain Bacteria; phylum Actinomycetota; class Actinomycetes; order Mycobacteriales; family Pseudonocardiaceae; genus Pseudonocardia. Next base: position 4,040 of record DATAZG010000190.1, read on the forward strand.
CTGGTCGGCGCGGACCGCGACCCCACCGCGGTGGCCGCCGCCGGCCAGCGACTGGCCGCGCTGGGGCTGGCCGCCGAGCTGCGGGTCCGGGACGCGCTGGCGGCTCCGACTCCCGCGCGGGGCCGTCACACCCCGACCGGCGCCGCATCGGGCCGCCCCGAACCCGCACCGGGCGGCTTCCAGCTGGTGATCACCAACCCGCCCTATGTGCGCACCCAGGTGCTGGGCGCGGCCACCGCCGCCGAGCTGGCCCGCCGGTTCGGCCTGCGTGGCCGGGTCGACCTGATGCACGTCTTCGTGGCGCTGGCCGCCGAGCAGCTGGTCGAGGGCGGTGTGCTGGGGTTGCTCTGTTCGAACCGGTTCCTCAGCACGCAGGCCGGGGCGAACGTGCGCGGTCTGTTCGCGGACCGGTTCCGGGTGCGCGAGGTGTACGACCTCGGCGACAGCAAGCCGTTCCCGGCCGCCGTGCTGCCGGCCATCGTGATTGCCGCCGCCTCCTGGTCGGCCGTGGGGCTCGAGCCACCGCCGCCGGCCCGGTTCGTGAGCGTCTACCGGCTCCCCGAGCCACTCCCACCGACCGACTCGGTCCCGACCCCGGCCGCCCTGCCCGACCAGGGTTTCTACGCCGACCTGGCCGCCACGGAGGACACGGTCACCCGCCGCGGCGGGCACGGGTTCGCCGTGTCGGTGGGCACGCTGGCGGTGGACGCCGGCCCGGAGCGGCGCTGGCGGCTCGTGTCGGCGCCGAGCACGCGGTGGGCCGGGTGGGTCCGCCGCGCCACCTGGCGGACGTTCGGCGAGGTCGCCCGGATCCGGGTCGGCATCAAGACGACGGCCGACCCGGTGTTCGTCCGCGACGACTGGCACCGGCTGCCGGCGGAGCTGCGGCCGGAGGACGAGCTGCTGCTGCCACTGCTCACCCACCGCAACGTGCTGACCTGGCGCGGGCCCGGCGAGCCGGACGAGTCGAGCACGCGGGTGCTGTACCCGTACGACCGGAGCCGCGACACCCGCCGGCCGGTCGAACTGGCCGACTACCCGCGCGCGCTGGCCTACCTGGAGCAGCACCGGGAGCGGCTGGCCGCCCGCCGCTACCTGGCGGACGCCGGCCGGCAGTGGTTCGAGATCTGGGTGCCGCAGCGGCCGGCGGGCTGGCAGCCACCGAAGATCGTGTTCCCGGACATCAGCGTGGCCGGCAAGTTCTCGGTGGACCGCTCGGGCGCGGTGGTGAACGGCGACTGCTACTGGATCAGCTTCGCCGACCTGCCGGCCGAGGAACTGGCCTACCTGCTGGTCGGCGTGGCGAACTCGACGCTGGCGGTGCGCTTCTACGACCTGATGTGCTCGAACCGGCTGTACTCCGGCCGGCGCCGGTGGATGACGCAGTACGTGAACCGGCTGCCCCTGCCGGACCCGGACAGCCGATTGGCCGGTGAGCTGACCAGCTATGTCCGAAAACTGTGCGAGGCCGGCGAGGAACCCGAACCGGAACTGGTCCGGCACGTCGACGAACTCGTGTCCGCAATGTTTCTCGGCGATCCGAGCAATACGGCCACGACAATTCACCAATAGCGTCGGCAAACGTTTCCGAGAGGCGACAGGACCGGAGTAGGTTACATACCCGATCGAAGCATGTCGAGCACCATGGTTACCCGGCGTGTCGCCGTTCGATGGCAGCCACAAGGACCGAAGGAAGCTTCCGCCCGCCCGGCCGAGCCTGGTAGCCGACCCGCGAAGTCTGGTAGCCGGCCGGCGCGCCCGGCTACCATGGCCTCATGCCTCGCTACGAGTTCCGCTGCCGGACCTGCGCCAACTCCGGGAGCACCTCGGTGTTCGAGGTGTCCCGGCCGATGAGCGCCGCCAGCGAGCCCGCGACCTGCCCTTCTGGTCATCCGGACACCGTGAAGCTGCTCTCCACCGTGGCCATGACGGGCCAGGCTGGAGCAGCCCCGGCGCGCGCCGGCGGCGGGTGCTGCGGGGGCGGCTGCGGCTGCGGCTGAGGTCCGCAAGCAGCCACGCCGACTGGTCCGAATTAGTGGCTCAACCCACTGTCGCGGGGCCACCGTTCGAAGCAACGATCGCCGCCTGCAACGATTGACCCGATCTGATTAACACTTTCGGGTAAACACGTTGTGGTAGATCTGAAGCCGCAGGTTACTCTCTGTCGTGATGTCTCCCCTCACTCGCGGCGGCTGGGCACGCCTACTGAAAACCGGTCCCGCGGTTGCGGCGGTCGTTGCCGCGACGACGGCATCGACAATTCAGCCGGTCATTGCCCATGACTTTCCCGATCCCGCCGCACTGGCCGTCGGGAGCGTTTACTACGCCTATTCGACGGCGAGCAGCTACGGCGGCAAGGTGTGGCACGTCCCGGTGCAGCGGGCGACCGCCCTGGACGGCAAGTGGACCGAGGTCGGGGACGCGATGCCACAGCTGCCGGCCTGGGTCGCCAAGAACGGCGCGAACAACGGCAACGTGTGGGCCCCTGAGGTCGCCGCCCGCAGCGACGGCAGCTACATCCTGTACTTCACCGCGCGGTCGGCCGCGCAGAACGTGCAGTGCATCGGCGTGGCGCTGGCCAGCTCGCCGAAGGGCCCGTTCCAGGCGCCCGGGCCCGGCCCGCTGGTCTGCCGCCCCGAGGACGTGGACAGCATCGACCCCAGCGCGTTCACCGACACCAACGGCAAGCAGTACCTGCTCTACACCAGCGGCAAGGGCAAGGCGACCATCTGGCTGCAGCAGGTGTCGGTCGACGGCATCACCCCGATCGGCGACCGGAGGGCCCTGATCCAGGCCGACCGGCCGGAGGAGAACAACATCGTCGAGGCGCCCGCGATGGTCCGCCACGCCGGCAAGTACGTGCTGTTCTACTCGGGCAACGCGTTCAACAGCGGCAAGTACTTCGTCAACTTCGCGACCGCCGACTCGCTGACCAAACCGTTCGACAAGCACGACGGGCAGCTGCTCAACCGCGACACCGTTGGCGGCGCCTACAACAACCCCGGCGGCGAGGAGGTCGTGCCCGGGCGCAAGCACGACTACCTGCTGTTCCACGCCTACACCGGCCCGACGCAGCGCTCCATGTTCGTCGCCTCGCTCAACTGGGACGGCGATGGCAACCCGACGCTGGACCTGAAGAGCCTGGCCAGGGCCCCGGTCAAGACCAAGCCCTGACCTGGGGCAGAGCCCTCGCAAAGACAGCGCCCTCACCAAAGACAGCGCCCTCACCGACAACAGCACCCGATCAGTCGGTCACGGGGCGCCACCGGGGGGCGGGCCGTTGTAGCTGCTCTCCGACGAGTCGTCCATGCCGACCTCGTACTTGACCGAGGACACCCGGTTCCCGCTGACCACGCCGTTCGTGGACTCGTTCTGGAACGCGAAGGCGTGGTTGATGTCGCCGACGATCTCGTTGTTGGTGATCGTCATGTTCCGCACGTCGTCGGCGAGCACGGCCTGGGCGGCCCTGTTGTCGCAGAAGTTGTTGCTGAACGTGAAGTTCCTGGTCTCGCCCTCGCCACTGCCGTCACCGGCGCTGCTGTTCGGCCCCTCGGCTATCAGGCAGTTGTTGTCGATCTTCTCGCAGCGGTTGCTGTCGATCAGGACGTCCTGGCTGGCCGGGTTGTCCTCATCGGTGGCGTAGGTCTGCATGCAGTCCGCGTGCGCGCCCGTGGCATTGCTGGTGTCGGTGATCGTGTTGTGCACGATCTTGATGTTGCTGCCCCAGAACCGGATGCCGTCGCCGTCGCCCCCGCGCGGGCTGTTGATCGTGGTGTTGCGCAGCGTGATGTTGCTGCCCTTGAGCACGACGCCGGGGGCCTCGGGCCCGTCGGCGACAAAGCCGTCGACGATCACGTTGTCGGCCTCCACCGCGATGCCCCTGGTGGCCGTCCGGCCGTCGCCCCGGACGATGATCGGAGAACCCGCGCTGCCGCCCCGGTCGATCGTCATACGGACGTCGGCCAGGGCCCCACTGACGCAGATGGTGTCGCCAGGGCCGGCGCTGCCGAGCGCCTGCCGCAGGCCCGGTGAGTCATTGACCTGCTGCGTGCAGTTGCTCCGGGCGGGCGCGTTCGCCCCGGCCGGGGCGGCGGGCAGCGGCGGCGGCGCGCTGCCTCGATCGCCGGATCCGTTGCTGGAGCCGCCGCTGGAACCACCGCTGGAACCGCCGCCGGTACCGCAGGCGGCGAGCGCCACCGCCACCGCGACCAGACCCACTGCCAGCGCGGTCGATCGCCGCCAACGCCGCGAACGGCGTTGCCCCCAGGCTTTTCGTTCAATCACTGCACCGATGCTAGCCAGACCCTGAGACCCAACTCAGCGATCAGGGCGCCATCGAACAAATACTTAACCAACTCTCAGTCCGGACGTGCTCCGCACCGGTGTAGCGGACCGGTTCGCCCGGCGTGCCCGACGCGGTAAACCATCGGCCGATCGGCGGCGCCGTGACAGGCTGGGCGGGTGGACCTCGACGCGGCGGCCGGAGCGCTCGACGTGGCGGCCGACGCGCTGTACGCGTTGCCCCGCGACGAGTTCACGCCGGCCCGCGACGTACGGGTCCGGGAGGCCAAGGCGGCCGGGGACAAATCACTGGCCGCCCAGCTCGGCAAGCTGCGCCGGCCCACCGTGGCGGCATGGCTGGTGAACAACCTGGCCAGGCGCCGACCGGAGGAGCTGGCCGGCCTGGCCGCGCTCGGCGAGACGATGCGCGCCGCCCACCAGCAGCTGGACGGACCGGCCCTGCGGCGGCTGTCCGAGCAGCGCCGCGAGCTGGTCGTCGCGCTGGGCCGGAGCGTCCGGGAGCTGGCCGAGGCCGCCGGTGAGGAGGTCAGCGACCCGGTCAGCCGCGAGCTGGAGGGCATGTTCGCCACCGCGCTGGCCGACCCCGCGGCCGCCCGCGCGCTGGCCAGCGGTCGCCTCAGCTCGCCCAAGGAGCTGGCGAGCGCCGCCACGCTGGACTGGCCGGTGATCGCCCCCGGCGCCCGCCCACGCCCCCAGCCGCTCAGGCCCGCGCCGGAACCCGGGCCCGCACCGAAAGCCGGGCCGGCGGCCGGGTCCGCACCGAAAGCCGAAGCCGTCGCCGTGCCGGCCGGGTCCGCGCCGGAGGCCACGCCCGCGCGCGGGGTCGACAGCTCGCCGGAAGCAGCGCCCAGAACGCCCCCCGCGCCGAACCCGGCCCTGACCAGGGCCCGCGAGGAGCTCGAGCGGCTCGCCACCGCGCTGGCCGATGCCGAGGACCGGGCCACCACCGCACAGCACGACCACGACGAAGCCGCCGCCGAGGAGGCTGCCGCGCACCGCGCCGTGGCCGGCCGGCGCGCCGAGCTGATCGCCGCCGAGCAGGCCGAGCAGCAGGCCCGCCAGCGCGCCCGGGCCACCCGAAGGGCACGCGAGGACACCGACCGCGCGCTGCGCGACGCCGTCCGCCGGCACGGGGTGGCGCGCGACCGACTCACCGCGCTGGAACACTGACCAGCCACCCGACACAGGCAGGAGAGCACTGTGCCCCGTTCCATCTGGTCCGGTTCGATCACGTTCGGGCTGGTCACCGTGCCGGTCGGGCTGTACAGCGCGACCGAGAGCCACGGCGTGAGCTTCCACCAGTACCAGCGCGGCACCACCGACCGGATCCGCAACAAGCGCGTGAACGAGCGCACCGGTGAGGAGGTGGCGTTCGCCGACATCGTCCGGGGCCTCGACGAGGAGGACGGCCAGACGGTGATCATCGACCCGGCCGAGCTGGACGAGATCGGGCCAGGCCGGTCCCGGTCGATCGACGTGACCGCGTTCGTGGACCTCGACGAGATCGACCCGATCTTCTTCCAGAAGACGTACTGGCTGGCCCCGGCCAAGGCGGAGAACGGCAAGGTCTATTCGCTGCTCGCGGCGGCGATGGAGGCCACCAACCGGGTCGCGATCGCACACTTCGTGATGCGCGGCAGCCCGTACCTGTGTGCGGTGCGCGCTGACGACGGCGTGCTGTCCCTGGAGACGCTCTACTACGCCGACGAGATCCGCCAGCCCCGCGAGCAGCTCGACCACCTGCCGGAACGCACCGAGGCGGACGGCCGGGAGTTCGACATGGCGCGCACCCTGATCGAGTCGATGAGCGCGCCGTGGCGGCCGGAGGACTACCGCGACACCTACACCGACCGGGTCCGCCAGCTGATCGAGGACAAGCGCGCCGGCCACGAGGTCGTCGCCGCGGCCGCCGCACCGGCCGCCACCGACGCCACCGACCTGCTCGAGGCACTCCGGCTCAGCGTGGAGGCCCGCCGCGCCTCCTGACCCGGCCCGCTCACGCCGAGTTCAACCGCACCGGCCTCGCACCGCTGATCACAAGCCGGTGCGGTTGAACTCGCCGACAAGGTCGTTCAGCGCTCGCTGTCCAGCGCGGCCATCTGGTGTGCGTCGTAGCGGTCGCCGGCCGCCGCGCCCGCCGGGACCGCCTGCTCGATCGCGGCCAGGTCGTCGTCGGACAGCGACAGCTCGGCCGCGCCGAGCGCCTCGGTCAACCGGTCGCGCGTACGGGCGCCGACCAGCGGCACGATGTCCGCGCCGCGCGAGAGCGCCCAGCCGATGGCCACCTGCGCCGGACTCGCCCCGCGCGCCTCGGCGACCTTCGCCAGCGCCACGACCAGGTTCAGGTTGTGCTGCAGGTTCTCGCCCTGGAACCGGGGCGACCGGCTCCAGAAGGAACCCGGGGTGATCACGTTGTCCGCGGTCCACCGCCCGGACAGCATGCCCCGGCCGAGCACCCCGTAGGCGGTCACCGCGATGCCCAGCTCACGGCAGGTCGGCAGGATGTCCGCCTCGATACCGCGGGAGAGCAGCGAGTACTCGATCTGCAGGTCGGCGATCGGGTGCACGGCGTGGGCCCGCCGGATGGTCTCCGCGCCCACCTCGGACAGCCCGATGTACCGGACGTAGCCGGCCCGCACCATCTCGGCGATCGCCCCGACGGTGTCCTCGATGGGCACCTGGGGGTCGAGCCGGGCCGGGCGGTAGACGTCGACGTGCTCGACCCGCAGCCGGTTCATCGAGTAGGCCAGGGAGTTCTTCACCGCGGCCGGCCGTGCGTCGTAGCCGAGCCAGTCGCCGGCCGGGCCGCGCTGCGCGCCGAACTTCACGCTCACCAGCACGCCGTCCCGGTCGCGGCCCCGCAGTGCGTCGCCGACCAGCAGCTCGTTGTGGCCATGCGCATAGAAGTCGCCGGTGTCCAGCAGGTTGATCCCGGCGTCCAGCGCGGCGTGGATGGTGGCGATGCCCTCGTCGCGGTCCGCCGCGCCGTAGATCCCGCTGGACATGCCCATGCAGCCGAGGCCCAGCGCGGCCACCTCGGGTCCCTCGGCGCCCAGCCGGCGCGTGCTGATCGTGCTCATGTGCCTAACCTGCCCGCCGCCGCGCCCGCATACAAGTGACCCCACACGAGGACCTCAGTTCGATAGACAACACTGTTTTGGTACGTCACAGTGGACCGCGACCACCGGGCCGGGCAGCGATGCCCGCCCCGGCGGCGATCGGGAGGAGACCGCCGTGCGCGGACCACAGGGCAGTGCCGGCAAGGTGTTCCCCGGCCGGTTCACCGCCGAGCTCGGCGAGGACGGTGTGGTCGTGGTGCTGATCGGGATGCGGTTCAACCACTGGTGGCGGGTCGACAAGTGGCTGTTCATGGTGCTCGCGATGAACCGGATGGTGCGCCACCTCGGCCAGCACGACCAGGGGTTGTTGGCCAACTACACGTGGTTCGGCCGGACCGTGCTGATGGTGCAGTACTGGCGCAGCATGGCGGAGCTGCAGGCGTTCGCCTCGAACTCCGACGCGCCCCACCTGGCCGCCTGGCGCAAGTACGTGCGGCGGGTCGGCACCGACGGGAGCATGGGCGCCTACCACGAGGCATACCAGGTGAAGGCGGGTTCCAGCGAGGTCGTCTACGTCAACATGCCGGCGTTCGGGCTGGCCGGCGCGCTGGAGCCGGTGCCGATGGACGCGGTCCGCAACAGCGCCCGGCAGCGCGTCGCCTACCGCCGGGGCCGCGCCAACCAGTCCCAGGGCTAGCTGGTCAGGTTGAGCTCGAAGGAATAGCGGTTGGCACGGTAGATGTGCGAGCCGTACTCCACCGCGCGGCCGGCGGCGTCCCACGCCGTGCGGGTCATGGTGAGCATCGGGGCGCCGCGGGACTCGCCGAGCAGCTTGGCCTCGGCGACCGTCGCGGACTTCGCGCCGACCACCTGGTTGGCCATCCTCGGGATGTGCCCGGCGGCGCGCAGCAGCTGATAGAGGCCGCGCTGCTCCAGGTCGGCACGGCGCAGCAGCAGCACATCCACCGGCACCGCGTTGTGCATCAGCGCCAGCGGCTCCTCGTCGGCGTAGCGCAGCCGTTCCAGCCAGTTGATCTCCGAGCCGAACGGGATGCCGAGCGCCTCGGCGACCGCGTCCGGGGCGGTCCGGATCTCCAGCAGCTTGATCTCGGTGCGCGGCCGCTGACCGGCCTTGACCAGGTCGTCGTACAGGCTGGACAGCTCCACCGGCCGGCGCACCTTGGGGTGCACGATCTGGGTGCCGACGCCGCGCTTGCGCACCAGCATGCCCCGCTCGACCAGGTACTGGATGGCGCGGCGCATGGTCGGCCGGGACACCCCGAGCCGGTCGGCCAGCTCGATCTCGTTCTCCAGCCGGCCGCCCACCGGCAGCTCGCCGTCCTCGATCTGCTGCTGCAGCCGGCTGGCCACCTGGAAGTACAGCGGGACCGGGCTGCTCCGATCCAGCGCCAGGTCGGGCACCAGCCCCCACACCGTCGTCCGCTCCGCCACCATGTCCCCCATATGTCCTGACAAATTATGTAAAGACAAAGTGTTGACGTGCTGAGTGTCGAAGGGTACACCTTTAGCGCGTGGCGGCCGTCCCCCGTTCGGGGAAGCCACCGCGCGGGCACCGAGCGAGAGGCAGTGATGGACAGCAATGGATGCTGACACGAACCGCCCCAGCGAACCGTCGGTCGCGGAGGTGCTCACCATGGGCCGCCTCGGGGTGGACATCTACCCGCTGCAGACGGGGGTGTCGCTGCGCAAGGTCGAGACGTTCGGCAAGTACCTGGGTGGCACGGCGGCCAACGTCGCGGTCGCCGCGGCACGGTACGGCCGGCGCAGCGCACTGATCTCCCGCACCGGGGCCGACCCGTTCGGCGAGTACCTGCACGACGCGCTGCGCGGCTACGGCGTCGACGACCGGCAGGTCACCGCGGTGGCCAGCCTGCCGACCCCGGTGACGTTCTGCGAGATCTTCCCGCCGGACGACTTCCCGCTGTACTTCTACCGCCTGCCCAAGGCACCCGACCTGGAGATCTATCCCGAGGAGCTGGACCTGGACGCGATCCGCTCGGCGGACGTCTTCTGGGTGACCGGCACCGGGCTGTCCGCCGAGCCCAGCCGCGCGGCCACCCTGCACGCGCTCGAGGCCAGGGGAAAGCGCGGCATCACGGTGCTGGACCTCGACTACCGGCCGATGTTCTGGGCGTCCCGCGAGGAGGCCCGCGCGCGGTATCGGGAGGCGTTGCCGCACGTCACCGTGGCCGTCGGCAACCAGGACGAGTGCGACACCGCCGTCGGCATCCGCGACCCGCACGACGCCGCACAGGCACTGCACGCCGCCGGCATCGAGCTGGCCGTCGTGAAGCAGGGCCCGAAGGGCGTGCTCGCCTCCCGCCTCGGCTCCGGAGCGTCGGGCACCACCGGGCAGCCGGCCACCGAGGTGACCGTGCCGCCGGTGCCGGTCGACGTGGTGAACGGGCTCGGCGCCGGCGATGCGTTCGGCGGTGCGCTGTGCCACGGCCTGCTCGCCGGCTGGCCGTTGGAACGGATCATGCGCTTCGCCAACACGGCCGGCGCGATCGTCGCCTCCCGGCTGGCCTGCTCCGACGCCATGCCCACGATCGACGAGGTCGAGGCACTGCTGAACACCGGGCTCGAGGAGGCCGTCCGTGCGCGCTGACCAGCTCTCCGAACTCATCGCCACCCGGGTGCACCGCCCGGGCGCCGTGGCCGAGGCGGCCGCCGCCCGGCGCCGGCCCACCTCGCTGCTCGGCGAGCACGGCAAGCTGATGATGATCGCGGCCGACCACCCGGCGCGGGGCGCCCTGCGGGCCGGCGACCGGCCGCTCGCGATGGGCGACCGGCTCGACATCCTGGACCGGCTCTGCCTGGCGCTGTCGCGGCCCGGGGTGAACGGGGTGCTCGGTACCCCGGACATCCTGGAGGACCTGCTGCTGCTCGGCGCGCTGGACGACAAGGTCGTGGTCGGCTCCATGAACCGGGGCGGGCTGGCCGGCACCACGTTCGAGATCGACGACAGGTTCACCGCGTACACCGCCGCCGCGCTCGCCGCCGCCTCGTTCGAGGGCGGCAAGATGCTGACCCGAATCGACCCGGAGGACGCCGGCACGGTGCACACCCTCGCCGCGGCGGGGCGGGCGGTCAGTGAGCTGGCCGAGCACCGGCTGATGGCCATGGTGGAACCGTTCATCTCCCACCGCGTCGACGGCCGGGTGCGCAACGAGCTCACCGCCGAGGCCATGATCCGCGCGATGACGGTGGCCGCCGGGCTCGGCACCACGTCGGCGTACACATGGCTGAAGGTGCCGATCGTGGCCGACATGGAGCGGGCGATGGAGGCCACCACGCTGCCCGCGCTGGTGCTGGGCGGCGAGGTCGCCTCGGACCAGGACGCGACGCTGGCCAGCTGGAGCAAGGCGTTGGCGCTGCCCACCGTGCAGGGCCTGGTGATCGGGCGCAGCCTGTTGTTCCCGCCGAACGACGACGTGGCGGCGGCTGTGGATGCGGCGGTGGGGTTGCTGTGACGGACAGGCACGTGGTGCGCCGGGGCGAGTCCGCCGACGGCACGTTCGAGCTCGTGGTCACCCCCGAGTCCGCCGGCTGGGGTTACAGCAGCCTGCGGGTGCTCGACCTGCCGGCTGGCGGCTCGGCGGAGTTCGAGACCGGTGGCGACGAGATGGTGCTGCTGCCGCTGTCCGGGGCGGCCACGGTGAGCTGTGACGGGGAGAAGTTCGAGCTGGCCGGGCGCCACGACGTGTTCTCCCGGGTCACCGACTTCGCCTACCTGCCGATCTCGTCGCGGGTGGCGGTGTCCTCGACCGACGGCGGCCGGTTCGCGCTGCCCGCCGCCCGGACGACCCGCAAGCTCGCCGCCCGCTACGGCCCCGCGTCCGGGGTCGGCGTGGAGCTGCGCGGCGCCGGCCAGGCCAGCCGGCAGGTGAACAACTTCTGCACGCCGCAGACCTTCGAGGCCGACAAGCTGATCGCCGTCGAGGTGCTCACCCCGGCCGGCAACTGGTCCTCCTACCCGCCCCACAAGCACGACGAGGAGCGCGACGGCGAGGCCCGCCTGGAGGAGATCTACTACTTCGAGGTCGGTTCGGACAACAGCGCGGCGCCGGCCGGCGAGGGCCCGAACAATGCTGTGGGCTATCAGCGTGTGTACGGTTCGGGGCCCGGCCGGGAGATCGACGTGTGCACCGAGGTGCGCGGCGGCGACACCGTGCTGATCCCGCACGGCTGGCACGGCCCGTCCATGGCCGCGCCGGGCTACCCCCTGTACTACCTCAACGTGATGGCCGGCCCGAGCCCGGACCGCGCCTGGCTGATCTGCGACGACCCCGCGCACGCCTGGGTCCGCGACACCTGGGCCGGCCAGCCGATCGACCCGCGCCTGCCGCTCACCTCGACCGAGGAGCTGCCCCGATGAGGCTGACCGTGGCCCAGGCCCTGGTCCGGTTCCTGGCCCAGCAGTACAGCGAGCGGGACGGCGTCGAGCAGCGGCTGATCCCCGGCTGCTTCGGCATCTTCGGCCACGGCAACGTCGCCGGTGTGGCCCAGGCCCTCCTGGAGAACGCCGCCCAAGCTTCCGCGAGTCGGGGATTTCGTCAGGGTGAGTCGGGGATTCCGTCAGGCGTGCTGCCGTACCACCTGGCGCGCAACGAGCAGGGCATGGTGCACGCCGGCGTCGGCTACGCGCGGATGCGCAACCGGCTGCAGGCGATGGCGTGCACCGCGTCCATCGGCCCCGGGTCCACGAACATGGTCACCGGCGCGGCGCTGGCCACCATCAACCGGATCCCGGTGCTCCTGCTGCCGAGCGACTTCTTCGCCACCCGGGTGGCCAACCCGGTGCTGCAGGAGCTGGAGGACCCGCGCGGCTACGACGTGTCGGTGAACGACGCGTTCCGCCCGGTGTCCCGGTTCTTCGACCGGGTGGACCGGCCGGAGCAGCTGCCGTCGGCGTTGCTCGGGGCGATGCGGGTGCTCACCGACCCCGCCGACACGGGAGCGGTGACCATCGCGCTGCCGCAGGACGTGCAGGCGGAGGCGCACGACTGGCCGGAGGAGCTGTTCGCCCGCCGGGTGTGGCACGTGGCCCGGCCGGTGCCCGAGCCGGCCGCGCTGGCCCGTGCGGCGTCGGTGCTGCGGGCGGCGAAGCGGCCGCTGCTGGTGGCCGGCGGCGGCGTGCTCTACAGCGAGGCGGGCGCGGCGCTGCGCGCGTTCGCCGAGGCGACCGGGATCCCGGTGGCCGACACGCAGGCCGGCAAGGGCGCCATCGCCTGGGACCACCCGTGCGCGGTCGGCGGCGTCGGCTCGACCGGTTCGCCGGTGGCCAACGCACTGGCCCGCGACGCCGACGTCATCCTCGGCGTGGGCACCCGGTACAGCGACTTCACCACGGCCTCGCGCAGCGCGTTCCAGAATCCGGACGTGCGGTTCGTGAACCTGAACGTCGCCTCGTTCGACGCCGCCAAGCTCGGCGCGACGATGCTGGTCGCCGACGCCCGGGAGGGGCTGACGGCGCTCACCGAGGCGCTGACGGAATCCCCGACTCACCCTGACAAAATCTCCGACTCGCGGGGAAGTGGGTACCGCGTGGCGGCGGAGTACACGGCCGGGTTTGCCGCGCGTCGGGACGAGTGGACGAAGGTCGTGGACCGGGCCTACCAGCTGGGGCACGGGCCGCTGCCGGCACAGACCGAGGTCCTCGGCGCGCTGAACGAGCTGCTCGACCCGCGTGACGTGCTGGTGCAGGCCGCCGGCAGTTTGCCCGGTGACCTGCAGATGCTGTGGCGGGTGGCGGACGAGAAGGCGTACCACGTCGAGTACGGCTACTCCTGCATGGGCTATGAGATCGCCGGCGCGCTGGGCATCAAGATGGCCGCGATGGCGAACGCGGCGGCCGGCCGGGAAGCCGACCGCGAGGTGTTCGCGCTGGTCGGCGACGGCTCGTACCTGATGATGGCGCAGGAGCTCGTCACCGCGGTCTCCGAGGGCATCAAGCTGAACCTGGTGATCGTGCAGAACCACGGCTTCGCCTCGATCGGGGCGCTGTCGGAGTCGGTCGGCTCGCAGCGCTTCGGCACCGCGTACCGGTACCGCAACGCCGACACCGGGCTGCTGGACGGCGCGCCGCTGCCGGTCGACCTGGCGGCCAACGCGGCCAGCCTGGGGGCCGACGTGATCAAGGTGCGCACCATCGCCGAGTTCCGCGAGGCCATCGGCCGGTCACGGGCCGCCACGAGGACCACCGCGATCCACATCGAGACCGACCCGCTGGCCCCGGTGCCGTCCTCGGAGAGCTGGTGGGACGTGCCGGTCGCCGAGGTCGCCGC
>DATAZG010000191.1:0-51607 GCA_036272155.1 Pseudonocardia sp.
GGCGGCGGCCGCCGCGAGCGCGGCGGCCAGCGCGGAGAGCTGGACGGCGGCCGAGTCGAGGGGACCGGCCAGCGGCGCGGCCAACCCCTCCGGGCCGCCGAGCCCATGCCGGTCGAAGAACGCCGTGTCGAGCTCGCCGGCCAGGAACGCCGGGTGCCGCAGCGTGCGCACCAGCAGGTCACGGTTGGTGCGCAGACCGTGGATCCGGGCGCGCGCCAGTACACCGGCGAGCGTGCGGGCGGCCGCCACCCTGGTCGGCGCCCAGGCGATCACCTTGGCCAGCATCGGGTCGTAGTGCACGCCGACCTCGGAGCCGTCGCGCACGCCGCTGTCCAGCCGCACCCAGGGTCGTGACTGCCGAGTGGTCTCCGGGGACCACCCGCCACTCACGGGCAGAGCGAACTCGGCCGCCACGTCGGGGACGGTGAACCGGTGCAGGGTGCCGCTCTGCGGTTGCCAGTCCAGCGCGGGGTCCTCGGCGTAGAGCCGCACCTCGATGGAGTGCCCGGTGAAGGCGGGCGGGCCGCCGGCCGGCAGCGGGGTGCCCTCGGCAACGGACAGCTGCAGCGCCACCAGGTCCAGGCCCGTGACGGACTCGGTGACCGGGTGCTCCACCTGCAGGCGTGTGTTCATCTCCAGGAAGTAGAACTCCGTGGCGCCATCGGGGCCGGTCCAGGCCAGGAACTCCACCGTGCCGGCGCCCACGTAGTCGACGGCACGGGCGGCGGCCACCGCGGCGTCGCACAGCCGGGCCCGCATCGCCCCGTCCACCAGCGGCGACGGCGCCTCCTCGAGCACCTTCTGGTGGCGCCGCTGCAGGGAGCACTCCCGCTCGCCGAGCGCCCACACCGTGCCGTGCGCATCGGCGAGCACCTGCACCTCGATGTGCCGCCCGGTGGCCAGGTAGCGCTCGCAGAACACCGTCGGGTCGCCGAACGCCGAGCCGGCCTCCGCCGACGCACTGGCCACCGCGGCCGGCAGCTCGGCGAGTGTGGGCACGATCCGCATGCCCCGGCCGCCGCCCCCGGCGGACGCCTTGACCAGCACCGGGAGGTCGGCCTCGGTCACCTGGGCGACGGCCAGCTCGGGCAGCACCGGTACCCCGGCGGCCGCCATCAGCCGCTTGGACTCGACCTTCGAACCCATCGCCTCGATCGCGGCCGGGGACGGGCCCACCCAGGTCAGCCCGGCGTCGGCCACCGCGCGGGCGAACGCGGCGTTCTCGGAGAGGAACCCGTAGCCGGGGTGCACGGCGTCGGCGCCCGCCTCGGCGGCCGCCTTGACCAGCAGGTCGGCCCGCAGGTACGTCTCGCTCGGCGCGTTGCCGGGCAGGCGCACGGCGGCGTCAGCGTCGGACACGTGCGGCGAGGCCGCGTCCGCGTCGGAGTACACCGCGACGGTGCCGACACCCAGCGCCGAGCAGGTCCGGAACACGCGGCGGGCGATCTCGCCCCGGTTGGCGACCAGCAGATTGTTGATCATTGAGTGACCTTCACATCCGGAAGACGCCGAAGCCGTCGGCGCCGCGCACCGGGGCGTTGTGGACGACGGACAGGCACAGGCCGAGCACGGTCCGGGTGTCGCGCGGGTCGATGATCCCGTCGTCGTAGACCATGCCGGACAGGAACATCGGCATCGACTCCGCCTCGATCTGCCCCTCGACCATGGCGCGCATGGCCGCGTCGTTCTCCTCGCTGTAGTCCGCCCCCCGGGCCGCCGCGGCCGCCCGCGCCACGATGGACAGCACGCCGGCCAGCTGCGCCGGGCCCATCACCGCCGACTTCGCGCTCGGCCAGGCGAACAGGAACCTCGGGTCGTAGGCGCGCCCGCACATGCCGTAGTGCCCGGCCCCGTACGAGGCGCCCATCAGCAGCGACAGGTGCGGCACGGTCGAGTTGGACACCGCGTTGATCATCATGGCGCCGTGCTTGATGATGCCGCCGCGCTCGTAGTCCCGGCCGACCATGTAGCCCGTGGTGTTGTGCAGGAACAGCAGCGGTGTGTCGGTCTGGTTGGCCAGCTGGATGAACTGGGCGGCCTTCTGCGACTCCTCGCTGAACAGCACACCCTGCGCGTTGGCCAGGATGCCGAGCGGGTAGCCGTGCAGCTGCGCCCAGCCGGTTACCAGCGAGGACCCGTACAGCGCCTTGAACTCGTCGAACTGGGAGCCGTCGACGATCCGGGCGATCACGTCCCTCGGGTCGAACGGGATCTTCAGATCGGACGGCACGATGCCGAGCAGGTCCTCGGCCGGCAGCAGCGGCTCGGCGTAGTCCGCGCGCGGGGCCGGCCCGTGCTTGCGCCAGTTCAGCCGCGCCACGATGCGCCGGCCCAGCCGGATCGCGTCCTCCTCGTCGACGGCCAGGTAGTCGGCCAGCCCGGAGGTGCGGGCGTGCATCTCGGCGCCGCCCAGCTCCTCGTCGTCGGCGTCCTCCCCGGTGGCCATCTTGACCAGCGGCGGGCCGCCGAGGAACACCTTGGCCCGCTCCGCCACCATCACCACGTAGTCGGACAGGCCGGGCAGGTACGCCCCGCCGGCGGTGGAGCTGCCGAACACCAGCGCGATGGTCGGCACCTTGCGCTGGCTGGACCGGGTCAGGTTGCGGAACGTCCGGCCACCCGGGATGAAGATGTCCTTCTGGGTGGGCAGGTCGGCGCCGCCCGACTCCACCAGGTTGATCAGCGGCAGCCGGTTCTGCTCGGCGATCTCGGCCGCCCGCAGCCCCTTCTTCAGCCCGGCCGGGTTGACCGCGCCGCCCTTCACCGTGGGGTCGCTGGCGATCAGCATGCACTCCACGCCCTCGACCACACCGACGCCGGTGACGACGCTGCCGCCGACGGTGTAGCTGGTGCCCCAGGCGGCCAGCGGCGACAGCTCCAGGAACGGGCTGTCCTCGTCGATCAGCAGCTCGACCCGCTCCCGCGCGGTCAGCTTGCCGCGCTTGCGGTGCCGCGCCACGTACTTCTCGCCGCCGCCGGCGATCGCCTTGGCGTGCTCGGTGTCCAGCTCGGAGAGCTTGGTCAGCATGGCGGCGCGGTTGGCCGCGTGCTCGTCGGTGATCGGGGCGTCGGTGATCGGGGCGGCGGTGGGGGACGCGGTCACAGCAGGGCCTCCGGGATGTCGGCGAACCGTCCGCGCAGCCACTCGCCGAGCGCCTTCGCCTGCGGATCGAACCGGTGTTGGCTGGCCACGCCCTGCCCGAGCACGCCCTCCAGTACGAAGTTCACCGCGCGCAGGCTCGGCAGCGGGTGCCGCTGGATGGGCAGGTCGGCCGCCTCGGGGAGCAACTCGCGCAGCTTCTCGGTGGTGAGGGTGTGCGCGAGCCAGCGGTAGCTCTCGTCGGCGTTGATCCCGGGACGCGCCCAGACGCCCAGGTTCGCGTCGCCGCCCTTGTCGCCGGAGCGGGCGCCGAGCACGCTGCCCAGCGCGGCGCGCCGCGTCGGACCGGGCGGTGGCGCGGGCGGTGGCGGCGGATCGGGTACGGCGGCGAGCGGGAGCGTCTCGGCGGCCGCCGCGATCGTCACCCGGTCGCCGTCGGGGAGCACGGCGAGGTGTTCGACGGCCCCGGCCGGTACGTACTCGGCCCGGTACACGCCGTACGGCGAGGCGTCACCCGGCGGCGCGGTGACGTGGAAACCGGGGTAGCTGGCCAGCGCGAGCTCGACGGCGGCCCCGCTGAACGCCCGCCCCGCGACCTTCGGGTCCGGGTCGCGCACCGCGCAGTGCAGCAGCGCGCTGGCCCGCTGCTCGGTGTCCGCGTCGGCGTGGTCGGTGCGGGCCAGCGTCCACCGCAGCTCGGCCGGCCGCTTGCTCAGCCCGGCCTCCAGCTGCGCCTTGACCAGGTCGGCCTTGGCCTCGATGTCCAGCCCGGTCAGCACGAACGTGGTCTCGTTGCGGAACCCGCCGAGTGAGTTCAGGCAGACCTTCAACGTCGGCGGCGGCGCCTCGCCACGCACGCCGGAGATCCGCACCCGGTCCGGGCCGTCCTGCGCCAGCGCGATGGAGTCGAACCGGGTGGTCACGTCCGGGCCGGCGTACCGGGCGCCGGTGATCTCGTAGAGCAGCTGCGCGGTGACCGTCTCCACCGTGACCGCCCCGCCGGTGCCGTCGTGCTTGGTGATCACGCTGGAGCCGTCGGCCTCGACCTCCGCGATCGGGAAGCCCAGGGGCCCGACCCGGTACCGGTCGGCCAGCTCGGTGAAGAACGCGTAGTTGCCGCCGGTGGTCTGCGCGCCGCACTCCAGCACGTGCCCGGCGACCACCGCGCCCGCCAGCGCGTCGTAGTCCTGGCGGCCCCAGCCGTAGTGCGCGGCGGCCGGCCCGACCACCAGCGAGGCGTCGGTGACCCGCCCGGTGACCACGACGTCCGCGCCGGCGGTCAGGCACTCCGCGATGCCCCAGGCGCCCAGGTAGGCGTTCGCGGTGAGTGGCTCGCCGGCGGCATTCAGGTTCAGCTCGCCGGCCCGGTTCAACAGGTCGTCGCCCGTCACATACGCGATCCGGGCCTCGATGCCGAGTCGGTGGGATAGCTCACGCAGCGCCTCCGCCAGGCCGGCCGGATTCAGCCCGCCGGCATTGGTGACGATCTTTACGCCGCGCTCCACGGCCAGCCCGAGGTTCTCCTCCAGCTGGCGCAGAAACGTCCGCGCGTAACCGCGGCCGGCGTCCTTGAGCCGATCCCTGCCCAAAATCAACATGGTCAGCTCGGCGAGATAGTCGCCGGTCAGGACGTCGAGCGGGCCGCCGGTGAGCATTTCCCTCACCGCGGAGAAACGGTCACCGTAGAAGCCCGATGCATTGCCGATGCGCAGCGTCACAGGTCAGCACCCTGCCAGTGCCGTGACCGGAAAACAAGCACGCATGATTGTTTTTTGGGGACCGTCTAGAGTGACAACCATTGGGGTACTCCCCCTGTCGGACTCGTCACGTACGCAAGCGCTGTACGCACCGCGCCTGTCAGGCTGAACGCCTTCCGACCAGCGACATTTCTCGGGGTGAGAGACCACGTGAGCAGTACCACCTCTACCGGAATCGGCATCGGCCGACCGGCCGCCGAGAGTGGGCAGATCCGACTCGGCGATGCGATCCCGGTGACCCGGCTCGGCTTCGGCGCGATGCAGCTGACCGGCCCCGGAGTCTGGGGTCCGCCGCGCGATCACGACGAGGCGATCCGCGTGCTGCGCCGGGCGGTCGAGCTGGGTGTCGACCTGATCGACACCGCCGACGCCTACGGCCCCAACATCGCCGACGAACTGATCCGCGAGGCGTTGCACCCGTACCCGGACAACCTGGTGATCGCCACCAAGGCCGGCTTCCTGCGGACCGGCCCCGGCGAGTGGGTCGAATGCGGCCGCCCGGCGTACCTGCGCCAGCAGTGCGAGCTGAGCCTGCGCCGGCTCGGCGTGGAGCGGATCGACCTGTTCCAGCTGCACCGGGTGGATCCGACCGTGCCGGCCCACGACCAGTACGGCGTGCTCGCCGAGCTGCAGGCCGAGGGCAAGATCCGCCTGGTCGGGCTGTCCGAGGTCACGGTGGACCAGATCGCCGAGGCTTCCGACATCGTCGACATCGCCACCGTGCAGAACCGGTACAACCTGACCGACCGCGCCGCCGACGACGTGCTGCGCTACTGCACCGAGCGGGGTATCGGCTTCATCCCGTGGTTCCCGCTCGCCGCCGGTGAGCTGGCCAAGCCGGGTGGTGTGGTGCACCAGGCCGCCGAGCGGCTGGACGCGACGCCGTCCCAGGTCGCGCTGGCCTGGCTGCTGCAGCGCTCGTCGATCATGCTGCCGATCCCCGGTACGTCCTCCGTGGCGCACCTGGAGGAGAACGTGGCCGGCGCCGGGCTGAAGCTCGACCTGGCGACCGTGAACGCTCTGGACGACGCCGTCTCCGCCTGACCGCGCACCGCCCTGAACGTCGGGGTTGGCCCCGTCGGCCGGTAACTCTGGCCGGCGGGCCGGTGCGGTCCTCAGTCCCCGCTGGGCTGCCCGCCGTCGGGCTGCCGCCGCAGGGTCACCCCGGTGGGGATGCGGATCAGCCGGCGCCGCTCCGTGGGATCGACCGGGCCGGACTTGGCGTGCAGCGGGTCCAGCGGGTTGATGTCGTGCGGGCGCGGTTCGTCCGGGGAGAGCAGCGAGCGCACGATCGCGGAGAGCATCGCGATGATCGGCACCGCGAGCAGCGCCCCGGTGATGCCCGCGACCACCACGCCGGCGGCCACCCCGAGCACGACCGCGAGCGGGTGCAGCTGCACCGCCCGGCCGAGCAGGACGGGCTGCAGCACGTGGCTCTCCAGCTGCATCACCGCGATCACCACGCCGAGCACGATCAGCGCCGGCACCGGGCCGTTGGCCACCAGGGCGATCAGCACCGCCACCGAGCCGGACAGCACCGCGCCGACCACGGGGATGAACGCGCCGAGGAGGACCAGCGCGGCCAGCGGCACCACCAGCGGCACCCCGATCGCCCACAGGCCGATGCCGATGCCGACCGCGTCCACCACCGCCACGACCACAGTGGCCCTGGTGTAGCCGACCAGGGAGGCGAACGCGCGCTGGCCGGCGATGTCCGTCCGGTCGCGCTGGGCGAGCGGGACGACCCGGATCAGGAACCTCCAGATCTGGCTGCCGTCCTGCAGGAAGAAGATGAGCACGAACAGCAGCAGCAGCGTGCCGGAGGCCAGCTCACCGACCGTGGCGGCGGTGCTCAGCGCGCCGGTGGTGATCACGTCGATGTTGGCCGAGATGGAGCGCTGCAGCTCACCGGACACGTCGTCGAGCCGGGTCATCGGGATGCGTAGCGGCGGCCCGGCGAGCAGCGGGCGGATGCTGAGCTGGTAGCTCTGCACCAGCCGGGCGGACAGGTCGGGCAGTCCGGCGATGAACGCGTTGACCACGAACGACATCACCGTGGCGAACAGCGCGATGCCGGCGGCCAGCACCAACCCGGTGGCCACCCCCCTCGGCAGCTTCAGGCGCGTCACCGCCGCCGACACGAGCGGAGCCAGCAGGGCCGACAGCAGCAGCGCGATGGCGATCGGGATGGCCACCACCCGCAGCTCGACCAGCAGGTAGACCACCACGCTGGCCGCGGCGAGGATCAGCAGGACGCGGGCGGACAGCTCCGAGGCCACCCGAAGCGGGCCGGGGATCGGGGACTCCGAGGCGGCCGGCGCCGGGCTGAGCTCGGCCCGGTGGACGGGCGGCGGCACGCTGGGCGGCTCTGTGGGTGACGCTGCGCTATCGGGTTCCACAAATCCGACACTAGCGGTAACTCGGAATCGGTTTCCGCTGTCGCGTCGATCGTCCCCCGTTGGTGCTCACCTGGCGGGATCAGCCCAGGTGGGAGAGGTCGTCCGTAGTCGGATCGAATACGTCGACGCAAGAATCAGAACACTCTATCGAGGGCTGATTCGTTTGTTCGGCTTACAAGTGAGTAACCGCCGCAACCTCCGGTGATGGCAGCCGTTGTCGCAGTGCAGACCCCGGAAGCCCCAACCGGCGCGGCGCGGCGCCGGCGGCCCGGCATGCAGTTGACGAGATTCGTGGCGGAGGTAAACGCACAGGTGTTCGAAACCGCAATTGACCCGGACAGAATCGCCGCCGAGGAGTCCGAGTTCACCCCGATCTTCCATGCGTTGGCCCGGTACGCCGGTGACCCGGTCGAACATTTCCGGCAGGACCCGCTGGGCGCCCCGCTCCCGGCGGCTGCTCCGGCGGCGCCCCCGATGACCCGCATGCTGTTGCACTCGGTGCCGACCGACCGCCCCGAGCACCGGCGCGCGGCCGCCCACTCGAGGCCCGGCCACGCCGATCCGGGAGGGCTTCGCCCGGAGGAACCCGGCGGCGTCGCCGGCGCCCGCAAGGCGCCGCACGCCGCCGAGTCCCCGGCCGGCCGCGGTGGGCGGCACCGCGCACTCCGATCGGTCGGTTCCGCGAGCTATTGAGCGGAGCGTGACGACTCGGGCGGCACCGGGCGGCGAGATCCAAGGCGAACCGGCCAAATATAACGAAGCGTGACCAAACGCCGGATCGCAGTCACTCGCGTGAGGCAGTCACTCGGCGTGGTCCGCCGCGTTGAACTCAGCGGAGAACGTCCCGCCGTCGCTGGTGGCACCTGGACACCGATCGAGACGCTCGGTCGGGCGGGTTGGCCATGTCGCGCCGGACGTCGAAGGAGGACCGGATGGACACCTGGGGTAGGCGAGGCTTCGCCGCCGCTGTCATCACCGGAGGCATGATCGGGCTGAGCGGTGCGGGCACCGGTGGCGTGCCGTCGGCGCAATGGGGCGGTGCCCCCGACTCGGAGCCGAGGACGCCGCGGCGGCCACCCACCGGTCCGACCAACCGCTACGGCGCTCCTGAGTACGGAGCCGCTGAGTACCAGGTCCCCGAGTACCAGCCGGAGCAGCGCGCGGCCGAGTACCGGGCGATCGACGGCAGTGAGCGGACCGTGGCGACCCAGGTCGTCGCTCAGGCCGCCCCGCAGGCCGTCGTCCAGGCCCAGCCTGAGCAGGCGATGCCCCGGCACGCGACGCCGGCCTACGCCGCCGCTCCGACGGCCGCCGGGTACGCCGCCGAGTACCCCACCGGTGGCATCTCCCGGATGTCGGCCAACGCCGGTGCGCACGGTTCGGACGGGTTCCTGGCCGGCAACCTCGCCGCCCTGGCCAGCCCGCCCTCGGTGCCGGCCGCCGGCACGCCGATCGGTGCGCTCGGCCCGGCCGAGGGCAGCCTCGGCACCGGGTTCACGAGCTACCGCAACACCGCGCAGCCCGCCGAATTCGGTCGGCCGGAGAGCCGGCACGCCCGGCCCGAGCAACCGGAGCTGTACGCCGACCGGTCGGTCGAGTCCTACGGCGAGCGGTACACCGAGCGGGCCCCCGAGTCCTTCGGTGAGCGGCCGCTCGAGTCGTACGGCGAGCGTCCCCACGAGTCGTACGGGGACCGCCCCGTCGACCCGTACGGCGACCAGCGCCCCTCTGAGCTGTACGGGGAGCGCCCGACCGAGCTCTACGGCGACCGGGGTGCCGAGCTGTACGGCGAGCGCCCGGTGGAGCTGTACGGCGACCACGGCGCGGAGCTCTACGGCGAGCGTTCGGCGCACATCGACTCCCAGACGGCGGCGATGACGCCGAGGAGCCCGATCCACTCGATGAGCCAGCCCGCCGTCCCGCCGGCGCACCAGCAGCCGATGGGCGCGCCGGTGCACCAGCAGATGGGTATGCCGATGAGCTACCCGGCCGAGCGGCCGGTGCGGGCCGTCGAGCTGGTCGGTGCCGCCTACCAGCAGGGCGGCCACCGGGCGTCCGGCCAGCACAGCCAGCCGCTCGACTCGGACACCTCCGCACTGGGCAGCCTGGACAGCAGCGCACTGTTCGGTTCGCTGTCCCGGCCGCCGAGGTAGTCCAACCCCCAGAGCGTGCGGGTCGCGGGGACCCGCCAGCGACAAGCCCGGATGGCGTCAGCCGTCCGGGTTTGTCGTGTCCGGGGGTCTTTCCAGGCGCCGATCCCGATAGGCTGGCGCCGCATGTGGACGAACTGGTCGGGCGGGCAGCAGTGCCGCCCCAGCGCCACCGTCCGGCCGCTGGATGAGGCAGGGGTACGGGCGGCTGTGCAGCGTGCCGCGCGACGCGGGGTGCGGGTCCGCCCGGTCGGCGCGGGGCACTCGTTCAGCCCGCTCGCGGCCACCGACGACATCCTGCTCGACCTGTCCGCGCTGACCGGCCTGGTCCGGGTGTCCGAAGGGCCGCAAGCACGGGTGCGGGTCCGCGCCGGCACCACGCTGGCCGGGCTGAACGTGGCGCTCGCCCAGCGCGGGCTGGCCCTGGCCACCCTCGCCGACGTCGACACCCCCACCGTGGCCGGTGCGGTCGCCACCGGCACCCACGGCAGCACCAGCCGCTCCGGCTCGCTGTCCGCCCAGGTCACCGGCATGCGGATGGTGCAGGGGTCGGGCGCGGCGGTCGAGGTCACCGGCGCCGACCTGGACGCCGCGAGAATCGGCCTCGGCGCCCTGGGCGTGGTCACCGAGGTGGAGCTGGCCGTCCGGCCGGAGCTTGTGCTGCGCGCCTCGCAGGCTCGGTTGCCGCTGGACGACGTGCTCAGGCCGGACTACCTGGACGCGCACCGGTGGGCGGAGTTCTCCGTGTTCCCTTACACCGAGGACGCCCTGGCTCGGTGGGCGGACGAGGTCACCGACCAGCCCGACGCGCCGTCCCGGGTGAACACCGTGCGGACGTTCGTGGAGCGGCGGCTGGTCCGGGCGGCCGCGGTGGGCGGCGGGGTGGCCCTGGGGCGCACGGTGCCCCGGCTCGTGCCGACCATCAACCGGGCGGCCACCGTGCTCACCGGCTCCGGCTCGGTGACCGACCTGGCGCACCGGGTGCTGGTGGCCCGGCCGGTGGTGCGCTGGGAGGAGAGCGAGTGGGCGCTGCCCAGGGAGGCGTTGGCCGAGGCGGTGCGGGAGCTGCTCGCCGCGATCAGTGAGCGGGAACTGGACGTCGGCTTCCCGTTGGAGGTGCGCGTGGGGCCGGCGGAGTCCGGGTGGCTGCACCCGGCGTACGGCCGCGCCACCGGCTGGGTGGCCGTGCACACCGCGACGGGTACCGACCCCGAGCCGCTGTTCGGGCTGACCGCCGACGTACTGGGCGCCCACGGTGGCCGCCCGCACTGGGGCAAGCGCCACCCGTGGACGGCCGACCGGATCGCGGCCGCCTACCCGAAGCTGCCCGACTGGCTCGCTGTCCGGGACCGCTACGACCCCGAGCGCGTGTTCACCAACCCGTACCTGGCCACGCTGCTCGGCTGACCTGTGAGTGACGAATGGGGCTATAGCGCCATTCGTCACTCACAGGGTGCGGGGATCGGCGGGTGCTCAGGCGGCGCGGAGGCGGGCGGCGACCGCGCGGGCGTCGGCCTGCACCCGGCCCCGGTCCACGCGGGTGGGCTCGCCGTCGGCCAGCACCTGGTCGCCGGCCACCCAGACTTCCCGGACCAGCCGACCACCGGCGGCCCAGACCAGGTTGGAGATCAGCCCGGCGTCCGCCCCAGGGCCGTCGTCCAGGCTGAGGAACGCCGGGTCGTCGGTGCTGACGTGCACGACGTCGGCCCACCGGCCGGGTTCCAGCGCGCCGATGTCGTCCCGCCCGATCGCCGCCGCGCCCAGCCGCGTGGCCAGCAGCAGCAGGTCGGGGGCGGTCAGCTCGGCGGCGTTGCCGCTGGCCAACCGCGCCAGCCGGCCGGCCAGCCGGGCCTGCGACCACAGGTCGAGGTCGTCCGAGGACGCCGGGCCGTCGGTGCCGAGCGCGATCGGTACGGCCGCCCGGCGCAGGGCGACCAGGGGCGCGGTGCCGGCGGCGAGCTTGGCGTTCGAACCGGGGCAGTGCGCCACGGCCACCCGGTGCCTGGCCAGCAGGGCGATGTCGTCGGCGTCGAGGTGGACGGCGTGCGCCGCGAGTACCCGGCCGCCCAGCGCCCCGAGCTGCTCGAGCATCCGGGGTACCGAGCCGTACTCGGCGCGCTGCGCGGTGTCCTCCTCGGTGGTCTCCGCGACGTGGATGTGCACCAGCGCGTCGCGCTCCCGGGCCGCCTCGGCCACGGCCGCCAGCGCCTCGGCGGGCAGCGTGTACGCGGCGTGCGGCCCGTAGCCCAGCTCGATCCGGTCACCGGGCCCGTGCCGCAGGCCGTCCGCATCGATCCGGGCGGACACCTCGGCCAGCATCTGCTGCCAGTTGCCCAGCCGGTCCCAGCCCGGGGCCGCGATGATCCCAGGGGTGAGCAGCACGCGGCTGCCGGCGGTGAGCACCGCATCGATCACGGCGTCGGTGTAGAAGTACATCTCGACGGTGGTGGTGACCCCGGCGCGGAGCAGCTCGACGCTGCCCAGCAGCATGCCGGCGCGCACGTCCGCCCCGGTCAGCTGAGCCTCCGCCGGCCACATCACCTCGGTCAGCCAGCGCATCAGCGGCAGGTCGCCGCCCATCCCGCGCAGCACCGTCATCGGCGTGTGGCAGTGCGCGTTGACCAGCCCGGGCAGCAGCAGCCCCGGCAGCTCACGGACCGTCGTCGAGGCCGGCAATTCGGGCGCCTCGGCCCGGGGCCCGACCCAGGCGATCCGGCCGTCGGCGTCGATGTCGAGCACGCCGTCCCGCACCACCGAGCAGGCGGGGTCGCAGGGCAGCAGGGCCGGCGCGGCCAGCCGGGTCAGTACGGCAGCGGTCATCGCTTCTCCAGCAGCGAGCGGAGCGAACGGAACGGCTGCAGCCAGGCGCCCTCGTCTGGCAGCGAGTCCAGGGTCATCCGGGGCAGCGGCTCGCGGAAGACGCCGTCGATCTCTTCCAGGTCGCGGAACCCGAGCATGTCGGACGCCTGCGCGAACGACGCGTACTCGCGGAAGCCGATGACGGTGACGTCGATCCCGTCCCGCACCAGCGCTTCCAGCGGGGAGCGGAACGCCCGGCCGTCGCCCGAGGCCACCACGACCTGCGCGAGGTCACCCTCGGTCCGGCGCAGCTCGATGTGGTCGAGCATGTCCGAGTCGATGTCGCTGTCGTCGGTGACCTTTGGCTTGGCGAACACCGCGAAGCCGACGTTGCGCAACGCCTCCACCCAGGGGCGCACGACCTCGGTGCTGCCCGGGGTGACGTTGGTGAACACGCACGCCTCGGCGACGCCGTCCCCGGCCAGCTCGAGCAGCCACCGGCCCACCGCGTCGAAGCGGGGTCGGAACGCGGACGTCGGGCGCGCACCGAGCAGGGAACCGAGGCTCATGTCCATGTTCGGCGCGTCCCAGACCAGCAGGACCCGGCTCCCGGGCGACTGCGGCACTTCGACGTCGGTCATGGGTCGACCCTAGCTGGCCGGCAGACTGTCACCCATGTCGGCTGATCAACGCGCGGAAGCGCTTGCCCGGCGGATCGCGGACGCGATGCGCGACGCGGATGCGGCGACCGTCGGCGCCGGTGTGGAGCTGGTCGACGTCGGCCCGGGCTGGGCGGTCGCGCGGCTGACGGTGGCCGCGCGGCACGTCAACGGGCACGGCGTGTGCCACGGCGGCTACCTGTTCCTGCTGGCCGACTCGGCCTTCGCGTACGCCTGCAACAGCTTCGGTGTGCCGACCCTGGCCGCCGGCGGGGACATCACGTTCCTGCGCCCCGGTCGACTGGGCGCCGAGCTGCTGGCCGAGGCACGGCTGCGCTCCGAGGTGGGCCGGTCCGGGGTCTACGACGTGACGGTCCGCGACGGCGACACGGTGGTCGCCGAGTTCCGAGGCCGCAGCCGCGCGGTGCCCACGCTGGGGCACCCTCGGGGCTTCACGCCGGATCCGCCCGCCGGTAGATGAGGTCGCGGACCTCCCGGCCCTCCTCGCGGGCGCGCTGCTCGAACTTGGTCAGCGGCCGCCAGTCCGGCCGGGGCGTCCAGCCGCCGTCCTCGGCCGTGTTGCGCAGCAGCGGCTCGGCCTGGCAGACCTCGAGCATCTGCGCCGCGTAGTGCGCCCAGTCGGTGGCCAGGTGCAGTGTGCCGCCGGGGCGCAGCCGGGAGGCGGCCAGCGCGACGAACTCGGGTTGGATGAGCCGCCGCTTGTGGTGCTTGCGCTTGGGCCACGGGTCCGGGAAGTAGACCCGGAGGCCGGCCAGGGTGTCCGGCCCGAGGTGGTCACGCAGCACGTGCACCGCGTCGCCGCGCAGCAGCCGCAGGTTGGTCAGTCCCTGCTCGCGGATCCGCATCAGCAGCTGGCCCAGGCCGGGTTGGTAGACCTCGACGGCGAGGTGGTCGAGGTCGGGCGCGGCGGCGGCCAGCACGGCGGTGGACTCACCCATCCCGGACCCGATCTCCATGATCACCGGCGCGGTGCGGCCGAACCAGCCGGCCAGGTCCAGCGCGGCGGCCGGCGCCGGCGCATCCCCCAGCGGCAGCTCGCGCCCGTACTCGGACCAGCTCAGCCGCCAGGCGTGCTCCTGGCCGTCGGTCATCCGGCCGCCCCGGTGCACGAAGCTGACCACCCGCCGCCCGCCGGGTACCCGATCCTCGTCCTCGTCCCTGGACGTACCGCACGACGGAGCCTCTGACACGCCCGGAACGATACGTCGGTCGGCGTGCGGCCCGTCCGAGCCGGTACGAGACCGTGCCGTGACCGGGATCCGGGTACTTCTACGGATTCGCGGAGCGCCCGGGCGGGCGAGGGTGGGCACCATGTCCACGACACCTTCTGACACCGAGCGCGTCGCCCGCCTCGCCGCCGAACTGGCCGAGCTCGGCCGCCGGATGGCGTGGGCGCGCTACGAGCTGCTGACCCTCTCGGTCGCCGCCCCGGTGCCGATGCCCGCCGGTCCGGAGCCCGCACCCCCGGCACCGCACCCCGCGTGGCCCCAGCCCGCGCTCGAACCGGCGGCGCCCGAACCGGCGGCGCCCGAACCGGCGGAGTCCGAGCCGGTGAGGTCCGACCCCTCGAAGGCCACCGAGCGGCAGCGGAGCGGCCAGCTGCTGCCCTGGGCCGGCGGGGCGATCACGCTGGTCGGCATCGTGATGTTCCTGGTGCTGGCGGCCAGCCGGGGTTGGTTCGGGGTACCGGCGCGGCTGGTGGCCGGCGCGGTGCTCGGGCTCGCGCTGGTCGCCGTCGCGCATCGGGTCCACCGCCGGGCCGACTCGCCCGCCGGGGCACTCGCGCTGGCCGGCACCGGGATCGCCGCGCTCTACCTCGACGTGGCCACGGCCACCGCGCGCTACCACTATCTGCCGGACGCCGTGGGCCTGCTGCTCGGGCTGGTCGTGGCCGGTGCCGGGCTCGCCCTGGCCGACCGGTGGCGCGCCGAACCGCTCGGCTGCGCCTCGGTGCTCGGCGTCGGGGTGCTGCTGCCGGCGCTGTACGGCGGCTCGCTGCCACTGCTGGTGGCGTTGGCGCTGGTGCCGCAGCTGGCCGCCGCTCCGGTGGTGCTGCGCCGGGGCTGGACCGGGCTGGCGCTGGTCGCCGCGTTCTTCCCGGTGCTGTACGGCTCGATCGCGGTGTTCGGGGCGATCCTGACCGAGTCGCTGGCCGGTTCGACGAACTCCGCGCCGACGGTCACCGCGGTGGCCGCGGTGTTCCTGGTCGGCCTGGTGCTCGCGGTACTGGGGTCGAACCGGCTCCACCCGGTGGCCGCCGCCGCGCGGTTGGCCGCGGCCTCGGTGCCGGTGCTGGCCATGGCCACGGTGTACCCCGACCGGCGCGGCGCCCTGCTGGCCGGCCTCGTCGGGTTGGCCGCGCTGACGGTGGCCGCGCCGCTGGGCCGGCTGCCTCTGCCCCGCCCGCACGCGCTGGCCAGGGCGACCGCGGCCACCGTCGGCGCGGTGGCCATCTTCGAGGCCACGGTGCTCCTGTTCGGCGGCGCCGCGCTGACCGGCGTGGTGCTGGGGCAGGCGCTGGCCATGGCCGTGCTGGCCGCGGTGTCGGGCCGGCGTGGCCCACTGGTCGCCGCGGTGGCGTACGGGCTGGTCGGGGTGCTGCGCGCGGTGTACCGGGATGCCCCGGTGCGGGCCCTGGTGGACTTCCCGGCCGCCCCGTACCTGTCCGGTGACAGTGTCGACCGCGCCGCGCTGCTCACCGGGCTGGCGCTGTCGGTGCTGGTGGTGGCGCTGGCGACGGCGCTGGTGGTGGCCTCGGTGCGGCTGAACCTGGCCAGCGCGGACGCCGGCTCGGCGTGGCTGTGGCTGCCCGCCGGCGCGGCCGGGCTGTACGGCGCGGCCGGCACGGTGATCAGCGCCGCGCTGCTGCTGGTGCCCGCGCAGCCGGGGTTCATCGGCGGCCATGCGGTGGTCACGATCTCCTGGACGCTGGCCGCGCTCGTCCTGCTGGCCAGGGGCATCGAGCGGCCGGCGCTGCGGGTGACCGGTCTGGTGCTGATCGCGGCGGCGGTGGCCAAGCTGGTGCTGTTCGACCTGATTGCGCTGGACGGGCTGGCCAGGGTGGCCGCGTTCCTGGGCGCCGGCCTGCTGATGCTGGCGGCCGGTGTCCGCTACGCCCGGCTGGTCGCGCGTTCGCAGGAGTGAACGATTTACCCCGAACCGCACCGGGCGGGCCGGGCCGTCGTCGACCATCGGTGGCGTGGATCAACTCACCGTGGCAGCCGGCGTCCCGGCCCCGTATTCCGTCCCGGAGTCGCTGGTCGAGCTGCTGGCGCGGCACGACCCGGAGCGGGCCGAGCAGGTCCGGCGGCTGCGGGGTGTCCCGCCTCCGGACGCCGTCCTGGTGCTCGGCGGTGCGGAGCGGGCGGTCGGCCGGCTGACCGCGTCCCTGGCCGCCGAGGTGCCGGCCCGGCTGCGCTGCGCACCGGCCGAGGTGTCGGCGCGGCAGGCGCGGCTCGCCGAGACCGGGGCCGCGGTGTGGGTGTTCGGGGCCGAGGCGCTGCCCCCGCCGGCGCACTGGGCCCGGCTTGCCGCGCTCGCGGGCCAGGTCGACGAGGTGCACCTCGCCGTCGCGGGCGCCGGTCCCGCCGGGGCGGGCCTGGTCAACGCCCTGCGGGGCCGACTCGCCGAGGTGGTACCCAGGCTCGCCGACGCCCCGCTGTACCCGCTCGCGGACGGCCCCGACCGGCTGGTGGCCGTGCTGGCCAGGCCGGCCGACCAGCCCGGTTACCGCAACGCGCTGCGCATCGTGGAGACCGGCTTGGCCATGGCGCAGGGGCGTCGAGAGGTTCGGGCGCGGCACGCCGCCCGGCGCGAGCTGGTCACCGGGCGGGCGTTGGACCGGGAGGGTGCCGAGCTCACCGCCGGCCTGCGCGAGCTGGCCGTCGAGTCCAGGCGGCTGCGCACCGACCTGGCCGAGCTGCGGCGAGCCAGCTCCGTCGAGCTGGCCGGCGCGCTGCGCACGCTGCGGGATGACGCCAGGCTGCGGCTAGGCCAGGCCGACCGTGCGGGCCGGGCGAGCTTCCCGGAGCAGTTCCGCGCGGCGGCGACCGAGCTGGCCGGGCGGGTGGCCGACCGGACGGAGGGTCGGTGGGCCGGCGCCGCCCGGTCGATCGGCGGCCCGGGGTGGCCGCGCCCGGAGCTGCCGGTGGTCGCGCTGCCCGGCCGGTCGAACCGGTTCCGGCTGGATGAGCGGATCATGCTGCTGGTCGGCGTGTCCAGCGTGCTCGGGCTGGGCCGGCAGCTGCTGTCCTCGATGGCGGGCGCCGCCTCGGCGCTGGGCGGCGTGGCCGTGCCGGCGGCCGTCGGGGTGTGCGTCGGCGTGGCCTGGTGGCTGGCCAGGTCCCGGCGCGTGGCGGCCGACCGGGCCCGCCTCGGGCGCTGGACGAGCGAGGTGCTCGCGGACCTGCACACCGCGCTCGAGGCGATGCTCACCGAGCGAGCGCTGGCCGCCGAGCGACAACTGGTGCCGTTGCTGGACCGGCAGGTCGAGGCGCGCCGGGACGCGCTGTCCGCCAAGCGCGGGGAACACGACCGGCTGACCCGGCGGGTGGCGGCCCGGCGCGCCGAGCTGAGCGCCACGGACGGCCAGTGCCTCGACGAGCTGGCCTCGGCCCGCGCGGAGCTGTCCGGCCTGCTCACCGCGCCCACCCAGCTCGCCGACCGGGCGGAGCTGGCCGGATGATCCGCCCCGACGACCGCGACCACCGGATTCCGATCGACAACGGCGTCCACCAGGGCGTGGACACCGACCTGGACGGCCGGCCCGACACGGTGCTGCTGCCCGACCCGGTGGAGCTGGCCCTGCTCGCGGACACCGACCACGACGGCCTGGCCGACCTGTTCATCCGGATCGGGCCCGACGGCTCGGCGAGCACCACGGACCTCACCGTCGACCCTGTGCCCTGGTGGCCGACCGACCCGACCGCCGACATGTGTTCCGACCCGTTCTGGCTGGACCACCCGTGACACCGCCGCCCGTGACACCGCCGCGCGCGCAGCCGCGGCCCGTGACGTTGTCGCCGCGCGAGCCGGGGACATGTTTCGGCAACCGCTGCCACAACAACTACCCCGCTGCTCGGCGCGCGGACCGAGGGACCGCCCGCGCCGACTCCGCGGGCCGGGAGTCGGGCCGCGTCGGTTGGAGGTCAGGCCGCGCCGGGCGGGTCTCGCTTGTCGGCGGCGACATGACGAGGGTCGGCCGGCGGACGGTGTCGCCGAGGCCGCGGGTCCCTCGGATCGGCCTCGGCGCCGGCAGGATCGAGCCGGACCGGGCCCGGTTCCGTCAGGTACCCGAGCTGCTCCAGTACCTGTGCGACTACCGGGGGCTGACCCAGGCCGAGCTGGCAGACCGCCGCGGCGTGCGCCGGGAGCAGGTCAGCCGCTGGATGAACGGCACCGCCGAGCCCAACCTGGCCCGGCTGCGCACCGCCATGGCCTCGCTCGGCCTGGCCCTGGTGATCGCGCTGGAACCCACCCCGGCGGTGTTCGACGCGATGCTCGCGCGGCCGACGGACCTCGACCAGCTGCTCGAGCTGGATCCGCCGCTGGTGATCCGGTCGGGGCCGGTCAGCGCAATCCTGCGCGACGGGGCGGAGCGGCCGGCCAGCCGGCTGGTGCGGCCGGAACACGCCCGGTTGGCCGACGCCGAGCTCGCGGTGGTCACCCTGGCGGCGCTTCGTGCCGAGGATTCCACCGATGAGGCCAGTCTCGGGCCGGCTGCCAGGGAGCTGACCGGTAGGTTCACCGCTTGTGGAGGTCGTGCCGAGTGACGAGCGGATTGACCCGGAGTTTCGTGCGCTGCCGTTGGGTGCGCTGGCCGACGCAGCGCTGAGCAGAGCGCGGCAGCTCGGCGCCAGCCACGCGGACCTGCGCGTGGAACGCATCCTGAGCCAGGGCCTGGCGCTGCGCGACGGGCGCGTCTCCTCGGCGGCCGATGACAGCACCGTCGGGCTGGCCGTCCGGGTGATCGTCGACGGCACCTGGGGCTTCGCCTCGACCCACCAGCTGAGCCCGACCGCCGCGGCCGCGACCGCCACCAGGGCCGTCGAGGTCGCGCGCACCCTGCGTGCGGTGAACAGCGAACCGGTCGTGCGCGCCGACGAGCCGGTGCACGCCGGCGTCAGCTGGGTCTCCGAGTACGAGATCGACCCGTTCACCGTGCCGACACAGGACAAGATCGCGCTGCTGGCCGACTGGTCCGAGCGGCTGCTCGCGGCGGATGGCGTCGACCACGCGGACGCCGAGTGCGCCCAGGTCAAGGAGATCAAGTTCTACGCCGACCTGGCCGGCACGAGCACGCTGCAGCAGCGGGTCCGGATCGAGCCCCGGTTCACCGCGACCGCCGTGGACCGCGCGGCGGGGGTGTTCGAGACCATGCGCACGCTGGCCCCGCCGGTCGGGCGCGGCTGGGAGTTCGCGCTGGGCACGGCCGGCCCCGGCGGCTGGGACTTCGACGCCGAGCTGGCCCAGGTGCCCGAGCTGCTCGCCGAGAAGATGAAGGCGCCTTCGGTCGATCCCGGCCGGTACGACCTGGTCATCGACCCGACGAACCTGTGGCTGACCATTCACGAGTCGGTAGGGCACGCCACCGAGTACGACCGGGCGATCGGGTACGAGGCGGCCTACGCGGGCACCAGCTTCGCCACCCCGGACCAGCTCGGCACGCTCCGCTACGGCTCGGAGCACATGCACGTCACCGGCGACCGCACCGTGCCCCACGGGCTGGCCACCACCGGCTACGACGACGACGGGGTGGCCACCGGCGAGTGGGACCTGGTGCGGGACGGCGTGCTGGTCGGCTACCAGCTGGACCGTACGTTCGCCCCCCGGCTCGGGCTGGCCAGGTCCAACGGCTGCGCGTTCGCCGACTCGCCGCACCACGTGCCGATCCAGCGGATGGCCAACGTGTCGCTCCAGCCCGACCCGGCGCGGGACACCACCACCGAGGAGCTGATCGCCGGCGTCGACCGGGGCATCTACGTCGTCGGCGACAAGTCCTGGTCGATCGACATGCAGCGGTACAACTTCCAGTTCACCGGGCAGCGCTTCTACCGGATCGAGCACGGGCGCCTGGCCGGCCAGCTGCGCGACGTGGCTTACCAGGCGACCACCACCGACTTCTGGGGCTCACTGCGCGCGTTGGGCGGGCCGTCGAGCTGGTTGCTCTCCGGTGCGCTGAACTGTGGCAAGGCCCAGCCCGGGCAGATCGCGGCGGTCAGCCACGGGTGCCCGCCGGGGTTGTTCGAGCAGGTCAACGTACTCAACGCGGCGCGGGAGGCGGGTCGGTAGATGCGCGCTCAGGAGTTGGTCGAGCGGGCCCTCGCGGTGCCCGGGGAGGACCTGTTCGGCCGCGTCGTACTGGTCACTGAGTCCAGCGAGGCCGTACTGCGCTGGGCGAACAACACGATGACCACCAATGGGCACAGCACCGGGCTGAGCTGGTCGGTGATCTCACTGGTCAAGCTGGCCGGGCCGGAGGGTGGTGTGGCCGCCGGCGTGGTGGCCTCCTCCGCGGAGGTCGGCGACCCGAGCGAGATCGAGGCCATGGTGCGGGCCAGCGAGCGGGCGGCCCGGCAGTCCGGCCCGGCGCGGGACGTGGCCGAGCTGCCGGCCCGGGGAGCGGGCGACGACGACAACTGGGCCGACCCGGCCGGTGAGACGTCGATCGCGGTGTACGGGGCGTTCGCCAAGCAGCTCGCCGAGGCCTTCGACCGGGCCAGGCAGCACGGGCGCACGCTCTACGGGTTCGCCAGCCACGAGGTCGCCACGACCTGGCTGGGCACCTCCACCGGGGTGCGCAGGCGGTGGACCCAGCCGACCGGGTCGGTCGAGCTGAACGCGAAGCACGCCGCCGACCTCAGCCGGTCCGCCTGGGGCGGCCGCTCGACCGCCGACTTCACCGACATCGACCTGCTCGAGCTGGACACCGAGCTGGCCACCAGGCTGTCCTGGGGCAACCGCCGGATCGACCTGCCGGCCGGCCGCTACCCGACGATCCTGCCGCCCTCCTCGGTCGCCGACCTGTTCACCTACCTGTCCTGGGGTATGTCGGGGCGGACCGCGCAGGAGGGCCGCAGCCCGTTCTCCGCGCCCGCCGGCTCCGGTACCGCGACCCGGGTCGGCGAGCGGCTGACCGGGCTGCCGCTGACCCTCTGCAGCGACCCGACGATGGGCGCGGGGCTGGGCACGATGCCGTTCCTGGCCACCACGCAGTCCGGCGACTCGGTGAGCGTGTTCGACAACGGTCTGCCGCTGGGGCGGGTGGACTGGATCGCCGACGGCGTGATCGAGCGGCTGGCGTACCCGAGGGCGGCGGCCGCCGAGTTCGGCACCGGGTTCGCGGCGCCCGGCGACAACCTGGCCCTGACCGGGGGCGTCGACGGCTCGCTCGCCGACCTCGTCGGGCGCACCGAGCGCGGCCTGCTGCTGACCTGCCTCTGGTACATCAGGGTCGTCGACCCGGCCACTTTGCTGCTCACCGGCCTGACCAGAGATGGTGTGTACCTGGTCGAGGGCGGCGAGGTCGTCGGCGAGGTGAACAACTTCCGGTTCAACGAGTCACCCCTGGACCTGCTGCGCCGGGCCAGCTCCGTCGGCGCGGCGGAGCGCACGCTGCCCAGGGAGTTCAAGGACTGGTTCACCCGCACCGTGATGCCCGCGATCGTGGTGCCGGACTTCAACATGTCGTCGGTGAGCCAGGCCTCATAGTGGCCAAAGTGGACCCAGAATAGGGCCTTTCGGGCGGTCAATACGTAAGCGCTTACGGAGTGACTTTCGCCGCTTTGAGCCTTCTGAATCGTTTCCCTTGATCGCTCCTGTGAGTGATGCGACAGTGTCCAGCGGCTGTGCGCGGAGCTTTGCGCGACTAACCTTCAAGGCCACCCCTTCTCGGAACATGCCCGTCACCACCAAGGTCGTTGGCGGGCGGCTTAGGCATTCCAAGGCCATTCCGTGAGTCGGCCGCCATCAAGGAGACGCAAAGATGACAGCTGCAACCGTTCCCGGGCTCGACCAGGCCCCCACGTCGAACACCCGGCTGTTGAGCTGGGTCCGTGAGGTGGCCGAGCTCACGACACCGGAACGGGTGGTCTGGGCGGACGGCTCGGAAGCCGAGTGGGACCGAATGACCACGCAGCTCGTCGAGGCCGGCACTTTCATACGGCTCAACGAAGAGAAGAAACCGAACTCCTTCTGGTGCGTCTCCGATCCCAAGGATGTGGCCCGCGTCGAGGAGCGCACCTATATCTGTAGTGAGACCAAGGAAGGCGCCGGCCCGACGAACAACTGGGTCGACCCGGCGGAGATGAGGGAGACCCTGAACGGTCTCTTCCAGGGTTCGATGCGCGGCCGCACCATGTACGTCGTCCCGTTCTGCATGGGGCCGACCGACGCCGAGCAGCCGATGCTCGGGGTGGAGATCACCGACTCCGAGTACGTGGTCGCCTCGATGCGGATCATGACCCGGATGGGCTCCTCGGTGCTGCCGCTGTTCGACGGGCCGGCCGGTGAGAAGTTCGTGCCCTGCCTGCACACCGTCGGCGCGCCGCTCGAGCCCGGCCAGCAGGACATCGCCTGGCCGTGCAACGAGACCAAGTACATCGCGCACTTCCCGGAGACCCGGGAGATCTGGAGCTACGGCTCCGGCTACGGCGGCAATGCGCTGCTGGGCAAGAAGTGCTACGCGCTGCGGATCGCCTCGGCCATGGCGCACGACGAGGGCTGGCTCGCCGAGCACATGCTGATCCTGAAGCTGACCAGCCCGGAGCAGAAGGACTACTACGTCGCCGCCGCGTTCCCGTCGGCGTGCGGCAAGACCAACCTGGCGATGCTGCAGCCCACGGTGGAGGGCTGGACCGCGCAGACCGTCGGTGACGACATCGCCTGGATGCGGTTCGGCAAGGACGGCCGGCTGTACGCGGTGAACCCGGAGTTCGGCTTCTTCGGCGTCGCCCCGGGCACCAACTGGAAGACCAACCCGAACGCCATGCGCACCATCGAGCAGGGCAACTCCCTGTTCACCAACGTGGCGCTGACCGACGACGGCGACGTCTGGTGGGAGGGCCTGGAGGGCGACCCCCAGCACCTCACCGCGTGGACCGGCCAGGAGTGGACGCCGGACTCGGACTTCGACGCCGCCCACCCCAACTCCCGCTACACCACGCCGATCTCGCAGTGCCCGGTTGTCGCGCCGGAGTGGCAGGACCCGCAGGGGGTGCCGATCTCGGCGATCATCTTCGGTGGCCGCCGCGCGACGACGGTGCCGCTGGTGGCCGAGTCCCGCGACTGGCAGCACGGCGTGTTCGTCGGCGCCACCCTGTCCTCGGAGAAGACGGCCGCCGCCGCCGGCAAGGTCGGCATGGTCCGCCGCGACCCGATGGCCATGCTGCCGTTCCTCGGCTACGCGGTCGGTGACTACTTCCAGCACTGGATCGACGTCGGCAAGAGCGCGGACGCCAGCAAGCTGCCCAAGATCTTCTGCGTGAACTGGTTCCGCCGCGGCGAGGACCGGCGCTTCCTGTGGCCCGGCTTCGGTGAGAACAGCCGGGTGCTGAAGTGGATGGTCGAGCGCATCGAGGGCAAGGCCGCCGCCGTGGAGACCCCCATCGGCTACGTGCCGACGCCCGACCAGATCGACCTCGCCGGCCTGGACGGCGTCGTCGACGACGTGGCTGCCTCGCTGGAGGTCGACGTCGAGGAGTGGAAGGCCGAGATCCCGCTGATCGAGGAGTGGTTCGCCCAGATCGGCGAGTCGCTGCCCAGCTCGATGCGCGACGAGTTCGAAGCACTCAAGCAGCGCCTCGGCGCCTGACAACTGCTGGATAGGGGAACGGGGCGGGCGCCGGTGAGCGCCCGCCCCGTTCCCATCTCCGCCCGCGGGAAGAGGGGGCTCCGCCCCCTCTTCCCGCGAGTCGGGGATTTTGTCAGGGTGAGTCGCGGATTACGTCAGGCCGCGCCCGGCTAACGTCTGCCCGGTGCGACGCGCGGCTGCCCGACTGATCACCGCCGTACTGATCAGCGTGTTCGCCGTGCTGGCCAGTGACGGGGTGGCCTGGGCACACGCCGGCGGGCTGAGCTCGTCGTCGAACGAACCCGTCGTCCTCGGTATCCGGCCGGCCGTCCCCGGGCTCACCGTGACCGTGGTCGAGGCCGGCGCCCGGTTGCGGCTGGACAACCACACCGGGCAGCGGGTGGGCGTGCTGCCGCCGCCGGGCTCGGTGATCAACGCGCTGCCGGTGGTAGACCCCGGTGACTCGGCGCTGTGGTCCGACCCGCGCATCGTCGCCGCCGCTGGCAAGCCCCGCCCGCCGGACGCGCGGCTGGACTGGCGGATCCCGCTGCGGATCGGGGTCGGCGGTGTCGACGCTGGCGGCAGTGGGGGTGGTGCCGAGGCTCGCGCCGCTGAGCTGGTCGGCGAGCAGCGCTGGCCACCGCCACCGGACGCCGGGCTGTGGTGGCTGGCCGCCGCGATCGCGGCCGCGGTGCCGTTCGCGCTGGTCGCGTGGGGTAGCCGGGCTCGGGGGCGGCCGCCGCGGAATCCAGCGACTCATGCCGCGGAATCCAGCGACTCGCCGCGGGTGGGCAACGCCGCGACGTTGCGGGGGGCGCTGACGGAATCCGCGACTCACCCTGACAAAAACCCCGACTCGCGGATAGGGGGGACGGCGGGTGGGGGGATGGCGGTGGCGCGGTGGGCGTTGGCCGCGACGACCGTGGTGGTGATGGGGGCGCACGTGGTGCACATGTACGGCTCGGCGCTGGTCGTGGCGGAGGGGCGGCTGGTGTGGGTCTTTCTGGCCGCCGCCGGGTTCGCCGTGGTGGGCTGGCCGATCGGGGCGGCGGGGGCCTGGCTGACCGCGCGGGGCCGGCCGGCGGGGCCGCTGCTGTGCCTGGTCGCCGCTGCACTGCTGGCGATCATCATTGCGCCGGCCGACGTGTTCAGCTTCCACGACGCGGTGATCCCGTTCGCTTGGGGCGCCGACCTGGACCGGCTGCTCATCGCGCTCACCGTCGGCGGCGGCCTGGGCGTGGTGGCCGCCGCGTGGCTGCTGCTGCGCCGGACCGCGCCGGCGACAACCGCGCCGGCGACTACCGCGCCTGCGACTACCGCGCCGACGGAATCCGCGACTCACCCTGACAAATTCCCCGACTCGCGGGACGTACGGGGTGGGGAGTCGGCGTGAGCTTGGCGGGCGGGGTGCGGATGGGGCACGGGGTCGTGCTGGCGCACGGGATCGGGGGGCGGGCCGATCTGCCGCTGCCCGGTGAGCTCGTGCTGCAGGCCGGCGGGTTCGTGGTGCTGGCGTCCTTCCTGGCGGTCGGGCTGGCGTGGCGGCAGCCGAGGTTCCACACCGCGGTGGACGGCCGCCCCCTGCCGGCCGCGGTGCAGCGCCTGGCGGACAGTGACCGGGCGCGGCTGGCGGCACAGGCGGTGGTGCTCGCGCTGCTGGCGTACCTGCTCGTGCTGGCGTTCGCCGGCGCGCCCGACCCGGACCACAACCCTGTGCCGAGGGCGTTGTACGTGCTGCTCTGGGTGGGTCTGGTGCCGGCCTCGCTGGTGTGCGGGCCGGTC
The DNA here is from genome assembly GCA_036272155.1 of Pseudonocardia sp. Classification (GTDB taxonomy): domain Bacteria; phylum Actinomycetota; class Actinomycetes; order Mycobacteriales; family Pseudonocardiaceae; genus Pseudonocardia. Next base: position 25,457 of record DATAZG010000191.1, read on the forward strand.
TGGCGGGTGGTGAACCCGCTGCGGGCGCTGCACCGGGGGCTGGTCACCGCCCTCGGGCTGCCGCCGGGGGGATACCGCGAACTGCCGAAGGGCGTCGGCTACTGGCCGGCGGCGCTCGGGCTGGCCGCCTTCGTCTGGCTCGAGCTGGTGCCGGACGCGCGCGCCGAACCAGCGGTGGTGGGCGGCTTCATCGCCGGCTACACCGCCCTGATCACCGCCGCCGCGCTGCGCTACGGCCCCTCCTGGTTCGAGCGGTCCGACCCGTTCGAGGCGTACTCGTCCCTGGTCGCCGCGCTGTCGCCGGTGGGGAGGCGGCGCGGCGGCGGCCCGGTCGAGCTGCGCAACCCGTTCCGGGGGCTCAACGAGGTCACCGCGGCGCCGGGCCTGGTCGCCGTGCTGGCGGTGTGGTGGGGCTCGACGGTGTTCGACGGGGTGTCCGGCACGCCGTGGTGGGCGACGACGAGCCAGCTGGCCGCCGCTCGGAGCGGGGTGCCGGCGGAGCTGATCGCCACCGCGGTGCTGGCCGCGCTGATCGGCCTGGTCGCGGGCAGCTACCGGCTCGCCACCGGCGCGTTGGCCGGCCGGCTGGTCAGCACGCTGATCCCGATCGCCGTCGGCTACACCATCGCGCACTACGCGTCGCTGCTGCTCACCGAGGGGCCGAGGGGGCTGGTCCAGCTGGTCGACCCGGCCGCGCCGACGCCGACCGGGGCGCCCGCGCCGCTGCTGGTCGCGGGGATCCAGGTCGTGGCGATCCTGGTCGGCCACGTGGTCGGGGTGATCGCGGCGCACGACCGCAGCGCCGCGCTGCTGCCGGAGCACCGCCGGCTGGCCGACCAGATTCCGCTGGTCCTCCTCATGATCGTTTACACCATGATCGGCCTTTATCTTCTTGTGATCGCCTGATCGGGCGATCCGGGAGAGACTGACGCGTCCGTCGGGAGAGTTAAGGGGAGATTTCATGGCGTCACCCGAGTCCGGGTCGGGCCTGCGCGTGAACGCGTGGAACCTGTTGCTGCTGGTCCCGTTCCTGATGCTGGTCGTGCCGTGGTTCAACGTCGACCAACCTCGGCTGTTCGGCCTGCCGTTCTTCTACTGGTCGCAGTTCGCGTTCGTGCCGGTCGGGGTCGTCTGCGTGGCGCTGGTGTTCCGGATGACCCGGGACGAGCCGACGGTGCCGAGCGCCGCCCCGGCCGCCGGCGTCGACGAGCTGGACGAGGGGACCTCCCGATGATCCACTGGGTAGAGCTGTCCGTATTTGTGGTGCTGTTCCTCGTGGTCACGGTGATGGGCTTCGTCGCGTCGCGGTGGCAGCGCGGGGAGAGCCTGGACCATCTCGACGAGTGGGGCCTCGGCGGGCGCAAGTTCGGCTCGTGGGTGACCTGGTTCCTGGTCGGCGGTGACCTGTACACCGCGTACACGTTCGTCGCGGTGCCGGCGCTGCTGTTCGGCGCGGGCGCGCTCGGCTTCTACGCGCTGCCCTACACCGTGGTGCTCTACCCGCTGGTGTTCCTGCCGGTGCTGCGGCTGTGGTCGGTGTCGCGGGTGCACGGCTACGTGACGCCGGCCGACTTCGTGCGCGGCCGCTACGGCAGCTCGCTGCTGGCCCTGGTGGTCGCGGTCACCGGGATCGTCGCCACGATGCCCTACATCGCGCTGCAGCTGGCCGGGCTGGAGGCGGTGCTGCGCACGATGGGGCTCAACGGCTCCGGGCTGGCCGGGCACCTGCCGCTGTTCGTCGCGTTTGTCATCCTGGCGCTCTACACCTACCAGTCCGGCCTGCGCGCGCCCGCGCTGATCGCCTTCGTCAAGGACATCCTGATCTACCTGGTGATCCTGGTCGCGGTGTTCTACCTGCCGGCCAAGCTGGGTGGCTGGTCGCACATCTTCGACGTCTCGTCCGCGAAGCTGGCCCAGCCCAACCCGAGCACCGGCGCCCCGATGGGTTCCATCCTGCTGACCGGCAACAACCAGCTGCAGTACGTCACCCTGGCGCTCGGCTCGGCGCTGGCGCTGTTCCTCTACCCGCACTCGGTGACCGGCGTGCTGGCCTCCCGGGGCCGCGTGGTGCTCAAGCGCAACATGGTCGCGCTGCCGGCCTACTCGCTGCTGCTGGGCCTGCTCGCGCTGCTCGGCTACGTGGCCATCGCGGCCGGGGTCAAGCCGATCACGAACAACGCGACGGGCCGGCCGGACACCAACACGGTGATCACCGTGCTGTTCCAGAACCAGTTCGGCTCCTGGTTCGCCGGCATCGCGTTCGCCGCGATCGGTATCGGCGCGCTGGTGCCGGCGGCGATCATGTCCATCGCGGCGGCCAACCTGTGGACCCGCAACATCTACAAGGAGTACCTGCACCGCGGCGCCACGCCGGCCCAGGAGGCCAAGCAGGCGAAGCTCGCCTCGCTCGTGGTCAAGGTGGGCGCGGTGCTGTTCATCGTGCTCGTCGACCCGCAGTTCTCCATCGACCTGCAGCTGATCGGCGGCGTGATCATCCTGCAGACCCTGCCGGCGGTGGCCATCGCGCTCTACACCCGCTGGCTGCACCGCTGGGCGCTCATCGCGGGCTGGGTGGCCGGCATGGGCTACGGCCTCTACCTGCTCTACCAGATCCCGAACCCGGCGGCCAAGCGCCTGCACTTCGGCGGCTCGGCGCTGACCCTGGACAAGCTCGACCTGTTCGGCCTGCACCCGTTCGCCGGCTCCAAGGTGCAGATCTACGTCGGCTTCGTCGCGCTCGTGGTGAACCTGGTGGTCGCGGTGGTCGCCACACTCATCCTGCGGCCCACCTCCGCCTCGAACGGGGAGGATCAGACCACTCCATCGGATTATCACACTGACGAGGGAAGTGATCGAATCAAGCCGGTGGAGGCCGGGTCAGTGATCCATTAACGAACGCATAGAGTTACCTCCGAGAAAATATTGGGCTGAACGGTGGAACGTTTTGTGCGTTCGTCCGATACATGATGTGACCGCAGTCGCGGGCCTGCCCTGGCCAGCCGGAGGTGACCACTGTGTTGGATCTGGGAGCGTCGGAACACGCCGACCTCACCGAGGACCCAGCTGAGGGACTCGTCGCGGATTTGACCGCGCATGCCGCCGAAGACGGCGCGCCGGCGCATGCCGCGACGGAGATCCGGCGGCGCAGCTCGGCCGGGGAGACCCCGATCGGGCTGTACCGGCTGTCCGAGGTGCTGGCCCCGGCCACGGCCCCCGTACCGGCGCAGCGCGTGCCGGCCGGCGAGCCGGACGAACTGGTGGATGTGGTGCGGCGGTACCCGTGCGCGGTGCTGGACGCGCCGGACCCGGCCCACGTCGCGGAGAACCTGGCCGCGGTGCTGGTGGACGGTAAGCGGGTGCTGGTCAGCGGCAGTGACCCGGCGGCGCTCGCGGCCGTGCGGGCGGCCCTGCCGGAGTCGCTGCACGGCGTCTGCCTGGACTCCCCGCCGCCGCTGTCCGACGCCGAGCTGCGCGAGCTGCGGTCACTGCTGGTGACCGCGACGCCCAGCCGGCGGATGAGGCTGCGGCAGACCCTGCCTCACCCGAACGTGGTGCCCGACGCCGATCGGGTGGCGGCGCTGTGCCGGGCGGCCGGCGGCAAGGGCTACCCGCCCCGGGACACCGTGGACCTGCTGCCCGAGCTGCTCGGCGGGCTGCACGAGGACCGATTATCAGCGCTGCTGGAGACGGCGCGGCGCTGCACGGACACGCTGCACGCGATGGACCCGTCCCGCGACGCCGCATGGACCAGGGCGCTGCTGGACCGGGTCCTGTTCGGCACGGACCGCGAGGAGTTCGACGCGCTGCTGCGGCACACCACCGACGTCGTGCTCTCCGCCGACAAGCTGCGCGACGCCGGTGACCAGATGGCCGTCGTCGGCACGCTGCCACCGGACGCCATCGAGCAGCTGCGCAGCTACGTCCGGTACCTGGACGGCGGCGGCCGGGCGCGGGTCTACTTCCGCTCCGCGCAGCAGCGCGCCGTGCAACCTGTGCTGCGGCACCTGCGGCTGGACGGGGCGTCGCTGAAGGACACCACGGTGCTGCACCAGGCGCTGGCCTTCGTCGAGCTGATCGACGCGATGGACCTGATCGGCGAGCAGTGCCGGCGGTTGCGGATCCCCGAGCCCCGGAACGTGCCGAGCGTCGTCGAGCTGAACCGCCAGCTGGACCGCATCGAAGAGGCCGCCAGAGCCGCCGAGCACCTGCGCCACGAGGTGTTGTTCATCCACCCCGACAGCCCGGTGACGGTGCCCGACCTGGCCACCACCGAGCATGTCGCGCGGACCATCGTGGAGTCCGGTGGCGCGTCGGCGATGGCCACGGCCCGGGGCCAGCTCGCCCGGCTGGCCGACCGGCTGGAGCGGTCGATACCGCCGTCGGACGCCGCGCCGGAGTTCGGCGTGCTGCTGTCCGCACTGCACGCCCGGAGCCTGCCCGCCTACCTGGACGCGCTCGCGGTGCTGGCCGCCGCCCGCCGGGAGTGCGCCGACCAACAACGCCAGGTCGAGCTGCTGGGCCGGCTGCGCTCGGCGGTGCCCGGGCTGGCCGAGTTGTGGGAGCAGTCCAGCCCACAGCGGTTCACCCAGGGCACGGCCCGGTTCGTGCCGCTCGACGAGCTGCTCGACGAGCTGCCCGAGGCCGACACCGCCGACCTGGTGCTGCTGCTCGGCGCCGGTTCGTTGGGCACGGAGAACCTGCTCGTGGCGGCCGCCGCGCCTCGGTTGCTTGCGGTGTCCGCCGGGTTCGCCGGCACGCCGCCGCCCGGTCCCCCCGGCGCCGACGACACCGTGCTGACCACGCTGCGCCGCGCCGGTGTGCCGGTGATCGTGGCCGGCGGGGACGGCGCCGCGGCGCCCGAGGAGCCGGTGGTCGAGGCCGTCCCGGCCGCGCCACCCGCCCCGGTGGCCTACGTGGAGATGCCCGCACCGCCCGCCGGGGTGAACGAGGTACCGGCGCCGCCGCTGCCGGACGAGGAGCCGGCCGACCCCGCGCCGGCACACGCTGCTCGGGCCGATGCCGAGCCGGCAGACGTTGAGCCCGCCGCCGGGTCGGCCTCACGGGCGGTGGTACCCGCGCAGCGGTCGGAGGGCCCGGACAGCCAGGACAGCGACGACGATCGCGGCGCCGACGGCAGGCGCGCGGCGACCGCCGACCGAGGCACTGACGGCGAGCACAAGGCCGGGGACAGGGGTCGGGACAAGGTGGACGGGCCGACGCTGCCGTTCACCGTGCCGGCGCAACGGGAGGCACCCGCGCAGGAGGCCGACCCGGCCAACAAGCGGGGCCGCCCGACCCCCGAGCCGGCAGCGGAGTCGACCGAGGCGCCGGAGGTCGAGACGGAGTACGTGGTGCTGCCGCTGGGCATCGTGGCCCGCGCCGTCGAACCGAGCGGTGACCGCGCCACCGACAACCAGCGGGCCGGCGCCTAGCGTCCGGAGTCTGGGGCTGACCGCCGGTCTCGGCGGTCAGCCCCAGAACACCGAGTGCGTGTCGTCGACGATCTCGGCGAGCAGTGGCTCCGGCATGGTCGCCGGCGAGTGGTCGTAGCGCTCCCACTTGTCACCGACCCGCCGGTAGATCCGCCACAGGCCTTGCTCGGGGTCGTTGTAGCGCAGCTGGGCGATGTGCGCCGTGCTCCACGCCGAGCTCAGCTCGGGGAAGGCCGGGGGGTGCCGCTCCACGATGGTGACACTGTCACCGTGGATGGTGTAGCCGATCTGCAGACTGGCACGAGCGTGCCCAGGAACGCGATCGGCGCACCAGCGGCTGAACAACGCCTGGTACTCCTTGGGCACGGCCACCCGGCCATGATCCCTCGAACGCGCGCCCGATGCGATCGACCATCCCGCTGACTGGGAGTGTCGAGCCGGGTGACGGCGGTGACCGGCACGGCGGTCGGTGCCGAGACCGGCACAGCGGGAGGTGCGGTGGTCTGTGTGGTGGCCGGGTTCGCCGCCACCGCAGTAGGTTCGGGGCATGAGTGCGCCTGAGACCGACCGCCCGGTGAGCCGTTTCGGTGTCGTCGAGCCCGTCGACCTGCCGGACGACCTGCGGCAGCGGATCGAGGCGATCGCGGAGAAGTCGGGGTTCGTGCCGAACATCTTCCGGGCACTGGGGCGGCGGCCGGCGGAGCTGCGCGCGTTCCTGGACTACCACGATGCGCTGATGACGCCGAGCGACAGCGGTGAGCCCACGTTGTCCGCCGCCGAGCGCGAGCTGATCGTGGTGGCCACCTCGGGGGCGAACCACTGCACGTACTGCGTGGTGGCGCACGGGGCGATCCTGCGGGTGCGCGCCAAGGACCCGGAGCTGGCCGACCACGTCGCCGCGAACCCCTACGGCGTCGTGCTGGAGCCCCGGCAGCGGGCCATCGTGGACCTCGCGCTGCAGATCGCCACCGACTCGGCCAGCCTCCGCGAGGAGGACCTCGACGCCGCCCGGGAGGCGGGGCTGACCGAGGACGAGATCTGGGACGTCGGCTCGATCACCGCGCTGTTCGCGATGTCCAACCGGCTCGCCCACCTGACCGCGCTGCGCCCCAACCCCGAGTTCTTCCTGATGGGCCGCCTCCCCCGCTGACCTCCGCCGCCCCGATCACCGAGCCGCGGCCTACCTACAGCACCTTCGACAGGAACGTCTGCGTGCGCTGGTGCGCCGGGTTTGTGATCACGTCGCGGGGTTTGCCGGCCTCCACGACGACGCCGCCGTCCATGAACACCAGCGAGTCGCCGACCTCGCGCGCGAAGCCCATCTCGTGCGTAACCACGATCATGGTCATGCCGTCCTCGGCGAGCTGGCGCATCACGGCGAGCACATCGCCGACGAGCTCCGGGTCCAGCGCCGAGGTCGGCTCGTCGAACAGCATGAGCTTCGGCTGCATGGCCAGCGCCCGCGCGATGGCCACCCGCTGCTGCTGGCCGCCGGACAGCGAGGCCGGGTAGGCGTCCAGCTTGTCGCCGAGCCCGACCCGTTCCAGCAGCTCACCGGCCTGGGCGCGGGCGGCCGAGCGGGACTCGCCGCGCACGGTCATCGGCGCTTCCATGATGTTCTCGGACGCCGTCCGGTGTGGGAACAGGTTGAACCGCTGGAACACCATGCCGATGTCCCGGCGCTGCCGCGCCACCTCGGACTCGCGCAGCTCGTGCAGCTTGCCGCCGTGCTCGCGGTAGCCGACGAGCTGCCCGTCCACCCAGAGCCGCCCCGCGCTGACCTTGTCCAGGTGGTTGATGCAGCGCAGGAACGTCGACTTGCCCGAGCCGGACGGACCGATGATGCACATCACCTCGCGCGGCTGGACCACCAGGTCGATGCCGCGCAGCACCTGGTTCGAGCCGAAGTTCTTGCACACCTGCTCGGCCTTGACCATCGGCCGCGCATCGCCACCCGGCACGCCGGCCTCAGGCGTGCCGTCCCCCAGGACGCTGGTGCTCACGTGACGTCGCCTCTCCCCCGGCCGAAGATCGAACCGAACCCGAACCGCGTGCGGTCGGCCTGCGCGCTCGGGTGGCCACTGCCTCGACCGTAGTACCGCTCCAGGTACACCTGACCGATCGAGAGCACGGAGGTCAGCACCAGGTACCAGAGCGCGGCCACGATCAGCAGCGGCACGGCCTGGAAGTTGCGCGAGTAGATCGACTGCACGGCGGTCTGCAGCTCGAAGTAGCCGACGACCACGACGAGCGAGGTGGTCTTCAGCATCGAGATGGTCTCGTTGCCGGTCGGCGGGATGATCACCTTCATGGCCTGCGGTAGCACCACCCGGCGCAGCGCCTGCGGCCGGGACATGCCCAGCGCGCTGGCCGCCTCGGTCTGGCCGTGGTCCACCGAGTTGATGCCGCCCCGGACGATCTCGGCCATGTAGGCGGCCTCGTTCAGCCCGAGCCCGAGCAGGCACGCGGTGAACTGCACGATGAGCTTGTTCGTGTCGAACGTGATGAACTCGGGGCCGAACGGGATGCCCAGCCCGAGCGTCGGGAACAGGCTGGCCAGGAAGTTCCAGAACACCAGCTGCGTGATCACCGGGGTGCCCCGGAAGAACCAGATGTAGCCGCCGGCCACCCCGGTCAGCACCGGGTTCGGGGACAGCCGCATGACGGCCAGCAGCAGGCCGCCGACGGCGCCGATCGCCATCGCCAGCGCGGTCAGGATCAGGGTGTTCCGCAGCCCGCCGAGCACGACGCTGGAGAAGGCGAACTCGCCGACCACCGGCCAGTTGAACCGGGGGTTGGTGAAGATCGCGTTCACCAGCATCGCGGCCAGCACCGCGAGCACCACCACCGCGACCCAGCGGCCCGGGTGGCGTACCGGCACCGCCTTGATCGGCGCGGCCGTACTGGGCGCCGCGCCGACCGGCGGCAGCGGGTCGGTCTCCGCTGTCACTGTGCTGTCACCTTGACCTCACTGACCGGTGTCGGGGTTGATCTGCGCGGTCTTGACCGCGCTGTCGCCGCCGCTCGCGCCGTTCCACTTGGTCACGATCTTGCCGTAGGTGCCGTCGTCGACCAGGGCCTGCACCGCGCCCTGCACCGCCTTGGTGAAGTCGCCCTGGCCCTTCTTCAGCGCGATGCCGTACGGCGCGGCCTCGTACTGGTTGCCCAGCTGCTCGAGCTGGCCATTGGTCTGGATCACCGCGTAGTTCACCACCGGCGAGTCGGCCAGCATGGCCACGATCCGCTTGGAGGTCAGCGCCAGGGTCACGTCGGTCTGGGCCTGCAGCGCGGTGAGCGCGATGGGCGGCTTGCCCTCGGCCTGGCACTTCTTGTTGCGCGCGTTGACGTCCTCCTCCTGCACGGTGTCCTTCTGCGTGCCGACGGCCTTGCCGCACAGGTCGTCCAGGTTGACGTTGTCCGGGTTGCCCTTCAGCACGGCGGCCTTGGTGCCGGCGTTGAAGTAGCTCACCATGTCGACGGACTTCTCACGCTCGGCGTTGATCGTGAAGGACGACATGCCCAGCTCGTACTTGTCCGACCCGATGCCGAGCAGGATGGCGCCGAACGCGCTGTTCTGGAACTCGGCGGTGAGCCCGAGCTTCTGCGCGATGGCCTTGCCGAGGTCGACGTCCATGCCGATGAAGGTCTGGCCGTCGGCGTCGTAGAACTCGTTGGGCGGGTACGACGCGTCGCTGCCGATGACCAGCTTGCCGTCGGCCGAGACGCTCGGCGGGACCAGCTTCGCCAGCGCGTCGTCCTTGCTGACCGCCGGGGCCTCCGAGGCGGCCGCACCACCCCCGGAGCTCGGGGCACCACTGCCGCCCGCGCCGCAGGCGGTCACCAGCAGCACCGACGCCGTCATGCCGAGCACAGCGAGTGTGCGGGAACGAGATCGGCGGATCACGATCATCTCCTCAGGGTCAGCTCAGAATCACCGCATCGTGCCAAACCCACCCCGTTTGCGGTAAGCGTTTGACTCGATCAGTCGCCGAACCGATGCCAGGTTACGAATGTGTAGCCCAGTTGGCCCAACGGTGTGGCAGTAGTGAGTGTGGTCCAGTCAGGTCACGCGGTGAAGGAGGCGGGGGCGGCGGCCTTCCAGTCGGCCACCCAGCCCTCCGGCGGCTCGGCGAGCAGCTCGCCGGGGCGCAGCCACTCGTACAGCTCGGCGTAGCTGCGCATCTCGGTGGGGGTGATCCGGCGGCGCAGCATGTGCGGGTGCAGCTCGGCGGGGTTGTGCACGCCCATCGACGCCATGATCTGGGTGGCGCTGCGCACCGTGGCCCGCTGGAACTGCTCCACCCGCGCGGACTTGTCGGGCACGTCCAGCCCTCGGGCCAGCCGGCTGTCCTGGGTGGCGACCCCGACCGGGCACTGGTTGGTGTGACACCTCTGCGACTGGATGCAGCCGACCGCGAACATCATCGCCCGCGCCGCGTTGGTGTAGTCCGCGCCCTGGATCAGCCGCTTCACGATGTCCGCGCCGCTGGACACCTTGCCGGAGGCGCCGAGCTTGATCCGGTCCCGCAGCCCGGTCCCGACCAGCGCGTTGTGCACCGTGATCAGGCCCTCGGTCAGTGGCGTGCCGATGTGGTCGAGGAACTCCAGCGGGGCCGCACCGGTGCCGCCCTCGGAGCCGTCCACGATGATGAAGTCCGGGGTGGTGCCGACCTCGAGCATCGCCTTGCACACCGCGAGCACGTCGCGCCGGGAGCCGACGCACAGCTTGAAGCCGACCGGCTTGCCGTCCGAGAGCTCCCGGAGCCGGGCGATGAACTCGATCAGCCCGACCGGTGTCGAGAACACCCGGTGCGCCGGCGGCGAGATCACCGTGACGCCCTGCGGCACGCCCCGGACCCGCGCGATCTCGGCGTTCACCTTCGGCCCCGGCAGCACTCCGCCGAGCCCGGGCTTGGCGCCCTGGGACAGCTTCAGCGACACGCAGCGCACCGCCGGGTTGGCGACCTTCGCGGCGAACTTCGCCTCGTCGAAGCCGCCGTCGTCGGTGCGGCAGCCGAAGTACCCGGTGCCGATCTCCCAGACCAGGTCGCCCCCGGGGCGCAGGTGGTAGTCCGACAGCCCGCCCTCGCCGGTGTCGTGCGCGAAGCCCCCTCGCGCCGCCCCGGTGTTCAGCGCCAGGATCGCGTTGGACGACAGCGAGCCGAACGACATCGCGGACACGTTGAGCAGCGCCATGTCGTAGGGCTGGCGGCAGTCCGGGCCGCCGATCCGCACCCTCGGCGGCTGCTCCGGCGTCGGCAGCGGGCACATGGCGTGCACGAAGTGCTCGTAGCCGATCTCGTACACCTCGCGCTCGGTGCCGAACGGCTGCTCGGCCTCGGTGCCCTTGGCGCGCTGGTAGACCAGCGAGCGGACCTCCCGGTCGTACGGGCGGCCGTCGGTGTTGCGCTCGATGAAGTACTGCTGGATCTCCGGCCGCATCTCCTCCAGCAGGAACCGCAGGTGCCCGACGATCGGGTAGTTGCGGAGGATGGAGTGGCCGCGCTGCAGCAGGTCGTAGAAGCCGAGCCCGGTGAGCGCGAGCAGTGGCACGGCGGCCAGCCACCACCACGGGCTGACATCGATGGACAGCCAGACGGCGGCGACGGCGAGCAGCGCGATGCTGCCGAGGGAGGTGAAGCGGGTCACAGCGTGTGAGGCTAAGCGATGCCTGCCACATACGCCGGTCCGCACGCCGGAACCTTGAGAGTGGTTCGATACGTTGTCAGGCCGACAGCAGAAGGGACTCGCCATGTCGTTGATCCGGAAGCTGGCCGCACTTGGAGTTGCAGCCGAGGCCGCGCGCCGCTACGCCCAGAAGAACCCGGAGAAGGCCCGCGAACTCGCCGAGAAGGCCGCGTCCTTCGCCGACCAGCGCACCAGCGGCAAGTACCACGGGCAGATCGAGTCGGTGAAGCGCAAGCTGGCCGACCTCGGGGGCTTCGCGGCCCCGGAGCCGCCGATCATCGCGCAGGCCGTGATCACCCCGACCGACCCGGGGGCCGCCCGCCCGACCCCGTACAAGCGGGGCTGACCCCGCTCGGCGGCTGTTGTGCACAGCGCTCACACCGGGGTGACGCCGCGCGGCCGATGCCGGGTGGCCCGGCCCATGCCACGATGTCGGTAGCGAGCCCGTCGTGACGATGGGCGGCCGGCGCCCTGACCGGGTCGCCGGTCGGTTCGCTGCCGACGTGCCCCGTGCCGCCACAAGCGGCCCGGGGGACCTGAGCCGAGGAGTCGCCATGCCGTCGTGGCCCGGTTTTGTCGAGCCTGAGCCCACCCCACAGCAGGTCATCGCCGGTCTGCACGCCACTGACGCGGGTGGCGTCGACCTGGTCCAGGTGCTCACCCCGGAAGGGGTGCGCGTGGCCGAGCCCCGGTTCGACCACTACCTGGACGACATCGGCGTCGACCACCTGCAGGCGCTGTATCGCGACATGGTGCTGGTCCGCCGGGTGGACCGGGAGGCCAACGCGCTGCAGCGGCAGGGCCAGCTCGGGATCTGGGTGCCGCTGCTCGGCCAGGAGGCCGCCCAGATCGGCTCCGGCCGCGCGCTGAAGGACCGCGACATGGCGTTCCCCAGCTACCGCGAGCACGGCGTCGCCTGGGCCCGGGGGATCGACCCGACGGAGCTGCTCGGCATCTTCCGGGGTACCGACCACGGCAGCTGGGACCCGGCCGAGGTCGGCTTCCACCTCTACACCATCGTGATCGGTAACCAGTGCCTGAACGCCACCGGTTACGCCATGGGCCAGCGCTTCGAGGGCAAGGTCGGCGACGCGAACGGCGAGGCGACGATCTGCTACTTCGGCGACGGCGCCACCTCGCAGGGCGACGTGCACGAGGGCTTCGTCTGGTCGGCGGTGTACGACGCGCCGGTCGTGTTCTTCTGCCAGAACAACCAGTGGGCCATCTCCGAGCCGCTGGAGCGGCAGACCCGCGTGCCGCTGTACCGCCGCGCCCAGGGCTACGGCTTCCCCGGCATCCGGGTGGACGGCAACGACGTGCTGGCCACGCTCGCGGTCACCCGCTGGGCGCTGGACGAGTGCCGCACGGGCAACGGCCCGGTGCTGATCGAGGCGTTCACCTACCGGATGGACGCGCACACCACCTCCGACGACCCCTCCCGCTACCGGCTCGCCGACGAGCTGGAGCTGTGGAAGCTGAAGGACCCGATCGAGCGGCTGCGGGTGAACCTGGTCCGCGAGCACGAGGTCGGCCAGGACTTCTTCGACGGGATCAGCGCGGAGTCGGACGAGCTGGCCGCCCGGCTGCGCCTGCACTGCCAGAACATGCCGGAACCGGGCCCGGGGCGAATCTTCTCCGAGGTCTACGCGGAGTCCTCCCCGGTCTGGGACCAGCAGCGGGACGACTACCTGGCTTACCACTCCTCGTTCGATGAACCGCTTGCGGGTTCGAGTAGCAGCACCGAAGAATCGCTTGCGGGTTCGAGTAGCAGCACCGAAGGGGCCTGAGCCATGGCCACCGTGACGATGGCGAAAGCACTCAACAACGGCCTGCGCGCGGCCATGGAGCGCGACCCGAAGGTCCTGGTGATGGGGGAGGACGTCGGCAAGCTGGGCGGCGTCTTCCGGATCACCGACGGGCTGCAGAAGGACTTCGGCGAGCAGCGGGTGCTGGACACCCCGCTGGCCGAGTCGGGGATCATCGGCACCGCGGTCGGCCTGGCCATCCGGGGGTTCCGGCCGGTCTGCGAGATCCAGTTCGACGGCTTCGTCTTCCCCGGGTACGACCAGATCGTGTCCCAGCTGGCGAAGCTGCGCTACCGCTCGCAGGGGCGCGTGCCGATGCCGGTCGTGGTGCGCATCCCGTTCGGCGGTGGGATCGGCGCGGTCGAGCACCACTCGGAGTCCCCGGAGGCGCTGTTCGCACACATCGCCGGCCTCAAGGTCGTCGCGTGCGGCAACCCGGTGGACGCCTACTGGATGATCCAGCAGGCCATCGAGTCGGACGATCCGGTGATCTTCTTCGAGCCGAAGCGGCGGTACTGGGAGAAGGCCGAGATCGACTACGACGTCGCGCCGCAGCCGCTGTTCAGCTCGCGGGTGCTGCGCGCCGGGTCGGCGGTCACGCTGGCCACCTACGGCCCCATGGTGCGTACCTGCCTGGACGCCGCCGAGGCCGCCCGCGCGGACGGCCGCGAGCTCGAGGTGATCGACCTGCGCACGCTGTCCCCGCTGGACCTCGCCCCGGTGTACGAGTCCGTGCGCCGGACCGGGCGGCTGGTGGTCGTGGCCGAAGCGGCGTCGGAGGTTTCGGTGGCCGCCGAGGTCGCCGCGAAGGTGCAGCAGGACTGCTTCTACTCGCTGGAGGCCCCGGTGCTGCGGGTGACCGGCTTCGACACCCCGTACCCGCCGTCCAAGTGCGAGGACGAGTTCCTGCCCGACCTGGACCGGGTGCTGGACGCCGTCGACCGCTCGCTGGCCTGGTGACCGGGATGCGTCAGGTGTTCAACATGCCGGACGTCGGCGAGGGGCTGACCGAGGCGGAGATCCTGTCCTGGCACGTCGCGGTGGGCGATGTGGTCACGGTCAACCAGATCATCGTGGAGATCGAGACGGCCAAGGCGGCGGTGGAGCTGCCCTCGCCGTACGCCGGCACCGTCGCCGCGCTGCTGGCCGAGCCCGGGGTGACCGTCGAGGTCGGCACCCCGATCATCGCGATCAGCGACAGTGCCGATGACCCAGCCGATGACCCAACCGATGACCCGGCCGACGCTCCGCCTCCCGCCGAACCGGTGCCCGCCGCTGCTCCGGCGGCCGCCGAGCCGGCGGGCGCGAAGATCGGCGAGCCCGGGGTGGACGGCCGCATCGCCAACCTGGTCGGCTACGGCCCCAAACCGGGCTCGGTCACCCGCCGCGCCCGCAAGTCCGCCCCGACCCCCGGCGTCGCCACCGCCCCGTCCGCCGCCGCCCCGTCTGTCACCGCCGCCCCCACTTCCCCGCGAGTCGGGGATTCCGTCAGGGTGAGTCGGGGATTCGATCAGGCCGCCGCGCCGCCCTCGCCCCAGAGCTCGACCCGGACCACCGTGCCGCTGGCCAAACCACCGGTCCGCAAGCTGGCCAAGGAGCTGGGTATCGACCTCGGCGCCGTCACCGGCAGCGGGCCGAACGGCGTGATCACCCGGGACGATGTGCGCCTCGGCGGCGAGTCCGGTACCAACGGCACGGCCGAGGCACCGCCGGCCACCGGCACCGGGGGCGAGCGCCGGGTGCCGATCAAGGGGGTCCGCAAGGCGACCGCGGCGGCCATGGTGAGCAGCGCGTTCACCGCGCCGCACGTCACCGAGTTCCTGGCCGTCGACGTCACGCCGATGATCGAGCTGCGGGACCGGCTGCGGGCGTCGGCGGCGTTCCGGGACATCAAGCTGAGCCCGCTGGCGTTCGCCGCGAAGGCGGTCTGCCTGGCCGCCCGGCGCACCCCGGAGGTCAACGCGAGCTGGGACGAGGCCGCACAGGAGATCGTCTACTACGACCGCGTGCAGCTGGGCATCGCGGCGGCCACCCCGCGCGGCCTGGTGGTGCCGAAGATCCGGGACGCGGATGCCCTGTCGCTGCGTGAGCTGGCCGAGGCGCTCGGCGCGCTCACGGTCACCGCGCGGGCCGGCAAGACCCCGCCGGCGGACATGGTCGGCGGCACGTTCACCATCACCAACGTCGGGGTGTTGGGCGTGGACACCGGTACGCCGATCCTGAACCCCGGCGAGTCGGCGATCCTGGCGCTCGGCGCGGTGAAGCAGGCCCCGTGGGTGGTCGACGGGCAGCTGGCCGTGCGCACGGTCTGCCAGCTCGCACTGTCGTTCGACCACCGCGTGGTGGACGGTGAGCAGGGGTCCCGCTTCCTGGCCGACGTGGGCGCGCTGCTCGCCGACCCCGGCCTGGCCCTCACCTACTGAGCTGTCCCGCCCCGTGAGTGGCGAGTGGTCTCCCAGGGCCACTCGCCACTCACGAGCCGCGGCGACCGTGCGCCCCGCCGGTCAGGCGAACCGGGCCACGAGCAGGTCCAGCCGCTCGTCGGCGTGCTCGGTGCGCAGGCGCCGGCCGGCGGTGAGGGTGGCCAGCCCGTGCAGCGCGGCCCAGAACAGCTCGGTGCGGGACTCGAGGTCGGCCTGGCCGGCACCCTCGGTGCCGCTGTCTGTGCCGCCCTGAGTAAGGCAGTCGCGGAGCACACCGAACGCGTCCCGCAGCGGCTCGGGTGACTGCGGCGTGGCGAAGGTCAGTGCGGTGTGCAGCGTGAACATCGCCGCGTACACCGCCGGGTGCGCGGCGGCGAAGTCGAGGTAGGCCCTCGCCACCGCGCCGACCCGGCCCGCGGCATCAGATCCGGCGGTGTGAGATCCGGCGGTGTCAGATCCGGCGGCCACCCGCGCCCGCAGCGACTCGGTGAGCTCGGCGAAGCCGTCCAGCGCGACCGCCGCGACGATCTCGTCCTTGCCGGCGAAGTGGCTGTACAGCACGGGCTGGCTGTACTCGATCGCCTCGGCCAGCCGGCGGGTGGTGACCGCGTCCCAGCCCTCCGTCTCGGCGATCTGCCGCGCGGTCGCCAGGATCAGCCGGTGTCGCTCGGCGCGCTGGCGGTCCCGCCGTTGCTGGGGCATGGGGGAAATTCTAGCAGCGCTAGACAATCGAGCAGTGCTCTACTTAGCATCGCTAGAGGTACTAGCAACGCTAGACAAAGGAGTGGGCATGCGAAAGTTCGGCTACGCGGTCGCAGGTGTGGTCAGCCTCGGGATCATCTGGATCGGCGCGCGCTACCTGATGGAACCGGAGTCGATCGCCGCCACCTTCGGGGTCCCGTCGCCGCCGCGGGATGCCGACCCGTTCCTGCGGGTCAAGGGCATCCGGGACGTCACGTCCGGGCTGGTGGTGCTCGCGCTGCTGGCCACCCGGCAGCCCCGGATGGTGGGCATCGGGCTGCTCGCCGAGGCGGTGATCCCGGTCGGCGACGCCGCCATCGTGCTGGCCAGCGGCGGTTCGCCGGCCACCGCCTTCGGGGTGCACGGCGCCACCGCGGCGGTGATGGTCGCCGGCGCGGCGACCCTGCTGCTGCCCGACCGGCGTGGTGCGACCCGGGCGGTCCGCTCGGGCGCTACTCGGCCGGCCAGCGCTTGAGGTGCGCCAACAGCAGCGTGGCGAGCTGGTCCGGGGCTTCGTCGGGGATCCAGTGGCTGACCCCGGGTAGCACCTCGAACTGGTACGGCCCCTGGACGTACTTCGCCGTGTCCTCGGCGCCGCGCCGGCCGAGCGCGGTGTCGCCGTCCGACCAGATGAACAGCGTCGGGCGGCTCACCGGCTCACCGGCGCTGCGCGGGTCGAGCAGGAACATGGCCCGGTACCAGTTCAGGGCGGCCGTCATGGCACCCGGCTCGGCGAACCCCGCCACGTCCCGGCGGGCGGCTTCGGCGGACTGGCCGGTGCGCCGCAGTGCCGGCACGAGCTGGCTGCGCAGTAGCCGCTCCGGCAGCCACGGCAGCTGGAAGAACAGGATGTACCAGGATTTGAGCCCCTGGCTGCTGTTCAGCATCGAGCGCAGGAAGGCGCCGGGGTGCGGCACCGAGAGCGCCGTCAGGCTGCGCACCCGATCAGGGTGCTCGGTGGCCAGCGACCAGGCCACCGCGGCGCCCCAGTCGTGCCCGACGACGTGTGCCGAGCCGCCGTAGTGGTCGATCAGCGCCGCCGCGTCGGCCACCAGCTCGGTGATCCGGTAGGCCCGCCGGCCGCGCGGGCGGGCGCCGCGCGAGTAGCCGCGCTGGTTCGGCCGGATGGTGCGGTAGCCGGCCCCGGTGAGTGCCGGCACCAGCGCGTCCCAGCTGTCGCTGTGCTGGGGGAAGCCGTGCAGCAGCAGCACCAGCTCGCCGTCGGCGGGACCGTCCTCGGTCACGTCGAACGTCAGGTCGCCCCTGCTGAACCGAGTCATCGCCGACATACCGTCAGCATGTCACAGGAACACTGGTTTGTCCCGGGTGGAATAACGTCGTTTCGAAATATTCGGTGTGACCGGCGGCCGTCTCGGGAGCACAGCGGCGACCTCGTGCGTTGGACAGTATGAGGAGGTCGTGATGCGACTGTTCGGGCTGTACGTCGTGATCGAGTTGGTGGCGCTGGTCGCGGTGGTCTCATGGCTGGGGTTCGCCTGGACGTTGCTGTTGCTGATGGCCGGTGCCGCGCTCGGCATGTGGCTGGTCCGCCGGGAGGGCGCCCGCACGTCGCTGGCGCTGGCCGACGCGGTCCGGGGCGGCCGGGCGGCGCACGCCGAGCTGACCGACGGCGCGCTGGTCGGGCTGGCCGGGCTGCTGATCCTGGTGCCGGGTGTGGTCAGTGACGTGCTCGGGCTGCTGCTGGTGCTGCCGCCGAGCCGCGCGCTGGCCCGGCGGTGGCTGGTGCGGCAGGCGGAGCGGCAGGCTCCCGGGCTGCGCACGGCGCGGATCCGGGGCGACGGCCAGGTGATCGACGGCGAGGTGGTGCCCGGTGCCGGGCCGGTGGGTCCGACACCGTGGCGGCCGGCCGGCGAGCCCAACCGCGAGCCGGGCCAGCCCCGCGTCATCGAGGGCCGCGTGATCGAGGGCTGACCCCCGGGGTCGAGTTGTCGAGCGGACTATTCCGCTGTCTAGTCAGAATGCTAGACAGCGATAGACAAGCGTAGCGATCCCGGACGGGCCATCATCGCGACGTGGAGCTCTATGACGCGATGCGCACGACCCCGGCCACCCGGACCTTCACCGAGGAGCCGGTCGACGACGCCGTGCTGTACCGGATGCTGGACAACGCCCGGTTCGCGCCGAACGGCGGCAACCGGCAGGGCTGGAAGGTCGTCATCCTGAAGGACCCGGCGGTCCGGGTCCGGATCCGCGAGCTGTACCAGCTGGGCTGGCGGGAGTACACCGAGCACAACCGCCAGGGGCTGGTGCCGTTCGCGCCCAAGGACGACGGCCGCTGGACCGGCCCGGCGATCGACCTGGCGGCCGCCAGGGAGATCCCGGCCCCCAACGAGTTCGGCGACAACCTGGAGCACGTGCCGGCGCTGCTGCTGATCCTCGCCGAGCTGGGCGCGCTGGCCACCGTGGACAACGGGCTGGACCGCCAGAGCATCATCGGCGGCGGCTCGATCTACCCGTTCTGCCACAACGTGCTGCTCGCCGCCCGCAACGAGGGGCTGGGCGGCGTGCTCACCTCGGTGCTGGCCAGGCAGGAGCCGGCGGTGCGGGAACTGCTCGGCATCCCGGTTGGCTTCGGGGTGGCCGGGCTGATGGCGCTCGGGCACCCGGTGAAGGTGATCACCAAGCTGCGCCGCGACCCGGTGGAGGACTTCACCGTGCTCGACCGCTTCGACGGCCCGGTGTTCACCGCCTGACCGCCACCCCGTGCTGACCAGCCACGACGACACGTATCCCGGAAACTAGCCAAATCTAAGATCAAGGCAATACACCCGGATACTGTGCTACTCCGTGGACCCGGTACGCAATCCGTTCGCCCCGGGCGCCGGCCAGCGCCCACCCGAGCTGGCCGGCCGGGACCGGGAGCTGGACGCCTTCGACGTGGTGCTCGAGCGCGTCGCCCGAGGTCGCCCGGAGCGCAGCCTGGTGCTCACGGGGCTGCGTGGCGTCGGCAAGACGGTGATGCTCGGCGAGCTGCGCTCGATGGCGCTCCGGGCCGGCTGGGGCGCCGGCAAGGTCGAGGCGCGGCCGGACGCCGCACTGCGCCGGCCGCTGTCCGCCGCGCTGCACCGGGCCGTGCGCGACCTCGCCGTGCGGCACCGCGCCCCGGACCGCGTTGAGCACGTGCTCGGTGTGCTCAAGGCGTTCGCGCTGCGGGCCGCGCCCTCCGACGCCAAGCTGCGCGACCGGTGGCAGCCCGGTATCGATGCGCCGCTGGTCAGCGGCCGGGCCGACTCCGGCGACATGGAGATCGACCTGGTCGAGCTGTTCGCCGAGGTCGCCGAGCTGGCCGGGGATGTCGGCGCCGGCGTGGCGGTACTGATCGACGAGATGCAGGACCTCGGCCCGGACGACGTGTCCGCGCTGTGCGCCGCCTGCCACGAGCTGTCCCAGTCGCGCGCGCCTCTCGTTGTCGTCGGTGCCGGGCTGCCGCACCTGCCCTCGGTGCTGTCCGCGTCGAAGTCCTACTCCGAGCGGCTGTTCCGGTACCTGCGGATCGACCGGCTGGAGCGGGAGGACGCGGACCGCGCGCTGAGCGTGCCGGCCAGTTGGGAGGACGCCAAGTTCGAGCCGGAGGCCCTGGACGCGCTGTTCCTCGCCTCCGGCGGCTACCCGTACTTCATCCAGGCCTACGGCAAGGCGGCCTGGGACGCGGCCCCGACGAGCCCCATCACCGCCGCCGACGTGCAGGTGGCCGCGCCCGAGGCGGAGGTGGAGCTGGCCGTCGGCTTCTTCGGCTCGCGCTACGAGCGGGCCACCCCCGGCGAGCGGGAGTACCTGCTCGCGATGGCTGAGCTGGCAGCCGGCAAGGACGAACCGGTCGGCACCGCGACGGTCGCCGAGCACCTGGCGCGCAAGCCGTCCTCGCTCTCCCCGGCGCGTGACAGCCTGCTCAAGAAGGGGCTCGTGTTCTCCGCGCAGCGGGGCCACATCGCGTTCACCGTGCCCCATTTCGGCCGCTATCTGCTGGCGCAAGAGTAGACCTTCGAGGTAGGCCGGACGGCCGCGCCCGGAGGGCCGTCCGGCGGTGTTACCGATCCTTTCGAACCAGCCTGGTACGCCGAATGGGTGAATCACGACTGATCTCGCGGAGGCTGTAACGACCGCCACTGCTCTGTCGACAACTGGGTAAGCCCCGCGGCGCTGTCGGACCCCCGACCTGGCAGCCCCGCGGGGCCCTTTCGTTCGCGGACCGGGGCGCGCGGCGGGCCCGATCGACCAGGTCCGTAGCATCGTGCGGGTGCAGGACGCCAAGCTCGAGATCCAGATGCTGCACGACCGCGTGATGGTGCGCGTCGCGCAGGGATCCGGGGAACGGCGCAGCAGTGCCGGCATCGTCATCCCGGCCACCGCGCAGATGGCCAAGCGGCTCGTCTGGGGCGAGGTCTTCGGGGTGGGCAACCACGTCCGCACGGTGAAGGTCGGCAACCGGGTGCTGTTCAGCCCGGAGGAACAGTTCGAGTTCGAGGTACAGGGCCAGACGTACCTGGTGATGCGCGAGCGCGACCTGCACGCGGTGGCGGCCGAACCGTCCGAGGACGGCACCGGCCTCTACCTGTAGCGGCCCTGGCCGGTCACGGCCCGCGCTCGCGGCTCCTCGGCAACGGGTGAAGGGAAGAGGCGGCAGTGCCCGACCGGCAGAACGAACCCGACTGGGCCGATCGGGCCACGGAGATCATCCCCGCTGTGGGCCGGCATCGGACCGGCCAGCCCGGTCCGCCGAACCCCGGCCAGCCGAACTCGGGGCAGCCGGGCCCGGCCGGACCGACCGGCCAGCCGGGTCCGAACAGCACCGGCCCGAACAGCCCGGGTCCGAACAGCACCGGCCCGAACTGCCCACGTGGTCGGCAGGACCTGACGCGTTGGCTGACGGCGGCCTCGAAGCGGCACTGGAAGGTGCCGGCGGCGGTGCTCGGCGCGCTCGTGCTGGCCTACCTGGTCGACCTGGCCGCCACCCGGGGGGACATCCCGCGCGGGGTGCACGTGTCCGGCGTGGCACTGGGCGGGATGTCCGAGTCCGCCGCGCAGCAGACCCTGACCGCCGAGCTGACCCCCGACCTGAGCCGCAACGTGCCGATCCGGGCGGGCAACATCGGCACCACACTGGCCCCCGCCGCCGCCGGGCTGCAGGTGAACTGGGGCGCCACCATCGACGCCGCCGCCCGCCAGCCGCTCAACCCGTTCACCCGGCTCGCGTCGTTCTTCGTCGACCGGGACGTGGACATCGTGACCGTGGCCGACGAGTCCCGCCTCGGTGACGCGCTGGACGGGATCAACACGCTGGTCGCCAAGGAGCCGACGGACGGCGGGGTGCGCTACGACGGCATCACGCCGACCGCCGTCGAGCCGTCCCCCGGGCTGGCGCTGGACCTGCCGGCGGCGGCCGCCGAGATCAAGCGGGACTGGACCACCGGGCAGGCCGTCGACCTGCCGGTGGTCTCCGTCGAGCCGGCCGGCCACGTCACCGACGCCGCGATCCACCAGACCATCGCCGAGCTGGCCGGTCCCGCGGTGGCCGGCCCGGTGCGGGTGCTCGGCAACGGCCGGGAGGCGGCGCTGAGCCCTCAGGTGATCGCCGGCTCGCTCACGTTCACCCCGGACGGCGCCGGCGGCCTCAAGCCGGTGCTCGACATCCCCAAGCTGGCCGACGCGGTACGACCCGAGCTGATCCTGACCGAGCAGCCGGCCAAGGACGCCTCGGTCACCCTGGTCGGCGGCACACCTGTGGTCACGCCGTCGGTGGACGGCCACGGCATCGACTACCCGGCCACCTTCACCGGCCTGGCCACGATCCTGAAGCGCCCGGTGAACCGCGAGGTCAGCGCCATCTACGCGCCGCAGCCGGCCAAGCTGACCACCGAGGCCGTCAACGCGCTCGGCATCAAGGGCTCGATCAGCACGTTCGGCACCGGCGGGTTCGCCGCCGACTCGGGGCAGAACATCAAGCGGGCCGCCGAGACCATCAACGGCCAGATCATCAAGCCGGGCGAGACGTTCAGCCTGAACGCCGCGACCGGCCCGCGCGACGCGCCGCAGGGCTACGTGCCGGCCGGCATCATCGAGGACGGCCATCCTGCGCGCGGCATCGGCGGCGGGGTCTCCCAGCTGGCCACCACGCTGTACAACGCGGCCTACTTCGCCGGCATGACCGACGTCGCGCACCAGGAGCACAGCTACTACATCAGCCGCTACCCGGCGGCGCGCGAGGCGACGGTCTACGAGGGCGCGATCGACCTGAAGTTCCGCAACGACCTGCCGACCGGGGTGCTGATCCAGACCGCCTGGACGCCGGCCAGCATCACCGTGACGTTCTGGGGCACCAAGCGCTTCGACGTCACCTCCGCCACCTCGCCGCGGACCAACCCGGTGCCGCCGCAGACCCTGACCATGCCGCCCGGCCAGCCGTGCACCCCCAGCGCCGGCGGCCAGGGGTTCACCGCGACCGACACCCGGACGATGCGCGACCTGGCGACCGGCCAGACCAGGACGAGCACCCATACGGTGCACTACAAGCCGTCCCCGGCCGTGGTCTGCGCGGCGGCGCCCCAACCCGACACCCCGCCGAACTAGCGCCGCTCGCTCCAATGGCCGAACCGCTGGCCGAACCGGTGGTTGACCCGACGTTTGGCGGGCCGCCGAATCGGGCATGCGGTGCCCCGACCTGGCAAGTTGTGTCACGCCTTCGGCGAACGCGGGGGCCGAACCCTTTAGTTTAGTGGTACCGGTCACCTACTCTTCGCAGAGGGATGTCGACTCGATGCGAAGCGAGGTAGCAGATGAGCCGGATTTCCGACGTGCTGCGCAGCAAAGGTGCTGACGTCGTCACGATCAGTCCCGACACGCCGGTGTCAGACCTGCTGTCGTTGCTGGTCGGACGCAATATCGGTGCTGTCGTGGTCACCTCGGCGGACGCCGTGGTCGGCATCGTGAGCGAACGCGATGTCGTGCACTGCGTCTTCGGTCGGGGCGGCCAGCTGCTCAGTACCCCGGTCTCGGACATCATGAGTTCCAACGTCGTGACCTGTGTGCCCGATGATGAGGTCGACAACCTCATGCGCACCATGACCGAACGGCGGATCCGACACCTCCCCGTGGTGGTGGACGGCAAGCTGATCGGCATCGTGAGCATCGGTGACATGGTCAAGGCGCGGATCGGCGAGCTCGAAGAGGAACGCGCACACCTGCACTCGTACCTGGCGGCGGGTTCCTGATCTCGGCTGTTGGGCGGCCGCCGGCGGGCGGCCGCACCGGCGGCTCGGGTCGGTTGACGGTCGTTCGCGAGCGGCGGCGGTCGGGCGTGGTTGACGGCCGCGTGAGCCCTGTCCGTGTCCCGATCCGCTAGGTCCCGATGCGCGGTGTCCCGGTCTACTGCGGGACGGTGACGATCAGGACGAGCTGGGCCGGCTCGGCGCCGGTGTTGCGGTAGGCGTGCGGCTGGTCGCCGGGCCACGCGATCGCGGTGCCGGCCGGCGCGACGCTGAGCTGCCCCTCGGACTCCACCCCGACCTCGCCCTCGATCACCAGCAGCGCCTCCCGGGTGCCGCTGGCGTGCGCCTCGCTGTGCCGCACCTCACCGGGCTCCAGTCGCCACCACCACAGCTCCACCGGGTGCGGCGGGTCGGTGGACAGCAGCAGCTGCCCCGTGCCGCCGGCCGGCCCGCGCCACAGCGTGCTGGCCTCGGCGATCGAGGCCCGGCGCAGCACGGGCGCGCCGCGGGTGTCCACCAGCTCGGTCAGTGACACCGAGAAGGCGTCGGCGAGCCGGCACAGCGTGGTGAGGCTGGGGTTGCCCCGGTCGCCCTCCAGCGCGACGAGTACGCCCTTGCTCACCCCGGAGCGCTGGGCGAGCTGGTCGAGGCTCCAGCCGCGGCGGCCGCGCATGGCGCGCAGGTTCGCCGCGACCGCCCGGCTGACGGTCGAACTCACATCCCGATCGGTCACAGCACCCTCGAACGGTCATTATGATGGTACGTAGAGTCTTACAGAATGTACCAGCGCCCGGCCGAGGTCGGGCGTGTCTTGATGGAGGTTTAGCGGTGCCGATTGTGCTGGCCGGAATGGCCGCAACGGTTTTCGGGGTATCCGACTTCCTGGGTGGCACAGCGGCGCGACG
Organism: Pseudonocardia sp.; assembly: GCA_036272155.1. Lineage (GTDB taxonomy): Bacteria > Actinomycetota > Actinomycetes > Mycobacteriales > Pseudonocardiaceae > Pseudonocardia. Next base: position 49,677 of record DATAZG010000191.1, read on the forward strand.
GGTTCCTTCGGCCGTGGTGGCGATGCTCGCCCAGCTGGCCGGGTTGATTGCTCTGTGCCTGCTGATGTTCGCGATCCCGGCCGTCGTGCTGCCCAGCGCGCTCGGCTGGGGGCTGCTGGCCGGGCTGGCCGGCGGGGTCGGCGTGCCGGTGCTGTACCGGGGCCTGGCCGAGGGGCCGATGAACGTGGTCGCCCCGCTGACCGCGCTGACCTCGGCCGCCGTGCCCGTGGTCACCGGCGCGCTGCTCGGGGAGCGGCCGTCGGTGCAGGCCTGGGTCGGGATCGGGCTGGCGCTGCTGGCCGGTGTGGTGGTCGGGCTGTCCTTCGAGCCCCGTGAGCCGGCGGCGGAGGGACGGCCGCAGGGCAGCCCGCTGCGCGGCGTGCTCATGGCGCTGTTCGCCGGGCTGTGCTTCGGCGGTTTCTTCGTGCTGCTGGCGCAGGCCGACCCGGTGGCCGGGCTGTGGCCGGTGACCGCCGCGAAGGTGGCCGGCAGCCTGGTCGCCGGGGTGGCGCTGCTGGCCGCGCTGCGCACCGGTGGGCTGGGTACCGGCGAGTTCGGGGTGAACAACGCGGGCGTCGGTGGCGTCGGCGGCGCGCCGCTGGGTGGCACCGTGCTGCTGGCCGGGACGGGCTGGCGGCTGGCCGCGCTGGGCGGCGTGCTCGACGCGGGGGCCAACGCGCTGTACCTGCTGGCGGCGCACCACGGCCAGCTCGCGGTGGTCGGCGCGGTGGTGGCGCTCTACCCGGCGTCGACCGTGCTGCTCGCCCGCCTGCTGCACGGCGAGCGGATGGGCGTCGTACAACGCGTCGGGCTCGCGCTGGCGGTCCCCGCCCTGGTCCTGGTCAGCGGCGGCTGACGGCCCAGGACTGGCCGCCCAGGGCTGACCGCCTGACGGCCGCACACGAGTTCTGAGGCGCCGCACACAGGCCGTGGACGCCACACAGGGACTCTGCGCCGCCACACCGGCTCTCGACGCCGCACACGGGTTCTAACTCGTGTGCGGCGTCTGCCTGAGGGCCGCCGACGTGCCAGGCAGGCGCAGTGTCGCCGAGCCGAGCCGAGCCGAGCCGAGGCGCGGCGCCGCCGAACGATACGCCGGCTCTACTTCGCACATCCCGCATGCACATCCCGCGGCCGCGAACGACAGTGGCGGGCAACCCCCCGAGGGGCCACCCGCCACTTATCGAAACCGAGGTGCCTAGAACGCGGCCTCGTCCAGCTCCATCAGCGCGTTGTCGGCGGCCTCGACGATCTTGCGCCGGGCCGTCAGCTCGGGCAGCACGGTCGCCGCGAAGAACCGCGCGGCGGCGATCTTGCCCTGGTAGAACGGGGTGTCCTTGACGGAGGCCCCGGCGTCGAGCGCCTTCTGGGCCACGTCCGCCTGGCGCAGCAGCAGCCAGCCGATCAGCAGGTCACCGACGGTCATCAGCAGCCGCACACTGTGCTGGCCGACCTTGTACACCGAGGCCGGGTCCTCCAGCGCGCCGGTGGCGAAGCCGAACAGCGTGCCGAGCATGCCCTGGGTGTCCTCCAGGGCGGTGCGCAGCAGTGCGCGCTCCTCCTTGAGCCGTCCGTTGCCCGACTCGTCGTCCAGGAACTTCTGGATCTGGCCGGCCACGTGGGCGAGCGCCACGCCCTGGTCCTTGGCGATCTTCCGGAAGAAGAAGTCCAGCGACTGGATCGCGGTGGTGCCCTCGTACAGGCTGTCGATCTTGGAGTCGCGGATGTACTGCTCGATCGGGTAGTCCTGCAGGTAGCCGGAGCCGCCCAGGGTCTGCAGCGACTGGGCGAGCTGCTCGTAGGCCCGCTCCGAGCCGACGCCCTTGACGATCGGCAGCAGCAGGTCGTTGACGCGCCCGGCCAGCGAGGCGTCGGCCCCGCTCGCCCTGGCGGCCTTGATCTCGTCCTGGAAGGACGCGGTGTAGATGTAG